>JADFAL010000072.1 GCA_015665275.1 Flavobacteriales bacterium | reverse complement strand
GTTGAAGAAGAAGATGAAGAAATTGAAGAAGTTGAAGAAGAAGATGAAGAATTTGAAGAAGTACTACTAGAACTTCTAGATGAATTACGCAAAACTTATAAAGACCTAGTAAAACAGCCGTTGCTTTTTCCTGCAATTGTACGATGGATTGAGTTCGAAATTTTTCTTAATAAAGACCATAAAGACGACAATTGGGATTTGGTGAATTCGGCTTTCACCGAAGTTGCAAAGATGTTCAAGGAATCTAAATGTCAAACTGGAATAAATTTCGAGTAAGTTGTTTCATGTATATCATGCTATTAGGTATTCCCAATCACTCACATACCTGCTTAACTTTTTCAGAGTGTATAAAAGGCCAGATATAGCCGAAACAATTATATCTGAAATTATCATACCGAAACATACGCCGCTGTTTATTTCGCTGAGATTGCAGTCGTGCGAGTTGACGCCTGAACACTGTTCCACTTTGGCAGACTATTTGAAAAATAATAAAGTGACAAAATTTTTAGAGTAAGTAAAACAATACTTTGTAAGTTAAATTATTATTCACATAAAGTTCAGCAACCCCGGTGTAAAATTTATACAGTTTAGTTTTTTATTAGAGTAATTTATTGATGTGAATCTTGTATAATTTTCAGTATGGGGGCAAATAACATTGGCCCAGAAGGTGGGAAAGCCATTGGGAGCGCTCTTCAAATGAATTCTACTTTGGAGCACCTCGAGTAAGTTCAACAATTTTTACCTATTTATATTACACTAACCCGCTGAAATTGTTAATTTTTCAGTATGGGCGAAAATGGGATTGGGGATGCTGGGGCTGAAGCTATTGCCGAAGGCCTAAAATCGGATAAGGCATTACGGACTCTTGCGTAAGTTCAACAATTTTTACCCATTATAATTACACTAACCCGGTGTAAAAGTTATACAGTTTAGTTTTTTATTAGAGTAATTTATTGATGTGAATCTTGTGTAATTTTCAGTTTGGAGTCGAATAATATTGGCCCAGAAGGCGCGAAAGCCATCGCAAATTCGCTCAAAATAAATTCTACTTTGGAGCACCTCGAGTAAGTTCAACAAAT
>JADFAL010000099.1 GCA_015665275.1 Flavobacteriales bacterium | reverse complement strand
GAAGACACAGGGACCGCGGTGGTTGCAGTCACTCAATTAGAACAGGCGACTAGAGAGATCGCTAAGCATATTCAATGTGTTGCCGACCAATCTGATCGCGCTAATGATGTAATCCAAAGTAGTGCAATGGTTATCGACCGGAGTGTTAAACAAGCGGATACCTTAAATGCCAGTATGGGGGATGTTGCCCAAGTCATTCGTGAATTACACGACAGTAGTGATGCTATTGGTGGTGTTTTGGGTGTCATTAAATCGATTGCAGAACAGACCAATCTGTTGGCATTAAATGCCGCAATTGAGGCTGCTCGTGCGGGTGATCAGGGTAGAGGCTTCGCTGTGGTCGCCGATGAAGTACGAACATTAGCGCAAAGAACACAGGATTCTACGGCAGAAATCGAAGTAATTGTCGGTAAATTTCAAAAAGACTCGAAGCTAGCATTTAATGTCGTCGACGCTTCGCAAAAAATTGTTACTGAAGGTGTGGATTTATCCAATACCTTGCATAGCGAGTTGAATCAAATTCGGGATGTTATTCAAGATATCCGCGATATGTCGGATCAAGTGGCAGCCGCTGCTGAAGAGCAAGTGTCGGCCAATATCGAAGTGGGCGGCAGTATGAATAATATTTTTAAAATATCTAAACATACAGTTGCGACAGCCACCTTTATGGGAAAAACTGCGAAAGAGCAGCGTGAAATGGCAAAAGCTTTAAGCCAGCAGGCAGGACAATTTGATTTAGGTTTAGAGTAGGCTATAGCGCTTGCATAAGGGGCTAATCAGCGTTGTAAACACCTGCGAATAAATTCTGCAATAATGTCTACTTCCTCACTGCACACTTCATGTGCCATCTCTAGTCGATGGCTCTGTAGTGTATATCCTAATTTTTGTAACGCGATTAGGGTATCGTCGGCTAAGGGTATTGGCACGACCATATCCTCAGTGCCATGAACTAATAGTATGGGAAGTTCGCTATGAGATACGTGTTTTGGTGCCTTGATCAAATAGGTCGACAACGCCATTAAACCGGCTAAGGCCTTGGGATGGGTTAATGCACATTCCAAGGCTATGGCACCACCTTGTGAAAATCCGGCTAA
>JADFAL010000069.1 GCA_015665275.1 Flavobacteriales bacterium | reverse complement strand
GAAAATAAGGGTTTAATAATTATTAGACTAAATGTTCTTCAACAACCTCGAATTCCATATTTTCTACCACTGCTCACATCTTACCCTCTCAAAACACAGGTTATTTTTATCTTAGTGACCAAATCGATAAAAACATGTTGAAATACCTATTTTCTCTGGCATTCATCGCCACTATTTTCTTGACTTCAGCGCAGGATATTTCCTACACAGTAAGTATGGAACGTCCTCAAAATCATTACTTTCAGGTGGAAATGAATCTTGAAGGGTTCAAACAAAAGGAAGTAAATGTGAAAATGCCGATCTGGGCACCGGGGTCGTATCTAGCACGAGAATTCGCAAAGAATGTGAATTTGGTGAAGGCCTATGATGAGAAAGGGAATCCGCTTTTGGTGAAAAAAACGGATAAGAATACCTGGAACATCAAGAAAGGGAAAACGAAGAGCGTTAAAATCAAATACGAAGTTTATGCCTTTGAATTGACGGTGCGTACTAGCTTTCTAGACATGACGCACGGATTCATTTCTGGTTCTGGAGTATTTATGTACGTTCAAGGACACAAGGACAAATCTGGAGAAGTGAATGTCGTTCCGCACAGTAGTTTTCAACGCGTGACAACGGCATTGAAACAAGCCGGAGATGGCGTTACTGGAGATGGAAAACGAACTTATACTTTCGAAGATTACGATCAACTAGTAGATTGCCCAATCGAAGTAGGGAATCAAATTGAGTTTGATTTTAATGCTGCTGGAGTAAAACATCATGTGGCTATTTACGGAACAGGAAATCACAATCCAGCAGCCTTGAAGGAAGACATGGCGAATGTGGTGGAAGCAGCGACGCGTGTTTTTGGTCAGAATCCGAACAAAGAATACACCTTCATCATTCACAACGTAGTAGATGGACAAGGAGGTTTGGAGCATAAAAACTCAACGGTATTGAGCGTAAATCGCTGGACTTATTCAGGAGAAGATTATGTCAATTTCTTGGATTTGGTAGCACACGAGTACTTTCACCTGTGGAACGTAAAGCGCATCCGTCCGGTGGAATTAGGCCCTTTCAATTACGATTCGGAGAACTACACTTCCTTGCTTTGGGTCATGGAAGGATTTACATCTTACTACGAGAAAATGATTTTGCTCCGCGCCGGATATTATTCACAGAAGCAGTTCTTATCAAAAATGTTCAGCAGCTTGAACTACGTCGAAGGATCGACTGGAGCGCGCGTTCAGCCGGTTGCGCATGCAAGTTTCGATGCTTGGATCAA
>JADFAL010000010.1 GCA_015665275.1 Flavobacteriales bacterium | reverse complement strand
ACCACCACCATAATTCAATTATTGTAACATATTTATCAGGACAAGATTCTATTCATTTTCAAAATTTTAATAATAATACAGAAAAATTACAATATGTTATGAAATATTTAAGAAAATTATACCCTGATTCACCAAACCCTATCGACTATATTTTTACTGACTGGACATCTGATAAATGGACATATGGTGCATGGTCATTTAGACCGAAACATATTCATAATTATGAATCATTTAAATTAGCATACCCTGTGAACAAGAGATTGTTTTTTGCTGGAGAAGCTACATCTGCTACTATGTTTGGATATGTCCACGGTGCATATTTTACCGGACAAAATACTGCTAGAAAAATTAGTAATTGTTTACAAAACAATATTTATCATACAATTAAAGAATTTAAATGTCAGACTAAAAGTTATGAAGAATATAAAAATAAATGTAAAACAAAATAATCTATTTTTTAAAATTAATATTATATATACCCCTATTTTGCTCATTTGCTCATTGAAAATACAAAATGATTTTTTAAAAGGATGGGAATATAGAAATAGATATGAACATTATTATTTTATATTGTTTGTAATTTAATTTTGGGATTGAAAAATGTTCACAAGTCGATTTTTGGACTGTTTTAATGAAATTACGTATTTTTTCATTGAAAATATATCAGTGAACGAGTATTTTAATGACTATTTAATTACTTTAAAATATTAGCAACGACTATACATACAATTTATGATTATCTTATTCATTTACATCATTATTATTTTTGGGACTAATACTTTAGATATAGAATGAATAGTTTTAATTTAATTTGGGATTATCATTATTAATTTTTTTTTCCACCATACACGTGTTTATTTTCATACCATACCATACCATACCATACCATACCATATTAACATACACACTTCATACTACATATAGCTATACATAACGCACTTGATCCTGAGTAAGTAAAAAAATATGAATAAGTACTTCATACTACATACTGAATACATACCATACCATAACATATTAACATACTCACTACACACTACTACACACTTCATACTATGTATAGCTATACATAACGCAATTGATCCTTAGTAAGTAAAAGAATATGAAAAAGTACTTCATACAACATACTGAATACATATACTCTTGCAAGTGAACCTTAGTAAGTAAGTAAGTAACATATACATATATTGTTTTCATATGCATAATAAGAATGAGTTGTGGATATACCTTAGATCGTGTTTTACTATCATATAAAAGTATGTACACTA
>JADFAL010000107.1 GCA_015665275.1 Flavobacteriales bacterium | reverse complement strand
CCCCCGTTTCAGTTAAACGATAATCATAAATCAGGAGCAAGGCAACTTTCGAATTATTGGCCATCGTTTATTTTGAGTTTAGAGTCTTTGAGTGATATTCTCTTGGCTGTGGATAGCTTAATAAAATATTCAAATGACTTTGCAGTGGTTGCACTAATACTAGCAGCAATATCACTACCTACTAATCTATACATTGCATGGAGCTGTGGACATTTTACAAACAAATGGGCTGTACAGAATGGTGCTGCATTATTATTGATGTTATTATTGACGGATATATCTGATTCGTTATACATTGTTTCTACTGAAGAGGTTGAAAGTATCCCAGTATACATTGCGTCATTTTTCCCCGTTATGTTTCCAGCTGCAGAGATATTTGTTAATTATATCTTAAGAAAAGGTGAAACCATATCAAATGTGGTATTGATTCAGTGTGAGAGTTCATTGTTTCTAATTATCTTTCATGCATACATGATTGTATTAGGATATGATGAAGAAATGGAGCTAGATGAGGAATTTGACTGGACAAAAAACGAGACCGGAAATATCAATCAAGCATCCCCATCATCGCTGATACAATGTCTGGAAATCATGTTGCCCATCATATTACTAATTTCTTTACGTGAGAATATTATCGAATGTTCTAAATTGACCAGCCCTTCGTTTGCTTTTACAAATAAAACGATGTGGAAGACATTATGCCATCTATTACCATTATCCTGGATAAATTTATTTCATGAAGATATGACAATTGGGAGAGGGATAAAGAGTATATTTCGATTATTGATTCCAATAGGTGTAATATTATCTTTTATGGTAATGTTCATTCTGAATGAAATACCTTCAATTATATTTGTTTTCATGTTATTAATTAGATTTATTGGATATTTAATATATTGTGTTTATAGTGATTCAGAAAACGAATAAAATTTATAAAAAAAATTGTGATTCTGTACCTTCTATCACCATTACTGATTCCAACATTAAATATGCTGCTAAATTGGCTTTTTCCACTAATGTGATTATATATCTAGCATCTTTAGTGAGCGAGATATTAATATATATATATATAAAACTAATAAATATTATAGTATAAAATATGAATGTCACTGTAGTGACTCTTATTACATTTCTTGTTCTATTTTAAATATGGTGAATAATAGCAACCAGTTTAGGCTAATAAGTACACGTGAATTATGTGTTTGATGATGATGATTCTTGTGATTATGAGTGCCAAGGGGAGGAAAAAGGTGATGTGATTGGAACTTTGGTAATTGTGTCGGATATAGTG
>JADFAL010000013.1 GCA_015665275.1 Flavobacteriales bacterium | reverse complement strand
TGGTCGATAATCACTTCGTGGATGAGTTGTTTAGCTAAGCGTTCTAGCCATTTACGCTGTGCAGGCAACCAGTTATGGCTTTGGTAGATGCGTTGCATTGCTTGAGCGACTCGCTGCTCAAACGGTATAAGAGCCTCTCCAAGAGCTGCGCGTCGGATATGGCCGATAATGCTGGCGGCGATGTCCTGATTGGTTTGATTACGCACGGCGGTTTGCAGTTTGGCTTCGGAGTAACCGGCACCATCTAGCATCAGCTTGATCTCTTTCAGTTGTTCGCGGGTGAGGTCGCGCGGTTTGTTGATCACGACTGTTAGCGCGGCACTTTGGTTTAGCTGTTGTTTAATGAAGTGATTAAAGCTGTCCAGATAATCTTCTGGTTTTTGATGCGAGTCATAACTTTGAGTGCGCTCACGGATTTCATCGTGGTGTTCTGATATTACGGGTTGGCGTTCGCTCCCCAGTAAGTTGTTTACTTCTGCTAATTGATTCAGCAAACCACTGTGTTGAGTAATAAAGGCGGCTGCTTGTTTAGGGCCTAGCTGGTGTAAGTGCCTGTGCAGGCTTTTGGGTTCTACACCCCACAAATCCTGTAGCTCATCGAGTTTTTGTTTTAATGCGGGTTTATTTTCAGATTTTTTCTCGGCTTTGCGTAATACCCGCATTACTTTTTGGCTAAGTTGGCTGAGTACGACATCAGCATGATTTTGTTCTGGTGTTTCGCCGGGTGCATTCAGTGCACGTTCTAGCAGCTCTGGGTCGATGATTTCGTTAACCAGCTGCTCTAGGGTGATGTTGGGATCTTTCACCAGTGGCTTCATGGTATTGACGTCAGCTAATGCTGCGTAGATATCTACCGGGTCATAGATGCGAAATACGGTTTTGCCGATCTCATCGCAGCGGCGTGTGGCACGGCCAATCATTTGTTCGTACAAAATGCGTGATTTTACTCGTCGCATAAATACCAGGTTACAAATTTTTGGGACATCAATGCCGGTGGTGAGCAGGTCAACGGTGATGGCGATGCTGGGATAACGTTCGTTTTTGTACTGGCGAATAAGCTGTGCAACTTTATCGCTTTGGCCGGTAATTTTAGACACCGCCGCTTGGTTGTATTCACCGTTGTATAGGTCTTTAAAGGCGTCATCTAACAGGCGTTTTACCATATCTGCATGCAAGTCTGTGGCGCAGAAAATTAATGTTTTTTCATCGCCAAAGGGATCAAGCTCTTGAACTAATTGCTGACAGATAACGCGGTTGAAGTTTTCGTTAATAACTCGACGGTTAAAGGCGTCCACTTCGAAATTTAGCTCGTCATCT
>JADFAL010000006.1 GCA_015665275.1 Flavobacteriales bacterium | reverse complement strand
GATTTAATAAACTCTAATCAGGTATCAATTACTATGAGAAATTATACTTTAAATATTTTTGAAATTATTAAAAAGTAAAATATAGTTGAAAACGTTCTATATGGGAGCAAACCCTTTCTGGTGACGTTTCAAATTATCGGTGTCTATATACAAATAAATTTACAATCGCCACCACATCGACACCACTGTGATTCTAATCAGGTATTCATTACTATGAAAAATATTTTGAATAGATTTTTCAGTAAATTATCATAATTTCGATATCGATATCTATCTATTTTATAAAAGGACAGTGAATATTTTTAAATTATAGGATCATTTAAAAAAATGAAAAATACCAAAAAGACATGCATTCATCAAGGATGTAATAGTATTAGTATAAGAGGGGGATATTGTTATAAACATAGTCCGATAAAATGTAAGCATGAAGGATGTAAAAACGCTTCTCGTACGAAAACAGGATATTGTCGAACACATAACCCGATAAAATGTAACCATGAAGGATGTAAAAACGCTTCTTACACGAAAACAGGATATTGTATAACACATAACCCGAAAAGATGTAAACACGAAGGATGTAATAACGCTTCTTACACGAAAACAGGATATTGTCGAACACATCGACAGAAAAGATGTAAACACGAAGGATGTAATAACGCTTCTTACACGAAAACAGGATATTGTCGAACACATAATCCGAAAAGATGTAAGCATGAAGGATGTAAAAATGCTTCTTGTACGAAAGGAGGATATTGTATAACACATCGACAGAAAAAGTGTAAGCATGAAGGATGTAAAAACGCTTCTTACACGAAAGAAGGATATTGTAAAACACATAATCCGAAAAAATGTAAGCATGAAGGATGTAAAAATGCTTCTTGTACGAAAGGAGGATATTGTCTAACACATCGACAGAAAAAGTGTAAGCATGAAGGATGTAATAACGCTTCTTACACGAAAGAAGGACATTGTCGAACACATAACCCGAAAAAATGTAACCATGAAGGATGTAAAAACGCGGCTCGTACGAAAGAAGGATATTGTCAAAGTCATAACCCGAAAAAATGTAAGAGTGAAGCATGTAATAAAGCTTCGACTACTAAAAAAGGATTCTGTCAAAAACACGACCCTTCGAATAAATGTCCATGTAATAAATTTAAACTGGAATGTAGAGATTGTACTCCATATAAATATAGGTGGTGTATTACTTGTATAAATCAATTATCACACAACAGAATAAAACTAGGTATTAAAGAATGTAAAGATTGTGATTCAAGAGGTGGAGATATAAAATCTAGACAAATGAGGCTAGAGAAAAAATGGTTAGATATATTTGAGTCATGGGG
>JADFAL010000105.1 GCA_015665275.1 Flavobacteriales bacterium | reverse complement strand
GTTTCCATTTGTGTAAACAAAAAATTCAATGAATTCTTAGAATCGCATTGCGACATGAATTTGGGTTTTAACACTTATGCTTCACACATAACCTTTAAAGAAAGTAAACCAGATATTCTTTTAACCATTGGTGGCGATGGCACTTTTTTAGATTCTACCACTTTTGTGAGAGACACCGGAGTGCCTATTCTTGGAATCAACACTGGCCGACTTGGATTTTTAGCAAATGTTTCGAAAGATGAGGTGGAAGATGCTGCTGATGCCATTCTAAATGGCCAGTACACTTTTGATGAAAGGCAATTGATCAAGGTGAAATCGACCTTGTCTGACATAGACTTTGACCCTGATTTTGCACTGAATGAAGTGGCCATCAGCAGAAAAGACACCACGACCATGCTTACAGTGCACGCCTGGATTGACAATGAATATTTGAATTCGTATTGGGCAGACGGCTTAATGTTATCTACGCCAACGGGGTCTACAGGCTACTCGTTGAGTTGTGGTGGTCCGATTGTCATGCCAGGGTCTCAAAACTTTATCATTACACCCATTGCTCCGCATAATTTAACCGTACGTCCGTTCGTTATACCAAACGATGTGGAGATTAGGTTTAAAGTGGAAAGTAGAGAGGACGAATATTTACTTTCGTTGGATTCTAGAATTTATACAATGGCGAATAAATCAGAAGTGGAATTGTGTTGTGCGCCCTTCCAAATTAAGTTGGTTAAAACGCCACTTCAGAACTTCCCTTCAACCCTCAGAAATAAGTTGCTTTGGGGGCTCGATAGACGCAACTAAACCCCTGAAATTTAAGACTTTTTTAACTCTCTAATTGGTTATATTTGCCCGCTATTTTCGGGGTTTAACTGCGTGAAAAAATTATTTAAACATAGCGTAATTCTAATGTTGCTGCCAGCTTTTGGTTGGGCACAGTTGGCGGAGCTTGGCCTGTATGGCGGGACTTCGAACTTTGTGGGAGACGTAGGCTATGGTTTTATACCAAAAGGGTATTCTGCCGGGTTGGTTTACCGTTACCAATTTGATGAGCGTTATGGGCTGCGCTTACAAGGAACTTATGGTGAAGTAGGTGCGCAAGATTCCGATTCTCCTTCTCAGTTTAAAACCAATAGAAACCTAGCATTCGAATCTTCGATTTTCGAAGGTGCGCTGATGATAGAATTCAATTTTTTCAAGTATATAACAGGCTCTAAAAAGTATTGGCACACGCCATACATTTTTGGAGGTATTGGTTTTTTCAAATTTAATCCTGTGGCAACATTTGAAGGAGAGTCGTATGAATTGCAGCCGTTAGGCACAGAGGGGCAAGGAACAAGTTTATCTAATTCTGCACCGTATGGCTTATGGGGCTTGAATATTCCCTTTGGATTGGGCTACCGTGTTTCGGTTTCAGAGAATGTGAGTTTTTCTGCAGAGATAGGGTTTAGAAGCACAAGC
>JADFAL010000109.1 GCA_015665275.1 Flavobacteriales bacterium | reverse complement strand
AAACACCATCTGGATTATGAAATTTGTATTTTCGACTCACAGCTTAAATGTAGACTAATCTTGCTAGTTAGTCAGCACGGATTGCAAATCCGCGCTAGCTGAGAAATACAACCTGATAGATTGAGAAGAGTAAAACAAAAATAAGTCTGCTTTAAAAAGCGTTAAATTTGTTTAAGTAAGACAAACAGTAAAGGTGATTATGGCATCGGCAGATATACGATTAGAATTAAAACAACTCATAGAGCAAGAGCAAGACATTAGCGTCCTGCAGGCAATAAAGACGTTGTTGTCAAAACAACATTTAGATAGTACCTTAAAAAGCAAGCTTAGTTCCAGAGCATTAAAAGCAGAAAAAAACATAAAAGACGGAGCTGTTTTAAGCCCAGATGAAATGCAGGGAAGAACAAGTCAGTTTTTAAGTGAATGAAATTAATATATACAGAGCAAGCTTACCTTTCTTTAGAAGAGATGCTGTTATTTTTAAAAGCTCAAGGTTTTAATCAAAGCCAATTAAAGGCGCTTAGTGCTGGCATATTCTCAAAAGCAAATCAATTATTGCAAGTGCCCTATTCTGGGCAGAAGGAAGATTACTTAGAACACCTGAAACTAGACCATAGACGTCTTTTAGAAGGGCATTGTAAAATCATTTATCGGGTAGAGAATCAACACATTTACATCATAGATATTTTTGATTCTAGACAAGACCCTAAAAAGATGAAAGGATAATTGTTAAACTGGGTAAACTCTCTTCGCTCCGCTGGCGCGGATTTGCAATCCGTGCTGTTTATTTAATTACTATTATATCCAAGATCCCTTTTCCTCCAGCATAATCCCCCCAGCTGGCGCGGATTTGCAATCCGTGCTGTTTATTTAATAACTATTACATCCAATAGACCTTTACTTCCAGCATAATCTATTGCGCTGCTGTAAACATAATCTTCAGCTCTAAAAACCAACCCTTCTTCTACAGGGTTATTATGCAGATAGCTCAATTTCTGGTCAATCACTTTATTGCTCCAAAGTTCAATTGGTTTGTTGTCGGCACGCCAAAACCGATTTCCTTTCTCTGTTTTAAAATATGTCAAAAGCCATTCTTTCCGACTTTCACGATCATTTTCAGCGATAGCTTTGAGAACAGCTTTGCTTGTAAACTTTTTGAAGTCGCGTAAAATGTCAGATAGATTATTGCCTTCTGCTGAACGGGCAATCAAGTGGACATGGTTGGTCATTAAACACCAAGCAAAGAGTTCTAAACCTTTGTTTTTCTGGCAATATGCAAGGTTATCAATGATGATGTCTTTGTACTCATTTCTGGTAAAAACGTCTACCCAACCTTGCACGGCAAAGGTTATAAAGTAAACACCATCTGGATTATGAAATTTGTATTTTCGACTCACAGCTTAAATGTAGACTAATCTTGCTAGTTAGTCAGCACGGATTGCAAATCCGCGCTAGCTGAGAAATACA
>JADFAL010000096.1 GCA_015665275.1 Flavobacteriales bacterium | reverse complement strand
CTGATCGACGGCCCGGATGATGCCGATCCCTGGGGTCGCGAGGCGCTTTATGTCGGTGACAAGCGCGTCGGTCGCCTGACCTCCGGCGGTTATTCTGTGCATTTCGGAAAGCAAATCGGCATGGGCTATCTGCCCCCCGAACTGGCGGTTCCCGGGCAGAAGCTACAGGTCCGCATGATGAACGAATTGTGGGACGCCGAGGTGACGGTCGACAGCCCGTATGATCCGAAAAACGCGGTGATCAGGGTTGATGGGTAAGCGGCGGTTCGGATGAAATCCGACAAACGCTCCGGTGGAGCGTTTGAGCCGCGAACGCGCGGAGCGCTAGTAGGCGGTTTGGATGATCTGAAAACAACAATAACTCCCGCACATTGTTTTTCAGAAGCAAAATCTGCTTGAGACATTAGGGCAATGGAATTTCGATTGAATAGGTGTCTGAAGCTATTTGCGCTTTGACTATTGGTAGCCGCGAACCAACAACGGTTCTAATCGTATGCTCCGTTTCTGTTGAGCAGCGAAGGCCTAGTATGATTTTGGAAAGCTTGTAATTTTGGAGTTTTCTATAGCCCGGCTTGTGATCTATCAAATCAACGAAGCGATATTCCTGTTCGTAAGCCCATGCTTGCGATTTTTCCCAGAGCAGTGCTCCAGTTGTCTTGATGGCACTTTTTTCGTCAGAAATTCTGTTATCTCCGTGTCTCGAATTCGCAATCATATTTAGAATATCTATTGTACTTAACGTCGATCGTTGTTCCACATAGTCAACTCCAATCGGGACGGCCTGACCCTTAATGTAGTTGTCCGAGAGCTTTTTCAGTTCAAAGCAGTATCCCGCATGACCTTGCGAATAATGGCTCCACATCAAAACGCACGTGGGGTCAAGATTGGTGCACACCATACAACTGTTGGACTTAGTGTTCTCGATATGCTTTTGAGTCGTTTTTTCCAACATTTGCACGTTTTTCAAATTGTCGCTGCACATCCTTTTGGCGTCCCTTAAAGTGCACCGCGTTTTTGCAACCAATTCCGCTGCGGTTAACCCGGTCACGGTCATGCCGCGATACTCTGGATAAGAATAGAAATTCCGGAGCCACTTTCTAACTTCAATCGGTTTCGTTTGTATAAGCACGGGGTTTCCCTCAAAGGGGTCGTTCATCGCGGCCATACTTGAAAAGAACAGTTCTGTTTTGTTTACAATTCGCTCTAGTTCTTCCTGCATATATTGCGAATTCGCAGGGCGATACCGGAAGAGTGTTTTAGGGAAGCTTGTCTTCAATTCTGGTACTCCGACGGCTTTTGGGCCTTTATAAGCCACGTTGGCGAAACAAGGGAGTGAGATTATGGACTGTTTGTTGCGACCGCAAAATTACGTGCCCCAAACACCATTCCTTAACCTTTTCAGGTGTATACCCCATCCCGAGCTCGAATTCAGGTGATAAATGTCCCGCCAAAGACGGTGTAAGACCCGAGGGACATTGC
>JADFAL010000048.1 GCA_015665275.1 Flavobacteriales bacterium | reverse complement strand
GTTGCATTTTATAAATATAAAAATTAGTTCATTAATTGTTTAATTCGTTTATATTAATTTAATGTAAAAACAAAAAATAATGTATAGAAAAGTTTTAAGAGATAATATAAATATTAAAAAGAATAAAGGTCTTTATAGGTATTACTTTGAAAATTCAAGACCAGTAGGATGTTTTCCTAAGGCATCATATGATACATATGGAGAAGCAATTGTATGGTGTAGCAATGATTATTTGAACATGTCACATAATAATAAAGTTATAGATGCATCAATAAACGGTTGCAAAAAGTACGGTGTTGGTTCAGGTGGTACCAGGAATATTTCTGGTAATACATCTTCTGTAATGAATGTTGAGAGAGCAATTTCAAAGTTTCATGGAAAGAGTGATGCTCTTATATTCAATTCAGGTTATAGTGCAAATTCAGGTTCGTTATGTTCATTAGGAAAGGCTTTTAATGATTCTATATTTTTTTCTGATAAGGACAACCATGCATCTTTAATAGATGGAATTAGACGTTCTGGTAGAGAAAAGAAAATATTTAATCATAATGATATTTGTCATTTAGAATCACTTTTAAAAGAACAACCATTAGAAAGAAAAAAGATAATAGTATTTGAATCAATTTATTCCATGGATGGTAGTACAGCACCAATACCAAGGATAGTTGACTTGGCAAAACGATATAATGCATTTACATATGTAGATGAGATACATGCAGTAGGTTTATACGGAAAGGGTGGAAGAGGTTTATGTAACATGTATAATTGTGAAAAGGATGTTGACGTAATACAAGCTGGTTTTGGAAAGGCGTTCGGTACAAGTGGTGGATATATAGCTTCTGATAAAGAAGTAATAGACAGTATTAGATTATGTGCTGAGCCATTTATTTTCACAACTTCTACATCTCCAGTGATAGCAGAGGCAACATTAGAAAGCATAAAACAGATAGAAAGTTTTGATGAACAAAGACGTAAAATGAAGTTCAATGTACGGTATATGAAGAGTGCACTGATAAAAAATGGTTTTACAGTAATGAATGACGAGGAAACACATATCATTCCAGTATTTGTTGGGGATCCATTCTTATGTAGACAAATATCCAATGATTTATTAAACAACTTTAAACATTATGTTCAACCAATAAACTTCCCAACGGTACCAAAATGGAGTGAACGTTTAAGAATAACACCAACCTATAAACATAGTCGAAGCATGATTGATAAACTAGTTCTTGAAATGATTCAAGTTTTTAAAAATAATAATGTTAAATTAAATTAAACAGTTATAGATTTATTCTGTTCATTCTTTTGATGTTTATTTTCAAAAAAATATCAAAATACTCGAATCGTAAAAACAAATTTTCAATAAAAATAAAATAAATTAAAAACCATTCAATAAAACCTTCAAGAAATATTTTAAATAATACGGAAAGGAAAATAAGAAATAAAACATATACAAAATTCATTTCTAAAAACAAAAACGATATGTCATATT
>JADFAL010000074.1 GCA_015665275.1 Flavobacteriales bacterium | reverse complement strand
GACAGAAATTAAAGGCACAGGATTAGGATTAAGTATTGCAAAAGAATACACTGAAATTAACAAGGGTCAAATTGTAGCTAAATCCATATTGGGAGAAGGCAGCTGTTTTGAAATAACTTTTAAAAGATAAACGTTGGAAAAGTAAAGAACAAAGTATAACGGAATAAATCATGATAAAAGGAGACAAACTTAAAAGGCTAATTGAAATCGGTTATATTCCTTCCGACTCTCCAGAAGAGCGTCTAAGGAAAAAGATCATGACCATTATGGTTATTCCTTATTCTTTGGCAGGTATTATTTGGGGATTATATTTTATGCGAAATGGTAATGTGATCTCAGGCTTGATTCCGTTATCTTATGGCATTTTCTCACTCCTAAGCTTTTTTCATTTTATTTACACCAAACGATTTAAAATATTTCGCTTTTCTCAAGTATTACTTTGTCTGGTTTTACCCTTTCTTTTACAGTTAAGTCTTGGCGGATTTAGCCAGTCCAGTGGGATAATCATATGGAG
The DNA here is from genome assembly GCA_015665275.1 of Flavobacteriales bacterium. GTDB lineage: Bacteria > Bacteroidota > Bacteroidia > Flavobacteriales_D > Crocinitomicaceae > UBA4466. Next base: position 1,279 of record JADFAL010000074.1, on the reverse strand, counting down.
CTGTAACGCCCCATTTATTGCGCTTCTTTTTTATAATAGTTCCGATGCTATAAAGTGGTTTTTTGCTTTGATAGTTCTGTTTATCCTAGCTTGTTTTCTTGATGAATCAGTACGGGAATATTTCCCCAAAGAAAATGATGCGAATTCTACAGTAGCACTTTTTGGTGCAAATTTTATTGTCGTAGCGACATTGATCTTTAGCATTCAATTATATTTTTTTAATGGGAAGAATCAAATTAAAATAGAATTAGAAGAAAAAGAAGAGTTAATAAAAGCCGCAACAGAAATTGAAAAGCAAAAAAAGATGTTAATTGCTAGCAAAGACAGATTAGAGCTTGTAATGGGGTCATTAGAAGAAGTTGTTTGGGGCCGTAACCTGCCTGATTACCAAATGCAGTATGTCAGTAATTCAGTGGTTAATTTATACGGTTGCCCCATGGCAGATTGGTATGAAAACCCAAATCTATGGTCCGATATGATTCACCCAGATGATCTAGCCCAGGTTGAAAAGGAGGGTGAGTCTTTGTTTACCAAGGGTATTACGCAGTTAGAATATAGGATAATAACTGCTGATAAAGAAATAAAATGGATTCACAGTACCACGCGAATTCTTAAAAGTACTGACGGCAAACCAGACTTCATGACAGGAATAGCCAAAGATATAACTGACCAGAAAAATGCTCAAAACCAACTGAATCAGTTGAACGATAACTTAGAAATAAAAGTAAAAAATCGTACGCTAGAACTTGAAGAATCATTAGAACGTGAAAAAGAGTTAGGTAAATTAAAATCAACCTTTGTTACAACCGCATCTCATCAATTTAGAACGCCATTAGCAGTTATTCAGTCGAATGCACAATTACTCGAAATGTTTAATGCCAGTGGTAAAAAAATAGAACCAGAAAAGTATAAAAAAGTATCCGGCCGGATAACAGAATCAATCGCTAAAATGACAGGACTTATGGATGATGTACTTATTTTAGGAAAAATAACTGCTGAAAAAGTTCAATATGACCCTGAAGATATAGCATTAGTTGAGTTTTGTGAGAACTTAGTCGAAGAATTTAATAATGTTAAAGCTGACGGAAGCCATCTAAATTTTGTAATAAAAGGTGAACCATACAATGTAGCTTTAGACCCTAAATTACTGACGCATTCATTGTCTAATTTAATAAGTAATGCCTTTAAGTATTCTGTTGGCAAGAAAAACCCAGATTTGACAATCCATTTTAAACCAAACGAGATTGTCGTGTCCATTAAAGATTACGGCATAGGTATT
>JADFAL010000114.1 GCA_015665275.1 Flavobacteriales bacterium | reverse complement strand
GTTTTGAATCTAGGGTTAAACGATGAAATTGTTGAAGGTTTATCCAGACTCACAAACAATCCAAGGTTCGCCTGGGATAGTTACAGACGCTTTGTGCAGATGTATGGTGATGTTGTAATGGGTTTGAAATCGGTTAATCCAGATGATATAGATCCCTTTGAGGAGATTATCGAAAAGCGCAAATTAGAAAAACATGTTGAATTAGATACAGAGTTAGATGTAGATGATTTAAAACATCTGGTAACGGAGTTTAAAAAAGCAATCAAAGCCAGAACGGGAAGGGAATTTCCTACGAATCCAATGGATCAACTTTGGGAAGCTATTGGTGCCGTATTTGGCAGTTGGATGAATTCGCGTGCTAAGAAATACCGAAATATCAATGGTATACCTCACGATTGGGGGACAGCAGTAAATGTTCAGGTTATGGTCTATGGAAACATGGGGAATGATTCTGCCACTGGCGTTGCTTTTACAAGAGATCCAAGCACAGGGGAAAACAAGTTTTTTGGTGAGTACTTAATAAACGCACAGGGCGAAGATGTTGTGGCAGGTGTCCGTACGCCTCAACCAATAAATAAAGTTGGTATTAAAGAAAAGGACGACTATACGTTAGAGTCCATAATGCAAAAGCAGTTCAGGCAGTTGGCTAAAATCCGAACGGATTTAGAAAAACACTACCGTGATATGCAAGACATTGAATTCACCATAGAGCGTGGTAAAGTCTGGATGCTTCAAACGAGAACTGGAAAAAGAACCGCTGCGGCTGCTTTACGCATTGCAGTGGATATGGTAGATGAAGGAATGCTCACGCGAGATGAAGCGTTGTTGAGAGTTGATCCGGAACAGTTAGATCACTTGCTGCACCCAACATTTGATCCGAATGCTAAGCTAAAAGTCATCGCTAAGGGTTTACCCGCTTCTCCAGGTGCAGCTAGCGGTAAAGTTGTTTTTAGTGCTGAAAGGGCTGAAGAGATGGCCGAGAATGGAGAAGATGTTATTCTAGTGAGAATTGAAACGTCTCCTGAAGATATAGGTGGAATGAATGCTGCACAGGGTATTCTAACGTCTAGAGGCGGAATGACTTCGCATGCCGCAGTTGTGGCCCGAGGAATGGGTAAATGTTGTGTTGCAGGCTGCCAAGACATCTTTGTGGTGTACTCAGCACGTCAATTTGTAATTGGCGACAAATCTATTAATGAAGGTGAGTGGATTAGCTTGAACGGAAGCACAGGCGAAGTGATCTTAGGAAGGGTGCCAACAGTAGAACCTGAAATTTCAGGAAACTTTACAAAGCTCCTAGAATGGGCAGATGATGTAAAAAGACTTAAGGTGAGAACCAATGCTGATACACCTGAAGACGCTAAAAAAGCTATAGAGTTTGGCGCTAAGGGGATTGGTTTGTGCAGAACGGAACATATGTTTTTCCAAGAGGAAAGGTTAACTGCTATGCGTGAAATGATTCTAGCGGACAATCCGCTTTGGCGAAAATCTGCTTTGGCAAAGTTGTTGCCGATGCAAACCGAAGACTTTAGTAGAATATTTGAGGCTATGGATGGCTACCCTGTGACCATTAGAACGCTAGATCCGCCTTTGCATGAATTCCTGCCGAGTAGAATCGAGTTGATGGAGAAATTGCTGGACTTGAAGCTACAGCTGAAGGAAGTAAGTGATTTGAATCTAATGGACACAATTTTAAAGGAAATCCGCTTTAATGAAGACCTTCTAACGAAGGCTGAAAGTCTCAATGAATTTAACCCCATGTTGGGAACTCGTGGTTGTAGATTGGGCATTATGTAT
>JADFAL010000031.1 GCA_015665275.1 Flavobacteriales bacterium | reverse complement strand
CGATTCGATTTCAATAATCGAATCGACATCAAAACGATTTCAAATATCGATTGGACATCAAATCGATTTCAATTATCGATTCAATATCAAATCGATTTCAATTATCGAATAGAGGTAAAATCGATTTCAATTATCGAGTCGATATCAAATCGACTTCAATCATCGAATCGAGTCGTTATCAAATCGATGTCAATTATCGAGTCGATATCAAATCGACTTCAATCATCGAATCGAGTCGTTATCAAATCGATTTCAATTATCGACTTGATATTACATCGTTTTCAACTATCGAAAGGAGATCAAGTCGATTTCAATTATCGACTTGATATCAAATCGATTTCATTTATCGAGTCGATATCAATCGATAGTTTGGAGTTGATAGTTGGTGAAGTAGATGAACGTGTAGTTAATTTGTGGTGATAAGGAGTAAAGTGGAGTTGGTTTATATGTTGTTGTGGTAACGTTGAGTAATTGATTTATTTTTTGCTTTGTGGATTAATTTACATAGAGTTGATGTTTGTTGAAGTAGGGTTAAGGAGTAGAGTTATTATTTAGTGTAGATGAAAATGGAGTTGATTTATGTTGACGAGGAGTAACGTACTGGAGTTGATTCACATATGATGATGTGGAGTAATGTGGAGTTGATAGTTGGTAAAGTAGATGAACGTGTAGTCAATTTATGGTGATGAGGAGTAATAAGAGTTTTAAGTTGGTGAGGTAGATGAAGGTGTAGTTAATTTATGGTGATAAGGAGTAACGTGGAGTTGTTTATATGTTTTTGTGGTAACGTGGAGTTGATGTTTGGTGATGTGAAGTAAGGTGTAGTTAATTTATGGTGATGAAGAGTAACGTGGAGTTTTAAGTTGGTGAAATAGATGTACGTGTAGTTAATTTATGGTGATGAGGAGTAAGTTTGAGTTGACTTTTAGTACAGTAGATAAACGTGTAGTTGATTTATTTGTTGATGTGTAGTGAGGTTGAGTTAACATTTGGTGAAGTAGATCGTGAAGTTGGATTACATGATGTGAAGTAATGTGGAAGTGTTTTATATGATGATGTGTTGTAAGGTTGATTTGACGTTTGGTGAAGTAGATTAACGTGAAGTAAAATTATAGTGATGTGAAGTAACGTGGAAGTGATTTATATGATGTTTTGGAGTAAAGTTAAGTTGATAGTTGGTGAAGTAGATGAATGTGAAGTTGATGTTTGGTATGGTTGATGTGGAGTAAGGTTGAGTTGATATTTGGTGAAGTAGATGAAAGTGCAGTTGGTTTTTGGTGATGTGAAGTTAAACGTGGAGGTGATTTATATAATGATTTGGAGCATGGTTGATTTTATAATTGGTGAAGTAAATGAAAGTGCAGTTGGTTTTTGGTGATGTGAAGTTAAACGTGGAATTGATTTATATGATAGTTTAGAATACGGTTAAGTTGATGGTTGGTGAAGTAGATAAACGTGAAGTAGTATATGGTATGGTTGATGTGGAGTAAGGTTGAGTTGATATTTGGTGAAGTAGATGAAAGTGCAGTTGGTTTTTGGTGGTGTGAAGTTGAACATGGAAGTGATTTATGTGATAATTTGGAGTATGGTTGAGTTGAGAATTTGTGAAGTAGATGAACAAGAAGTTGATGTTTGGTATATTTGATGTGGAGTATGGTTGAGTTGATGTTTGGAGAAGTAGATGAAAATGCAGTTGGTTTTTGGTGATGTGAAGTAACGTGGAAGTGATTTATATGATGTTTTGGAGTAAAGTTAAGTTGATAGTTGGTGAAGTAGATGAATGTGAAGTTGATGTTTGGCATGGTTGATGTGGAGT
>JADFAL010000098.1 GCA_015665275.1 Flavobacteriales bacterium | reverse complement strand
GTGAAGCTGTTCAATAAGTTGACAGTTGTATTGAGTTTTCCCCCTTCTTTAGCTTTATCATTTCCGCTTCCAGTAAATGAAGTGATGCCATCTAAGTCTATGTCCTCAAAATTGTAGCCAGGTACAGTATTTGTAAAATTAATGGTAGAATTAATCCGAATTCCAATGCACGCTTTATCGTTATTACTTCCAGTAAACTTAATGACGTTGTCTGTGTGATTCGCATTGCCCATGTGGAGTGCATTTACGCCCTGTTCTATTTCAACCGCTGCTGTACCATCACCGTAAAGGGCAGTTGCTGTCGTTGTAAAGTCTATTTCATTGCCCGTTGCCGTGGCGTCTAGGGTCACTAGACTTGCAGACATTACACCGAGGTGGTTACGGTGGCGCACGCTGATGTAATAATCATCAGGAGAAAGTCCTTCAAAATCAAGGCCTGTTGTGCCATCAATATCAATGACATCACCATTGGTTTTCACAAAACCGGCTCTTCGTGCAACTATGGTTGTATTGTCTATTTTATCGCGCAGCTCTATCAGTACCCAGTCTACAATGTTTGTGTGGGTGACAAAGAAGTTTGCTGTTACAGTTTCTGTTCCAGCATAGTTCCACGGTGCGGTGTTGTAGGGCTGAGCGAGGGCATAGGTTGCTAAAATACTGCTCGCCCCTCCTGCCGCTAAATCGCTGGTCATTTTTTGTGCAAGCCCCTGTGCTGAGGCACTGGAATGTGGTCCTTCTAAATAGGCGTATACCAAGAGTTTAATTGCAGGCTCTTGCCTCCAGTTTGGCTCACCGCCAGCCCCAATATATCCATACATTGTGCTGGGCAGCGCATTTGCTGTAATTGCAGCAAGGTGTATCGAATCGTGTGTTGGTGTGAAGTCGGAGTCAAAAGAGTCGTCTAATCCATCACTGTCTTGATCGGTGAACGATGGCGTGTAATCTGCTGTGCCTACAGCAGCACTGTCCCAAGCTTCTACAGCATCTGGCTTACCATCTCCATCGGAGTCTGTATCAAGATAATCGAATTGTGTGTCTCCATCGGTATCTTCTAGAAACCTGAAGGGAGCCCCTGTAATTGAGTTGCAAGGAGTGCAATCTTCATCGTAAGCATCGTCTATGCCGTCTCCGTCCGTATCTGTACCGCTAGGAGCAATATAACCAAAAGTGCTTTGTGCCTCAATGTTGTCTAAAATACCATCGGCATCGCTATCGATGTCAATTCTATCTGGACTGCCATCGCCATCGGAATCAATCCCATTGGTCGCATTTGTGACTTCAAGGCTATCTAAAATACCGTCATTGTCATCGTCTTCGTCATCTATATCGGGTACACCATCGCCATCTGTATCGCGCACTGCGGGTGGATTTGTAGCACAGGTGGGTGAGGGAGGAGGGTAGGATATAAGACCGGTATCAGATGGATTAATGGCGACTTTAACAGTTGTGCCTGCATCCCTGTAGCCAGAGTAGCCATCCTCTTTGGGCTCCCATAGGTTAGAGTTATTGTCATCAAACACCCAGCCTGGCCAATCTGCGCCAACACCTCCAATTTCCACCGCCCCTGGCCACAGAGCAAGGAGTGTCACTTCATAGGTGGTGCCGTTGAAGGTAGTTGCTGGAATGGTAATGGTGTCTATTGTGGTGAGTTTTAAAGCTGTAGGTGGAGTTGTAGGCGCTAGCGTTGTGTCGAATGAACCTGCGGTCCAGGTCACTATAGCATCAAGCCCTGCTGGATCAAATCCTGTAGCTACAATATCAATCTGTAGTGTTGGAATATCGCCTGAAGCACAATAAGAAGACAAGGTGGTTTCAATAATTAAGCCGTTAAACCTCCAGTCTGGTTCAGGGCCAGGGTTT
>JADFAL010000060.1 GCA_015665275.1 Flavobacteriales bacterium | reverse complement strand
ACATTCATTTTCATCGCGTTTATTTATCTTTATTTCATACTTGCGCATTTACTCTGTGTATTGTGTTAACTCTTCCCTTTTGAAAAGTTGATCAGGCCTTTCGGGATTTGTATCACACGCAACACTACCATTATTACATTAAGTAATTTTATTTCATATATTTATTACAGATAAATTTTTATACTAGCAAGAATCTCAGGTTAATTGTATCTTTTCTCAGTTTCTCAATTGTTTGCTGGATCTTCAAATCCTGCAATGAAATTATAACCTTGGGGTGTGTACACGTTAGAAGGAATTCTCTCATATACTAGACTCTCAAAGTGTGTATGAATCTCTGTATTTACTGGTATATCATCTTGGAATGTTTTCGTAGGATAAAATTTCATATTTCTGACGTTTATGATATTCTGCTCATTTATATCACTAGGTGAATAATATTGAAAACCTATTTTATACTTATCGTTCTCTGGAACGTAGGTTACATCCATCACTCGCGCCAATGCTAATCTTCTTGTTGCTTTCTGCTTAATAATTATATACTCGAACTTCTTATATTCATTAGTCACAAATGTACTATTTAGTCTATCAACCTTTTTCTCCTTAGTTATTGGAGCTTTAAAGAAATTCCCATTTTCATACAATACTTTTAATTTCGTCAACTTTTGTCTCGCAGTTAAGAAAACCTTATTATCAATTTGTACACGATACTTATCATTCTCTAATACTTCTATAACTTTTCCTATGGCTCTACATGTCTTTAACTTGCTAGTCCTGTCGGACATGCTATAGGCAACTACATCACCAACATCTAATGGTACATATTCTCTAGTTTGTAACTTACTAACTGCATTTTCTTTTGCATATTTTGAGATTATACTTATTTCCTCTCTAAGATCTTTTACCATCTTAAATTGCGCCTCTATTTGCGCTTTAGTAAATTCTGGTATACTATCTAAAGGAGTCTCTTTATCAAACTGATGTAAACTTAGATGCCTTGGTTTACGACCATGCATTAATTCATACGGAGTAATTCCAATATTAGTTATGACTGAGGTATTAAACACATATTGCGCACTCTTCAATACATTGACCCAATTATTATGTTTAGTTTCCAATACAGTTCTAAGATGTTGTAATACTGTACGATGACTCCTTTCATTTTGTGCATTACCAGTAGCTATTCTTGGTATAGAGTACATACGCTTTATCTTTGACAATTCACACCATTTCTTATGTATATTACCAACAAATACTTTAGCATTATCTGATAGTATTGCCATTGGTGGCCCATAAACACACGTTATATGTTGGTACAAGTTAAAAGCTAGTTTATCCGCATCTATATCTGTTACTGGTATCAAGTTAATGTATCTTGTGAACATATCCATCACAACTAATATGTGTGAATACTTCGTACCAGTTAAACTACATGTTGATTTATTTGGCATATCTAACACGTCAATGCTTACAATGTTGAATAGATCGCTACTATTTAAAGATGTAAAGTTACTCGCAGTTTGATTTAAATCTTCTTTCAATTGAATACAGTTCGCGCAACTATTACATTTGTTCTGGATACTAACATGCATATTTTTCCAGTAAAATTTACTTTTTAGGGCATTATACATTTTACTCCATGATGTGTGATGTGTTACATGATACGTTTCTATTATGCTTTCGATCATACTTTCTGGAATTACATACCGTTCCTTATATTTGAGTAGTCCATCTTGTTTTCTGAAATGTTTTGGATTCTTTCCATCTCTGATATCTTGTAGGATACCTTTACAGAACTCATCTTGGCCTTGTTTGACCTGTAATTCACCTTGCCCGAAAACCTGATCATAGTCTATATTCTGTTCAAATTCATCATACATTGTTTCGTTCGTTTCATCATTTTGTGTAAGTAGTATTTCTATATTGTTGTAACTGTTG
>JADFAL010000110.1 GCA_015665275.1 Flavobacteriales bacterium | reverse complement strand
TAGACATAGTATAGATTTTATAACACCTGCTATACCAGCAGCACTCTCAAGATGACCAATATTAGATTTCACAGCACCTACATACAACGGCTTTTCTCTATCTTTCCCAAATACATTTGAAATCGATTCTATTTCTATAGGGTCTCCTAATTTTGTACCTGTTCCATGTGCCTCAATCATGTCTATTTCATCTGGCTTTAAACATGATTTTTTAAGTGCCCTTTTAATACATGATATTTGAGAATCACCATTAGGTGCTGTAAGATTAACAGACTTACCGTCTTGATTTATGCAACATCCTTTTACAATTGCTAATATATTATCATTATCTCTTTCAGCATCTGAAAGTCTCTTCATTACAATCACACCACATCCTTCACCTCTTGCATATCCATCCGCGTTTTTGGAAAATGTAGCACATCTTCCATTTGGAGAAAGCATCTTTGGTGCACATCTTAGATTAAAGGAATTTTCAGAAACAATTATATCAACACCTGCTACTACCGCTTGTTTACAATCTCCATTTCTCATAGCATTAATTGCTGAGTTAATTGCTACAAGAGATGATGAACACGCTGTATCTACAGTCTCCGAAGGTCCATTAAAGTTAAAGTTATATGAAATTCTTCCAGAAATGATTGAATTGGAGACTCCTGTTCCAGTATATGCTGATATTTTTTTATCATTTTTTACTGATTCAGAGTAAAAATCAGAATTCATCGCTCCAACAAATACACCAGTATTTCTTTCATCCTTCAATGAATACAAAGCTTCATATACCGTCTCCAATGTTATACGTTGTTGTGGATCCATCTTTGAGGCCTCAGCTTCACTAATATTAAATTTTTCATTATCAAAGAAATCATAATCATCTATCAATGCAGCTTTTTTTACATATGTATCCAAATTAAATCTCATACCATCTACATTTTCCATAGCATCACCTTTTTTACATAAAAAATCCCAAAAATCCTCTGGACTATTACATGAACCAGGGAATCTACATGCCATAGAGACTATTGCAATTTCTTCATACCGAGTATCGATATCAATATCGATATCGCGACTTTGCACATCCTCTTTTAAAACAACATCATCTTGTGACAGACATTTAAATCTACCTTCTAACAAATTTGATATTTTATCTATAAAAAGTTTAGGTGTATAGCATTTAAATATTGTAGTAATATTTATATCTTGTGGGAAAAATGTTTGAAAAAAGTTTACTATTAGTATCAAATCTTTAGATTGAATAGATTGCTCCTTCCAAGGCGTATTAGTATCCACATGTTTACCAGTTATTTCAAAAATCTTTCCAGTAACTGATTTTTCAACGTCCTGACCCTTAAAATTATCAAAGACTGTTTCGAACTTTTCGAAATTTGTAAAAGGCTCAGTTAAATTCTTAATTTTTACCATTTTACTTGAATTATCAATTTCATTGCATAATTTAGTTATCATTTTAAATGCTTTTTTAATACCATTAATCATTCGCATTGAACGATGCTCGTCTTTATATTTTGAGCTAGATGTACATGTTATGATTATTTCATTATCATTTATACCATAAGATACCCCTACACCATCACTAGTAACTTCTCCAGTATAAAATGCTAAAATATGCTTATGAGATATCTGAGAAGTTGATAATTCAAATTTGAAATTATCGTCATTATCGAAAATATCATCCAATCCATTCTCTAAACAAATTTGATTTATTCCGAATATATGTCTATCTATACCATTTCCAGACATTGCTTCGATTGTCAACTGAAAATGCTTATCAATTGCACTTATTAAACTTTTTAACTTTTCATCATCCGTGGTGTTCTCTGAAAGCATGTTTTTCACAAAATCCATTGATTCTTTGGTACATGTCCGTATCGTTTCCGTACGTCCATTCCTAAAACTCCTTGTACTAGCTGACTCATATGTATGAACAAACTTGTTGAATTCCATAAAATACGCTAACTGAATAACGTTTTGTACAAATGAATCAGGTGTCATACAAAAATCATTTGCTATTCTTTTTGAACCATACTCCTTAAAATTGAAAATAAATGAGGATTTTTTATCCACTTTATCATCTGGTAGTTTCATGTCAATATCAGTATCAATTATATCGGATTCAAAATTGAACTTTAATTCTGTAAAACTGTTCTCATGTTTTTCCTGAAAGAAAGTTTCTTCGTACTCGATTTCATTCTGTTGAATATAAGACCAAAATTGTTCGAACGTAGTAGCATCAATCATAGAATGTTCAATATTCACACCACTTGCAGAACCATCCTTTGATACAATTAATTGTATTGGTTTATTAAAAAATCTATTGTAAGAGAAATGACCTCCATGAAGAGTATCTCCAAATTCAATGCTCGTTTTTAAATCTATACTTTCATCAATACAAACAACCAACAATGCTTTCTCTATTAGAGTTACATTTTCCCTATTCATTTCATTACTATACAAATTTTGTTGAATATGTCCCCATTTATCTCGTGATAATGATGTAAAATATCCTACCGATTTTGAATTAATATCACTATAATTATTTGTTTCTAATATATGTTGTATATTTTTGTATAGTGAAATTTTATCGATTACATC
>JADFAL010000019.1 GCA_015665275.1 Flavobacteriales bacterium | reverse complement strand
TAATAAGTGAGCTTGTACTTTTCTTTTTTGCCATCTCTGGTCGATTTAAAGGTTAAAATAAATATTAAACCTCTATCTTAAGTTTAAGCTCGTTCTAGTTCACTTTTTGCTGACGTCACACAGGAATCGAATTAAAACCAACAAGAAAAATGGTGCTGTCAGCAAATTATTGGTTCATGCGTTCGGACCAAGAGTTGGTATATGTTGGTGATGCCGGAATAGTTGAGGACAATGGCCGATCTATACGTCACGGATTCGACGCAGGAATCAGCTGGCAGCCTACTTCCAAATTGTTGTTTCAAGCCAACGCTACTTATACGCATGCTCGATCGGAAGACGATGGAACATACATTCCTTTGGAGGCACCTTTCACTTTGGCAGCATCGGCACGCTATAAAATCACGAATCGATTGCATGCTACCTGGTTCTTCCAGCATCTAGCAGATCGCCCAGCGGATGAACTGTGGGAGCACACAGCTGAAGGATACGTTTTGAATCACTTGAATATTTCCTATAACCATGAGCGTTGGATTTTGGCAGTACAAGTCAACAACATCTTCAACGTAGCTTGGAACGAGACACAATTTTTAACGGAATCGCAATTAAGAGGTGAATCGACATCAGTAGAAGAAATTCACTACACGCCCGGTGCTCCAATCAATGCGAAAATCTCATTCTCATATTTATTCTAGATCGTAAGCATGGATAATTAAGATGGTATAGAGTAGTTTAATTAGTCGAACCATGCTTTGCAGTCTAATGAATATTGAGAATCATAGGGAGGTGTTGCGGGCGCAGCATCTCCCTTTTGTTTGAGTTCAATTAATCGTTACTTTCGAAGTACGATGTTTAAAAGTATCATTAAAGGCATTGGGGATTACAAGGGAAGCCTGAAGTTGATTAACGACCTCAACCTTTGGAAATTCTTCCTGATCCCCATCGGAATTTGTGTTCTCGTTGCGTTGGCCATTTACTTCGCTGCCTGCGGACTTTCCGACAATGTTGCTGATTACCTAATGCAAAGCTGGACATGGAAATGGGGAAGAAATACCATGCATGCCATTTTCGAAGTGATGGCCTTCCTTATCATCCTTTTGGCGGGATATCTCGTTTTCAAACGTGTTGTGATGGCTTTAAGCGCACCGTTCATGTCACCAATTTCCGAAAAAATTGAAGAACACATTACGGGAAAGAAAATCAACTCCGGTGCTAGTTTTATGGAGTTGTTGCTCCGTGGGATTAAAGTCAATTTGCGCAATCTATCTCTTGAATTGATGTGGACCTTTTTACTCTTCGTATTAGGATTTATCCCAATTATTGGTCTATTAACTGCTCCCGTGATATTCTTAATACAAGCGTATTTCATTGGTTTTGGAAACATGGATTACACTCTGGAGCGCCATATGAATTACAAAAAAGGCGTGGCATTCGTCCAGAAAAATAAAGGTGTGGCCATTGGAAATGGAGTTATATTCGCACTATTACTATTGATTCCTGTGATTGGGTTTATTATCGCTATTCCATTCTCGGTTACTGCTGCAACTGTTTCCACCATTGATGCGATCAAAGAAGCTGAACCTTGAATCAATTTCGAAAAAGAGACTATTATGAAACAAAATACAATCAAAATAGATGTCATTTCAGATGTAGCCTGCCCGTGGTGCTACGTAGGAAAGAAACGGTTGGAAGCAGCACTGAAGGAATGGAAAGGTACTCCTGTAGAAGTCAGTTGGCATCCGTTTCAACTGGATGCTTCTATGCGCTCAGAAGGGATGAACAGGGAAACGTATTTAACCACGAAATTCGGCAGCGCTGAACGCGTACAAGAAATGATTGATCACTTAACCGAAGTGGGCAAAACCGTTGGAATTGATTTTAATTTTGGCGATCAATGGTTGGCCGTGAACACACTCGAAATGCACCAATTATTGCATGTTGCGAACAAAGAAGGGTTTGGTCCCGAATTGAAAGAACGGTTTCTTGCTGCATATTTCGAGGAGGCAAAACACTTGAACAATCGAAAGGAATTGCACACCATTCTGCATGATTTCGGTTGGGATTCCGATAAAGTAGATTCCATTATTGCGAATGAAGAAATCGCTCAAAAAGTGCATGCTGAAATCAAACTCTATCAAAACAGAGGTGTTTCCGGAGTTCCGTTCTTCGTATTCAACGATGAGTTTGGTTTGAGTGGTGCGCAACCATCAGAGGTTTTTCTAGAAGCATTGCAATCATTGCAGCCTGCTAATGAACTTACTGATGGAGAATTTTGTGATCCCGCAACCGGAGAGTGCTAGTGAATAAGAAGAGGAGGATATTATTTAATCCTTATCCTCTTTTGCTTCACTTTCAGGCTTTGGAGCATCGTCTACCTTTGGCTGCTCTTCATTCACTGGAACTTCCTCAACCTTAGGCTTTACTTCCTCTTTAGGTTCTTCCACCTTAGCTTCTGCTTTCTTAACCTCAGGAACTTCATCTTGTTTAGGAGCGTCGTTCTTTTTTGCTTCACTCACTGGTCTTGGTCTATCACCATTGTTTCTCTGTCCAGATCTTCCCTTACCATCTCTGCGGTCTCTGTCACGATCGCGATCGTATTCTTTCGGTGGAGTAATTTCTAAAGGATCAGCATTGATTTCTTTCTCCAATTGATGATTTCGGTACACGTCCATAGCAAGATAAATTGCATGTCGCATCGAAGCGCCCGAAGCCAAATCTTTTCCAGCAATATCGAATGC
>JADFAL010000058.1 GCA_015665275.1 Flavobacteriales bacterium | reverse complement strand
AGTTAAACTTCAGAAAATTGCTGAAGAAATGCTTGCCGACATTGACAAGGATACCGTTGATCATCAACTGAACTTTGATGACACCATTGAAGAACCTAAGGTCTTACCCACGCGGATTCCAGCTCTTCTTGTAAATGGTGCTTCCGGTATTGCTGTGGGTATGGCTACGAATATGCCTCCGCACAACCTTTCTGAAACCATTGACGCTACCGTTGAATACATCAAAAACAATGACATTGAAGTTGATGAGTTGATTCAGCATGTGAAGGCTCCAGACTTCCCTACCGGAGGAATTATTTACGGCTATGAAGGCGTAAGAGAAGCTGCAAGAACAGGCCGCGGACGTGTTGTAATGCGCGCTAAAGCTAATATTGAAGAGGTTAAAGGACGCGAGTGTATTATCGTTACCGAGATTCCTTACCAAGTCAACAAAGCTGAAATGATTAAGAAAACAGCTGAGTTGGTTAACGATAAGAAAATCGAGGGTATTTCAGATATCAGAGACGAATCTGACAGAAACGGTATGCGCATAGTTTATGTACTGAAAAGAGATTCAGTACCAAACGTTGTGTTAAATAAACTTTTCAAATACACCCAACTTCAGACAAGTTTCAGCGTAAACAACATAGCCTTAGTAAACGGAAGACCGGAGCTTCTGAATCTTAAGGATATGATTAGACACTTTGTAGACCACCGACATGACGTGGTTGTACGAAGAACTAAGTATGAGTTAGCTCAAGCTGAGAAAAGAGCACATGTACTTCAAGGTTTATTAATAGCTCTAGACAACTTAGACGCAGTTATTAAATTGATCAGGGGTTCTAAAACTCCGGAAGAAGCGAGAACTGGGTTGATGTCCGACTTTGATTTATCAGAGATTCAAGCAAGAGCAATCTTAGATTTAAGGCTTCAGAAGTTAACAGGTCTTGAAAGAGACAAACTGAAGGCTGAGTACGAGGAGTTAATGAAGACCATTGCTCACTTAAAAGAGATACTAAATAATTTCGAATTGAGAATGAGCATCATTACGACTGAACTTTTAGAAATAAAAGAGAAGTACGGTGATGAAAGACGAACAGAAATCGAGTATGCTGGCGGAGAAGTAAGCATTGAAGACATGATCCCCAACGAGCAAGTAGTGATTACTATTTCTCACGCGGGTTATGTTAAGCGTACTTCATTGACAGAATACAGAACTCAAAATAGAGGTGGAGTAGGTGCTAAGGCTGCAAAAACCAGAGACGCTGATTTTATTGAACACGTATTTGTAGCCAATAACCACAACTACATGTTGTTCTTTACAGAGCTCGGAAGGTGTTTTTGGCTGAGGGTGTATGAAATACCGGAAGGAAGCAGAACATCTAAGGGAAGAGCTATTCAAAACTTAATCAATATTCCGCAAGACGATAAAGTAGTGGCCTACATAAATGTAGATAATCTTAAAGATGAAGACTACATCAATAACCACTACATCGTTCTTTGTACCAAGAAAGGGGTAATAAAGAAAACAACACTTGAAGCGTACAGTCGCCCTAGAGTAAATGGCATTAATGCTGTAACCGTTAGAGACGGAGACCAATTGCTCGAGGCGAAACTCACCAATGGTAATCATAACATCATGATGGCCATTCGTTCTGGTAAGGCCATTCGTTTCCCTGAATCTCTTGTGAGACCAATGGGAAGAAACGCCTCTGGAGTAAGAGGAGTAAGGCTTGCGCATGAAGAAGATGAACTCGTTGGCATGGTCTGTGTAGAAGAAGGGGACAACAAGGACATCCTAGTTGTTTCTGAAAAAGGTTACGGTAAACGATCGGCTGTTGAAGATTACAGAACAACAAACCGCGGAGGTAAGGGTGTAAAAACGCTTA
This sequence comes from Flavobacteriales bacterium, assembly GCA_015665275.1. GTDB lineage: Bacteria > Bacteroidota > Bacteroidia > Flavobacteriales_D > Crocinitomicaceae > UBA4466. The sequence continues at coordinate 1,112 of JADFAL010000058.1, read as the reverse complement.
ATATAACAGAGAAGACTGGTGAGCTTGCATCGATTAAAGCCGTAAATGATGAAGACGATTTAATAATCATAAACAAATCTGGAGTATTAATTCGATTGGAGGTTAAAGGTTTAAGAGTTATGGGTAGAGCCACCCAAGGTGTTAAGCTGATTAACATAAAAGATTCTGATTCTATCGCTTCTGTCACTAAAGTTCCAGCAATGGAAGTAGAAGAAATAGAAGAAATAGAAGGCGAAGCAGGAATGATTAAAGAAAATCCACCTGCGACTGAAGAGGGCTCTGCCGATATCGATTAAATATTAGATTTGCGAAAATTTTTGAAAAATTAAAAGATGAAATTTAGATTGATTTTAATGGCTGCATTTTTATCAACAGCCATATTTGCTCAGGTAAAACCTAAAGTAACCAGTGCAGTGTTGGCTTACGATAAGTCCGACTTCGCACAAGCGAAAAAGAAAATTGACGAAGCAGAAGAAGGCCTTAAAGCTGCGAACTATGCTATGGACGATGAAAAAACTTTGAGTAAATTTTACTACTACAAAGGTCAGGTTTACTTAGGTATTCTGTACAGTACAGATGCTGAAGTACAAGCTCTAGATGCTGAAGCTTTAGAAAAAAGTATGGATGGTTACACTAAATTGATTGCTTTTGAAAAGACTGCGAAAAAGAAGAGGTACACGGACATGGCGATTGCTAAACTTCCGAATCTTACGCCTAAGTTAGCTGCAAAAGGCAGCGTTCAGGCGGATGCTGGAGATTTTGAAGGTGCAAAAAACACCTTTGTTCAAGCTTACGATTTGTTGAATAATCCAGATTTAGGTGCTAAAGCGAAAGCGGATACAAGTATGCTCTTCAACGCGGCTTTAATGTCTATGCGTGCTAAAGACTTTTCTGGAGCCGCTGAGATGTTTCAAAATATATTAGACATGGGGTATACCGGTATTGTATACACTGCTGAAGATGTAACCAATGGCAATAGATATCAGTTTGCGACTAAAGCGGACGTTATGAAGCGTCAAGAATTGGGGATGGTAAAAGACATTCAACCCTCTGAGAGCGTTAGAAACGACACGTACATAAGTCTAATTACCTGTTATAAACAAGCTGAAGAC
>JADFAL010000100.1 GCA_015665275.1 Flavobacteriales bacterium | reverse complement strand
CGTATTGTTTTTGAATTCGGTTTAACTACGTAACCATACAAAGGAATGCAATTGACCACCATTTGGTCAACACAGATCAAAGAAGAACTAACACTTTTTACTTATTCCTATTGAACCAAGACCTTAAATGACTCGTTTTCTAGGGTTTTATTCAAAATTGTTACCGTGTATGCTCCTGGTTTCAATGAGGAGATATCCAAAGAACTTCCATCCATTAAAACGTCCGAACTCAAAACAATTCTTCCACTCATATCAGTGATTTGTACCTGAGCCGATTCATTGGTTCCTGGTTTCACGATCAATACATCATTCGCAGGATTTGGATATACCGATCCATTTTTGATCGCTACTTCATCGAGGTCTAACAATGCGGCATCCATCACGCGCAATGCAATTGCAGGAGACAAATCCTCACCAAAACCAAGTGCAAAGAATCCGTTATCGCTTTGATTCGGTACATGCGGTTGTAGATAATGTCCAATTGTTGAAGTGTAATCGATACGCGTATCATGTCCAAGGAAAACATCTGCATTATTCACTTGCACGCAGGCCAAATACCGCTGATTGTCCGCAAGTTGAACAGGCGTTTCAAATTCGCCGTATACCGTTTCTCCTTGCAAATCGCTTGGATAATAATAGAAACCAAAGGCGATTGCATTCAGGTTGGCAAAATCAAGATTCGGATCGTTCAAATCTGTAAACACATCGTCCCATTGATATAGGGTGATTGGAACTTCCTCGCCATCCAACGTAATTCCAGAATCGAATCCTGTTACTGCCGAAAAGTACATTCCTTGTGCTCCCAATCGACTGGCGTTCGGGTCTCTGAAATGTTGACATGACAAGAAAGAGCCTGAGTTGGCCGCTCTGAAATTGGCACTAGGTGTAGGGATTCCTGTCAAGGTATCAATCGAGGAATACGAGATTACATCGTCCGAAATCACAAAGTCGTAGGTGAGCGTGTTATCAAAGTCAGAAGAGTCGGGAATGCCCAAATCTACTTCATAAGTCAAGGTATATCGTCCTTCCGGATATGTTGGCAATGAGAATGCAGGAATATTATTCGGTCCGCCGGTGTAAATGTTCAATGTATCTCCTGATACAATCGAATAAGGACCAACAGTTTCTGTCCACGTTCCGCCCGGACCCGTTACCGTTGCTGTTAATGAAACATTGTTTTGATCCGCACTTCCGAAGTTGTAAACGCTTGCTCCAACGTCGAAACCAAATTCGGTGTTATCCTGTGCAATCATGGAAGAAGTAGAGGCGATAATTGGCGCGTAAGTGCTTTCTCCAATCAATCCGCCATCGTCTGTATACAACCCTGACTTATTTCCTAAAAATGCAATTACATCGTCTCCGGCTTCCAATCGTGCTCTTAATAGCGCACCATCAGAAGAAGAAATAAAAGCAAACGGAATCGTGCATTGAGGCCCTCCATTAACACCGGGGACATCAATAATAGCATCGTCACGATTGATCATAATTACGCCAATAGCTCCTGCATTTTGACAGTTCAAGATTTTTTCAGCATACCAACAAACGTTGCTCGAAGAACCATCGTATCGATATACAACGGCAATTTTCCCCGCTATATTATTGATTACAGGCCCACACACTTCATAGGATAGTGGAATGCCTTGAGCATTTAATCCTGTTGTTCCGTCTTCTGCAATAATGCAAGTATCTTGGATAGCATCGTTTGGGTCCAATAGATTTGGCAATCCCCAATCGGTTCCATCACCATTGCTGGTAAAGTTGTATCCACCTGCAATAGAAGCAGGTTCAATTATCGAAAAGGAAACTTGTCCAAAGGCAGTTGCACTAAGGCAAACGATAAGTAGTGTAAAAAGCGTCTTCATTATCAAATGTTTAGACAGCCAATATACGATTTCTGAAAATGAAGTCATCAAATGATTGAAAAGTCAAACGGTTTAAACCACGCTTCTAATTTGTCCAATCCATCCAATCTATCCAATCTGTCGAACCTATCCAGCTCCAACAATTCTACACCACAAAATTGTCTTTCGGTCCAATCGCTGGCGGTAAGTCAGTCTCTCCGAGCATCTCACGCAAATCAATTTCAATCGTTCGCACTAAAGAGGTCATTGGGATGTCAAAAGCAAGTCCTTCAAAAGGATTCTCCGCGTAGTCACCAACGCTTTCCATCAACCAAAAAATGTAACCGGTGAGCACGGTAAACGGAACAACTCCCCAAATCATTGCTGGATCAAGGTCAGCGTCATGGAAGGCAGATAACAATCCTAGCGGGAGCATGAATATGAAAACGTATACCAAGTAAATACTAATCGAGGCGTATTGACGCGGCAATGGAAAATTCTTGATCCGCTCACATTTTCCTTGGAGCGTATAGAATTCGGTAATCATCTTCTGCAATTCCATGTGACGGAAATCGTCAATTAATCCGCGCATTTTTAGTTCTTTCAATTCTTTGGATTGCTCTTCTAAGAGTTGTGTGCATGGGTTTTTCATGGATAGCATGCGCTGCACCTCTTCGTCCGAGAGAAAGTTTTTTAATTCGGTTTCAGGGTCTTCAGTAGGGAACATTTCAGCAATCAATTCCCGGTATTTATTATTAACGGCCTTATCGTGTTCCCATGACTTGCGAACGCGCAATTGTCTCTTCAATCGGTACAACCATGCAATGTGACGGTATATCAATCGTTTGCGAATTTCATTCAATTCCTCTTCGCTGATCGTTTCTTCTGAAAACTCTTCCGTCACAAATCCATTTACCATACTTCCCCAACTACGACTTGAATTCACAATACCTCCCCAGATTTTGCGGGCTTCCCATGTTCTGTCGTATGCCGAGTTGTTTTTAAAACCTAAATAAAAGGCTACGGCAATACCAATTAAGGTAAGTGGAACCCAAGGAATCATGAGCCATTCCCATTCAAAAAATTCGTATAATGTTACTACTATTGAAGAGTATCCAGCAAAAACTAATATTTGTTTCCAGTAGAAGGATACTAATATCATCGG
>JADFAL010000093.1 GCA_015665275.1 Flavobacteriales bacterium | reverse complement strand
AATTGTCAGCAGGACACTACAACTTAATAGTGCGTTCGGAATCGGTATTGCTTCAAAGCGCGTCGTGGCTGCGTAATTCCGTTTAGGTAAAGCACTAGGCTCGTCGGAAATGGCGGGCCTTTTTTTGTGATATAATAAAATAGTGAATCCTAGGGGCAAAAAATAGTAAATGCAAAGATTCATAAACGCATTTTTGCGTTAAAGCTTTTTTTGGTTTTTCCACAAGTCTTTTATTAGCAAGGGATACACCCATGTTTCTACAGTCCAACTTTTTTCCATTCCAACAAATATCTTACTGCGATTGAGCGATACGGACTCCAATTTTCTGCCACCGCTTTCATTTGAGATTTCAATCGACTTTTCGAGTCCAATCCTTATAATCTCGGCATTAATTGCTTTAAATGATAATCGTCCGCAGGAAAAATGTCATGACGTTTTAAAGTGTACAATAAAATCATGTTGATTGTCCATGGTCCAATACCTTTAATTTGCCGAAGCGAGTTACGAACTTCCTCATCACTCAGCGAATTCCAATTTGTAGGCATGGAATGCCATCGATCGAGAATTCTTTCAATAGTTGCGATCTTGTTTTCAGAAAGCTTTACATCGTGGAGAGCATTTTTTTCCAAGATTCCAAAGTTATCAGGCGTGAGTTCGGGTATCCCAGCTTTATCGAGAAGTTTGTTAAAAGTCTTTTTGGTGCTCCGAAATGGAATTTGTTGTTCAATAACATAAGCCATTAAGTCATGAAAGACTGAGTTTCTCAATGGGAATGTTGGAAGATTAATTTCTTCGATGATTTTCTTTAAAACACGATCATTGGAACTTAAAGGAAGTTCTTCTTTATCCATGCCGTTGTCGTTAAGTTATTTGGTAGGAGTGCGTTTTGGGCTGACTAATTAAGATAGGAGTAATTCCTATCAATTTCAATTAATTGACATTAATCTAATTAGCTAAATGGCTAAATAGCTTGATTTTTCCCTCATACTCAATCTTCAGATTGATATCCCAAAGCAATCTGCCCTGTCATCCTATATATCTCCAAATACGTATCCATCCTATTGTAAATATTCTCGTAGTGCTGTATCAAGGTATTTCGGTAATTAGATTGTATCGTTGCCAAATCGATGGAATTAATCGTGCCTCGCTCAAAACGGTCTTCGGCCAATTCAAACGACTTCTTAGCATATTCAAGATTTTGATTCGAGATAGCGACCAACTGATTGCGAACTTCGTACAATTCGATGAGGTTTTTCAAGGTATTGGTCAGAGTAACCTCCATTGATTTCGTGCTGATTTCCGCAATTTCTTCCTGAATTTGAGAGACTTCCACCGCACGTTTGTTCTTCCAATTATTGAAAAGGGAATAGCGCAAACTAAAATTGCCGTAATACACAAGATTTTGGGTTTGCGCGCTTAGAAGATTGTCTTGAATTTCTTCGAATCTATTCCAGCTAGGATTTGCACCCAATTGAAAGCTTAAGGTAGGGTACAAGAACGATTTTTGAAATTCAGTATTTGTTCTTTGCAATTCAATGTTGATGTACTGGTTCTTTAAATTCTTGTTGTTTGCCAACATGGATTCCATGGCAATTTCACCATCAATCAAAACTTCTCCAATGTCAAACGGATCGATCAGTACTACATTTTCCGGCGTTGTTACAGTGTCGTTCATTAAGAGCAACAAATTCCGTACGGAGTTCGTGTAGGAAAGTTTTTGCAAAATCAAGTTGGAGCTATCCGTTAGCATCTGATTCCGGAACTGCATTAATTCCAAAGAATTACCGCCGTTGTACTCTTGCTTGAGTTCATAATATTCAACGCGGTTCTTTGAAATGTCATAGACCTCCCGAAGCATGTCTGTGCGAGCATCGTGCAGCTTTGCCGTATAGTACGCTTTTAAAACATCTTGAACCGCGGTTTCCATTACAGCCAGAGCATTGTTTGCACTTTGCTCTTGCAATTGTTCCAAACGAACCTTCGACATCTTCACCGCAAACCCTGTAAAGATATTGTAGTTGACATTCACCGAAGGATTAATACTTTGGGAGAGAATCACACCTGGGGTAAAAGTAAATGGGTTATTTCTGTTGTCTTGAATGCTGTTGTTCTGACCAACTGTAAGGTCAACAGTAGGAAACGCCCCAGCTTCGCTCCACGTATTATTCTTTTGACTAATGGCATTTTGAAGATCGGCCATTTGAACATCATAATTGTTTTTTAAGGCTAGAAGTACAGCGTCGTTCGCAGAAAGTTCCTGTTGCGACCAACCACCAAATGCCAGAAGGGTGCAAATGAGTATGTTAAATAGGATCTTCATTTTCTTCAATTTGGTTGATTTCTTCCGAGTAAAATTCAGGTTCTCTGCTCAATCCTTGCTGTCTCTTTGCATTGCGAATGGCAGGCTCTAAGGATGCAGGAACGATCTTCCATTGACCGTGAATTAAATTTCGATATCCAATTCTTATCGCATTCCAAAATAGAATGGCAGCAGGATAGAAGACCAGAATGAAAATAGTTCCAAACAGCACGCCAAAGGCAATCGAAACAGCCACTGGAATCAAGAACTGAGCCTGCATACTTGTTTCCGACATAATGGGGAGAAGCCCGGCAACAGTTGTCAAGGATGTTAGTAGAATCGGTCTGAAACGTGATTTTGCTGCTTCAACGGCCGCAGTTTTCACATCCTTTCCTTGGAGCAGTAAATCGTTGTATCGATCCAAGAATACAATGGAATCGTTCACCAAAACTCCAATCAAAGCAATGATTCCAAAGAAAGAGAATAAGGAAACGGAAATCCCTACCAGCCCGTGTCCGATAATGGCACCGCCCAGTCCAGCGGGAATAACGAGCATGATTAAAAATGCATTACTCAAGCTGTTGAAGTGAAGTGTGATGATAATGAACATGATGACAACACCGATCAATCCGGCAACCTTCATTGAGTCAGCAATTTTTCCTTGACGCTTTGCTTGTCCTAGCGGAACTGACTTAATCGAAGGGTATTTGTTGTAAATCTCCGGAAGAATATCGTCGTTGATCGATTCGTTGATTCGAGCCACCATATCAGGATCGGTAGTTTCGGCGTCTAGCGTGATGATTCGCTGTCCGTCCAATCGTCTTAATGTTTCCGGCGCACGACTCATT
>JADFAL010000094.1 GCA_015665275.1 Flavobacteriales bacterium | reverse complement strand
GATTTCGATAAACTCAATCCAACGGAGCCTCAGAGGACGATTTGACTTTTCATTTAAGAAACAAAAAAAGGTCCCAATAATGTGGAATCCCTTTGGAAGGCTATGCTTACGAGAGTTAATTATTTTCCTGCCTTCAATTGTTTTGCTTTCCACGTTCGATATAGGTCGAAGTAACTTTGTGTTTCCATTGCAATTACACCTCCAAGTGTGTCTCCGTATTTTGCTGGAATTCCACCTGTATAGACTGTGAGTGATCCAATGGCTGCGGATGGCATTACACCTATTTGGGCTGTTTTGATTCCATCAATCAAATACAACATATCTCCTGGTCGTGATCCTCGAATGATCAATTCCCCTCCTTCCGTCTTTTGAATTTCTGAAGACATACTCTCTACCAATCCAGCAACGTCGAATTTCAACGCGCTTTCCTGAATTTCCGCAGCTTTCATAGTTGTTACTGGAATGTTTCCGTCAACAAGCTTTAAGCCTTGGTCTACGGATACTATTACATCGCCCAATTGTTTTACTATTTCTCCGTCAAAAACGATGATTCCACAATTATGAAATCCATCTCTTGGCACATCAACTACAATTCCTTTTATCGTATCACCATATTTTTGAATATTCAAGGCGTACTCGCCAACTGGAATCGCGGAAATTCGAAATCTACCGTCAAAATCTGTTCTTGCTTGGTATCGCTGACCAAAAACATCGTCAATATATACATGAGCATCAACTAGGGATTCACCTTTCGTGTCTTGAACTTCTCCAATTACTTCGCCCATTGCGTTCTGTGCGTATGTCGATCCCATCCCGAAGATCAAACATGCTAGTATCATTATTTTTTTCATAAGAATTGATTTAATTTCTACGTCGTTTGATAGTGAGATGACATGTGGTTTCGAATTCCATATTTTTCGAAATTGGACTGTTGGACGATCCTCTTCGAGATTTCGACAAACTCGATGTGGACTGCTCGATTGCTTGATTTATTGAATGTTTAACAGTGCACTGAGGCACTCGAAGTGGACTGCTCGGCAATGGATGGTTTGCGGACAAAAGAATGAGAAATAAAAAACCCCGGTCATCGCTCGAAGTCGAGATGCCGGGGCTTTAAATTCAATAAGAAATATTTCTATGCTGTTTCTAGAACTGCGCTTGATGTTGGGAATTTGCGATCTACTTTCTTGAAGAGACCTTGTAATACTTTCCCTGGTCCTACTTCGACCACTTCTTCGCATCCGTCAGAAATCATTTGATTCATTGTTTGCGTCCAACGAACGGGTGCTGTTAATTGTGCCACCAAATTCTTCTTGATTTCCGATGGATCTGTTACGGCACTGGCAGTTACGTTCTGATATACTGGACAAGAAGGCGTATTGAATGTTGTTGCTTCAATTGCTGCTGCTAACTCTTCTCGCGCTGGCTCCATTAAAGGAGAGTGGAATGCACCTCCAACTGGAAGTAACATCGCACGGCGTGCTCCTGCTTCAGTTGCTAATTCACATGCTTTCTCTACCGCTGGAACGGCTCCTGAAATTACCAATTGGCCTGGGCAGTTATAATTTGCCGCCACAACAACTCCATCCACTTTCTCACAAATATCTTCTACAACAGCATCGTCCAATCCTAGAATGGCTGCCATTGTTGAAGGCTCAGCTTCACATGCCGCTTGCATCGCCAAAGCACGTTTCGATACCAAACGAAGTCCGTCTTCGAAATTCAGTGTTTTGTTTGCCACCAAAGCAGACAGTTCTCCTAAAGAGTGACCTGCAACCATGTTAGGGTGGAATGAATCGCCCAAACAAGCCGCCAAAATTGTTGAATGCAAAAAGATTGCTGGCTGTGTTACTTTGGTTTGTTTCAACTCCTCATCCGTTCCTTCGAACATGATTTTCGTGATATCAAATCCCAATACTTCATTCGCTTTGTGGAACATTTCTTTCGCCACAACTGATGAATCGTAAAGGTCCTTACCCATTCCTGAAAATTGGGCTCCTTGACCGGGAAAAACGTATGCTTTCATGTAGTATAAATTTTGCGTAAAAGTAGTAAAATTAGATGTTAGAGGGTTGGACTTTTTGACGGTTTGACTTTTTGACTGATAGACGGATTGGTCAGCTAAAGTTCAACTGAATTTGTGATCATTTAGGCTGACGACATGCCCAAGTTTGGAAGTGAATCGTTCTAGAAGTCGGCCTAATGAAGGGAAATGCGTTTCGTTAACGCGCCTTTGACATTGGTAATTGTTACCAGATAAATACCCGCGGCGTTATTGGATAAATCCAAGGTTTTAGAAATATTCATAGAAGTTTCTAGGATTTCGCGTCCTTCAAGGTTTGTCAAGGTAATTGCACTGTGAAGGTTCTCCTGATTCTCAATGGTTACGATTCCATTTGAAGGATTCGGATAGATTGTAATGCCTTGATAACTGCTTTCTTCTGCATTCAAAACCTGATTGAAATTCGCCCGTACAAATGGAGCAAACCCCCAATTGGTATAATAATTCACGCCACTTTGCCCATATTCACCATAACCTACGGTTGAGTAATCGTCGTCTTCCGAGGAACCGTCAGAACCACCTATGAAGAGTGCCTCGCCATTCGCTGTAGCATCAACTTTAAATACTTCAACTATGTATCCTGATCCACCGACTAGCATTTGCGGTTGTGGAAATACGATTGTTGTGGCTCCTGTACCAATGTCAGAGTTTTGTACATTATACGTTTGCTCCGCCACGAGTTGCAAATTTCCTTGAATCCCTCCGATGTTATCAAATCGATAAACGCGCGCCAAAACCAATAACCCAGGAGTTGTTCCAACCGCAAAATTTACATTGATGCCATAAATAGCTTCATCCGCCTCTGGTACGTAAATATTTCCCCAGCCATGCGGTTCGTTTGCGAACCCTGCGATTTCTTGATTCGTAGCATTTGGATCCCACCCAAAAACGGAAGCACTTCCATAATCATGTGCCATGATGTTATCATTTACGAATAATGACGACGCGACACTAGTATTATTTGAAGTATCCTGATCAAAAGGAACCGAAAAAGTCACACTGTATTCCCCAATATTCATCGGGACAAAACCTGTATTAAACACGACTGTATCCTCTGAACCGTATGGAATTGAAACCGTTTCCGTGTATTGATCGACGAGGGCTCCATCGTAAGATACATTTGCCGTTACCACCAAAGA
>JADFAL010000063.1 GCA_015665275.1 Flavobacteriales bacterium | reverse complement strand
AAAGCAAGAAAAAAGCAGTATCAGAATTTTAACCTAAATTAGACAGAACTTTATCTTGTTTTTTAAGCCAAAAAGTTCAAATATCGCTGAAGACCTACACTTTAATTGGTGCAATCTTCATGTTGAAACAGAAAAGGTTTGGCTTGTACATATACAGTGGATTCCAAATCACATATTTATTTGTGGTATTTTAAATTAAATACGCTTATTACCTATATCCAGAATTTAAATTGTTCCTGCATGAGTATAATCTTAACTATTGAAGATGAAAAAGAATTGCGTGAAACATTAGCTGATATATTAGAAGTTAGTGGCTATACCGTATACCAGGCTGCAGATGGATTGGAAGGAATAAAAATGTTTAATAGTCAAGCTCCTAATTTAGTAATCTGTGATATCAATATGCCTAAAATGGATGGTTTTGAGTGTTTCAAAACTTTAAAGGCACAAGTAGCTGAATCTGAATTCCCTCCTTTTATATTTCTAACAGCTAAAACAAAAGAGGAAATCGTTAGTGAAGGAATAGATATAGATGCTGTAGATTTTTTTGCGAAGCCATATTCTGCTGCAGAATTATTAAAAATTGTCGAACTAAGGCTCCGTTAAGAAAATTCATTCCTTATTAAATAGCTAAATAAAACTAATTAGTTTATCGAACAAAGAGCTTAAGGACTCAGTAGACAACCACTAGTGTTTACTCCACCGATTAAGTACTTTTGTGAAACATTTACCGAAACTTTAAAAAAAAGAGAAGTGGACAAGCATAAAAAAGTAATAGTTGTGGCAGGAGCAATCGCCAAAATGGCAATACATTAAAATATGTCTCATGGAGTATATACACCATTTGTATGATAAAAGTTATCGATAAAGAGGAACACAGTGAACGTAACAAATCTCGATTTATAAATTCGATGATTGGCGCCTGTGTTTCCACTGCTTTTCTTCATTTACTTTTAGCCATCTTTTATTATTTCATCGATGTACCCGAAATGTTAATCTATGCAGTCCTTTCATTTTTTCTGTTTTTAGCATGGGGCTATTTATTCAAGATTAAATGGCTCAAAACACCCTTCGCTCTTGGAAGTATAAATGCAGTTGCAGGAATAATTTTAGCGAATTATTTCATTGGTGAGGAAAGTAATTTTAACATCTATTTCATAGTATTACTAACCGCTCTTTTTTTATACCCAGATTGGAAAGCCAGTCATAGATTGTTCTATATGATTATTTTAAGCTTTGCATACTTTATTGTATACTATATCTTCTTAGATTTTAAAGCAATCTATCCGATCAACAGTCAAATTTTACAATCCATTGGTATGTTAAATTCATTCTCCACTGCTGCGATTATGGTCGTAATATTACTTTTTTTGAACTCTTCTATTCTAAAAATGCAAACGGACTTGGAAAATAAAAATAAGGCCTTAAAGTATAAAGCAGATGAATTAGATGACAGCTTAAATAAAGAAAAAGAGTTAGGCCAATTAAAATCAACTTTTGTTTCAACTGCATCACATCAATTTAGAACACCATTAGCAGTTATTCAGGCGAATGTACAATTACTCGAAATGTTTAATGCCAGTGGTAAAAAAATAGAACCAGAAAAGTATAAAAAAGTATCCGGCCGTATAACAGAAGAAATCGCTAAAATGACAGGGCTTATGGATGATGTACTTCTTTTAGGAAAAATAACTGCTGAAAAAGTTCAATATGACCCTGAAGATATAGCATTAGTTGAGTTTTGCGAGAAGTTAGCCAACGAATTTAATGATCTTAAAACTGACGGAAGCCATCTAAATTTTGTGATAAAAGGTGAGCCATACAATGTAGCTTTAGACCCTAAATTACTAACGCATTCATTGTCTAATTTAATAAGTAATGCCTTTAAGTATTCTGTTGGCAAGAAAAACCCAGATTTGACAATCCATTTTAAACCAAACGAGATTGTCGTGTCCATTAAAGATTATGGCATAGGTATTCCGGAAGATGAACTGCCAAAACTATTTCAACCTTTCTTTCGTGCGAAAAATGTGACAGAAATTAAAGGCACAGGATTAGGATTAAGTATTGCAAAAGATTACATCGAAGTTAACAAAGGGCAAATTGCTGTTAAATCGACATTGGGAGAGGGTAGTTGTTTTGAAATAATATTTAAAACCAATATATTTTGAAAGGAATTGTATTTACTGAGTTTTTAGAGTTAGTTGAAACGGAGTTTGGCATGGAAGTTGTCCAACAGATAATTGATGAATGTGAACTAGACACGGGTGGAGTTTATACCTCTGTAGGCACTTATAGCCATAAAGACATGTTTAAAATGGTTGGAAAATTATCTGAAATAAAGGGGGTCCCAGTCCCGGAATTGTTAGCGGTTTTTGGTGAATATTTCTTTACTACATTAAAAACCAAATATCCTATCTTCGTCGAAAAGCCTAATTTGTTTAGCTTTTTAAATTCCATAGACCAATATATTCATCCAGAAGTTTTAAAGCTTTATCCGGAAGCAGAGTTACCTGCATTTCAAGCCGAAATAAAAAGTGAGAATGAAATGATGCTAAATTACATGTCATCCAGAAAAATGTCTGATTTGGCAATAGGTTTGATAAAAGGAGCCGCTAATCATTTTAAGGAGGATGTTGATGTTGTAAAAATAGGCGAAGAGAATAATGGACAAACAGTCATGTTACAAATAAAGAAAATTTGATAACGAGATGAAAATAGAATTACTTGAAAAAGCGCTGGCAAGGGAAAAAAAAGCTCGACAAGAGGCGGAAAACTTACTTGAAAAAAAGAGTTTAGAGTTATATGATTCTATAAATGCATTAGGTTTTGCTAACAAAGAACTTAAAGAATCATTAGAACGTGAAAAAGAGTTAGGCCAATTAAAATCAACTTTTGTTTCAACTGCATCACATCAATTTAGAACGCCATTAGCAGTTATTCAGTCGAATGCACAATTACTCGAAATGTTTAATGCCAGTGGTAAAAAAATAGAACCAGAAAAGTATAAAAAAGTATCCGGTCGTATAACAGAATCAATCGCTAAAATGACAGGGCTTATGGATGATGTACTTCTTTTAGGAAAAATATCTGCTGGAAAAGTTCAGTATGACCCTGAAGATATAGCATTAGTTGAGTTTTGCGAGAAGTTAGCCAACGAATTTAATAATGTTAAAGCTGACGGAAGCCATCTAAATTTTGTAATAAAAGGTGAACCATACAATGTAGCTTTAGACCCTAAATTACTGATGCATTCATTGTCTAATTTAATAAGTAATGCCTTTAAGTATTCTGTTGGCAAGAAAAACCCAGATTTGACAATCCATTTTAAACCAAACGAGATTGTCGTGTCCATTAAAGATTACGGCATAGGTATT
>JADFAL010000051.1 GCA_015665275.1 Flavobacteriales bacterium | reverse complement strand
CTAAAACAAAAGGGATATTGGCCAAGTGTGAGTGTTTCTGGAACGGCACAAATTGCCTTTTCACCAAGTACCCGTTCTTTTAATTTCTGGCCAATGATAGATGCAAATGCATATTGGAACTATGGAAAACGTCGCAATTACTTCTACGTAGGATTCAACAATACCTTCATAATGAGATCGGGCATTGACTTCGACCGCCCCAACGATCAGCGAATTCTGTTTAGTCCACAGTTTGGGCATGTGTTCAAAGCAACAGAGAATCGTTACCAATTTTTCGCAGAGGTGAAATTACTCGCTCCGTATATCGATAGCGAAGACGCATTTGTTCCTTACACGGGAATATTAGGAACGAATGGAGCCACAGGTTTTTACATTGGATTTAGAAAAACATTAAAAGGAAAGAAATGAAAAAAGTAGTTGGATTAATCGTTTTGATCGCGATTTTCGTTTCGTGTCAAAAATTGAAGTTAGACGGTCTCGCGTTTCCTGCGACCCAGTTGGATGAGTACCAGTTTGAGAATTACAACGAGGAACAAGAAATTGATATTCCTGACAGCTTGGTGGTAACAGCGCCCAATTACGAATTGGTGACCATGCCTTCGTATGATGCCGTGAATGATGAAACGCATACAATTTATGGGGTCTACATAGGTGATATGAGCACGATCGCTTCTGATACGATCATCTTGTATCTACACGGACAATCAAAACATATGGATGCTTATTGGGACAGAACATCGTTATTGGCGAATCTCGGTGGAAAATACAATTACGGCGTATTTACCATTGATTATCGCGGATATGGAATGTCGCAAGGTTCTTCCTCCGAACAAGGGTTATACGAAGATGCAGATGCGGCTATTGATTGGTTGATTGAGCACGGGGCCGATCCTTCGAAAACATTTTGTTATGGATTTAGCTTGGGAGCCATTCCAACGATCGATCGTGCAGCGTATCGAACGGATTTCTCTTTTGAAAAGATAATGATTGAAGCCCCATTGGGAACGGTTCAAAATTTGGTCAATAGTTCTACACTTGGAATGAGCGCCGGATTTGTAACGACCCTAGAATTTCCAAATTCTGAGAAGATTAAAGATGTAACAGCGCCGCTTCTTTGGATGCATGGAATAGAAGACTCCTACATTTCTATTGATAACGGAGAATTGATTTACGCGAATCATGGTGGAACGGAAAAATCCGCAATTCGAGTTGAAGATTCTGATCATGGCCAGGTACCCATCAAATTAGGGTATTACAATTACATTGATCGCGTTTTGGAGTTTATCCGGGATTAATCGGTGTAAAATACTGTATTACAAAGTCTAAGCGTTTGTTTGCAAGCACTTGTTCAGACGGATGGATTTTTCGATTGTTGAAAATTGGTGAATTAAAGAAGATTGTACGGACTAAAACGTTGTACCAATTTCGCTATATTTGCTCGGTTTCTAAATGCACAAAATGAAGTATAAACGCATCCTTTTAAAGCTCAGTGGTGAGTCACTAATGGGGGATAAGGCTTTCGGAATTGATAACGATCGTTTGTCTACGTACGCGAGTCAAATTAAAGCGATCCAAGAGTCCGGAGTAGAGGTTGCAATTGTCATTGGAGGAGGGAATATTTTCCGAGGTGTGCAGGCCGAACAAGGCGGAATGGATCGAACGCATGGTGATTACATGGGAATGCTAGCAACCATGATCAACTCGATGGCGTTGCAAGCAGCATTGGAATCTGTGGGAGTTCAAACGCGTTTGCAGTCGGCGATTGAAATGAAAGAAATTTCAGAACCGTACATTCGAAGAAAGGCGGTGAGACATTTGGAGCGAGGACGCGTGGTGATTTTCGGTGCAGGAACCGGGAATCCATTCTTCACTACAGATTCAGCGGCTTCTTTACGAGCAATTGAAATCAATGCGGAAGTGATCTTGAAAGGAACACGTGTCGATGGAATCTATTCGGCAGATCCAGAGAAAGATCCGAATGCAACGAAATACGATACAATCAGTTTCGACGACGCCTACGGGAAAGGGTTGCAAGTGATGGATATGACGGCCTTTACCTTGTGTAAAGAAAATAACTTACCAATTATCGTTTTTGACATGGATACTCCAGGGAACTTGAAAAAAGTTTTGGACGGAGAACAGGTTGGAACGATTGTAAGAAATTAAAGACTATGACTGAAGAATTAAACATGATCTACGACGAGGTTACTTCGTCAAATGAGAAATCGATGGGGCACTTCGAGTCAGAATTGACAAAGATTCGTGCTGGAAAAGCTGCACCTGCCATGTTGCAAAGTGTGATGGTTGATTATTACGGATCGCAAACTCCGTTGCAACAAGTTGCTAACGTAAGTGTTATGGATGCCAGAACATTGACCGTTCAGCCTTGGGAAAAGGATATGTTGGGTGAATTGATGAAGGCGATTGTGAATGCAAACCTTGGATTTGCCCCGCAAGACAACGGTGAAATGTTGATTATTTCGATTCCACCACTTACAGAGGAACGCCGTCGTGATTTGGTGAAACGTGCGAAAGCAGAAGCAGAGAATGCGAAAGTAAGTGTTCGTTCCAATCGCAAAGATGCCTTGGACATGATTAAGGGATTGAAGGATGATGGATTGTCGGAAGACATGCAGAAAGACGCTGAGGCGAAAATACAGACGATTACAGACACTTTTACAACCAAAGTAGACGAGTTGTTCGTTCTGAAAGAAAAAGACATTATGACGATTTAATCTCGTCTTTCTAAAATATTGGAGCCAGTTTCAAGTTCGGAGCTGGTTTTTTTATGCGGTAAATTATTGTGCTGGGTTTGTAGAAGGCGAAAAGCAGAAAACAGAAAGAATCCTTTTTTTCTTCAGCTTTTAGCCTACTGCTATCTACTTGATTAAAATCTCCACACGCCTATTCGCCTGTTCCTGATAGGTCAGTAGCGGGTTCTCATAGATGGGACGAGTGTTTCCGTATCCTACTGAAGACATACGGTCTTTTTCAATCCCATTGTCAACCAGATAACGCATGACGCGTTTTGCGCGTGCTTCAGAGATCCGTTGGCCGGCAAAGCTATTGTCGCCCACGGCAAACACATGACCTTGAATTTCTACCTCAAGGGTAGCATTCAATGCAAGAAAGTCTTTCAGTCTGCGCAATTTGGGTTCAGAACTTTTAAGAATTTCACTAGTTCCGGGTACGAACTGAATTTCTTCAATCTGCAGACTTTTTCCGGATTCGGCTCGTTCCAAGAAAATTTCAATGTACTTGTCTTCGTACGCAGAGATTTCAATGATACTATCGTAGAAAAAATACCCCTCTAGATCGCAACTCAGGTTGAAGTCTTTTGTTGATGTGATATTGAAAAAGAAATCGGATCCAACGTACATTCCTTGAATGTCTTTGTTTCCGTCAAGAATCAATGCTGCAGAAAGTGGATTTCCATTTTTCGCATCTCTAACGGTAAAAGAAAGGGTTGGTGCAAAATCATCATCGCGGTGATCGATAACTTTCTTTTCGTCAGCCGAAATTATTTCTTCTTCGAAACTCCAATGGAGCTTCATTTTCTTTTTCGAATCCTCGTTGGTCGCAAATACAACGTAAATTTTCTGACCAGCCGCCATCTTGTATTTGTACAAGTGGCTGTTGTCTACATCAACGCTTAATCCAACGTTCGTGTTTTCTGTAGAGACAAGCATACGTTGAATTTCCGCAATCCCGTTTTGGATATCAAGACAGATATCTTCTGTTTCGGGTTTGAAGACAACCATCTGCAAGAATCCTTTATTCACGGTCGCATCAAACGATAATGTTCCTGCAGACGGAGCAATGTATTTACACCACAAGGTATTCTCAGAATTGACTCCAGATAAAGTTGGGTATGATTGAATGATTTTGTCGCTACCACCGTTAAAGGCAAGCTGGAATGCGCCGTTATCAAAGATATTGATAGCACCGTTGCAACTGTTCATGTTATGACCATCCTTACCAACTTTTTTATGCTGGCTAAGCGTGGACAACGACAGAAGCAAAGAAATAAGGAGAAAGGTTACTTTTGCCATAGTTAGTCTCGGACCAAATATAATTAAACTAATTGTACTTGCGCCCCTACTAAATTTGTTAAGTAAAGGCATGGAGAGCATACGTTCAAAAATCGGGCCGGAGAAATTGCGCGCGATCGTTGACACCTTCTACGATCTCGTATTTGAGAACGAAATTATTGGT
>JADFAL010000057.1 GCA_015665275.1 Flavobacteriales bacterium | reverse complement strand
ACTAAATATAGTTGGGTTTGTCGCTAAAGAAGTCCCTAAGAAATATTCTTCGCCTGCGTCAGTGAAATCCAAATCGTTGTTCCAATCTACCCAAACCCATAGGTCATATGTATAGCCTGTAGCGAGTGTAATGTCAATAGGTAAAGAGTCCCCAATTCCAATGTAAGAAGAAAGGTTTGAATAATCACCGTAATTTCCAAGCTCGGCTCCTGTTGTATTGTTAATTCCACCCATTGTAACATTAGTTATTCCAATCCCATCAACAGAGGTTGGCCCCGGTGTACAATATCCTGTGAAGAATGAATTTGGGCCTACCCAGCCACTTGTATCACCAGGTGCACAAATGGCACGAACATAGAAATCGTAGTTTGTGTTAGCCATTAAACCTGTCAGGCTCGCTGTATCGTTAGTAACAACCATAAATGAACCTGTACCAGGTGCAAAACCAGAAGTATCATATTGTACTTGAAAGGATGTAGAGACAGACGTCCAGAAAACATCAGCACTTGTTGACGAAGTTAATGCACTTCCTACGCCTGCAACAGATAAACATGAAGGTGCTTCTACAATAGAAACATCATCAAGAGCGGGATCACCGTAGAAATCTGATCCTGATCCGCCAGATTCAGTTCTAAAACGAACCTGTAAAAGGCCTGTTCCATATGTATATGCAGAAAGATCAAACCCTTGTAATTCCCAGCCTGATGTCGATGTAAGAATTGAATCTGCAGTTACCCACGCAGAGCCATTCCATGTATCAATAAACAGCGGATTTATAGGTGTATACCCAACTCCACACATCCAATATTGGAATTCTAAATATGGCGTAGTTAGAGACGAAACATCAACAACGCCCATAATTAAAGATACACTTGCATCAGAGCCAGAATGGTCCATCCATGCAAAAGACCCGCCATTACCCGTGTTGTCTGACGCAGCAGCACAGTTTACACTGTTTGTAGTACCAGAGAACAACCATGGGCCACCTGTTACTGCAGATTGACTCCAGCACGCTGGAGTTGCATTGCCATCAAACGTCTCAGTATATGGAGCTGTGAATGGATTGCATAACGTTGTAAATGTGTAAGGACCAGACCACGGTGAAACACTTGTTGCACTGCAACTGTCTTTCACGTACACATCGTAAGATGTTTGTGCCATGAGTCCAGAAAGAGCAAGAGTGTCGTTTGATGCTGCGACAATTGTACCTGTACCAGGAACAAAAGTTGCTGTATCGTACTGAACTGTCCAGTTGGAGGCACCACCTGTGATCCAAGTAAGCATAGCACTGCTATTCGTAATACTGAACGCAGAAATACTTGAAGGTGGGGAGCAGCTTGCAGCGCTGTATTCATCCGCACCGATGTCAACAATTGTTGAACCTGAAGCTGGGCGTATATCGCCATCAATGTCTACCGTAATTCCTACAGAGTTATCTCCAACGTCATTTGCTAAGGACCCAATAACATGCAAATCTGTTGCGCTTGTAAATATAGGGTCACCTTCTAATGAGTTGATATTTTGCCCTGCATCTGCGGCTTGCCACAATGCTAAAGTTGCATAATTCGTTGTTGCTACTTGGGCGATAGAACCTGTACCTGTATTGTCGTAAATGTTATAATCTAACACATCCGTCAAAACATCTGGTGCTGCATCTAAATCTACGGTATAAGTAGACCCAGATATCGAAAAGATATTATTTCTGACATTAAAATCGTCAGAAGTAGAGTTAATCCAAAGAGCTTGATCATTTTCAGCGGTAACAGTGTTATGATAAATATCAATTTGATCCGAACTGCTTAGATAAATTCCGTCACCAGAATTTTTAGCGATTATCATATTATTGGAAATAACTCCTCTTTGTGTTGGTGTTTGGGCTGAAGAGTTAACACTTAAAAAATAGATACCATACGTGTATGCACCATTGACAAAATTCTCTTGAACACTGGCATGACGGGAATTATTCATGTAAATACCATAACCGAAGGTTGAGGAACTTCTGAAATTACATGTATTCCCATGTGCTACTGGTGCGTCTTGATAGATAAAATAGAGGATATAGCCGCGTACATCGTTAAAAGTACAGTTGGATACAGAGTTGTTTGTTGTCCCAACCGAGCTGCTAACACCGTTAAAACGAACACCATAATACCCACCATTTACAGTTGTGTTACTCAATGTGGTGCTGTTGGCATTATCGCCATATCCAAATGCAGTAGTGTTACTACTTGATGAGACAACACCCACAAAAGAACTTGATGTAGAAGTAGCATCAATGTTAATTACACAGTTGTCAACCGTGTTGTTGTCTGCTCCATTTGTGAGGTGAATACCCCAACCGTTTGACGCTGACTCGGTATTTGCGATAGTTAAGTTTTTGAAAGTAACATAATCTGCACCATTTAATTGAATAGTTGAATTTTGTGCATTTGCACCATCATATGTAAAGGTTGTTGTTGCAGCATTTGTTCCATCAAAGGTTATTGTATTGGTTGCACTTGCGCCACTTATAGTTCCGATAGTAAACTCACCGCTATAAGTTCCAGCAGCAACCGTAAAGGTTACCGGACCGCTCACTCCGCACGAAGTTAAATCAGCAGCGGCAGCGGCAGGAGAAGCATAATCAGCACCTATGCCACCTATAGTTTTATTTCCAGAAAGGCTTGTACACAGTGAAACAGCGGCAGAATCATTACTTGAATCGTTATCTGTATTACCGTTTGGCGAGGTTGTCCAAGCGACAATGTTCGTTGTTCCAGCTTGGAAGTTGTGTGAACCAAGAGTTATACTTGCCGTAGAGTCTTTCGCTAAGGACCCAGTCCAACTGTAAGCCGCTTGAGCTACACCATTCACAGTCCAATTTATTGTTGCAGAGGTAAGAGCATTTAAGCCATAATTTTTTAAGGTAACATCTACATTTTGAATTCCTGTTGATAATGGACTTGTAGGTGCATCAATTGATGCAATGCCAGAATTGTCATTCAACAAAAGAACAGGGGTGAACTCGTAATATGAGTTATCTGCAACAGCAGAACCACCACTCCCCATTCCCATAGCACTATTGCCATATTCCACAGCGGTAGTCGTGTTGTTTTGAACTCCAATCGTTGAGGTTAGGTTTGCTCCATTATTCGCGTAATGCATGTCTACGACATAAACTTTGTTTGTACCTTCCTCGAGAACGATTGCCCAGTATGCGAATGAAGCAACATTGCCAGTGCCACTATTTCCATATTCGTAAGAATGATATTTAATCCATACTTGGCGGTTTGGAGAAGTCCCTTCCACACCTATCCAAACAGCATCATTGCTGCCGGTTGGCGCAGCTCCTGTGAAAGCATCCCAAAACCCAAGAATAGACTGGTTTGGAACATTAGAAGCTGACGCAGGCAAAGAGGTATTAGCATCAGCTGGTAAGGCTACCGCACTTGTATCAAAGGTGACAACACCGTTTCCACTTGCTTTTAAATGTGTGACTGCCGTTCCGTAATAGTTAAAACTAAAGGGCAGTGCATAGACTGAACTCCAACTATTTGCAGCAGCTGATCCTGCTAAGATAACTGCAGCACCAGTGTTTCCAGCATCACTTTGAGTACGCACCCCTCCTGGGTTTCCACTACCAGCGACATAATTTGTTAAATATGTAGTTTGAGCAAGAGCAGAATTGCTAAAAAAGATTAACATCACAAAAGCCATTGCGGCAGTAGCTCTAGATTTTAAATTAATTAGGTGTGGGTTACGCCAGACTTTTTCTTTGTTAAGAAGTGTCCGTTCAAGTAGTTTTCTTTCCATAATCGTACAATTAAAATTTAGGTTAAACGACAGTTTCCGAAAATAAACATATAATTTGAAAATCGTTTAAATATTAATGCTAATCTTTAAATCGTTTAAAACAAACGTTTATTAAACATCGTAAACGTTGACGTTTTTTATTATTTCGAATTGTAAGTTCAAGTCATAAATGCAACACGAAAAAAACCCTGTCAAACAAGTTCAACAGGGTTTAGGGTAAGTCCTTAAATTCGTGTTACTATGCAAAAATTCAAACAACTTAACCTTAGTCAAAGGTATCAAATAGAAGCATTATTAAAAGCAGGGCACACTCAATCTGCGATTGCAGATCTATTGAATGTACACAAGAGCACAATAAGCAGAGAGCTCTCAAGAAACGTTGCATTAAGAGGTCGTACAGCGAGAAGATATGTTGCTGAGAATGCACAACGAAAAACGCGTTTACGCCATCAAGAAAAGTTCAAGCATATAAAACTAACGGTAGATCTTAAGCTGCAAATCTCGAACTATATGGTTTACGATAAATGGAGTCCAGAGCTGATTAGTGAAACACTTAAAGCGCAAGGTAAACCAAGCGTGAGTCACGAAACTATCTATCAATGGATAT
>JADFAL010000070.1 GCA_015665275.1 Flavobacteriales bacterium | reverse complement strand
CCAATTGTAGTATGTGGTCTTACTGATTTTGAATACCTCACAGGCATATTTGCATCCTAAGTCTTCTCCTAGTCTTAAAGCTCTTAGCTTCTTTTGAAACTTAAGATATCGTTTAATTTCTTCTGTCTTTTCCATACCAAAAGTGTATACTAGTTATTATTCATAATAGTTCACTTTTAGTTGACGTAGTCACACCAAAGCGTGCATCGGCAAAACGTAACGCCAATTCGTTTATGGAATAGTGATCGTCAGTTCCGTTGAACTAAACACGGTAAACTTTCCATCAATGCCTCCCGACCAGTTGGTATTTGGATTTCCCGGTGCCGCACTTCCACCGTTCGGCCCTTGCCCAGATCATACAATATCCGCGAATGAATTGTAATACTCGTAAGAATCTTGATCGAAGGGGATTAACTGAACGCGAAGTACATCTCCGGAATCAAAGAATTGCTGCCTCAAGCGGACAAGTCTTTAGTTAAAGTAGACCAAATTCGGCACGAAAATTTTCGCATTTCGAGTTGGATCAAGAAGAAAGGCCAGAAACTTAGTTCCGGGCCTCTCATTCGTCTCGCTTTCACAAGCCATTCCGCACTTCCTCCGCACATCTAGTGAAGTCGAAATCTCAATTTTAATCCTTCATAAACGCCGAGTACATCCAAATCAATTTTTCTTGCTCACGAACGTAATCACTCATCAAGGAGTTTGTTCCTTCGTCGTCTGCATTGCCGCTCAGTTCAAGTAGTGAACGTTGCTTTAATAACAAGGTCTTGAATCCATCCAGAATACTTTGAACTGCTGCTCTTGCTTCTGTCACGTTTTTTGCTGGAGCAATGGACGATATTTCCATGTAATCTCCGAAAGTGTGTAATGGAGTTCCGCCAAGCATTAAAATGCGCTCTGCCACTTCGTCAATCTTCAATTCAAGATCGTTGTACAATTCTTCAAACTTCACGTGCAATTCGAAGAATTTATCACCTTTAATATTCCAATGAAATCCGCGTACATTCATGTAGTACACCTGATAATTGGACAATAGTTCATTCAAACTGCTAATTAATTCTGCGCTTTTATGTGTATCAAGTCCAATTGCGTTGGTTGTTTCAGTTGCTGTCATACCTTTCTTTTTTGTTTGTTTTCCTAATCCAAAAGTACCCTGAATCCAACTTAATTAAAATTGATAATAGTTATCCCTACATAGTATTTGTCTATGACTATAAAGATTCATTCATAAGTCCACGTATAGCCTCACTGCACAATCAAACCTTCAAGAAGTCAAACAGTCAAATAATTAAATCGAAATAAATACCATGGTAATTAAAAAGAAGTACCTTTGCGCCATGGCGAAGAAATTTATACCTGCTTACCTGCTCACCTTTGTAAACGTTCTTGGATTCAGCATTCTCATGCCTATTCTTCCGTTTGTGGTGGATTCATACGGAGCTCCCAAGTGGGTATTTGGTTTGCTTTTGACACTCTATTCAGCTTTCCAATTCATTGGCGCGCCACTTTTAGGGGGAATGTCCGATAGCATGGGACGCAAGCGAATCTTGCTCGTTAGTCAAGGGGGAACATTGCTAAGTTGGGTGATTTTTGCCTTCGCACTTTCCTTACCGGAATTTCCAATTTTCGGGATTGCGCTTCCGTTAATTATCATCGCTGTTTCACGTGCTTTTGATGGAATCACGGGAGGGAACGCCTCAGTAACCAATGCCTATATTTCAGATATCACCACTCGAGAGGAGAAATCTTACATTTTTGGATATCTCGGTGGTATTGCAGGAATCGGTATGATTATCGGACCTGGACTTGGTGGTTTGGCCGGTTCTACTTCATTAGGATATCTCGGTACGATTCTCGTTGCGATGGCCGTTTCGGTGATTGCGCTGCTCACCATCTTTCTTTGGCTGAAAGAATCCCACCCTCCCGAAAACAGAGTTCCTCGCGAGAAAGTTTCCGTTTGGGGATTATTGAATATTCCAGGACGGGTAAGGCGTGCAAATCCTTCTGAGGTGATTAAATCTATTTTCACCATTAAAATGCTCTTCTCATCCATGATGGCGTTTTATATTGGAACGATGGCGTTGTTTCTAATTGATAGATTTCATTTCGATACGACGTCGCTAGGAACCTTCTTTTTTGTTGCCGGAGCGTTTTTGGCCTTCAATCAGGCCGTGTTGTCGAAGTTATTTGTAAAGCGACTGGGTGAATTCAGAACCTTGATTTTTGGATTGGTTCTTACCACGATAGGTATGGTTTGCTTGACATTTTCTCGAGATCTATACGTCTTTATAGCATTCTATTATGTGCTGAATTTAGGTTTGTCGCTTTGTTTTCCAACATTCAATGCACTTATTTCCATGCATGCTAATCCTAAAAAACAAGGAGAAATAATGGGAATTAGCGAGGCGATTAATTCCTTCGCAATGGCTTTGTTTCCAGTTGTTTCGGCATTCCTTTATGACCTGTTCGGGTTTAACTTGTACTTCTTTATCAGTGCGCTTCCAGCGGCAGGTCTAGTCCTCGCCTTAATCAGTCTGAGAAAAGTCGGAGCGAAAGCATTTGATTAATTTTTCAACCATTTTACCTTCCATATCGTTGATAATAAGGCGGAGCGAAGAGTTTTTGGTTGTGATCATTTCGACAAATGCTCTATCTTTGCCGCCGTATTTGTCACGAACTATGAATAAATTTCTGTTTTCTTTACTATTGGTATTTATAGCTGGTGCATCGTATGCGCAAGTGAATGATGCACAAAGAGGAAAGACTCCAAACCCTCGTGTTTCTGCCAAGAAGCCAGGGGTTGCACCTTCATCCGTTCAGAACAAATCAGTTATTTGGTCGAGTGACTTCTCAAGCGCTCAAGATTGGCTCATTGACAATTCCGCTGGAAACAATGCGAATTGGGAAATCAGTTACACACCAACTTTTTGGTGGTCAGGTAGTGCACCGTTGGCCTCGTCTTCTGGTGGAAATGCAGCTTCTTTTAATTCTGACGCTTTTGCTCAAGCAGCGAACCAAGTCGAAAACAACGCATGGATCCAATCTACTCCGTTTGGATGCAGCAATTTCGCAACGGTTGCAGTTACCTTTCAGCAATTCTTTAATAAATGGACGGGCAGAACATTTATTCAAGTATCGAGCGATGCAGGACAAACATGGGTAGATTACGAAGTGAACTCCGATATGGAGAACAATGATGAAACGCCAAATCCTGAAGAAATCACAGTGGATATAACAGCAACGGCAGCGTTCCAACAAGAAATAGTGATTCGCTTTTTATACCTTTCGAATGCAATCTCAGACGGCGGAACAGATAATACAGCAGGCGATGGTTGGGATTACGGTTGGATTATTGACGATGTCGTAATTGCAGAATTGCCGGACAACGATGTGGCACTCACGGGAGCATGGCACTCGAACATCATCGATGAATACGAATACGCAATGGTACCCGTATCGCAATCGCGAGAAATGGTTCCAAGCGTAGTAATTGCAAACGAAGGGGCGATGTCGCAATCTTTGGTGGTAACGGCAAATGTATCTTACGATGGAGCCCTCGTCGATCAATACACGGAAACGGTTTCAATTCCATACGGTTCAGAGGATACAGTCGTGTTTAATACTGGTTTTGTTCCGATGAATTTTGGGGAATACAGCGTAACTTTTACGGTTCCGTTTGATCAGGATACATCAAATAATGCCATTGTCGCATCGTCTTTATTCGTAAATGACAATATCATGGCGCACGATTACGGAAGCGCTTCAATTTTTGGATGGGATCCAAATTCTACGAATCAAGAAATCGCAGAGTTTGCAAACCAACCGCATGGCTGGGGAAATATTTACGTACCTGAAGCGGATGAAGCCATTTACGGTATTGACGTCAACTTTGCCGTTGGAACAACTCCCGGATTATTGGTTTTGGCGAGCGTTTTTCGATTTGATAACATTGGAGGTATTCAAGGAAATTTGCAACTCGTAACAGAGCAAACATACAGTGTACAAAACTCAGACATAGGTACGGGAGTAACCATAATCGTATTTCCGCAACCACAAATGCTAGTCGGTGGATCAGGATACATAGTTGAAGTACTCAAAGTTGATGCTACAGCGAATGGCGAAGCACTCTTTATTGGTGGTTCTGACAGTTCCTCCGAAGACGACGATTACTCTACTGTAGGTTATGGTGAATACGGGCAAAGTGGTATAAATTATTATACCAATTGGGGATTTGCACCCTTTGTACGGGCGAATTTCAATCAAGTTTTGAATGCAGAAGAAAGCAATTATCAAGGTATTACCATCTATCCAAACCCATCTAATGGAATCGTAACCGTTGAGAATCAGGAAAACCTTGTAAGTACAATTGCAGTAAGAAATCTCGAAGGGCGCGAGATCCTAGAAACTTCTATGAATACTTCTAAAACCTTGGATTTATCCAATAACGCCGCGGGTAT
>JADFAL010000095.1 GCA_015665275.1 Flavobacteriales bacterium | reverse complement strand
TTCAAAGCATGCGGTATCGACTTCCACTAAGTGCCCTGAGGAATTATAAGTACTTAAATCTTCTGAGGCGTAAAACTCAATCAGTAGGCAAAAAGTACGTCAAATTGAAATACATGAAAGAGGTTTGTTATGAAGATTGCCCCTGTGGTGATTAATACAAAAACAATCCAACGCCTTTTAGAATCTAGCGGATAGACTTTCTTGGTATAGAATAGAAAAACGCTCCACAACCAAGGTGTCGTGAACAATAAGTTTAAAATAAAATAGTATTGGATTGTGTCGAGAATTATCCATTTGGAACCTACTATCTTTCGCAATGGATAGTCCCAAAACTGAATGCAAAGAAAGATCGAAAAAGGTATAAGAATAGCATTGAACACGATCCTTCGCTTTTCCCACCAAAGTATCATTTCTTTAATCTCTGGATTCAATGGAAAAATAGAATTAACTACACAAATCGCTCGTCCACTTCCATTACATGTCCGCAAGAATCACATGTCCGCAAGTCTTCCGAAGCATAAAACTCTCGGAAACGCGACAAGAAATCGTGTTCAATGTCTTCTAATGGGAATCTGAATTCATGAAGCTTGTTGTTGCACTCGTCGCAGAACCACATCAATCCATCCGTCAGATCAGTTCCTTTTCGAACCTTTTCAATGACCAGTCCAACGGTATTAGCGCCACGAATTGGTGAGTGCGGAATATTTCCCGGTAATAAGAATATATCTCCCTCCTTAATAATTACGTCGCGGGCTTTTCCATCTTCCTGTATACGTACGGTAATATCACCTTCAATCTGGTAGAACAATTCTTCACTCTCGTTATAGTGGTAGTCCTTGCGTGCATTAGGTCCGCCAACAATCATTACGATGAAATCTCCGGCTTGAACATACAGGTTTTTGTTGCTTACTGGCGGTTTCAATAAATCGCGGTTGTCATCGATCCATTTTTGAAGATTAAAGGGTGCTAACATGTCATTGAAATTTGATTCTATGTAAAGTTAGAAAAAGTTGCCTACAAAAAAAGAGCCCTCCGTTTCCGAAGAGCTCTTAGTATGTAAAGGGAAGTTGTTTCAACTTCCCTAGAAAGTCACCTTTCTTATTGCTTTACAACGCGGAACGTTTTCTCAGCATTTTCGTTGAAGATGCGGATCAGGTAAACTCCTGTTTCCAACTTCTCAACGTTTACTTCAGTAGTTTCAACTCCTGTGATTGCAGCGTCTTTCGTAGTAATAACTTTACCATTCAAGTCTGTCAATTCATAGTTGTATACTTCAGTAGATCCTTCGTTAGCGATGTAGAACACATTCGTAGTTGGGTTTGGATAAATATCCATTCCGCTGAATGTCAAATCTTGAAGGTTCAAGTAATCACATCCTCCATCAACAATTACTGTAACTGTTGCAGTATCGTTCGGACATACTCCGTTTCCAGCAATGTACTGGTAGTTGTACTGTCCTGGAATCGCTTCAGTGATGATCTCAGATGTTGCAAGAGCGTTGCTCTGCGGATCGTACCAAGTACCAGTTACGTCAACTGAGTTACTTCCTACCAATCCTTGCAATAGATCAATCGGCTCGTTCATACAAGCGTTGATTGTTCCATCGTTACCAGCGAATGAAGGACCGTATACTTCAACTGAAGTTCCAATAGAATCCATAGCACATCCGTCAACAACCATGTACTGGAATGTATACACTTGAGAAGCCAAACCTGTAGAAGCCCAAATTGGATCGTTAAATCCTGCAGTTGGGATATCTTCAGTCCATGTTCCACCCGCGTCAGCACCTGTAATTTGTGTGTTTAGGTCAACAGTGTCACCCAAACATACATCCAACAAACCGTTGTCAGTACCAGCCTCAACTACTACGTCACGCAGACGCAATGAGTAGATTCCAGCACCACCGTTTGGATCG
The DNA here is from genome assembly GCA_015665275.1 of Flavobacteriales bacterium. Taxonomy (GTDB): domain Bacteria; phylum Bacteroidota; class Bacteroidia; order Flavobacteriales_D; family Crocinitomicaceae; genus UBA4466. Next base: position 2,914 of record JADFAL010000095.1, on the reverse strand, counting down.
TGCATCAAGTAGTACGTGTTTCCTGCCGTCAAACCACAAAGGTTCAAGTAAGGGTAATCATCACCAGTAAGGTTGAAATCATCGTTCGCTCCAACAAGGTTGTACACGTTGAAGTTGCTACAATCCGAAGTTTCGTAAACAGCAACCTGTCCGTCAAAGGCTTGGAATTCTCCATCGATTCGAACGTTTCCAGAAGCTGGTGCAACGAATGTGTACCAAGTAGATGCCGTAACTGAAGAGTTACACCATGTCATGTTTCCATCACAAGGTCCTGCTGGAGGTGCAATCGCTGCTTCTCCTGCCGCTACTGTTGCTCCCGTTCCGTTGAATGAGTATTCAACTCCATCAACAGGAATCGCCTGAGGCGCACAAGTAGTATCGTTTGTCAATGGCATAGTTACTGTGATAGGTCCAGCCAAGTTAGAAGTATCACCAGGGAAACAAATCGCCTGAATGTATACATCGTACAATCCACCGCTCATCAACGTTGCGTCAAACAAAGTATCTGTTGTGTTGATTGTATCGATACCAGTTACGTAAGTTCCACCAGAAGTGTATCCTGTTGGTCCGTACTCCATTGCGAATTCAGAGATGTTGTATCCTGTGTTTCCAACCCAGTTCCAAGAAGTAAAGATAGAGTCAACAGCAGTTGCTCCAGCCAATCCAGTTGGATCCGCACAGTTCGGAAGCGTTTCGAAAGTTCCAACCAATGCATCTGACTGCAATGTTGGATTACAATCTGCATAGATGTAGACATCGTAGATTGTTCCGTCCTGAAGTGGGTTAATGATCAATGCATTCGAAGATGTCTGAATAGAAGTACCACCAGTCATTGGATCAAATCCTTGTGGTCCGTAGATTACCGTCCAGTCAGACTCGTTAGACAATCCTGGGCTCCAAGTGATAGCTGCTTCGTCAGTAGTTGTGTACGTCACAGAGTAGTTCACTGGAAGTGGACAGTTTGTATAGAAGTAGTGTGAACAAGAGTTATCAGTAAGGTACTGTGTGTTGTTGAATGAATGTTGAATAGTCTGAGGACCATCAATACCGATAGTAGCAGAACCACCGAAGTCTTGTCCACCACCATTGAACTCTACATCGTCGTAAAGAGCGTAGATTTCAGAAGTTGCTTGATCGAAAACTACTTGCCAAGTACCACCTCCTGGAGCGTTCCATGGGCTGTATTCGTTCCACTGAACTATTAGTTGTTGGTTCGGAGCAGTTCCTAACACTTCCCAGTAGATATCACCCAAGTTTGGTTCGATATCATCCCAGAAAACATAGATTCCTTGTTGCTGCGTACCAAGCGCACCGTTACTGAAGCCAATAGCTGCAGCTTGCGTTCCTAAAACGATAACACCGTTGTCGCCAATTGTAATATCGTTGATGATTTGGTTCTGGTAGAAGAATGGGAATGGCATTGCCAAACCAACTTCGCCGTCGTCCGTAATGTTTGTTGCAACACCTGTTGCAGAGATGTCGTTGAATCCAGGTCCACACTGATTATCGTTTACGATGTAAGAACCGTATCCGTATGTATTAGTAATTGCGGGTCCTGTAGGTAATGAAGAATCGGCAACGGCACAGATGGCAGTTACGTATACTTCAAATAATGAATCCTGTGGAAGTCCAGTCAATGTGTCTGGATTGTCCAATGTAGTAAATGAGTTACCCGTTCCCGGCGTAAATCCGATTGGTCCCCATTCGATCAACCATTCCGTTTCAAGACCACCTGCAGTCCAGTTCAAGATTGCTTCTGTAGTATCCATGAAGTTAATCTGCAGTGCAGTCGGTTGAGGACATGATACTAAAGTAGTGATAGAAGAAGGTCCAGTCCATAAAGAAGAATCACCTACTCCACATACTGAACGTACGTAAATATCATAGTCTGTTGATGGTGTTAATCCTGCAATAAGCTCAGGGTTGTTAGTAGTTACTAGGTTACCCAACCCAGTTCCTGTTCCAGGAGTGAATCCAGGTGCTCCCCATTCCAATTCCCATTCAGTTGCTCCAGCGTTATCTGTCCAACCGAATGTTGCATCGAAAGGGTTAACTGTAACAGCTGTTAAAGCAGATGGTTGAGGACAAGAATTGTTTACAACAAAGATGTCATCGAATGCAAATCCATCATCATTAACACTACCATCGGCACCGAAAGCGATTCGAAGCAAAACGGCGCTTTGACCACCCAAACCAATTAGGTCGTTAGAAGCAGTCACCCATCCGTTTGATCCAGATCCGTTACGACCTGTCCATCCTATTTGCTGACCACCAGGGTTTCCGTTAATTGAGTTGTCATTATACCAGTTGTTAGGATCGTTCAAAGCTCCTACGTTCTGCCAAGAAGTACCACCATTAATGGATGATTGCAATACTGCACCGTCCCAGCTGAACTCGCTTTCCCACCAAATTGACATTTGAATAGCAGGGTTTGTAACACCTGTAAAGTCAAATACTGGGGAAACAACGAAATCGTTAGAGCCATTCGGGTACAATCCCGTTAAGTTAGTACACCAAGAGTTCGCTCCTGATGCGGCCGAGTTAATAACAACGTTTGAAGGTGTCCCTAATTGCCAAAGAGATCCCGCTGTTGTCCAACCACCAGCCCCGGACTCGAAGTCCTCTGTGTAAGGGTAGCTCGTGATTTGCGCGTTAGCATGCCAGCCAAAAAGCGACAGTAACGCAATAAGCGTAAAATGTTTCATAGAAAGAGAATTAATTAATGTAAGTTAAAAACAGTCCTAAAGGTAGGGTATTTTGAGGTAAACGTCAAAAAACATTGGGATACATACCTTATTCTAAACCGATTTTGGGTTTTTGAATGGATGCCATCACAATTTGTGAAATTTCTAAAAAATAAAAAGGGCCCTCTGTTTCCAGAGAGCCCTTAGTATGTATAAGGAAGTTGAAACAA
>JADFAL010000106.1 GCA_015665275.1 Flavobacteriales bacterium | reverse complement strand
ACGATCGCGTGGGTGTGAATTCTCGTTTGGATAGCATTCAAGCAGCAGTACTTCGCATCAAATTGCGTGAGTTGGATAACTACATTGATGCACGTCAGAAAGTAGCAGATCATTACGATGCATTCTTTGCACAATTCGAAAACATTACGACACCTGTTCGCGATCCTCGATCCAAACATGTGTTCCATCAATACACCATGCTTTTGGAAGGAATCGATCGGGATGAATTACACCAATTCCTTGCATCGAAAGATATTCCTTCGATGATTTATTATCCAGTTCCAGCACACAGACAGGAAATGTTTAAGTCGTTTAATAGCGCAGAAACAGACCTCCCTGTGACGGATTGGCTAACACACCGCGTTCTGTCGTTGCCAATTCACACGGAAATGGAACAAGAACAACTGGATTACATCTGCAGTGCAGTTGCCGAGTTTATGAGTGTGAGCGCATAATTAATTTGAAAAAAATACGATGAAGAAAATAGCTGTTGTCGGCACAGGGTATGTTGGTTTGGTTTCCGGAACTTGTTTTGCGGAGACAGGAAATCAAGTGATCTGTGTGGACATTGACGAAGAGAAAGTCGAAAAAATGCGACAGGGGGAAGTGCCTATTTACGAACCTCACCTTGACGTGATTTTTGAAAGAAATATTAAAGCGAATCGCATCTCCTTTACCACAAATTTGAAAGAAGCGGTGGACTTTGCTGAAATCATTTTTCTAGCGCTTCCGACTCCTCCAGGAGAAGACGGATCAGCCGATCTAAGTTACGTTTTGGGCGTAGCCGATGAACTAGGAGAGATCATGACAGAATACAAAGTGATCGTGGATAAATCGACTGTGCCAGTAGGTACGGCTGATAAGGTGCATGCTAAAGTTTCAGAGAAAGCAACAGTTCCATTTGCGGTGGTTTCCAATCCAGAATTTTTAAGAGAAGGATTCGCTGTGGATGATTTCTTGAATCCAGATCGCGTGGTTATTGGAACAACTGACGAACGCGCCATCAAAACGATGACAGAGTTGTACAAACCATTCATCCGCGAGAATCATTCAATTATTGTGATGGACGAGAAATCAGCGGAGTTGACGAAATACGCAGCGAACTCATTCTTAGCAACGAAGATTACCTTCATGAACGAGATCGCAAACTTCTGCGAATTGGTAGGAGCAGATGTAGATAAAGTGCGTCAAGGAATTGGTTCAGATTCACGTATCGGACCGAAATTCTTGTATCCTGGAATTGGATTTGGAGGAAGTTGTTTCCCGAAAGATGTTCAGGCATTGGTGAAAAGTGGACGCGAAGTCGATTACACATTCGAAATCATCAATAGCGTATTGGGCGTAAACGATCGCCAGAAAATTAAATTGGTGGATAAAGTAGAAAGTTACTTCGGTGACGTTGCCGGTAAAACTTTCGCGCTTTGGGGATTGGCATTCAAGCCGGATACAGATGATATCCGCGAGGCATCCGCTTTGTATATGATCGATAAGTTGGTAGCAGCAGGAGCAAAAATTGTAGCATTTGATCCTGAAGCAGCAGATAACGTGAAAGCATTAATCGGAGATAAAATTGAATACGGTACCAACCAGTACGACGTGCTGAAAGATGCCGATGCCTTGTTGATTGCAACGGAATGGTCAATGTTCCGCAATCCTGATTTTGGACGAATGAAAGAAGCGCTCAAGGAACCAATCATATTTGACGGAAGAAACCTTTACGAAGTCGACGAGATGAAAAATAAAGGATTCTACTACAACTCAATGGGCCGTGCGGCCGCAGTAATTTCTTACGCAAAATGAGTGAAAGAAAACGCATCTTAATCACAGGAGCCGCAGGATTCCTCGGTTCCAACTTGTGTGATATGTTCGTGGAGAAAGATTACCATGTAATTGCGATGGACAATCTTATTACCGGACGCATCGAAAATATCGAGCACCTATTTCCGCTGGAGAATTTTGAATTCTGTCACCACGATGTTTCCAAGTTCATCCACGTTCCAGGAAAGCTCGATTACATTCTTCACTTTGCATCGCCGGCAAGTCCTATCGATTATTTGAAGATCCCTATTCAAACCTTGAAAGTTGGATCTCTTGGAATTCACAATTGTCTCGGATTGGCGAAAGCCAAAAATGCACGCGTATTGATTGCCTCTACTTCCGAAGTGTATGGTGATCCAGAGGTGCATCCGCAGACAGAGGAATATTGGGGACATGTGAATCCAGTAGGACCAAGAGGAGTGTACGATGAAGCAAAACGTTTTCAGGAAGCTATTACCATGGCTTATCACACCTTCCACGGAGTAGAGACGCGCATCGTTCGCATCTTTAATACGTACGGCCCACGCATGCGACTGAACGACGGTCGTGTGTTGCCTGCATTTATAGGACAAGCATTACGTGGAGAAGACCTAACTGTATTTGGTGATGGTTCTCAAACGCGTTCGTTTTGTTATGTAGATGATTTGTTGGATGGAATTTATCGACTATTGCATTCAGATTATTCAGATCCTGTAAACATCGGAAACCCTTCAGAAATAACAATTCGTGAGTTCGCAGATGAAATCATTGCACTTACAGGTACGAAACAAAAAGTGATTTATAAGGAACTGCCGGTTAACGATCCAAAACAACGCAGACCAGACATTACCAAAGCACAAAATATTTTAGGTTGGGAGCCAAAGATTGATCGTGCTGAAGGATTGAAACGTACATACGAGTATTTCAAGAGCCTTTCCGAAGAGGAATTGAATCGTTCGTCGCACAATAACTTTGACAAATACATTACACGCTAATGGATTACTTCGCACATGAAACTGCTGTAATCGACGATGGGTGCACCATTGGGAAGGGAACCAAAATTTGGCATTTCTCTCACATAATGCCGAATTGTAGTATCGGTGAACAGTGCAACATCGGTCAGAATGTAGTGGTTTCCCCAGGAGTAGAACTAGGTTCCAATGTGAAGGTGCAAAACAACATATCCATTTATACCGGAGTAATTTGTGAAGATGATGTGTTCCTTGGACCGTCAATGGTTTTTACCAATGTAACAAACCCAAGAAGTGCGGTAATCCGACGCGATCAATATTCGAAAACATTGGTAAAGAAAGGAGCCAGTATCGGAGCGAATGCAACCATCGTTTGTGGACATGATATTGGCGCCTATGCCTTTATTGGTGCAGGAGCAGTAGTTACAAAAACAGTTCCTGATTACGCGTTAGTCGTTGGGAATCCTGCGCGCCAACTAGGGTGGATGAGCGAATATGGTCACCGTTTGGAATTCGACGCAAATGGATTGGCCTTGTGCCCGGAAAGCGAAGAGAAATATCAATTAGAAGACAAAAAAGTAATCAAGCTAGAAGCATGAGTGCTGAAAACAAAATAAAATTTGCAGTTGTTGGCGCCGGACATATCGGAAAACGCCACGCTGAAATGATTTCCAGAGAAGCGCAAGCAGAATTGGTAGCATTAGTAGATATCCGCTCCAAGGAAGAATGCGGAGCAGAAAGCTACGACGTTCCATTTTTTGCATCTGTAGAAGAACTCTTAGCTGCTGATTTGGAAATCGACGTAGTGAACATTTGTACACCGAACGGACTTCATGCCCACCAAAGTCTGGCAGCATTGACGTCTGGAAAACATGTTGTTTGCGAAAAACCAATGGGGCTAAGCAAGGATAACTGTGAGAAAGTAATCTTTAAAGCACTTCAGCAAAACAAACATGTATTCTGTGTAATGCAGAACCGTTACTCCCCGCCATCAGAATGGATTAAGTCTGTGGTTGAGCAAGGTCTTCTAGGGGAAATCCACATGGTACAATTGAATTGCTACTGGAACCGAGACGATCGCTATTATAAAAAGGGCGGTTGGAAAGGAACGCAAGATTTGGATGGAGGAACATTGTTCACGCAGTTTTCCCATTTCATCGATATCATGTATTGGCTTTTCGGAGACATAGATAACATACAAGGGAAATTTGCGGATTTCACGCATGCTGATTCTACTGATTTCGAAGACTCCGGATTTGTGAGTTTTGACTTTACGAACGGAGGAATGGGAAGTTTGAATTATTCCACAGCCGTTGCCAATCAAAACTTAGAAAGCTCCATTACAATTATTGGAGAAAAAGGAAGTGTGAAAATCGGCGGGCAGTATATGAATGAAGTGGAGGTATGTAATATCAGAGATTATGAAATGCCTGAACTTAAAGAAGCAAACCCAGCAAACGATTATGGACCCTACAAAGGTTCAGCAGCAAATCATAACTTTGTTATCGGCAATGTTATTGATACGCTAAACGGAAATACATCGGCTACTACAAACGCCCTCGAAGGCTTGAAAGTCGTTGAAATTATTGAACGCATTTACAAAGTGAGAGATGAACAAATCAATTTATAACGATCTTATCAACGGAGAAGCTGCTTTGGCCGTAATTGGTCTTGGTTATGTAGGGCTGCCAATCGCACTTGAATTTGCACGCAAAATGAAGGTTATCGGATTCGATATCAATGAAGAGCGTGTGGAAATGATGAAAAATAACGTCGATCCAAGTAACGAATTAGACAGTTCAGAATTCGACGGTTGTGACATCACCTTTACTGCAAATATCGATGATTTAAAAGAGGCGCGCTTCTTTGTGGTAGCAGTGCCTACACCAATTGACGATGCAAAATTGCCAAATTTGAAACCACTTTTGGGAGCATCGGAAACCGTAGGAAAAGCATTGAAGAAAGGAGATTATGTGGTTTTCGAATCGACTGTATATCCAGGATGTACAGAAGAGGATTGTATTCCCGTTTTGGAAGAAGTATCCGGATTGAAGTGGAAGGAGGATTTCATGGTAGGGTATTCAC
>JADFAL010000091.1 GCA_015665275.1 Flavobacteriales bacterium | reverse complement strand
CATCTAGGGTCAATGCTGAAGCATCGGTAGTTTTTGGCAGCTCTAATTTGAATTTTCCTTTGAGAACATTAAACCTTCCCCAGCGTGCCTTTTCAACACGGATGCCTTCGTCCTCCCAATTGTGGATAATTTTGTCAATGTCTTTTTGTTTTTTATCTTCTATGAGTTTGACGATATCGGCCTGAGACAGGTTATCAAAATCATATTTTTTATTGACATTTATGAAGGTGTTATTCCATTTGATAAAAGGGCCAAAACGACCAACGCCTTTTTGCACGGGCTTGCCCTCGTATTCAGCAATAGGCGCATCTGCTTTAATTTTTGCTTCAATAAGCTCAACGGCACGCTCAAAATCAACGCTTGTCGGTTCTTCGCCCCGATCTAAAGAAACGAACATGGTACCGTATTTAATATACGGCCCGAAGCGCCCTTGTGATACAATTGCATCTTCACCTTTAAACGCGCCTAAGTTCTTCGGCAATTCGAATAACTGAAGCGCTTCCTCTAAAGTTATTGTACCTATGCTCTTGCCTTTCGGGATACTTGCGAATTTTGGTTTTTTATCATCATCACCAGACTCGCCAATCTGCACCATCGGTCCAAATCTTCCTATGCGAGCGATAATTCTCTCGCCCGATTCGGGGTCCATCCCTAATTCTCTTTCGCCAGTTGCGCGCTCGCCTTCTGCAGCCTCCTCCACCTTAGAGTGAAAGTCACCGTAAAATTCTGCAATGATCTTATTCCATGCTTCCTGGCCCTCAGCAATCTCATCAAATTTTGATTCTACTTGTGCGGTGAAGTTGTAATCTAATATTTGCTGGAAGTTCTCAACCAGGTAGTCGTTCACAACCATGCCGATATCAGTAGGAAGCATTTTGTTTTTATCGGCACCTGTAATTTCAGTCATGGTGCTGTCTTTAATGGCCCCACTGCTCAAAACAAGCTTTTGGTATTCTCTTTCTTTTCCTTCCAATTGTGATTTCTCCACGTAACCACGTTTTTGAATCGTAGAAATTGTTGGAGCGTATGTAGAAGGTCTTCCGATACCTAGTTCTTCAAGTTTTTTAACCAAGCTGGCTTCTGTGAAACGCGCTGGCGGACGACTAAACCTTTCGGTCGCGCTAATGGCTTTTGCGGAAAGCATTTCATTTTGGCTTAATGCTGGAAGTGCATTCTTCTCTTCAACATGCTCGTCATCCGTGCCTTCTAAGTAAGCTTTTATAAATCCTTCAAACTTGATGACCTCTCCTTTCGCTACAAAGGTGTTGTCATTTTTAGAAATGCTAATCTCTGCAGTTGTGCGCTCGATTTGCGCATCTGCCATTTGCGAAGCGATGGTTCTTTTCCAAATCAATTGGTAAAGCCTGGTCGCATTAAAATCACCATTGCCATTGTGATTCACCATGTTTGTAGGGCGAATGGCTTCGTGGGCTTCTTGCGCGCCTTTAGACTTTGTAGAATATGTTCTGTGTCTGTGGTAATCTTCTCCGTAAGCATTTTCAATCTCAGCTTTAATAGCCTTTAACGCATCTTGCGAAAGGTTTACGCTGTCTGTTCTCATGTAAGTAATCGCTCCAGATTCGTAAAGTTTCTGAGCTACTTGCATCGTTTGACCCACGCTAAAACCTAATTTTCTGGACGCCTCCTGTTGCAAGGTTGATGTTGTAAACGGGGCAGCTGGGCTTCGCTTAGCCGGTTTTTTATCCAGTGCAGTTATTTGATAGTCGCTGCCGTTACAATCGTTTAGGAAATCCAGTGCTTCTCCTTTCGAGTTGAAGTTTTTTCTCAACTCCGCTTTAAAAGCAACATGGTTTTCATTTATGAATTCGGCTACTACTTTGTATGTAGACTTTGATTGATGGGCTTGTATCTCTCTTTCTTTCTCAACAATCAAGCGAACGGCAACAGATTGCACGCGTCCTGCAGAAAGGCCACCTTTTACTTTTCTCCAAAGTACAGGAGACAATTCAAATCCAACCAGTCTGTCTAAAACTCTTCGTGCTTGCTGTGCATCTTTTAATTTGAGATTTACTTTTCTTGGGTTATCAATAGCTTTTAAAATCGCACCTTTGGTAATCTCATGAAATACAATACGCTCGGTATTGCTCTCTGTTAATTTCAACTCATCGTAAAGATGCCAAGCAATGGCTTCTCCTTCACGGTCCTCATCCGAAGCCAACCAAACTTTGTCAACGGCTTTAGAGTTCTTTCTTAAATCAGCGACAAGCTTTTTCTTGTCTGAGGGAACTTCATAACGTGGCTCAAATCCATTTTCAATGTCTATTGCATCTTTCTTAGGTAGGTCACGAATGTGGCCATAGCTAGACATGACCTTAAAGTCTTTACCTAAATATTTTTCAATGGTTTTTGCCTTTGCAGGTGACTCCACAATTACTAGGTTTTTAGCCATTTATTCTATTGATTTTTAAAGTGAGAACGGGCGCAAAGTAAAGCAATAAGTTTCATACGCGCTTTGCCATTGGTTTCTAAACAATTAAAATTCTCTTTATTCCTTCTGTCAACTTGGCAGAATAGAATAAATTTGACCCCTCAATAATTTGAGTATGCAAGACATAAAAGAAGGGAAAACACAAATGGAGGAGAGCCGTCAGGGCGAAGCTACAGTTATTGAAAATGTGCAAGTTGCGAATAAACATGTTTACATTGAAAGTTACGGTTGTTCGATGAATTTTTCTGACAGCGAAATTGTTGCTTCAATTTTATCGAAGGAAGGCTACGGCACCACCAAAAATGTAGACGAGGCAGATTTAATTTTATTGAATACATGCTCAATTCGAGACAAAGCAGAACAAACTGTCCGCAACAGGCTTGTACATATTAATAGAAACAAAAAAGAAAATCCGGATTTAAAAGTTGGCATTCTTGGCTGTATGGCCGAACGTGTAAAAGGAAAACTTTTAGACGAGGAAAAGCTTGTAGATCTTGTTGTTGGCCCAGATGCCTATAAAGACTTGCCGAACTTATTAAGAGAAGTTGATGGGGGGCGAAAAGCTGTCAATGTTATCCTTTCTAAAGAAGAAACCTACGGAGATATTGCTCCTGTACGATTAGGTGGAAATGGCGTGACGGCTTTTATTTCTATTACGCGTGGTTGCGATAACATGTGTTCTTTCTGTGTGGTTCCTTTCACCAGAGGGAGAGAGCGCAGTAGAAATTTCCAAAGCATTTTAGAAGAGGCCAGACAATTGGCCGATGCAGGATATAAAGAAATAACACTCTTAGGGCAGAATGTAGATTCATACTTATGGTACGGTGGTGGTCTTAAAAAAGACTTCTCAAAAGCGAGCGAAGCAGCGCAGGCAAGCGCTGTGCGTTTTGGAGATTTATTGAGAATGGTGGCAAAAGAAGTGCCGAAGGTCAGAATTCGTTTTTCTACGTCTAACCCTCAAGACATGAAAGATGATGTGTTGTATGCGATTTCGGAACACGAAAATATCTGCGATTACATCCATTTGCCTGTGCAATCTGGAAGTACGAAAGTGCTGGCAGAGATGAAGCGTGGCCACACCAGAGAAGAGTATCTTGGGTTAATAGACAGAATTAGAAAAATCATTCCGGGCTGTGCCATTTCACATGACATGATTTGTGGGTTTCCAGGTGAGACTGAAGAAGATCATCAAGAGACGCTAAGCCTTCTAGATGAGGTGAAATACGATTTTGGTTATATGTATTATTACTCTGAAAGACCAAATACGTTTGCGGAGAAAAAAATGGAAGACAATGTTTCTCTAGAAGTAAAAAAGAGAAGATTGACCGAAGTAATCGCCAAACAAAGGTCACACAGTTTAGGGACACATCAGGCAAAAGTTGGTAAAACGTTTGAGGTATTAGTGGAAGGCGTGTCAAAGAAAAACAAAGATCAGCTTTATGGAAGAACAACACATAATACGGTGGTCGTTTTTCCTAAGAAGGATTTTATAGCTGGAGACTTTGTGGAAGTGAATATTACGGATTGTACAGGTGGAACATTAATTGGTGAGGCTGTTTAAGTTTATGAGATTCGTATTTTTAGTAGCGCTCACTGGTTTATGTATTGGTTCAGTTAAAGCCCAAGTTCAAAAAGAAGATGGCACATGGTGGGACAACGACCTTGAGTTTGAAGTGTTGTACGAAAATTTAGATTCTACAGGTGAATTGGTTATCTGTATAAAAAACGTTGAAGTGGATAGATGTATTGAAAATTTGACCACAGGTTTTCAAGTGAATATCTATGGACGTGGAGATAAAGAAATTTGGACAAGCTTATGGACTGGAAGAAATTTAAATTTTAAGTTCAAAAAGTCTTTTCCAGAAGCGACATACATCATTGTAAAGGCAAATAAAAATTTCGTGATCAATTCGATGACCGGGACCCGCATTTATCAGGATGAGCCTTTAGAATTAAAATATACATTGGAGTAATGAACATTCAAGAGGTAAAACAAAGGTTTGGAATCATTGGAGCGTCTCCTCTATTGGATAGGGCTTTGCACAAAGCGCTACAAGTCGCGCCAACCGACATATCTGTTTTAATAACAGGAGAAAGTGGTGTCGGTAAAGAAGCGATTCCAAAAATCATCCATCAATTATCGTACAGAAAGCACAATCCTTATATCGCAGTTAACTGCGGGGCCATTCCGGAAGGGACAATAGATTCGGAATTGTTTGGTCACGAAAAAGGCGCTTTTACTGGAGCGACTGGTGCGCGCAAAGGCTACTTTGAAGAAGCCAATGGCGGAACTATTTTTCTCGATGAAGTTGGCGAATTACCTATGCAAACGCAAGTACGTTTGTTAAGGGTTTTGGAAACTGGAGAGTTCATAAAAGTAGGTTCATCTAAAATTCATAAGACGGATGTTCGTGTTGTGGGGGCCACAAATGTGAACATGAAAGAGGCGATAAAAAAGAACAAGTTCCGCGAAGACCTTTACTATCGCTTAAACACAATTGAGATTAAAATACCTGCATTGCGCGAAAGGCGTGATGACATTTATTTACTCTTTCGAAAATTTGCGGCAGACTTTGCAGATAAATACCATACACCTGCTGTTCGCTTGACCTTAGAGGCACAAAAACTGCTAACTTCTTACCGTTGGCCGGGAAATATTCGGCAGCTAAGAAACTTGGTCGAGCAGATTTCAGTGATTGAAACGGAGCGTGAGATCGGTCCTGAAACCATTCAGCATTACATTCCA
>JADFAL010000056.1 GCA_015665275.1 Flavobacteriales bacterium | reverse complement strand
TTATTCTTTCTCTAGCGGTGGTGAGGGTTCTAAACTTTGGAAGAGTACAGACAATGGAGACAGCTGGCAAGAAATCAGCACCAATACAGGTTTTCCATCTGGTCTGCTCGGTATTATTGGAATAACAGTTTCACCTGCCAATTCTAATCTGCTTTACGCGATGGTAGAAAACGAGCCCCATGGTGGACTGTACAAAAGTTTAGATGCGGGAGAAACTTGGAAAAAAATGAACAGCAGCCGTGCGCTAAGACAACGCGCTTGGTATTACACTAGGATTTATGCTGATCCTGTAGACCCTGAAAAAGTATATGTGATGAACGTGAATTATCATGTCTCAAAAGATGGAGGTAAGTCCTTCCAAAAACGCAATGCCCCACATGGCGACCATCACGATTTATGGATTGCTCCAGAAGACCCGAACCGTATGATCATCGCAGACGATGGTGGTGCTCAAATTTCCTTTGATGCAGGCAAAAACTGGACAACCTATATGAACCAGCCCACTGCTCAATTCTACCGCGTAAATGTTGATGATTCATGGCCATTTCGCATTTATGGAGCGCAGCAAGACAACTCCGCAATTCGGATAAACCACCGTTCATACAGCGGCAACATCAGCGAAAGCGATTGGGAAACCACAGCTGGCGGAGAATCTGGACACCACGCAATAAATCCGGAAAACAATAACGAGGTGTTTGGCGGTTCTTATGGCGGATTTTTAACACGATTTGATCACGACTCTAAAGAAATACAAGCTGTAAATGTTTGGCCAAACAACCCGCTTGGGCACGGTGTAGAAGACATGAAATACCGATTCCAGTGGAACTTCCCAATTTTCTATTCGCCACATGATTCCAAAAAATTATACACCACGAGTAATTACGTTCATGTCTCTATGGATGGCGGTCGCAGCTGGAAAAATATCAGCCCAGACTTAACAACAAATGATGTTTCAAAACAACAATCTTCTGGCGGGCCAATAACTAAAGATAACACTGCAGTTGAGTATTACTGTACCATTTTCGCTGCCGCGGAGAGTCCTTTGGAGAAAGGCTTGATTTGGACAGGGTCTGATGACGGATTGATTTACATGACAAAAGACGATGGTGAAAACTGGGAGAATGTAACGCCAAAAGGCATGCCTGAATGGATGCAAATCAACAGCATTGAAATTGATCCACAACGCAAAGGAGGTTTGTATGTGGCGGGCACCATGTACAAGTCGGGCGACTACAAACCATATTTGTACCACACTACAGACTACGGCAAATCTTGGGACCTGATTGTCAATGGAATTCCCGACAACCACTTTACACGTGTGATTCGCGCAGACAGAAATAGAGAAGGCTTGTTGTATGCCGGAACAGAATTCGGAATGTATGTGAGTTTTAATGATGGAAAATCTTGGCAACCTTTTCAACAAAACTTGCCTATTGTGCCGGTTACAGATTTAGCACTAAAAGAAGACTTTTTAGTGGTAGCTACGCAAGGGCGCTCTATGTGGATTATCGATGATTTAAATCCATTGTATGAAATGCAAGAAAGCATGTCTGCCGAGCAATATTTATTTGCGCCAAAGCAAACCATCATGATGCCTTCAGGAGATTGGGGAAAATCTAAAACCGCAGGAACAAATCACCCGTATGGCGCAATTATCAATTACTATTTGAAGGAAGTAGACACTGCTGCCATTGAATACCATTTAGTCTTTAAAAATGAGTCAGGTGAGGAAGTTCGTAAGTTTTCATCAAAACCCGAAAACAAGAGAAACAAATGGACACCGAAGAAAGGTGCAAACCGTTTTGTTTGGAACTACGATACGGAAGGTGTAGACAAAATAAAAGGTATGATCGTATGGTTTTCTCAAAACCGCGGCCCGAAGGTCTTGCCCGGAAAATACACTGTTGAACTAATTGCTGGTGACCAAACCCTTTCAGCTCAATTGACCTTGGTAAAAGATCCGAACACATCGGCAAGCCAAGAAGATTTGCAGGCGCAGTACGATTTTATGCTCGATGTACGCAACAAGTTAAATGAGGTAAATACAACGATAAAAGACATTCGCAAAGTTCGCGGTCAACTCAATAAAGTGAAAGGCAATGTTGAAGATGAAAGCCTTTTGGCAGCAATAGATTCTATGGTTACGAGTATGACCAATGTGGAAAAAGCGCTATATCAAACCCAAAACAAGAGCCCTCAAGATCCGTTAAACTTCCCTATTCGTTTGAATAATAAATACGGGCATGTTGGTGCTCTCTCAGGTATTGGGCAAAACAAACCAACACAACAAATGTACGGTGTGAAGGAAGAGTTGGAGAAAGAGATTGATGCCGAAATCCAAAAGTGGACAGACATGAAATCGCAATTGAAAGACTTGAACGACCAGCTTAAAAACAGCGCGAGCTTTAAAGTGATTGAGTACTAGCTTAATCGTCTAAATACCATTGTTTCGATTCTGAATCATAGACTTGGTTGTGCCAATCGTCTTGAATGTCATAAGACAAATGATACATTGATTTAGAAGCATTACGGAAATAGTAGTCTACATCTTCTTTGGCAAAGGCTTGTAATGTTTGCGGGAGCTGCACTTGTTCTAAACTGTCTGGTAAAAATCTGTGCTCTACTTCAAATCGGTCAATCGCCTCAACTATTGCTAGTGCTTGAGATTTTAGTTGTCCACGTGCGTACTTTTCAAATTGCACATTGGACAACTGAGTCAGTCCAATCCACAAAAGTGCTAGCCAGAAATACTTTGAATGGAATTTCTTCTTGATGAGATCGTAAACACCAACCAAAAGACCCAATCCTAAAAATATTATAGCAAAGTAAAACAGCATGAATTGAGCAAAAAAGCTCGTTTTTGAAAGCGCATAACCAATACCCACACTTGTGACAATGCCCAAAATAATGGCTGCTATAATCTCTGCTTTTCTCAAGAAATGCTAACTATTTTTTTGGCAGTGAAATATAAAATGTCGTTCCATTTTCGGCTTCCGACTCAAACCAGATTTTTCCTTTCAGGCCTTCAATAATGTTTTGACTCATCGCCAATCCAAGCCCCATACCAGTAGATTTTGTGGTAAAGCTTGGTTCAAAAACACGTTCTTGTTTTTCTGGATCGATACCACTGCCGTTGTCTTTAATTTCTATCTGGACGTTCTCAAGATTGTCAATCAAACGAATAGAAATTTTAGGGTCACGGGCTTCAGGCACCGATTGCCAAGCATTTTTTATGAGATTGTTAAATACGCGCAAGAGCTGATCTTTATCGGCCAAAACCATTACTTCCCCATCAGGGCTTTCAATGTCAATATCGAGGTTTGAGAAAATGGCTATGGTTCTCTCCAGCAACGATTTTACATCGAATTGTTGTCGCTTCGAAGTCGGCATATCTGCAAATCGACTAAAGGCATCGGCTATTGTAACCATGGCGTCAATCTGGTCAAGCATAGCTTTTGTAAAATCCTTTAGCTGTTCCTTGTCATCGGTTTTAAGCGTAAACTCAAGCTGCTGAACCAACAAGCGCATTGGCGTAAGTGGGTTTTTTATTTCATGCGCCACTTGTTTCGCCATTTCTTTCCAAGCAGACTCGCGCTCACTTCTTGCCAGCTTAACAGCATTGTCTTCCAGCTCCGCCAGCATGCGGTTGTATTCTTTTACCAACTGACCTATTTCATCATTACTCTTCCACTGCAGTGGAACGTTTTTATTGATTTGTGTATGCGAGAGCTTCTGTCCTATGGTACTGAGCGACTGGGTGATATAATTAGATAAAAAGTACGCGATGACCACAGCCAGAGTGAACAGAACGATGTACAGTGTTATTAAATATTCAATAAACTCAATGTCCTGATCGGGAATCGTCTCATTCTCGAAATAAGGTATCGCAATAATAGAGAGAGGGTTCTTAAAGCTGTCTCGAATAAAATGATAGGCAATCAAAACCGTGGTGGTATCCTCTTGGCTTTTTGTAATTACCGAGGTTTCGTTGATGACTTGAAAGACAAAAGTGGGGCTTAACATTCGCTTTATGTCTTTGTGCTCCAGCACCTGTTGCGAGGACGAGCGTATCAATTCACCTTCCATATTGTAAAACAGTACATCGAGGTTATGAATATCTGCCCACTCTTTTAATTTCGGTTCAATGATCGAATCTAGATTCTCTGTATCAACAAAATCAACCGTTTTAAAATGATAATCTATCGCTGAGAGCAAATTTGACGCTTTCCGTGTTAAACGCTTGTTGTGGTACTCTTCGTTTTCCTCGTAAAAATGATAAATAGAAAATGCTCCTGTTATTACTAAAGAGAGCAATAACAGCACGAGCATGGACAGAAAGATGCGCGAACGCAGTGTAATACTGTTCAAAAAAGACATGCTGTGAAAATAGGAAAACCAAAAAAGGAATTAAGGCTCTACAAACGCAAAATACAAACACACAAGAACATAACCCTGCTTTGGAATATTCATGTTTTATGCTGCCACAATATCCTAAGGTAAATCTTCAACTTATTTATATTTGAGCAAATTAAAAGTATCAGATTTGGGAAGGGTTAAAAAATGGTTTCAGGATAAAATTGGCATCGGTGAAAACCGAGACCACATTGCAGAAATTGAGCAAAAAATTCGTTTCAATAGCCTGCTTATCAATAACCTTCTTCCAGATATTTATCACGTAGACCTGAAGAAGCATCCCATTCGCGTTTTAAAAGAGCAGAAACTTGAAGACACTATTTCTCTGTCTGTTCATAAAAACGACTTGATGCTACTTATCCATTTGTATAAAAATGGGGATTTCAACAAATCATTGAACGCCTATTATAGGTTGGGGCATCAGACAGCGCTACTCTTGCAGGATGTGCTGAAAGAGCATTCAATACAGAATGCCAAATCATTTCTAGACTTTGGTTCGGGCTATGGCCGCGTAACGCGTTTTTTACCTTTTGCCTTAGGCAAAGACATCGAGGTTTTCACCTCAGAAGTGAAGAGCGAAGCGGTTGCATTTAACGAAAATGAATTGGGTTTTAAGAGCATTCATCATGGCAGTCAAGCTGAAAGTTTTCCCACAGATCGCCAATTTGACGTCATCTTTGCCGGATCTATTTTTAGCCATCTTCCAGAAAAAATGCTCGAGGAATGGCTTGCAAAACTTACCGAGGTTTTAAGCCCAAATGGATTGTTCCTGTTTACCACACACAACACCACTTTAGATAAATCTCTAGACAACAGCATAGACATACATTACACAACCAATAGCGAAGATGCTGTTCTCAACATGGTTTCAGATCATCTAAGCAACACTTCAGAATATGGCACAACGTACATCTCAGACAAAAAAATAGACCAACTCATGGGAGATTTGAACTTAAGCCACGCAACGAAACGCAAAGCTTTTGGTAACCTGCAAGACGTGGTGGTTGCACGCAGAAAAGAATACAAAGGCTAAAAATTTGCCCTGCTGAGGTTCCTAAATGGGCTTGCCCCTACATTTATTGTAATATAACCCTTTGGCTTTTTACGAAGCCGTTTCTATTGGCGCAGAATATATAAACACCTTTGGCATAATTGCGCATATCCAGTTCTAAACCTTCTGTTACAGTGCCTTTTTGGAGCTCTTGGCCCCGCATATTCATCAATATGAAATCTGCATCGATCCAATCCTGGCTATCGTAAAATTTCAATATTCGGTCGCTGAGGTAAACAAAAGCCCTACCTCCAGATATACTGTCTTGATCTAATTCTGTAATGCTAACATTGTCATCTACTTTGATCTCCTCCATGCTCGTAATACTCCATGCGCCATTTGCATTTTGAGTGCGCAAGAATAAATAATGTGTGCCTTTAGCTAGCCCAAAAATATTGGCATTCATAGCTACCACATTAATATTTAAACCGGGGGTTACCGGTACTGAAGTTCCAGTGCCGAAGCCAGGGTCAGTATCTATAAAATACTCTGCCGCTACAATAGTGGTCGCTGCTGGGGCTGGCGCCTCAT
>JADFAL010000083.1 GCA_015665275.1 Flavobacteriales bacterium | reverse complement strand
ATCAATATCCGATCCGATATTCCACTGGAGGAAATTCGATTGTTAAACATGCAAGGTCAGGAATTGATGACTTATGAAGTAAATTCGGTAAACGCTACAGAAATTCAAGTAGCTGACCTTCCATTGGGAACATACCTTGTAATGATTCGATCGAATTCAGGTATCGTAACTAAGAAGTGGGTGAAGCTGTAAACCACCTCCTCCCGTGAGGGAGCTCGAGGTAGGGATGAATGTCTACCCCTACTACTAAACAAGCTTTACACTTCTTATAACGTGTATTTCTCGTAACTATACTCAACAACACAAACAACAGCCGCAATAATATACTAAACATGAAAGTAGAGTATAAAAAGATAACGGTAAAAGTGAGCATTGTAGAAGTCGCAATAGCCTACTTGCTGCTGTTTTAATACTTGGCGGCGCACTAGCGCCGTCTTTTTTAATCTAAATGCTGCATCACAACTCCAGCACCCAAACATTTTCCTCTCCGGCATCCTTTGGCTTTTTCGCAAACAACCCGAACACACTAGAGCCACTTCCTGACATCGCAGCAAAAAACGCACCTTCATCCAATAGCGACTGCTTGATGCCACTCAACTCAGGAAACTTTGAAAAAGCATGTTCCTCAAATGAATTTACCAATCCAGAGAAATCCTTATTGATCAGTTTCTCGTAACCAGAAACATCGGATTCAAAATGAACACTTCCGTACGCTTCTCCTGTTCCAATGTGTAAGGCAGGATAAACTAATTTCAAATGAAATCCTTTCAAATTCATATCCAATGGAGTCAACACTTCTCCTCTTCCTTCTGATAATTGCACGCCTCCTTTCACGAAAAACGCACAATCGCTGCCAAGTTCTGAAGCCAACGACTCCAGTGTTGCGTCATCCAGATTTAATTCAAATAAATCGTTCAAACCCAAAAGCACGTAGGTAGCATCTGCCGATCCTCCTCCCAAGCCTGCTCCCATTGGAATGATTTTACGTAAGTGCATATATACAGCCCCGATTCCATAACGGTCCTCCATCAACCGGAAGGCCTTAACACACAGATTCGATTCTTGATCTCCGTCAACTGTTAACCCCGTTTGTAAAAATCGAAACGAATCGGAAGGTAAAATTTCAAGGACATCGCACAAGGGTATTTCAGCCATGCACGACTTGATTTCGTGATAACCATCATCGCGTTTGTGTAAAACGTTCAATCCCAGATTCACCTTGGCAGGAGGAAATAATATCATATTGCAAAAGTAGGACAACGAAACAATTTTCGTAACTTTCGCCCCTCAATTTAGAAACAAAATTATGGCTACATATCTCGATTTTGAGGAACCATTGAAAGAGTTAGAAGAAAAAATTCTTCAAACGAAGGAAATCGGTGAGAACACGGAAGTGGACATGTCCGATAAGATTAAAGAGCTCGAGAAAAAGCTAACCAAAGAGACGAAAGAGGTATTTTCAAAATTGACTCCCTGGCAACGTGTTCAGTTGTCTCGTCACCCAGACCGCCCCTACACATTGGCATACATTGAAGCAATCACAGACGGTAAATTCCAAGAATTGCATGGAGACCGTAACGTGAAAGACGACAAAGCTATGGTAGGTGGTTTTGGAATGGTAGATGGTGAAACAGTAATGTTCATCGGACAACAGAAAGGGGTTAATACAAAAATGCGTCAATTCCGAAATTTCGGAATGCCAAACCCAGAAGGGTACAGAAAAGCGTTGCGCTTGATGAAATTGGCAGAGAAATTCAACAAACCAATTGTAACGTTCATTGATACACCCGGAGCATTCCCAGGTTTGGAGGCTGAAGAACGCGGACAAGGAGAGGCAATCGCACGTAACATCTATGAAATGATGCGTTTAAAAGTGCCTGTTATTTGTATCATTATTGGTGAAGGAGCATCTGGAGGAGCACTAGGAATTGGTGTAGGAGACCGCGTGTTGATGTTGGAAAATACTTGGTATTCGGTAATTTCTCCTGAATCCTGTTCTTCCATCCTTTGGCGTTCATGGGAGTTCAAAGAAACAGCGGCAGAAGCATTGAAGTTGACTTCCAAAGACATGAAGAAATTGGGCATAGTTGATGACGTAATTAAAGAGCCGCAAAGTGGAGCACATCGTGATCAAGAAGGAACTTTCAGCATTGTTAAGAAAGAAATCCAGAAGCATTTAACTGATTTGAAAAAAGTGACTCCAGAAAAACGAATTGACGCGAGAATTGAAGCTTTCTCGAAGCGAGGCGTTTGGAAGTAATTTAGAATCAAACAAAATAAGGCGTTCTTTCGCCGAAAACACTAGGGATTGTCAGGGTTTGGCAATCCCTTTTTGTATTTTGATTCTTTCGAAGTAGTAATGACTGATGTCAACCTTCGTCTAAAAACCAAAATGCTACAATATGATTGTTATCATCGGTAACGGTATTTCCGGCGTCACTACGGCAAGATATATTCGCAAGCGAAGTGATGAGGAAATCCTGATTATTTCTGCAGAATCCAAATACTTCTTCTCAAGAACGGCGCTCATGTACGTTTACATGGGACACATGAAGTTTGAGCATACACAGCCATACGAACCTCATTTTTGGGAGAAGAACCGAATTCAATTGAAACAGGCAAGGGTTACGAACGTGAATACTGAAGCAAAAGAACTCCAACTAGATTCCGGAGAAACCATTTCTTACGGATCATTAGTATTGGCAACAGGATCAAAACCGAACAAGTTTGGCTGGAAAGGTCAAGATTTAAATCGCGTTGGCGGATTGTACTCAAAGCAAGACTTAGAGTATATAGAAAAATGTAGCAGCGGATTGAAAACTGCTGTTATCGTTGGAGGTGGATTGATTGGGATCGAATTGGCCGAAATGTTCTTATCCCGAAATATTGACGTGCACTTTCTTGTGCGTGAATCCAATTTCTGGGGAGGAGTGCTTCCGAAACGTGATTCTGAAATGATTATGCGCCATATGACCAAACATCATGGATTGCACATGCATTATGGAGAAGAATTAGAAGAGATTATAGATAACGGCAATGGAGAAGCTTGCGCTATTGTAGCGAAATCAGGCGAACGCATCGATTGTCAGTTTGTTGGATTAACTGCCGGAGTATCCCCCAATATTGGATTCCTCGAAGGAAGCGGCATTGAAACACAACGGGGAATTATGGTGAACAGATTTCTAGAAACCAACGCAAAAGATGTATATGCCATTGGAGACTGCGCGCAGTTCGAAGAGCCCTTGCCGGATAGACGTCCGATTGAACAAGTGTGGTATACAGGTAAATTCATGGGGGAAACGGTAGCAAAGACCATTACAGGCGAACGAACAGAATACAATCCGGGGCATTGGTTTAATTCGGCCAAATTCTTCGACGTGGAATACCAAACTTATGGAATGGTGTACAATAAATTGAAGGAAGGAGAAAGCGAATACATTTTCGAAGATGAGAAGAATGAGGTACTGCTGCATTTCGTCTTTGAAACCGACACCATGAAATTTATTGGAATCAACAATTTCGGAATTCGTTTGCGCCACCAATTGTTCAACGAATGGTTGTTGCAAGGCGCTACGATGGAAACCGTTTTGAGAGATTTGAAATCGGCGAATTTCGACCCAGAATTTTACAACAAATACGAAGAAGCTGTAATTGCACAGTTCAATAAAGAATTTAATACAAACATCGTTTTGGAAAAAGCAAAATGGTGGCAAACACTAATCGCGAAGTAGATTATGGAGGAAACAAATTATTCTCTTACTGGAGTTCTTTCGGAAAAGTTAGACAACAAAACGAAAATCAGCTTGGGAATGCTCATCGCTGGAATCGGACTATTCTCTTGGGCATTGTATAAGGAAGGAAATGGAATTTCTTATGAGAAAATTCTTGGCTTCTTGTTTATTATGACTGGAAGTGGACTGTTTTTCAATAAAAATTGGCGCGTGTCCTTAGGAAGTATTCTATTCGTTCTGGGAATTGTTCTGCTGTACCTGGGATACGTCTACAAAGGAAAAGGCGACAAGGATTTGCTGTATACAATGACATTGAGCGGTTTTTGTATCATGGCTTTGGCCTCCTTCCTCTTTACCTATGATCCAGAAAGGAAATACACTGCACAAACTCACTACTTCAAAGCAACCAATTGGACACAGAAAATGGGATTGTTTCTATCCCTCCTAGGCTTTGGTGCAATGATCACAATTTGGTTCGCAAAAATTGAATTGAATCCATCTTGGCTGTATCTTATTTTGATTCTCGGGTCAATGGCCTTGGGAATCTTACTGTACACGTACGGAACTTACAAGGGGCATACGGCAGGCATCAAGAACAATCATGTTATGTTCAATGCTATGACCAATCGGGGCGTTCTCGGATTTGCCGCTGGGATTTTATTGACCATTTTCTACATTCAATTGTATTGGTATTCCGACTCATTAACGGAACTTATTGCACTTTTCGATTCTTACTCGGAAATAAAAAGAGGGAAGCCGGCTGATCAATGGTTTGTATACGGAACACTTTATAGCTTCGTCATTCTTTTCCTTGGGATCAAGTTCATCATCAAATACCGCCACAACAGGTATCAGTTAATCAGAACAGTCGTAGTGATATTTTCGCAGTTGGTTCTTGCTGATATGTTACCCGCAATTATGGAAGCGTTCAATTATAACGCAGTCGGAGGATACTATGATGCGAACATCGTACAATCCTGGCCATTGAATTACGATGCCTTTACACCTGGTAACTTGCAGGCATACAGTTATGAAGCGCATCAACCAATCGGCATGGCTTATTTCTTCTGGAGTCTTATGTTATTTCTAGTAGTGACTCCAATAGTGACGTATTTTGTCGGTAAACGCTGGTACTGTTCATGGTTTTGTGGTTGTGGAGGATTGGCCGAAACTGCAGGAGATAGTTACCGCCACCTTTCCAACAAAGGCGTCAAAGCATGGAAAATTGAACGATGGGTAATTCACAGCGTATTGGTGTTTGTTTTACTAATGACTTTCGCTTCGCTTTATCCTTACCTAACAAATTCCGAATTTGTCCTTGGCTTTGCAACCTTAGACAAAAACCTATTCTATTTCATTGCTTCGGCACTTACAATTCTTGCCGGAGTTGGATTGTATTTCTGGTACAAAAAACACCAGCACAAAGTACTTTTGGCAGGAGTTATCGTTCTTTTATTCGTACTGATTCTCTTGAATATGGCCTATTTCATGGGAGACAAGGACATCTTTATGATCAGTAGCGGATCTATCAAAAAATCTTATGCCTTCTTTGTAGGAGCAGCCTTCTCTGGCGTAATTGGTGTTGGATTTTACCCGATTCTTGGCAACCGCGTTTGGTGTCGTTTTGGATGCCCAATGGCGGCATACATGGGCTTGTTTCAACGTTTCAAATCACGATTCAGAATCTCAACAAACGGATCTCAATGTATTTCGTGTGGAAACTGCTCTACCTACTGTGAACAAGGTATCGACGTTCGTGCTTACGCGCAGAAAGGTGAAAACATCGTTCGTGCGAGCTGTGTAGGATGTGGAATATGTTCTGCAGTTTGTCCTCGTGGTGTGCTAAAATTGGAGAACGGACCAGAAGAAGGACGCTTCGAGCCAAATCCATTGGAAGTGACTAAGGATGGAGTTAAGTTGCACCTTTAGAAGCTAGAAATTGAGAGGTTAGACTCTTGACGGAGGTTACTAGGTAAATATCTTAATCCAAAGTCTATTGTCCAAAAGTGAGTTTACGAGCGATCTAGTATCTAATAGCGACAGCGGGTCTTAAATCTAAAATCTAACGTCTTTCTAGTTATCTTTGCCCTCAAATTAATCCATGAGTTTACCGACAATCTCTGTAATTATCCCTGCTTTCAACGAAGAAAAGTCGATTGGAAAAGTTGTTACTGATATCCCACGGAATTTAGTAGCGAATGTGATTGTTGTCAATAATAATTCGACGGATAACACGAACACGACTAATCACGTACTGTTGTTGATTTTCGATCGCTTCTCTGTGATGATACAGGAAACTGATGATGTCGCGAATCTTGCTGATGAGACCGTCAATTTGAGCGG
>JADFAL010000052.1 GCA_015665275.1 Flavobacteriales bacterium | reverse complement strand
CACTTTTAAAAATAAAAAAATTTTAAATAACTGTGTGGAAAAAAAATTGATTGTAGTTTTCGCGAGAATTACAAAATTTTAATATCTGATAGGAACTTTTGCAAAGATATGTAAAAAAAACATTAAAATTAAAAAAAATTTTATTTTCAAAAAAATTTAAATTACTATTAACTAAAAATACTTTACGTATTTGAAGAAGCCTTGTAAAAGATTTTAAAAAAATGCTCCCATATAAAAATTCATTTATATCTAACCTATAAAAATTTAAGTTATTAAAAGAATTTCTTAAAGTTATAATATTAGCTTTTTGACCCATAATTATTTATTTTTTATTTTTTTTACCATATTGCTGTCTACTCGTTGAAAACTCTCCAAATTTATACCCAACTTTCTCTCTTGTAATCACAATTGGTTTAAATATTTGACCATTATAAATTAATGCTTTCTTATTTATATAATTACTAGGTACAACAGAACGCCGTGACCAAACCCGTATTATATACTTGTTCTTTTTTTTAACTTTTTTTAATATATTTTTATCAATATAAGGTCCTTTCCACTTTGAACGACTCATTTTACTCTACTAAAATTATTTTTTTAAATTTAGACCTCGAAGTTGAACGAAATCTAAAAGGCTTACCCCAAGGAGTTACCCAATCACACCCACCGGGCGTTCTACCACCATGTGGGTGATCAACCGGGTTTTTTGCAATACCACGTACATGGGGCCGAAAACCCTTTAACCTATTTCTACCAGCTTTACCCATTCGAGTTAAATTATGGTATATATTAGATACTACACCTAAAGTACTAAAACAATAAGCAGAAACAGTTATAACTTGATTAGAAGGTAAACGAACTTTACAAAACTCATCATCACGTTGAAGCAGTTGACAAAACGTACCTGCTGCTAAAGCATATTGAGGAGTTTTAAAAAACCCTGACGCAACTGCAGAACAAATTGCTCCATTTGGATGATTTTTTAACCTAGAGCGAAAACCTACTTTATAAAACATCTTATTTATCGTACAACCTAAAATAGATCCAGCATATAAAGATTTTTGAGTTAATACATAGCTAAATTTAAATGTTAAAAAATCAAAAAATAATGATACGAATGAACTTCTGTTAGGATCATAAAAAGTAAACAAAAGTACTCCTAAAGTAGGTTTATTAAAAAACTTTAATTGTCTATAAAGCTTTTTACATCCACCCCCTTTATTACCTATTGTAATATGACCTGTACTTTTAGAGCGCCCAACACCTTTAGTTACGTTAAAAACTAAATGTTTTAATAAATTATTTTGTTTGCAAAGTAAATATTTTTGAATAAATTTATAATGCCTACGACCTGGAGTATATGTCCCCCCTTTAATTATTTTCATACATTTTATCTAATTAGCAAAGGTGAACAGTGGGAGTCGAACCCACAATTTTTAAAGCCACAATTTAACACTTTGCCATTTAAGTTATGCTCACCAATTACTTTAATGCTTATATATAAATCTAATAAGCCCAAGTAGACTTGAACTACTGACCCCACGCTTATCAGGCGTATACTCTTTACCTCTGAGCTATGAGCTTTATTATTTTTATACATCTTACAGGATTTGAACCTGTACGCTATGACTTAGAAAACCACTGCTATTCCATTAAGCTAAAGATGTTTTTTATTAAAAAAAATAATTTATATTTTTATTCCAGCCACACGTTCCCGTACGACTACCTTGTTACGACTTCATCCCGGTTACAAATCTGATAATACTATTCTTTTTATTAATAAAAAACTTAAAAACTATTTTAAAGAAATTATTAAATCATCTACTAAATTATTAAATATTTCAAACCAAACTTGCTCCCAGCACGTGACGGGCGGTGTGTACAAGATCTAAGCACATATTCACCGTAGCATGCTGATATACGATTACTCGTGATTCCTCCTTCATAATGGCGAGTTGCAGCCACTATTCCGAACACAGAAAATGTTAAAGATTTACTTTAAATTACTTTATGGTACAACTTTTTGAGTTTTCTATTGTAGCACATGTGTAGCCCAGTTTATAAGGGCCGTAAGGGCTTGACGTGATTCTCGCCTTCCTCAATTTTATTAAAAGCAGTTTTTTATGAGCAGACTTTTATTTACTTCTAAATAAGAAATATCTAACATAAAATAAGAGTTACGTTCGTTAAAGGAGTTAACCAAACACCTCACGGCACGAACTGACGACAGCCATGCAACACCTGTATTAACACTTTTAAAAATTAACTATATTTATATTTTTTAAATATTTTGTTTTTCAACAAAAAAAATTAATATACAAAAACTGGTAAGGTTTCGCGCGTATTATCGCATTAAACCACATGCTCCACCACTTGTGTAGACCCCCGTCAATTCCTTTGGGTTCCAGTTTTGCAACCGTACTCCCCAGGCGGAGTGTTTACGCGTTAGCTGTATACAAAAATTTCCTTTTGTATTAACACTCATCTTTGACAGCATAGACTACCAGGGTATCAAATCCTGTTTGCTCCCTATGCTTTCGTTCCTCAGTGTCAGTATAAGTCTAGATAACCGCTTTCGCCACTGGCATTCCTTTATAAATCTCAGGATTTTACTCCTATTTATAAAATTCTATTATCCTTTACAAAACTCAAGAAGAAGTATATTATAAGAATTATTTAGTGTTACCCAAAATATTTTCCTTTAAATAACTAAATCCACCTACGAACCCTTTACGCCCAATCATTCCGGATAACGCCTACCCCCTTCGTATTACCGCGGCTGCTGGCACGAAGTTAGCCGGGGCTTTTTTAAAAAAAACGTCAAACTCATTTTTTAAATTTAAAACTTTACAACCGAGTCATAAATCACTTTAATCCTCTTTTGTGTTGGCCTCGTTTACATAACATCACTGGATCAAGCTTTCGCTCATTGTCCAAGATTCCACACTGCTGGCACGAAGCCTGGGCCTTATCTCAGTCCCAGTGTGACTGTACATTTTCTCAAACCAGTTAAACATCATAGGCTTGGGTAGCTTTTACCTAACCAACTACCTAATATTAAACTAAAACAATCTTAAATCAATGTTATATCTTTTTATTTAAATATTTTCAATACAAAGTATTTATTAGAAAACTCTAATGTTGATTTATTTAAAATTTAAGGTAAAATTTTTAGTCTTTACTCACCTGTACGCTAAGTTATAAAAACTTTAACTAGCATATGTTAAACCATGTTATTAGCGTTCACCCTGAGCCAGGATCAAACTCACTGCAAATATAGCCAATTATATTTGACTAAATGCTAATAAAATGGGTCCTTTTTTAAACATAACTCTTATTCTTTACTTATTTGTTTAAAAGGTTTATTAGTACTTCTTAACTTCAACTTCACAGTTGTTACATTATAAGCCTATCAACGTAAATATTCTATTACGACCTTAAAAAATTATTTTGAGGTAAACTTCTTACTTATATGCATTCAGTAATTATTTTTTATAAACGTAGCTACTCAGCATTGCTTTTGATTAAACAACTGATACACCAGAGGTTTTACGTAATTTGGTCCTCTCGTACTAAAATTTAATCCTCTCAATTTTTAACAATTACAGTAGATAGGGACCGAACTGTCTCACGACGTTCTAAACCCAGCTCACGTACCACTTTAATCGGCGAACAGCCGAACCCTTGGAACCATTTACAGCTCCAGGATGTGATGAGCCGACATCGAGGTGCCAAACGATATCGTCGATAGGAACTCTCAAAAATCATTAGCCTGTTATCCCCGGCGTACCTTTTATTCGTTGAGTGATGACCTTTCCACACAGAATCACCAGATCACTATGACCGACTTACATCCCTGTTTGATTTGTTAATCTTTCAGTCAAATAGATATGCCATTATGCTCCCAAATAAAATATATTCGAATCTACCTTTGTACGCCTCCGTTACTTTTTAGGAGGCGACCGCCCCAGTCAAACTACCTATCATAAGCTGTTTATAAAATTAAGTAAAATCAAAATTTAAGGGTGGTATTTCACTGGACACTTACGTTCCCACCTATTCTTCACAAAAATGTTAATTTTACAACTTATAACTATAGTAAAGGTGCACGGGGTCTTTCCGTCTAGCTGTAATTAACCCGCATCTTCACGGGTATTTCAAATTCACCAAGCATATGTTGGAGACAGCGGAGAAGTCGTTACACCATTCATGCAGGTCGGAACTTACCCGACAAGGAATTTCGCTACCTTTGGACCGTCAGAGTTACAGCCGCCGTTTACTGGGGATTAGTTTGATTGCCTTAGCAAACGCACATCACCTTGCAGCACCGGGCAGGTGTCAGCCTCTATACATCTTTTTTCAAATTTGCAGAGACATGTGTTTTTATTAAACAGTCGCTTCCCCTTCTTTAATGACAATAAACAAAAATTATTGTTTATTACTCCTTTTTCCGAAGTTACAGAGCTAATTTGCCGAGTTCCTTCAACATACTTATCTTGAACGCCTTAGTATATTCTACCAATCTACCTGTGTCGGTTTAGGGTACGGTATTTCATGTTCAGCTGTTTCCAGAAAATTTTTTAACATCAAAGAAATCACTATTATTTAATGTATTTAAAATTTTGTAACTATAAAACTAAACTTCCCATTAGCTTATACTTTTGTAATTTGCCTTAGGGACCGCATATTTTTAAATTAAAATTACGATTTTTTTAAAAATTGAATCGAAAACCTTAGATTTACGGCGATAACGTTATTTCGTTATTTTTAGCTACTAATGCCAGTATCCTCACTTTTATTATTTAAAGTTATTTTAACAAATAACCTTTATCAATATATAAAACGTTCTGCTAACTATAATACTAAGTCGGCTATTAATTTAGACTCACTAAATTTTTGATACAAAATAACTAAATCAATGAGCTGTTACGCTTTCTCAAAAAAATGACTGCTTCTAAGCCTACTTTATGATCGTCTCTGTTATTTGCAATCTTAACACTTAACTAATATTAAAGGCCTTATTAAATATACTGGGCTGTTTCCCAATGGACTATCGACCTTTGCACCGATAGTCTGACTCCACAAAAAGTATCAAAAATTTATTCGAAGTTTTTCAAAGTTTAGTAAGGTCTACGACCCCCTTTACTTTAAAAGTGCTCTACCCAAATTTTGATTTATTGCAGGCTATACTAAAATATATTTCGCAGAAAACCAGCTATCCCTAAGTTTGATTAGCCTTTCACCCCTAACCACAAGTCATCCCAATTTTTTTCCACAAATACGGGTTCGGTCCTCCAAATTACGTTGCCATAAAAATATCAACCTGCTCATGGTTAGATCACTTAGCTTCGGGTTTTATAAAAAAGACTATAGCTACTATTTCAAACAATCTTGACTTATCTTTGTCTACACGAAGTTTAAACTTGCCTTCCTTATAAACTCACTGGCCCATTATGCAAAAGGTACGCTATAACTAATTAATTAGCTCTAACAGCTTTAATGCACTAAATTTTAGGTTCTTTTCACTCTAAAAAAGTCCTTTTTCACCTTTCCCTTACGGTACTTGTTCACTATCGATCATTAAAAACTTTAGGCACGAAGGTAGATCTCCTAAATTAACAACAAATTTAACATAATCCGTCATTTATTAAAAAACAAATAAAAAGTACTACAGGACTAAAACCTTCTTTGGAATTCATACATTTTACTTGCTTTTTTGCCTTACAATATATTCGCTCACCACTACTAACATTTTCTCGTTTGATTTATATTACAGGTTACTAGAATGTTTTACTTCACCTAATTAACTCTTCCAAAGATAAATTTTTTAATAAGTTATTAGGTTTCACTTTAATAAAATCTTACCTACTTAATGCAGTACACAACTTAAGTATTTTTAATGCCAAGGCAGCCTTTTAGTGCACTCACTAAATACACTAATATGAGTCCCTTCTTAAAAAGTATTTAATATTAATAAATTATAACAATGAAGATCAAATTTGATTTTCTGTTTTAACTTTTTAAACAACTAAATTCTTTTTAACAAAATACTCAATTGCTAACCAAGCGAATTACTCCTTATCCCAAACTATCCAAACTATTATAGAATAAAATAATATTTAAATAATTTAAATAAAGCAACTCTTTTATAAATACCCCACCCTTACTTTACTGCTTAATTATACACATATATACAGACACATAGCGTAGCTTTTTTCTATAAAACAAAATAAAAATTCGAAATTATCCAATATTGCTATTTTTCAAAAAATGGAAAAAGAAAATAATTTTTGCTTCAGCAAAGCATTTTGAAAAAACCGAAATTTACTTTTCAACAAAAGATCTACGAAAGCTAGTTAGCAATTAACTACAGAATAAAAACTAGCGTTAACAACACGAAGATTGCAGAATAAAATATCTTAATCGATCAAACTAGTACAAAACCGACCGGCCAAACTTTTTATTGTATTCCACAAGAATTTATTGGTAACATTATTATTATAATTGAAATGTACATTAACACACATTAGAAATTATCTAGTATTTACTTTTTGAATTACTTTAAAAACACTGCTTTTTACCCGCTAAGCTACAGGTTGACTTGGCTACACAAGAAAAACACTACTTAAAACAACTACATTAAAAGCAAACAACACCACAAACTTTTTAATCTTTCTAAAAGCTAAAATTATAAAACAATTTATACATTTGCGTAATTATGAATGACTATTCTCATCAAAAAAATTAAAGTACAAAACTTATGACACACACACCAATAGCATACTATAGCTGTTCCATAAAACAAAATCAAAATTCAAAATCACCCAATATTGCTGCTTTTCAAAAAATGCAAAAAGAAAATAATTTTGACAAAACCGAAATTATCCAATATTTCGATTTTTCAAAAAATGGAAAAAGAAAATAACTTTTGTTTCAACAAAGCATT
>JADFAL010000028.1 GCA_015665275.1 Flavobacteriales bacterium | reverse complement strand
ACGTTTTGTGTTTGCGTTGTGATGTTTGTACCATCATCGTATGTCCATGTAACAACTGTAGTTCCTACCGCATTAATTGGTAGAGAAACATCCGGCGTTCCATTGTACGTTGCGTTACAATCGTTTGTCGCAGTTGGAGCAGTCCAGGTTTCCAAGATACAATCCGCTGTGAGATCTGGTAAAGAAGAAGTATCTGCCAATAGCGTTCCAACTCCTGGGTTACAGTTCAAAGAAATAATCACTAGACCGTCTCCCAACTGAACACCTGCAAGGTCAACTGGGTTCGTTCCTCCATTGAAAGAACCACCTCCTCCACCTGCAGGAGCATTAATTTGACCGTTCTCGCCGCCGCCGCCGCCGCCGCTATAACCGCCACCGCCACCAGCGCGGAAATTATCCCAGCTGCTAGTTCCACCGCCACATCCGAAGCCTCCTTCGCCATGACCGCTTGTTGTTCCAGCTCCACCGACTCCGCCGTTGACAAACGCAAATCCGCCACCGGTTCCACCGCCGTTTCCAAGAAGTCCACCGCCAGCATCAGCAGATGAAGCTCCTAATCCTCCAGCTCCAGCTGTTCCGCCAGCTCCAGAATTTGATGCTGCACCAGCAAAACCATTATTAGTTATAGAAGCATCGGCAGTTGTAACATAAGCACCTCCGTGGTTTCCACCACCACCTCCTGCTACTACGTACGGAGTGTTGGTTGTTGTCGTCACAAAGGAGCCACCTCCTCCGGCATATTGATTTTGACTTCCTACTGGAGGGGGAGCCGTTTGACCAACAAGAATTTTTAATACAGTCCCAGCTGTAAGGTTGAATTCTCCAGAAATGTGAGCTCCACGCCCTCCAAAAGGTCCATATCCTTGTGCTCCGAAAGCCTCAATCGTATAGCTTCCTGTTGTGGGAACCGTCCAAGTTTGAATTCCTGCGGTAACTGTAACAGCCCCATCCAGTGTTGTTCCTGTGTACTCTGCATCCACCTGCAATTGAGTTGGCCCATTCTGACCAGTTGCGGTGGCATTGGTAAAGGTGTAAGTTTGAGAATAACCGATTCCGGTTATTGCTATGCACACGACGAGAGATGCCATGCGAACATTAAGTAGTAGTCTACTCATAATAGAAAAGTTAAATTGTTAGAAGCTCTAAATTCGCTTTTATTAACTAGAATATCAATAAAAGTTTGATTTAAAACAGTTTGACGATTTTTTGTTACACAAATCGCACCTTCCCTCTCTAAGCAGTAAATTCTTCTTACATGTTTCGGCGGTACTGACCTCCTACTTCGAACAATGCACTGGTGATCTGTCCTAAAGAAGCATACTTACACGTTTCCATCAATTGTTCGAACATGTTTTCGTTCTGAATTGCAGCGCGCTGCACCATTCGAATCTTTTCTTCAGCCTCATCATTATACGATTCATGAAGTGCTTTCAACATAGTAATCTGAAACTGCTTCTCGTCCTCGGTAGCACGAATCACTTCCTTCGGCAAGATTGTAGGAGACCCCTTCGAACTAAGGAATGTATTTACACCAATAATTGGGAATTCTCCCGTATGCTTCAGTGTTTCGTAATAGAGTGATTCTTCCTGAATTTTAGAACGCTGATACATTGTTTCCATTGCACCTAATACACCTCCGCGTTCTGTAATTCGATCAAATTCGGTAAGCACTGCTTCTTCAACCAAATCAGTCAATTCTTCAATAATAAACGAACCTTGTAGCGGGTTTTCGTTTTTCGCCAAACCTAATTCGCGGTTGATGATTAATTGGATAGCCATTGCACGACGCACAGATTCTTCTGTTGGCGTCGTAATTGCCTCATCATAAGCATTCGTATGAAGACTGTTACAGTTGTCATAGATTGCATACAATGCCTGCAAAGTGGTTCGGATATCGTTGAAATCAATTTCTTGTGCATGCAACGAACGGCCTGAGGTCTGAATGTGGTATTTCAACATCTGAGCGCGTGAATTTGCTCCGTATTTCTTCGCCAAGGCTTTCGCCCAAACTCTTCTTGCAACACGCCCAATTACTGCGTACTCCGGATCGATACCATTCGAGAAGAAGAACGATAGGTTCGGTCCGAAGGCATTGATATCCATACCACGGCTTAGGTAGTATTCAACATAGGTAAATCCGTTTGCTAATGTAAACGCCAATTGCGTGATTGGATTCGCTCCAGCTTCAGCAATGTGATACCCAGAAATGGATACGGAGTAGAAGTTTCTAACTCCATTATTAATGAAGTATTCTTGAACGTCACCCATCAAGCGCAATGCAAATTCTGTAGAGAAAATACAGGTATTTTGTGCCTGATCTTCCTTCAAAATATCCGCCTGAACTGTTCCTCGAACTTGCTTGAGCGTTTCTGCTTTAATAGGGTTGTAAATAGATGCGTCCAATACTTGATCCCCAGTTACACCTAGAAGCATCAATCCTAATCCATCATTTCCTTCCGGAAGATCGCCGCTGTAACTAGGACGCTCTGTTCCTTTCTTTTTATAGATAGCGGCAATTTTGGCTTCTACTTCAGCCTCCAAACCGTTTTCCTTAATGTATTTCTCACAGTTCTGATCAATCGCTGCGTTCATGAAGAACCCAAGAAGCATTGGTGCCGGACCATTAATGGTCATCGAAACCGAAGTTTTTGGATCGGAAAGATCAAATCCTGAGTATAATTTCTTGGCATCGTCCAAACAGCAAATTGAAACTCCTGCGTTACCAATTTTCCCATAAATATCAGGACGTAAATCCGGATCATTACCGTAAAGAGTGACAGAATCAAATGCTGTTGAAAGTCGTTTTGCTGGCATTCCCAAACTCACGTAATGAAAACGTTTGTTTGTACGCTCTGGACCGCCTTCTCCTGCGAACATTCGCGTTGGATCTTCTCCTTCTCGTTTGAACGGAAACAATCCTGAAGTATACGGAAATTCACCCGGTACATTTTCCTGCAACGACCAACGAAGGATATCTCCCCAGCCTGAATATTTTGGCGTGGCCACTTTAGGAATTTGTGAGTGTGATAATGACTCTGTATGAGTCTTGATCGAAAGTTCTTTATCGCGCACCTTGAATTTGAACAATTCGTTTTTGTACGTCTGACGCTTTGCTTCCCAGTTTTCGATAATGGCCAAGTTCTTCGGATCGAAGTTGAGCTTCTCCATCTCGTATGCTTCTTGCAGTCCTTTCACCAATCGATCTTTGTCTTCGAGTGTTGACTCTTTCATAGACTCGATTGACATCTGCAATCCATACAACTTATTGGCAACGGCTACTTGCTGTTCTACCCATTTGTCGTACGATCTGTTGTTCTCTGAAATCTCAGAAAGGTAGCGTGTACGATCGGGCGGAATCACGAAGATTTTTTCAGACATTTCATCTGTAATCTCAAAAGTAGAATTCAGTTTTGCTCCGGTTTTCTCTAACAATTTATCCATGATCACCTTGTACAAAGTATTCATTCCTGGATCGTTGAACTGTGAAGCGATGGTTCCATGCACGGGCATTGTATCAACATCTGCTTCCCACAGTAAGTGGTTGCGCTGGTATTGTTTCCGTACATCACGAAGTGCGTCCAATGCACCGCGCTTGTCAAATTTATTGAGTGCGATTACGTCGGCAAAATCCAACATATCGATTTTCTCTAATTGTGTTGCTGCTCCATATTCTGGCGTCATCACGTACAAAGACATGTCCGAGTGATCCAAAATTTCCGTATCACTTTGTCCAATTCCAGAAGTTTCCAAAATGATTAGGTCGTATTCTGCAGCTTTTAACACATTTATTGCTTCCGCTACGTGCTTGGAAAGTGCCAGGTTCGATTGGCGTGTTGCCAACGAGCGCATGTATACCCGATCGTTCTTAATGGAATTCATTCGGATCCGGTCACCTAGCAATGCTCCTCCTGTTTTTCGTTTGGAAGGATCAACTGATACTACTGCAATGCTTTTATCCTCGAAATCAATCAGGAAGCGACGCACCAATTCATCTACCAATGATGACTTACCTGCACCTCCTGTACCTGTAATTCCCAAAACTGGAATTTGAACATCGTTTGCCATTTTGTGCACCTCATCCAAAATCCCTTTGGATTCATCCGCGAAGTTCTCTGCAGCCGAAATAATACGGGCAATATTTGGGGCGCTTTTCGCCTTGATGTGATTGATCTCACCGTTCAAATCCTTCCCTACCGGGTAATCAGATCGCTTTACCAAATCATTGATCATTCCCTGCAAGCCCATAGAACGGCCATCGTCTGGGTGATAAATGCGCTCGATTCCATACTCCTGTAATTCAGCAATTTCCGAAGGAAGGATGGTTCCACCTCCACCACCAAAAATCTTGATGTGTCCAGCACCTTTTTCCTTCAATAAATCATACATGTACTTGAAGTATTCATTGTGACCTCCTTGGTAAGACGTCATGGCAATTGCCTGAGCATCTTCCTGTATAGCACAATTCACAACTTCTTCTACCGAACGATCGTGTCCGAGGTGAATTACCTCACAACCTGTCGTTTGAATGATTCTACGCATGATATTGATCGCTGCGTCATGCCCATCAAAAAGAGAAGCTGCAGTTACAATTCGTACTTTGTTTTGAGGAATATAGGGTGCAATTTTTTCCATAGAACGAGGCTTTTAAAGCGCCACAAAAATAGTGATTTCAAGCTGAATTCGGAACGATTCAACTGTGAAGATTTCAACAGTAAACAGAGTCAACAAAGCACTCAGGATGAGCACCTATTGGCAATTAAAGTGGAATTGTCTTACTTTTGATTAAACGGGTAGAGCATTTTTGTCCTCCCCCTCAGTCCCCCTTCAAAGGGGGAGGCTTAGAATACTACTAATTATCAATAAAAATCATGAGGTTACTATTCTCCTTTATAACGCTTGTTTCTTCTTTTTCGGCCGTTGCTCAACTAACGCCCACGTTTGACGACATTTCAATCCCAATGCGGGATGGTGAGGTTCTTTCTGCCGATGTTTACATTCCAGCAGGAGCGGATTCGTGTGAAGTCATTCTAATTCAAACACCGTACAATAAAAACTTGTTCGAGGCTGGAATGCCGCTGGGAATTGGAACCAATCTGGATTCTCAGCCATACGCATTCGTGATTATTGACTGGCGCGGGTTTTACGGATCGAGCGGCGCGAATACGTCGAACTTCGAACGTGGAGAAGACGGATACGACGTGATTGATTGGATTGTTCAACAACCTTGGCATCTAGATAGAGTAGGAACTTGGGGACCATCCGCCTTAGGAGGAGTTCAATATCATACAGCACGGGAACATCACCCAAATCATACGTGTGCGATACCTGTAGTAGCGCATCCAGAACAGGCCTATGAATCGTATTTCTACGGTGGATGTTTGGAGGAAGCTCGGTTGACGCAACTTGACGCACTGGGATATGGCCTATCACCGGTTGTTTTAGCGAACCCATACTTCAATTCTATTTGGCAATTTTCTGCCAATAATTCTTGGTATCCTCAGGATATTTATATTCCGACATTACAAATTGGTGGTTGGTACGATCACAACATCGATCGAATGATGGATTGGTACGAAGCCTGTCGTAACTCAGCACTTCCCTCAGTACAGGACGAACAATGGTTATTGGTTGGCCCATGGGTACACGGAGGTACAGGAATTGCCTATGTTGGAAGTTCTATTCAAGGAGAATTAACGTATCCGAATGCAGCATTTGTGAACGACGACATGGCACTCGATTTCTTCGATTTCTACTTATTGGATGCAGTCAACGGCTGGGATACTACGGACAAAATCACCTATTACAATATGGGAGATGACACATGGCTCTCTTCGAACAATGCGACCATTGACCAACCGCAAAATGATGTGCTCTTCTTGAACGACGCTGGAATTTTAAGTGTCAATGATACTGGAGTAAGTTCGACTAGTTTCCTTTCTGACCCATCGAACCCTTCACCTACTCTTGGAGGAGCAACATTGTCCAATGGTTTGGATCAAGGCCCTTACGATCAGGTTTCATTGGATTCTAGAAGTGACGTGATCACATTTCAATCTGGCGTTTTGTACGCGGATGCAACCATCTCAGGAAGAGTTACTGCTCGATTGAACATCTCATCGGATCAACCGGATTGCGATATCGTTGTGCGTCTTGTTGATGTTTACCCAGACAATCGAAGCATGTTAATCAACGATGGGATTCAGCGCATTCGATTCAGAAACGGTTATTCTCAAGGAGACGAAGAATTCATGACGCCCGGACAGGTCTACTCTATCGATGTTGATTTGCCCTTTACACATTATACTTGGAAATCAGGGCATCGCATTAAAATTTACATTTCCGGAAACAGTTCCATTCGTTGGAATGTGAATCTTCAGGATGGAGGAACAATGTATCAACAAGGAACTGGAAATATTGCAAACATTACGGTGCACCATGATCAAACTTACCCTTCTTACATTCACTTCCCCGGATCTAACAGCTCTCTTGGAGTTTCCGAATCGAATGATGTGCACGTGAACGTATACCCAAATCCTGCGCAAAATGACTTGTTCATTGACGGAATCGAGCACCCGAAATACGAATTGTTAAATGCCCAAGGACAAGTGGTTCTGGAAGGAGTTGGTCGGGAGATAAATACTTCTACACTAGCTACTGGATGGTATCTTCTGAACATTCGTGGCGAAGGAGTCGAGAAACAATTCCCTGTAATCATCGAGTAATGGATTATTCAATTCGTGAGATTCAGTCGCAGGACAATGAGTTGTTGGCTCAGGTTATCCGAACCGTACTGGAAGAACATGGAATGAACAAGCCCGGAACTGTTTATACAGACCCGACTACCGACGAATTGTATGAATTGTTTCAAACGGAGAAGTCTGTCTATTATGTCGTAGTTCTGAACAACGAAATTGTTGGTGGCTGCGGCATTTACCCTACAAATGGATTGCCAGAAGGATGCGCCGAATTGGTCAAATTGTATTTGCGCTCAGATTGCCGCGGATTGGGACTTGGAAAAACGCTTTTGGATCGCTGTGCAGAAACGGCCTCGAAATTGGGGTATCGAAAGTTATATCTTGAATCTATGCCGGAATTAAGCAAGGCGGTTGGATTGTACGAATCTGT
>JADFAL010000077.1 GCA_015665275.1 Flavobacteriales bacterium | reverse complement strand
CACTAATAAGTGAGCTTGTACTTTTCTTTTTTGCCATCTCTGGTCGATTTAAAGGTTAAAATAAATATTAAACCTCTATCTTAAGTTTAAGCTCGTTCTAGTTCACTTTTTGCTGACGTCACACATGCTTAGTTATATTTCTTAACATTCCTCTGAAAATTAAACCATGAAAGGGTAATACTGAGTACCAATATAGCCTCCCTAATAATCCTAGGGGTCTAAATGTGGCTGTTTGTTCAAGTCGATCATCCACAATCTTGAATTCCAGCCAAGCTTCTCCAGGTAATTTCATTTCGGCAAACAATAACAAACGGCCTTCATTTTTATTGGCGTACAAAACTCTCCAAAAATCTACTGCATCCCCTATCCTAATGGAAGTAAGATTAGTTCTTCCTCTTCTTAGTCCAACTCCACCTGCCATTTTATCTAATAGCCCTCTTAATTTCCATAACCAATTTCCATAGTACCAACCTGTTTTACCACCTATGCTCCAAATTTTATCTAAGCAAGAATCACGATTATCAAATTTTCTGGTTCGCCGATCAACAAAACAGCCAAAAGCCGGCACGTTTACAAAATCAGAAACATTGAAATTGATCCCACTACTAGCGTATGAATCTTTCCAGCTTGAGATAATCATATTATTTTCAATTTTATCAAATGCTTTCTTTAAAGCTTGCATGTAACCAATTGGTTCAATCCCGAGTATTGAGTTAATAGCACTGTCTCGGCAAACTACTTCAATCTTCATGCTGTCTACAAGGGATGTGGCCAGCTTGTATGAGGTAGATGTTACGAAATAGAGCCAGTATGAAGATAGTTTTGGTGTCATAATGGGTACTATAAGAATAGTGCGCTTCAAATTCCTCGATTTTGCAAATCCGAGCAACATTTCTTTATAAGTGAGCACGTCAGGACCTCCTATGTCAAAATTCTTGTTATACGTTTTCTGGTTAAATAATGATTTGATCAAGAACAAGATAACATCAGAGACTCCAATCGGCTGGCATTTAGTCTTTAACCATTTAGGAGTAATCATGAATGGTAGTTTTTCTACTAGGTCTCTTATAATTTCAAATGAGGCACTACCTGACCCAATAATGATTCCAGCTCTGATTGTTGTGAAATTATAGTTTCCCTTTCCAAGTTCGGATTCAACATTGCTGCGTGAACTTAAGTGCTCTGAAAGTTCTGACTCATTTACAATTCCACTTAAGTAGATGACATGTTTGATACTTGAGCCATTCAGCGATTTTTTAAAATTTACGGCAGAAGTGTGTTCTAGGGTTTTGTAATCCTTAGAAGATGACATTGAATGAATTAAGTAATACGCGCCATCAATATCTTTCGGAACCCGATCCAGTGTAGTTTCATCCAAAAAATCAATTTCGATTACCGATAACTTTTGTTTTATAGATTCAGGAGGATTGAACCTCTTAGAATCGCGAACACAGCACACCACTTCATGCCCTGCTTCAATTAAAACAGGCAAAAGCCTTTTCCCTATGTATCCAGTCGCACCGGTTAGTAGTATTTTCATGTTCAATTAAGCACAACGGTTAGTATATGAAGCGTAGCATCCCGTAGGGTGCTATGATTTTATATACATTGTTGTAGCCAGTTTTTCTTTATAATTTGCGACTAAGTTATTTATATACTCCTCTTTGTTTGATTGGTTTAAGCCCATCTTCCTTGGCTCGACCATTACACAATTTAAAGGCTTGAGTGTTTCACCAGCCCAAAGTGCTAATTCGATAATTATTGGTGCTATAGAAAGTCCTTTCTCTGTCAAATGATAGTAAACTGACTTTTTGTTCGAAGGACGCTTGCTTTTTGATACAAGATTCAATTCTACCAAATTTTTCATTCGTACGGTTAATATGTTAGTAGCTATAGCTTCTTCACTATTGGTAAAGTCCTTAAATGTTTTCTTGTCTTGTAACAACATCTGCTTAATTATAACTAATGTCCACTTATCTCCTAATATATCTATGGCAGAAGTGATTGGACAATTACATCGAAATTTATTATTCATGTTAAATCTGTGCTAATTTTAACTTTTAAAATGCAATTAAATTTAATTATTACTTGCAAAATAAAAGTATTTATATAGTTTTGCTTGCAAAACAAAAGTAATAATTTAAGCAAAAGAAATTGAAATCATGAGTAAAAAAGTATTATTAACAGGAATTTCTGGCTTTGTTGGACAACATTGTGCTGTTGAACTGTTGAAAAATGGATATACCGTAAGAGGATCAGTTCGCAATCTTTCTAAAGAGCAAGAAGTTCGAAAAGGCATTGCGAATGTAATTGATGCAAAAGACAATTTAGAGTTTTGTGAGCTTGATTTATCGAGCGACAAAGGTTGGGATAAAGCAATGGAAGGGTGTGCATATGTATTACATGTTGCCTCACCGTTTGTAATTGCCGAGCCTAAGGACGAG
This sequence comes from Flavobacteriales bacterium, assembly GCA_015665275.1. GTDB lineage: Bacteria > Bacteroidota > Bacteroidia > Flavobacteriales_D > Crocinitomicaceae > UBA4466. Next base: position 4,919 of record JADFAL010000077.1, on the reverse strand, counting down.
AATGAAATGATTAAACCTGCGGTAGAGGGAACACTTAGAGCATTGAATGCAGCGAAAAAAGCAGGGATTAAAAAGGTGGTTTTAACCTCTTCAGCAGTAGCAATGGCAGGTGATAAAAAGAAAAATCATCTTACCCAAGAGAGTTGGACAGATGCGAAGACAGATAAAGTATCTGCGTATATGAAAAGTAAAACATTAGCGGAGAGAGCTGCTTGGGATTTTTATAATAATCAAACTGCTGGCAATAAAATGGAATTGACGGTAGTTAATCCAGGTCCAATTTACGGACCAACATTAACAGGCAATCTTACTGGTGCTTCCATGAGCATGATAAAGGATATGATTACAGGAAAAATGCCCATGCAACCGAATGCACATTATGTGATGTCAGATGTAAGAGATATTGCTAAAATACATGTAGCGGCTATGGAAAATGATGAATCTAATGGAGAGCGCTTCATTGTTACCTCAGAAAAACCCTATTCATTTGTTGGTGTCGCTTCCATATTGAAAGAAAATGGATTTAAAAAAGCGAGTCCAAAGAAAGCACCAAGTTTTATGGTCAAATTTATGAGTCTGTTTAATAGAGAAATGAAGGGAATGTTACCTTTTGTAGATGCAGAGATAAGTGCTGATATTTCTCCAACAAAACAGGTTTTTAATTGGAAGCCTCTTCCTTTTGAAAAGACTGTTTTGGATACAGCAAAATCTATTCAGCCGTTACTTTAGTAAATTATGGTTTTCTTTTTAAATCCAGAATTGTATTAAGCAGTTCTGGATTTTTTTTAATTGGCTACAACGTTTGGGGCTATGAAACGTGCGGCTCGCTACCCAAGTTGCTCTCTCGAAGTTAAGAATAGATTTTAAAACCAAAAACGATTTCCCGAAGCAAAATTACGCATGGTTTGTAGGACGTGTTAGGCACTCCATTTAGAATATGTAAGAGCAATCAAAATTCCCTTAAATAGTTTACGCCGATATATAACCTGTCCTTTTCTCCTGTTAGAATAGATGAGATATCATCATTGAAACTAGAGTTAGAAATCAGAAATCTGAACAAATTTTTCTGAAATTCAATTTCTGCTCCTAAACTTAAAACATCCGTGTACGGGGAGTTTTGATGACGATTTAAGTTAGTTGAATAGTCAAGAAAAATGGATGCTCTTTTATTGATCCAATAGGCACTGCTTACACTTAACGCATAACTGGATTCATTTTCGAACACCAAAATCCCTATATCATTCATCTTCATAAACGAGGGAGATAATTGAATCGATAAACGATTAAATAATTTGGTGGAAATTATAGGTTGAAAAAATATGCCGTTTGCACTGAAATAAGGAGTTTCTTGCGAAACATGCTTAACTCCTCTAAAATTATAGCTTCCATAGATTGACAAATTCAATGGAAAGTTACCTCCTTTCTGATATATCCTGAACTTTGAGCTGAGTGTTATCATTTTACCCAAAGACTCACGACTCAATCCCATTTGAAAGAATTTTGTGAAACCATAATTAACTCCAAATTGAGCGGTTATATTATCCATTCCAAATAACTGGTCAAAGCTCTTATTAAGTGAACCAAAACGGAAGTTTGTACTCAAATAGAAAGTTCCTTTTTCAGCTTGCTTGGTTGACTGAGTCTGCGACACTTTAAAAGATCGAAATGCCTCAGTTGTTTGACAGGAATCCTTTTTAGCAATTGAATTCCTATTTTCTTGAGCATGAGAGCGACCAAATTGCAAACAGATCAGAATGGCTAAAAGAAACTTCGTCCTATCAAATGTAATTTTCATATTCTCCGTTTCTTATAATTCTAATGTGTTGCACCAATCTCTAATAGCCTGTCTATCCGCATCTGATATATTACTGTGATCGAAGTCCGTTGCGTTTTGAAATGGAGCAGGCATAACTAACTCGTCTAGAGGATAATTTTGGAAGAATTCGGTACATTGAGGGCGGTGACAAGAAGTGCAAGAATTCTGAATGTTAGTAGTAAATGGCTGTTTAAATTCAGACCCAACCACACTATATGGTTCGTAACCTGTTATCGGAACTAACAACTCAGAAGGATTAAAAGGATTCATTAATTGATCCACAGCCGGAGTGTGAATAAATGGGCTCGCCATATGGCAGTTTACGCAGTTGTCAGCGGAAACTGTTGAGGGAGATTGCCATGTATCGTTGTAGCCGTTTTCATAGGGTTGAGGAGCATTATTAGGATCACCATTATCGGTAATAGAAAGAAAACAAGTTTCACCCGTTGAAAACTTATAACCGATAACACCGAGCCCTCCATCTCTACAGTTCGTTAGCCAAACAACATCTGAGTTTTCAGTCCCATCGGAATTTAAGCCAGTATAGCGACCGACACGATAATCAGTTTCGCATGGTTTTCCAAAAGCCATTGGGCAATCACAATCGTTTGGGTCCCAACTCTCATTAGTGATTGGGACACCGTTTTTAGTTGCAGGAACTGGAATCGCATCTTCACAACTGAACCGTGGAAACGGTCCAAATATAGCTTCGCATTCTTGGGCATAGTCGAGGGCTGTGCGACCTGAATCGTTAAACGGTTCAACGTTATCATTTTTATTACAAGATTGAAGTAAAAGCCCTGCCGATAAAATTCCAAAGAGAACGACCAGAGCAAAGTTTATTCTTATCATATGACGCTATTGATTAATACGATCAAATAAACTCTAAATCATTTAATAAAATTGTTTTTTTTTCTTCTCAAGTAGTCCGAATGCTTCAATTAGGACTTATTAAGTTCCTTGTGGTATTGTGAAGGTGTTGTTCCTTCGATTGACTTGAACGCCGTGTAAAATGTTGATTTTGAGTTGAAACCAGCTCTGTTGGCTAAGCCCATGATTGAATATTGTTGAGAATCGTGCGATTGTATTAGTTTTTTGAATTTTTCTATCCGAAATTCATTGATGAACTGGTAAAAGTTCATTTTTTCGTGGATATTGATAAGTCGAGAAAGCTCTTTTTCTTTAAGTTCAAGCTCTTCGGATAGTAATCTCAAGTTGAGTTTTGGATTCACAAATAATTCTCTCTTCTGAATTTGGGCTTTAATTTTGTTGAATTTTTTAAGGTCTCCTTTTGATGCATTTTGAATTTCTTCAGAGTCAGAATTTTGAATTGTACCCCCTATATCTGCGAAAAGATGTCGTTTAAAAATTTCTGGTTGTGAAAAACCATTATGTGCAATCCAGAATATCATAAATATCACAAGACCTAAAGAAAAGATATCAATTGAGTATTCAATGATTTGGAAAGCTGAAAGGTCAAACAAAAATGTAGCGATACTTAAAAAATGAATTGTAATGTTCAAAGCAAAAATGCTTTTTAACCATTTAAGTGTTCTATATTCCAGCTCTGAATAATAATGCGTTATTCCTTCGTTATGCGCACGTAGTATTCTATACGCATAAATCAATAATATTATTTCCATGAAATAAATGAATAACTCATATGTTGTCAAAAGGCTTTCTTTAATGAAACTTTCATTGAAGTGAATCAGAATGTTATGAAAAATGCCTGGTATAAAAAGAAAATAATGCCAACGTTTAATTTCTCGGTTAATTGTCGTCAGTAGATAAATGAATAACAGGGGGGGAGTGAATAGGAATGGTTCCACAATGAGAAAGGAAAAACCGAATTCTTCTTCGAAAGGCATTTCGTTAAGAATATCATTCAAGAACTGGATGGCGATACTCCAAAGGAATAAACTGAGAAAGATATTTGCTCTTTTGTTCTTCGATTTTACTGTGAAAAATAATAGTCCAAGTATTAGTGAGGTAGATAATATGAATATGTAGGGAAGAAGCCAAATAAATTCCTCTAGTTCCATGGGCTTATTTTATAATTGAATTTGTGAACGGTTTGTGTTGTTTTTTATTGTGCCTAACGTTTTGCATCTAAGCCATCGTTTTAATGTGGCTTAGATGCTGTTACATACTCCCTCTTATTTATAATCATTGTGTTAATAGCGGTCCACAATTCGACTCTCTTCATTAGCGATTGCTTAGCTACCTCTTCGACTTCGGTCCATTTAGTTTCGTCTTTACCGCAAAGCTCTTCGACCATTTGAAGTGAAAGAGGTCCATGCTCATCTCCATCTAACTCAATATGTCTTTCAAGGTAGTATTTCAACTTGTTATATTCTTTTCCATGAATCTTAGCCTTTTCTATTATCTCTATGAACATATCAGGTATTACATCCTCTCTCCCAAAAGTAAATGAGGCTGCAATTAAATGAGGTTTTCTTGTTTCGACAATCGAAAAAGTATAATTCACAAAATCTCGCACTACGCTGTTGAGTTCAGTTTCAACAAGAGAAAACTGGATAGAAGCCCCTGATTCAATTCGACCCATAAATTCTGTGATCCCACTTGTGCAAGCTCCGATTTCATTCATAGCTTCAATGTATATTTCATAGTGGCTTGCCGGTTCGCCAATTTCATTCAGATCACTTTCTTCGCCATGAACAATCTCATTAATAAATCTTGATAGAGTCGCGTTTTTTGGCACTGTCCAGGGAATACGTACCGTAGTTAGCTCGAGCTGTAGAGCTTTCAATAAAGACATAAAATCCCAAACCGCATATACATGATTCTCCATGAATACTTGTACATCTTCGATGGTTTGAATGTTTCCATACAGCTCATGGTTGCGAAGTGTTTGTCGCAAACCCTTTAATCTTTCTTCTATTAAATCAGTTCGAGTCATTTTGTTAATTGTATGTAACGGTCAAGGCTACGCACAGTGCGGTTCTTAACCAAGTTTTTTGTTTAAGGTACGGATTTACAACTTAGCTAGGATTGATTTTTCGAAGAAATCAATCCGCATTGGGTGTAGCCTATGTTATGTGTTCGTTTTGTCTTTCAAGTTTTAGAGCAAGTTTGATTTACC
>JADFAL010000043.1 GCA_015665275.1 Flavobacteriales bacterium | reverse complement strand
GATTACTCCGATTATCCGGAAGAGATCATCGATGTTGTTCGACCTATTCTGGATAAAGATTACGATATGGTGATCGGATCGCGAGTTCTCGGAAAACGAGAAAAAGGATCCCTAACGCCACAACAAGTTTTCGGAAACTGGTTAGCAACCCGATTGATGCGCATCTTCTACCGCGCTCGGTTCTCCGATTTAGGCCCCTTTCGAGCCATCAGGGCAGATTCGTTGGAACAACTAAAAATGTCGGATAAAACCTATGGTTGGACCATCGAAATGCAAATCAAAGCAGCAAAACACAAAATGAAATTCTGCGAAGTTCCCGTCAAATACCGCAAACGCATCGGAGTTTCAAAAGTAAGCGGAACACTAAAAGGAACTGTTCTAGCAGGATTTAAAATCATCGGGGCCATCTTCAAATATCGATTTTAATTTCAATATTTTACGATTAAAAAAATCATCCAAGGGCGTTTTAATCTCTTTGAATCGATTAAATTCTGATTCTTAGGTATTTCATTCAATCATCTGAAACCGATTCCAAGACATACACCAAATGTCAAAAAAACCCTATTTGCTCGAATAAGATTATATTTGCGGTTTTTAAGCACCGTTTTTTTTAAGAAAGATGCGCCGACACATTTTCAAGAAACCCAACACACCTACAATGCGAATTGCTACTACAATAATCGTCTTGCTAATGGCGATGACCTCATTTGGTCAAAACGTGAAATTCGTTCAAGGAACCATTACAGATTCCAAAACGGAGAAACCTCTGGAGAATGTAAAAATGCAACTCCTTCTGGATGACTCCACAAAGCGCGAAGTAACAACCAATTCAAAAGGAGTTTACTCTTTCAAAGACGTTCCCAAAGGAAGACATAAAATTAAAGTGATCGATAAAACGTATCACAAAGCGGTTTTTTCAATCGAATTGGTTGAGAAAGATGTCGACGGTTATACACAAAGTGATATCGAAATTGGGCGTAAAGTTTCTTGGTTGTTGGACTGGGGAGATGCCTACGGGCAAGAGCACTACTGGTCGCATTGGGTGAGTAAGGTAATTGTGATTCTTTACTTCTTCTGTCTTCTGTTGATTCTATTCTACAGTCTTCTTCAGTTGTCCTTAGCGATTGCATATGTGCGCAATAAGAACAAAAAGAAACGTGGCGCAATCAAGGTGGACAAGCCTGTTTACGATCCAGAAAACACTCCGAAGGTTACGATCCAACTGCCCATGTTTAACGAATTATACGTTGCGGATCGAATCATCGAAACGGTGGCAGCTTTTGAATACCCTGCAGACAAATTTCAAATTCAAGTATTAGATGACTCTACAGATGAAACGGTAGAAGTTATTGCGAAGAAAGTAGCGGAAGTTGCTGCTCGTGGTGTAAATATCCAACACATTCACCGTGTAGATCGCGTTGGCTACAAAGCTGGGGCCTTAGACGCTGCAATGGATCGCGTAGAAGGAGATTTTATTGCCATTTTCGATGCCGATTTCGTTCCAGACAGTGATTTCTTGCAGAAAACAATGCCATATTTCCAAGACGACAATGTAGGAGTGGTACAAACACGTTGGGGTCACATCAACAAAAAATATTCAATTCTTACAGAACTTCAGGCCTTTGGTTTGAATGGTCACTTTGCCATTGAGCAAGGAGGGCGTAACGCTTCTGGACACTTCATCAACTTTAATGGAACCGGAGGTGTTTGGCGTAAGAAATGTATCGAAGATGCCGGTGGTTGGGAACACGATACACTAACCGAAGATTTGGATTTGAGCTACCGTGCACAAATCAAAGGATGGCGCTTCCAATACTTGGAAGATGTAATCGCTCCTGCCGAATTGCCGATCACTATGTCCGCATTAAAAAGTCAGCAGCACCGTTGGATGAAAGGTGGAGCCGAGTGTTTTGTAAAAATGTGGAAGACGATTATCACTGCGAAGGGAGTTCGTTTATCCGACCGAATTCACGGTTTGTCACACCTTTTCAACTCATCCGTATTTATTTTCATTCTATTGCTTTCTCTCTTGAGTTTGCCAATCCTACACATTAAGGATAGCTTCTCTGATTTGAATGCATTCCTTGTTTGGGGAGCTATTTTCCTATCGAGTACTTTGTTCTTGATGTACTACTATTGGCATGCTTTCCGAGACAAGACATCAAATATTCCTGTATCGTTCATCCGATTTGTAGCACGGTTCTTCCAGTTCCTAATTGTATCCATGGGATTGGCATTGAACAACACCGTTGCGGTACTAGAAGGCTATTTGGGTATCAAAAGTTCATTCGTTCGTACGCCAAAGTTCAACGTGAATGTTAAGAGTGAATTCAAAGGAAACAAGTACGATAAAAAGAGCATTTCCATCTTAAACATTGGAGAAGGATTGTTGTTCTTGTTGTTCGGTTACACCACTGTGAATCGTGCCATCTACGGAGATATTGGAATGGTTCCTTTCCACTTGATGTTGACCATCGGATACGGATTGGTATTCTTCTACTCACTCGGCGAATTGTACGGTCGTAAAGCGAAAGGATAATGAACGCGGGAGCCAATTCTTGGTCGACGCATTTCATCTCACTTCTCTATCTCGTATTTATTGGAGTTCTGTTCTCATGGACAGATCGAGCTAATTCTGTGGTACTTCTATCCTTGTTTGGAGGAAGTTTCATAGCCTATATCACCCTACTTTATCAAAGAAACATTTCGTTTGACTATCTCGCAGGAGTTGGTCTGATCGCAAGTTTCACGGCATTTTTCTTCGTTCCAAATTTATCTCCAGATAGCTACCGTTTCCTTTGGGATGGCGCAATTTCCTGGATGGGGCAAAATCCGCTAGAGAGTACTCCAGAATTCCTAATGAGCCAACCTCATTATTCCAACAATGCCTACCTGCAAGAACTTTACACCGGACTCAGTGGTCTCTCGAGAAGGAACTTTACCTGCTATCCAAGCGTGAACCAGATGTATTTCGTAGTAGCAAACACATTCTCCGACTCCGTTGCAGTGAACTTGTTCGTATTGAGACTATTAATCTTTGGAACACAACTGGTTGGAATACGGTATTTGGTAAAGTTGTTAGCGCATTTCAACATCTCTCGTAAGAAAGCCTTGATTCTAGTCCTGAATCCTCTTTGGATGCTTGAAACTGTCGGAAACTTACATTTTGAAGGAGTCATGCTATCCTTTCTAATCATCGGATTTTATTTTCTGGTGAAAGAGAAATGGCTTTTCGCAGCAATTTTCATTGCCTTCGCGATTCACGTGAAGCTGATTCCAATAGTATTATTACCGTTTATGTTAAGATATCTTGGATGGTATAGAAGCACCATCCTTTATTCACTCGTCGGAATATTCTGCGTGCTGCTTGCTGGAATCTACTTCGGTCCATCCAACTACGTGAACTTCAAAGCGAGCCTGACTTTGTATTTTGAGTCCTTCGAATTCAATTCTCTTATTTACCACCATTATATTCATTACGGAGAACAAATCTATGGTTACCTCCCAACACACATTTATGGAACGCAACTATCCCGATTAGGCATGTTCTTGATCTTTTGTATCGCCTTCTATGGCGGTCGCTCTGATTTCCAAACAATGATGACCCGAATGATTTTCGGTTTGTTGATCTATTACCTGTTCGCAACAACAGTGCATCCTTGGTATGTCATTACGATTCTGGGATTGTCCATCTTTACCCGCTTCTCATTCGGAATTATTTGGAGTGGTCTCATTTTCATCACCTATGCAGCTTACGGTGATTTGGATAAAGATGTCTTGCGACTTCTAATCCATATCGAATATGGAATTCTACTAGCTGTAGCTCTGTACGAAATCATTGGGAAGCGTCCCTTGCTTCGATTGGCTGAATAAATCAATCCTAGGGTCTACTTGTTCTTTTTCCTCTCCGGCACTGGATCGTGGCCATGTCCTCCCCAAGGGTGACAGGAAGCAATACGTTTAACTCCTAGGTAGGTTCCTTTGATAGGTCCCCAAACGCGAATAGCTTCAATCATGTAAGCGGAACAAGTAGGCGTATAACGACACGTTGCTGGATACAACGGACTAATTATCCATTGATAAATTTTGACCAATACAATAATGGGAGCCCCCAGAATGAGTCGAAGAACCTGCATGAGCTTACAATTAAGGTTAAAATTAGCCGATTTTAACGATATGATGTGGATTAGCTCTTGCGATTTGTAACAAATGAACCGAGATTGGCGTTATTTTAGTAACTCAATCAAACGAACATGCGAATTCTCCTTACATTTCTCGCGCTTGCCACGCTCACGTATTCTTACGGTCAATCTCCTTGGGATTCCGATAAAATTGAAGTCAAAGACGGTGACAGCCTTTCTGTAATCGTTAGTGCTGATCTAATCATCAACGAAGGTTGGGATCAATTGGCGCACCCGAATTTCTGGCGTCATGTCATGGCATTAAGCCCGGATTCATGTATCGTGAACGTAGCAAAAACGCGTCAGGTCTTTGTCATAATGAGCAATAAAGACTGGAATGCTCAATCTGATGATGAGAAAAGTGCCTACCGAGATAGCGTTCGAACACATTTTGGAATGACATCCGATGATCGCATATTCGTAACTACAGGAAAGAATCATTTCTACCAGTTCGATGCTGTGTACCCGCAATTAACACGTGGCGTTGCCGCCTTCGAATTGAACGATGTAGATCCTTGGTACGCTCAAGCCATCTTGTTAATTGAAAGTCCTGGACAAATGAAGAAATCGCGTGCCGGAGCGTATGGCCCCTTCCAATTGATGCCAAGGGTTGCCAGAGCTCAGGGATTGACGGTTAGTCGATACACAGATGAACGAGAAGATTTCGATCGCAGTGCTTACGGTGCATCACAGTTAATCAAGAGGATTTGTATTCCTGAAGCGCGAAGAATTTTAGATGCGCACGCCTTAGAATATTCAGAAAACGATCTATGGTTCCGATTGTTCGTATTGCATGTTTATCATGCAGGATCGGCGAATGTGGCTGCGGTAGTAAACAAAATTGCCCCAGAAACAGGTGGTCAGGAATTGATCAAAAGCATGTGGGTGAATTCAGCGGCGAACTTCGGGAATAACTCTCAGAATTATACGCAATTGGCCTTAGCGTCTCAGTTAATCCTTAACGATATGGTGAAAGAGGACGCTGAAATTATTCTGAACTGTAAATCTGGATTGATCGTTCACGAACGTGCAAAAGGCGCATCGAATTAATTTTCTTTCGTAGCGAACTTGTAGTTTCTACCATCATTTCCTCGATACATATCACTTCTAACCCCAAACGCGATAAGTGGACCAACCCCCATTTCTTCACGGACCGCCCTTTTTCCACGGTAGTTCTTAACCAGTACAAACGCTGATTTTCCTGAAACGACTTTGCTTTTTTTAATTCCAAAGTTTTTCGAATACTGAACACGTAATCGACTTCCATCAGAGCCTTCATAGCCAATTACCTCACCTATTTTGTCCGTATTGAAAATTACGGTGTCGCCAATTTGGAACAACGTGTCATAGATGGATTGCCCAAATTCCATGTGCGTCAAATACTCTTTCGTATATGTCGGGGTTGATTCATCTTCCTTCGGCGAAATAATGTCTGCAGTCATCGTCACTTTTTACTTGTGAACAAACAGGAACCATGTTGTCTTGAAATCAGTGGTAATATTATTATACGCTTCGTCACCTTCTAGCGGTCTGTTTACCACCATACGTTGTTGTGCTTCACGAACTAATGCATCCTTCTTGGTACTGCCTATTCCAAAAACCTTTACGGTTGTAGCTACACCAATCGCCTTATCAACATGTTCGACAGGCTCATTTGGAATATTCGATACTAAGTCTCCTCTGTGAAAAGCGCAAGATGTGAATAGGAGTAGCGCTAAACTCCAAACCAAGTACTTCATTTTACTCGTCTGCAATAAACTTCATAGATATCGAATTCACACAATGACGTGTATTCTTATCGGTGAAGCGTTCTCCTTCGAATACGTGTCCAAGGTGTCCATCGCAGTTGGCACAAACAATTTCAACACGCCTTCCATCTGCATCCGCAACGCGCTTCACTGCACCTTCAATTTCATCATCAAAAGACGGCCATCCGCATCCTGAATTGAACTTATCTTCCGATCGATATAGTTCCGTTTCACATTGCCTACAGATATACGTTCCCTTCACTTTGAAGCCGTTGAATTCTCCGGTAAATGGAGTTTCTGTCCCCTTGTGAATTAGTACGTGTTTTTCTTCTGGCGTCAACTCATTCCAATCTTCTCTTTCCTTCGCCATAATAATTTATTTTATCGAGATGCCATTAGCTGCATCAACCCTCCATTGTTCATGAAGTCGTCTAAGGCCTTAAATACAGTTGCTAAAATATTTTGCCCTTTTTCGTCAGTAGTTACAACTAACCTCATAGTTCCATTTTTCATAATTGAAAGCGCGGCAAAATCTAGCTTACTCCAATACTGTTCATAATCCTGATACTCAGGAACCATGCCCATCATAGCATCCAAGTCAATGGTCATTTCCATGAATTCATCGCCCATCGGCTTACCGGATGGCATTAATATTTCGTCACTTTCCTCAAGATCACTTATGTTCAAAGATACCTCTTGCTCTTCCATCATTAACGGGGCAAAGTTCATTGCTTTTTCCATTTCCTCGGACCCCATACCAAGCTGATCCATCATTGGGTTCATAATACTCAATTGCATCGCCATGACAATATTTCCGTTTTCGTCAGTCGCCTTTTTAGCCACTATCGGCTCATCCGTCATCTCCACACCCAAGAGTCCCTTGAGTTTATCGAAATTATTCAATTGAGATTCGAACACCATCTCTCCATTGTCAAAGTTCATAGAGAAATCCAATTCAGTACCATTTGGGACTAGCGCTAACGAGCGATCGTTTTCTTTCAATCCATCCAAGTTCATGTGCATCACAAAGTCTCCTTTCGCCTCCAGATGCTTCTTCATTTCACCCGAAGCGATGTCGCCCTTTGTTGCATTAAATGCTTTGGTTACTAGTTTTTTCGCGTTGAAATCACCCGGAGCCATGATAAGCATTGCCACATTGTCTTTAGCAGCTAGAATATATCCTTCATCCTCCGCATAACTTACACCATTATCTTCTTTGAATTCATATCCACTATTGCTCCATTCGTCAACTAGTTTCTTTTTGTCCTTCAACTTCAACATTGAATATACCGTCAAATCAGAATGACCTTCAGTAGTAGTTGTGGCAAAATATACAGGCGCACTCATGTCTACCTGCTTTTTTAACCCTTCGTAGGTTTCTGCTGCAAACAATTGAAAAATTCCAACTTGCTCGATATTGCTTTCATCCACTATCGTTTTCAAATCAACCCTTCCATAGCCGACAATGTTGGGATGCGTGTTAACAAAAGCATACACGGAATCCTTGAAATTGCGCTTTTCCTCTTTCTCCTCTTCGTTCGAGTTACACCCAACAAAGATCAAAGCTGCTAGGGCGAAAAAACTGATTTTCTTAAACATAGGTAATGATTGATAATTTGAGTTATAAATTTAAGCAATCTTAAAGCATTAATTATGCCAAAAAATCCGAATTGTTCGAATACCTTTGTAAGGTGCACACAATAGAGCCATATTACCATTGGAGGAATTTATACATCGCTTCCGAAGATCTTCAATCGCCTTTTTATGAGCGCGAATACAGTGAGTTCGAATTCGGCAATCGCGTGTACAATTATCTTATTCATCCCCAGTGGGATCATATCGGATCTCCTACCCTCTATTTAAAAATCCTTTATGCTGATTATCACGCCGGTTATGCGGTAATCGAGATGATTGGTGAATGGAATGATGCAATAGAAAATGATATCATGATTCTAAAACGCGATATCATTGATACCTTAATTCAAGAAGGGATTGATAAGTACATTCTTATTGGAGAGAACGTTCTGAACTTTCACGGCTCGGACGAGTGCTATTACGAAGAATGGATTGACGACATGGAAGACGGCTGGGTAGCTCTGATCAATTTTCATGAACACGTTGAAGCGGAGATGCAAGCAGTTGGAGTGGACCAATACTTCATCATGGGCGGCGAAATGAATACGATCGATTGGCGGACGTATTTGCCGCATCAGTTTTTTGAT
>JADFAL010000090.1 GCA_015665275.1 Flavobacteriales bacterium | reverse complement strand
TCTACCCGATCTCGATCGCTCCAATAACGCGATTCTTTTTTTTTTGAGACGATTCATTCCTTCAACCACCGACGCAGGTAACTCTCCCTCAGCATAAGCCAATTGAGAGATAACGGATAGAAAAATGAAGATGAGAATTTTACGCACGATCCTAAATTAACGCATCCATTTTAGATTTCTGGAATACAGAAATACAAATAGTGCTGAGAGACTTGCACTGAAAACGATAATTATTGTTGGTACTGTTGATGGAGACATAAATAAATAGTACGAACAAACAGATAGCAGCGAGTAAATTATATAGAGATGAAAGCCCAACCTTCTACCTATCAACATAAATATCACGCCAGCTGTTCCAATGAGGAAAATCAGAACGTTTATTGCTTGAACGTAATAGAATTTACGGTTAAGCGTGACAACCATGGTTTTGAACTTCTCTATCGTTGGCTTCCATTCGGTTGCCCCTTGCGCTTCGAGGTCGTCCATTTGCTTGTCAAGTGAGGCCTTCTCTTTCTTAATCGACTCAGCTGATTCAGGGCCGGCAATATATCCGCCGATTATTCCCAAACCATTAAAAGCCAAATACACAAAACTGAGTATACAAAGCACCAATAAGAAGACAGGACGTTTTGGCGCTTGTTCCGAAGTATTAATTGCTTCCATTCATTCCATTTTTAACGAAATACACACTCTTTTTCATTAATTCATGAGCGTATACGTCTTGTTGTACAAATGGAACATGCTCGCGATATTGCGTTCGAAGTCGTTCCAGTTCTTCCGAACTTTTCTCTTTTCTGAAATCCATAGCCTGAGCCGCATTGAGAAGTTCAATTCCAAGCACAGAATAACAGTTCTCCACTACTCTGAAGAGTTTCGTTGCAGCATTTGCCCCCATGCTTACGTGATCCTCCTGACCATTACTAGAATCGATGGTATCAACGCTCGCGGGTGTACACAATTGCTTGTTTTGACTCACGATACTAGCGGCAGTATATTGAGGGATCATAAATCCAGAATTCAGACCTGGCTCAGCCACCAAAAACGGCGGCAAACCACGTGTTCCAGAAATCAACTTATAGACACGTCGCTCAGAAATACTGGCTAATTCCGACAACGCAATCGCTAGAAAATCCATAGAAATGGCCAATGGCTGTCCGTGAAAATTCCCTGCCGAAACAACATCGTCTTCATCAGGAAAAACTGTAGGATTATCCGTCACAGCGTTAATTTCACGCTCGAAAATCGTTGCACAATACTCTATAGCATCTTTGGATGCCCCATGCACCTGTGGAATACATCTAAATGAATACGGATCTTGCACATGCTCTTTTGGACGCACAATCATTTCGCTTCCATCCAATATTTCGCGAACGCTTTCTGCTGTATCAATTTGACCTTTTTGACGTCTAATCTCATTAACATTGGCTTGAAAAGGATTTAATCGGCCATCATACCCCTCCAAGGATAACGCACCAACTGTAGTGAACTTTTGCCACAGTGCACGACCTTGACTCACAGCAAAAGAACCATAAGAACTCATGAACTGTGTCCCATTCAACAAGGCCAATCCTTCTTTCGAACGTAATTTTATTGGTTCCAAATGAAATTCCTTCAGCACTTCTGATGACGGGCGTTTCTTCCCAAGGTAATTCACTTCCCCTTCTCCAAGAATTGGCAATGACATGTGCGCTAATGGAGATAAATCTCCCGAAGCCCCCAAACTACCCTGTTCATACACCACTGGTAAAATGTCTTTGTTGAAAAAGAACAACAAGCGCTCTACCGTTTCCAATTGCGCACCAGAATTTCCTTGCGAAAGACCAAGAGCCTTCAAGAGCAACATGCGTTTCACTATAGTTGCAGGCACTTCGGCTCCCATTCCGCATGCGTGAGATAAGACTAAATTGCGTTGCAACTGTTCCAAATCTTGTGGCGAAATTGCGGTATTACACAAAGACCCAAACCCTGTATTAACTCCATAAATTAGGGAATCGCTGCGCTCCACTTTGTCATCCAAAAAGGCGCGACAGTCCAAAATGCGTTCTTTGGTATCCTCACCCAAAACGACCTGTGTTCCAGATTTCAGAACTAAGTCAATTTGATCTAGAGTGACCCAACTATTATTGATTACAAATGTGTTCATTTGGCCTTATTGAGGTGATTTGCAAGCGCATCGGGTTGAATATCCTCCTGCTCTCCAGTATCCATATTTTTAATTCTTAGTACGCCATGTTCCATCTCGTTTTTCCCAACGAGCGCCACAAACTTCACCCCACGATCGTTTGCGTACTTCATTTGTTTGTTCATTTTCGCGGATTTAGGATACAATTCACAAGAAATTCCTGCCATGCGAATCTGCTTAACCACTCCCATGCAATATGCCGCTTCCTCATCTCCAAAATTAATGAAGAGCAGATCTAATCGGTTATCAACACTTTCTGGGAATAAATCCAGTTCTTCCAAAACGTAGTAAATACGATCAGCACCAAAGGAAATTCCAACTCCAGACATGTTCTTCATTCCGAAAATTCCCGTCAGATCGTCATAACGACCGCCTCCGCATATACTTCCGATTGACGTTGCCCCGCATTTTACTTCAAAAATAGCTCCGGTATAGTAATTCAATCCTCGCGCGAGCGTAACATCAAATTCTACTTTGGTGTCTCTTAGACCGAGCTTCTGAGTTGCCTGAAATAAATACTCTAATTCTGAAATCCCTTCCAATCCAACTTCCGAATTGGCGAGATAGTCTTTCATTTGAACCAAACGTTCTTCTGTAGAACCAGAAATCTCAAACAAGGGTTGAATCTTTTCGATTCCATCGGCTGAAACTCCTTTTTCAGACAATTCTTTCAAAACCCCGTCCAAACCAATCTTATCCAATTTATCGATAGCCACAGTAATCGGTACAATTTTATCCGATTGACCACTCACTTCAGCGATTCCAGTTAATATCTTTCTGTTATTGATTTTAATGGAAACTTGTGGAATGTTCAATTTTGAAAGTACTTCATCGAACAATTGGATGAAGTCTACTTCAAACAGAAGCGAATCACTTCCTACAACATCTGCATCGCACTGATAGAATTCCTGATATCTTCCAGCTTGAGGTCGATCTGCGCGCCAAACGGGTTGAATTTGATATCTCTTAAACGGAAACGATAAGTCGTTTTGATGTTGTACCACGAATCGTGCAAAGGGAACCGTTAAATCGTAACGCAGTGCTTTTTCAGAAAGAGAATTTGCAAATCGTGGAAGATTGCCTTGCTCTAAAGCTTGCAAATCGGCATCTTTCATCTTATCCCCCGACTTCAAAATCTTGAAAATCAAGCGATCACCTTCCTCTCCGTACTTACCTAGAAGTGTCGATGTATGCTCAAACGATGGTGTCTCAATTGGTGAGAATCCGTATACCTCGAATGCTTCACGAATCGTGTTGAAGATGTATTGTCGTTTGGCTACGACATCCGGCAAAAAATCGCGGGTTCCTTTCGGGGTTGAGGGTTTCTGCGCCATTGAAATTGATTTGCCGCAAATGTAACGATAATTGAAAAAAAAGTATGTCTGTCTGAACTACAGTGTTGACTTCCCAAGCCAGTTTAAAACATTCGAATCCCAAATGTCATCTGCCTCCTTCTGTTCGAGGATATTTGCCTCTACTGCAAAGTCGATTACACGTCCCGGATATGAGTTTGCTACTCCTTCCATTTCACCCAATGGATATGGATCATCCAGACCGGCTACAATCTGTGAAGGACCAACTCTGGTTTTTAAAAGCTGAAGTGTGTACGAGTCATGAACCAAGGTATCGAAGAACAAATTTGGGTGCCCCAAAGCTTCCCTTGGATCGTGCGCATCTTCGAAAAGATCGGGTCTTCCATCGTATCCTTGCAATCGACGTCCATAATTTGCTTGCCCAAGCATACATCCATGTGCAAAACACGTTCTGATGTTTGGGAATCGATGTATGAAGTCCTTGAGCACATAGAAATGAAGAGTATCAGCCGTTTGGGCCATCATCCATACCAAATGAAATCTCCAATATTCATTTTTCAATTTGACCATTTTCTCTCCATCGTACGGATGGATTTCCAGAGCCAAATTGTATTCATTTGCTAGTTCGAAAATTGGAATTGCGTCATCATCTGCTGTAGAGACCCATTCTCCTTCTGCATTGATAAAATGCGATGGCAAACACAATAGATTCATCTTAAGATCTTCTACACATCTTCTGATTTCCTTTAATGCGTCTTCTACAAACAAAGGCTGAACAACAAATCCGCTTGTGAATTTATCTGGACGACGCTCCTGAACACTTGCGTTGAAATCATTTTGCCAGCGAATGGCATCATTGGCATCTTGACGCTTCCATCCATTGCAATACACTTGGGAAAGGTTCAACATTACGCCATGATCGATGTCGTATTTCTCCATCCATTCCAATTTTTCCTTAAAGAAAAAGCTGGGATCAGTGATTGGACGTGACCAATCTCCTTGTCGCATGAATTTCTTATCCTCATCGATCCAGAACAATTTCTTGTCCTTCATAAACTTTGGGATTTCATGTGGTTCTGGCAGGATGTGCCCATGACCATTAATACGACGTTTCTTCATAGCAGGAATTCGATGTACGTTTTGTTGCTCAAGTATAATGAAAAAAAATGCCCCTCGAACTAACGAGAGGCATTCCTTAAGTATATAGGAGCGATTATTTCAAAATCACACGCTTTGTCATTGTTCCGTTTGTTGTTTGGATAGCAACAGTGTATGTTCCTGCAGCCGCTCCTGACATATCAATTGAGAACTGATCTGCGCTCTCAACATTCGTCATTACAACACGTCCAGTAACATCCAATACAGATACCGTGAAATCACCAGCTACTGCTTCTTTCATTGTTACATTGAATACTCCGTTACCCGGGTTCGGGAAAACGATGAAGTTGTTGTTTGCCAACTCGTTCAATCCAGTGTTGTCAGTCAAACAGAAGTTTGCTGTTTCAGAGAATGTAAACGTTCCGTTTGGAGCTTGCATAGAAGCCAATACTTGACCCTGAGCATCTTCGATTTGGTAATCTCCATCTGTATTACACCCTTGAACGGCTGAACCATTCAATCCATCACCGTATGCATCCCAAAGAGTGAATTCATAACACTCACCTACTGTCAAACACCATTTGATTTCAACTGTAGCCTCGTTAGGATATACTCCTGGATCTGTTCCTGCTGTATTCTGTGTAGCAGTTACAGGCAACGTTACGTTTTGGTTACCTCCTGTATACAACAAGTTGTTATTATCATCGTACAATTCGTACACTGATTCCTCACCATAACAATCCGTATCCAAAGTAAATGTTACTTCCTCTCCAGTTCCGTCTAACGTGAATGCTTCCGCATCTGCATCGTTAGATGTGTTTGTATCGTTGTTTCCGTTTGGAGAAGATGTTGATGCATTAAATGTATGCGCACCGTTCGTTGTAGTTTGTGTTGGAAGCGTAATCGTTGTTGACTGTCCAGCACCCAATGACCCTGTCCAGTTTTCAGTTTGGTTAGCACCACCATCAATATCATAGTTCAATGTGAACGAAGTGATTGTGTTTGTTCCGTAGTTTCTTACCACAACTTCGGGATCGAAGCTTTCACCACAAATTGTTCCTGTTGGAGTATCAATAGCATCAACACCGATATCATCGTTTACTGTTGTAAGGTTACAAACATTGTTTTGACCAAGAGTAGAACGTCGTGGAGAAACAGACATTACTGTTTGCATACGCGTTGTTTGATCTGCTGTAAACGTATGCATACATGCATCATTTGTGTAATCCATATAGTTTTCAACCATATCTGGCGTACCACAGTTTGTTACGGTCGGACATCCGAAGTTAGAACCGTTTGATTCTGGAGTATCGTTACAGTAATCACTTGCAGAACATCCACCATCACCCCAAATGTGACGAAGCCCTAACCAGTGTCCTGCCTCGTGCGTCAAAGTACGACCAAGGTTATAAGGTGAACCTCCTGGGAATGGACTTGCAACTGATCCCACAGTTGAATACAAGATTACACATCCGTCAGTATTTGCAGATCCTCCGTTTGTATTCAATCCAGCCAAACCTGAGTTTGATGGGAATTGAGCGTATCCAAGTAATCCTCCACTTAGGTCTGCTACCCAAATATTAAAGAAATCTGCTGGATCCCACTGCGTAGCCGCTTTCATTCCATTTTCAAAATCGTTGTTTGAGAACGGACCGTCACCATAAGAAGTGATTCGATTGATACCAGCTTCAGCCAATGGAGTACCATTATCGTCTACTTGTGCCAAACAGAATTGAATTTCTGTATCAGCAGATTGTCCATAGGTACTTCCTGCTTGATCAGCGTAATCAATATTTAACTGATCTAACTGTGCTTGAACTTGTGCGGCAGAAATATTCTCTGAACCTGATCCATCTGTGAAAATGTGAAAGATCACTGGTATTGTATACTGAATTTTCTTTGCTTCCCCATTTAATTGTGCCGCTTTAAACTTTGCAATTTCTTGTTGCAATGCTTCTTCTTCTTGGCGCAGTGTAGGAAGGTCTGGATTGTTCGCTCGCATAATCGAATCGTTTTCCATTGTATGACAACGGATTTGTCCATTAGGACCAACGACAGACTTGTACGTAATGTGGTCGTGTGCATCAAGAACTTTATTTGCCGGAACTTTTTCCTGAGCATATGCACCCACCGTTAAGGAGAGAGCTCCCATTAATAGGACACTCTTGAGAGAGTTGGTTTTCATAGTTTTACAGTTTAAGTAAAGTTTAGGAGTCTAAATTAAGAATTCTTGAACACAAAAACAAAAGAGAATTATCCACAACGGGCTGCTAACATTGACTTTCTACAACAAAAAAAGGGAAGCCGAAGCCTCCCTTTCATACGTGTATGGTTGTTTGTCTTAATTTTTGACAACGCGATCCCAGTGCATACCTGCTCCAGCTTTAATCTGGAATTGATAAACACCTCTTGCATAGTTCGTAAGATCAATCTCATCCGACATTCCACCCAATGTAATTACATCGATTAGTTTACCAGCATTGTCAAAGATCCTCACCTCTTCTAATGCCGCACCGTTCGATTCTAACGTAATCACGCCTGTTGTTGGGTTTGGATAGATCGTTACTACATTAATTTCAATTTCATCAATGTTTGCACAATCCTGAACTTCGATTACATCTGTATCTGTCGCGGAACATCCATTAACATCCGTGTACGAATACGTAATCATGTGTGTTCCTATTCCTGCAGTTGACGGTGAAAACACCCCTCCTGATACTCCAGGTCCTGAATATGTACCGCCAGCTGGAGTTCCTCCTGCAAGTGTAACATCAACATCAGAATCACAAAACTCTTGCGTTGTCAAGGCTAATATTACCGAAGGCAATCCTTGCACTGTCAAGTCAAGAGTAACAATCGAATCACAACCTGCAGCATTCGTAAGAATCGCAGTATATGTTCCAGTTGTTGTGTATGTGTTTCCATCTGCCGACCAAACATACTGATCACAAACCGTTGCCGTTTCAGTTCCCGAAGTCGCAGTGTTGATTGTCAAATTCAACGTTACAATTGAATCACAACCGTTACTTCCAACTAAAGTCGTTGTGTATGCTCCAGTTGACGTATACGTCAATCCTGAAGTTGGCCACGTGTAGAAACCACATCCAGAAGCTGTTTCCGAACCTGTAGTTGTAGTGTTGATTGTCAAGTTCAATGTTACTGTCGAATCACATCCGTTGACAGCAGGAATTGTTGTTGAATAACTTCCTCCTGTTGTGTATGTGGCTCCAGTTGCAGACCATGTATACGATCCACAAGCAGTTACACTCTCACTCGTAGGTGCCGGAATAGTCAATGGACTTGCCGTCGCCGTTCCCGGTGCACTGGTACATACACCTACTGTTTGAGTTACCGTAATCACTCCGCCAGTTGTCACCGTGATTGAAGATGTCGTTTCACCCGTAGACCATAACAAGTTCGTTCCAAGTACCGTCAAGGTAGATGATCCACAGCCATCATTGACTGAAATAACGGGTGTCGATGGAATTGCCAATGGATTTGCCGTGCCAGAACCTGCAGTACTCGTACATCCGCCAGATGTTTGTGTTAACGTATAAACACCTCCAGTTGTTACTGTGATCGATGCAGTTGTTTCACCTGTTGACCAAAGAAGGTTTGTTCCAAGAACTGTCAAAGTAGATGATCCACAATTGTCAGTTACAGATACCGTTGGTGC
>JADFAL010000032.1 GCA_015665275.1 Flavobacteriales bacterium | reverse complement strand
GTAAACGGCGGCCGTAACTATAACGGTCCTAAGGTAGCGAAATTCCTTGTCGGGTAAGTTCCGACCTGCACGAATGGTGTAACGATCTGGGCACTGTCTCAGCCATGAGCTCGGTGAAATTGTAGTATCGGTGAAGATGCCGATTACCCGCAACGGGACGGAAAGACCCCGTGAACCTTTACTATAGCTTCACATTGGTATTGGGTAATTCATGTGTAGGATAGGTGGGAGACTTTGAGGCTGCGTCGCTAGGCGTAGATTAGTCGTTGTTGAAATACCACCCTTGAATTATCTGATGCCTAACCCGATGAGGGGACATTGTGTGGTGGGTAGTTTGACTGGGGTGGTCGCCTCCAAAAGAGTAACGGAGGCTCCTAAAGGTACCCTCAACACGCTTGGTAACCGTGTGTAGAGTGTAATGGCATAAGGGTGCTTGACTGAGAGACCGACAAGTCGACCAGGTAGGAAACTAGAGCATAGTGATCCGGTGGTTCCGCATGGAAGGGCCATCGCTCAAAGGATAAAAGGTACTCCGGGGATAACAGGCTGATCACTCCCAAGAGCTCACATCGACGGAGTGGTTTGGCACCTCGATGTCGGCTCGTCACATCCTGGGGCTGGAGAAGGTCCCAAGGGTTGGGCTGTTCGCCCATTAAAGTGGCACGCGAGCTGGGTTCAGAACGTCGTGAGACAGTTCGGTCCCTATCTGTTGTGGGCGTTAGTTATTTGAGAGGACCTGCCTCTAGTACGAGAGGACCGGGGTGGACGTACCTCTAGTGTACCTGTTGTGACGCCAGTTGCATCGCAGGGTAGCTACGTACGGATGAGATAAGCGCTGAAAGCATCTAAGCACGAAACTCACCTCAAGATGAGATAACTTTTAAGGGTCGTGGAAGACTACCACGTCGATAGGCTACAGGTGTAAAGACGGCGACGTCAAAGCCGAGTAGTACTAATTACCCGTAAACTTATAATCCGTTGATTTTTTACTTCAATCGCTCCGATATATCTAATAAGACATTAGATCCTAGACTTAAAGACCAAAGACACACAACGTGTCACGTCTGAAAGACTATTATCTTACGATTTTAGGTGTTTATTGCAGCATGGTCCACCTCTTCCCATTCCGAACAGAGAAGTTAAGCCTGCTTGCGCTGATGGTACTGCCCTTTTGAGGGTGGGAGAGTAAGTCGACGCCGCTTTTTAAAACCCTGATTACTTCGGTAGTCAGGGTTTTTTTATGCAATATTCTCAAAAAAAATGTATAGTTGGTCAGTTGACCAAAAGGAGAGCATCCCGATCCGTATCCAGACAGCACAGCTTTTATAAAGACCTGACATACCAAAGAACGTCAGTTTTTTTCGTTCGAATTCTCCGAAAGAACAAAATCACTTAGCTTGGGTACGGATGGAACAACGCAATTGCGAATAAATGAAATCGGACGAATAGGAATTAACCAATTATCTCCCGATCAAATGTTGCATATTAAGCAAGATGCTGCTAATAGAGGTTTACGTATTGAGCATCAATCCACAACTGATTTTTGGGATAATGGAATTGGAACTACCACGAAGAATTACAAGTTCTATTATAACAATTTGTTCAGAGCAGATATTTCATCTACGGATGGAGCTTACACACAGTCGTCCGATAGAAGGTTCAAGAAAAATATTGTTTATATGCAACCTGTTCTGGATCAAGTAATGGAACTGAAGCCGGCTACTTATAATTACATCGACAATGACGATTCTGATGTAAGGTCTACGGGTTTCGTGGCACAAGAAGTTGAGCAAGTATTTCCAACACTCGTGCGCGATATGGAAGACGGGTACAAAGGTGTAGTATATGATGGATTTGCGGTGATCTCAATTCGCGCAATTCAAGAGTTGAACGAAGAACTTCAACAACTGCAGGAAGAGGTAAAGTTGCTCAAAGAGCAAGTGAATAAATAAAATTGAATAGATGAAAAAGTTACTAGTTATCCCTTCCATACTGTTCCTGATTCCTATGATAGGTTTTGGGCAGGTAACGAAGGAAAGAGAAGTAGTTGGAAATGCTGGTGAAGTAATTTTATCAAGAGGTTTGGAGGTTTCATGGACGGTTGGTGAAGTGGCCGTTGACTATTCGGAGAGTGCTAATCTGATCGTTTCTGATGGATTTCAACAAACAGATTACTTAACAACCGAAATAGGAGAATTGAAAACGATTGAGGGGATCACTGTGTATCCTAACCCAGTCGAAGATCAACTGAATTTTGAAATTGCTTCCCATCAAGTGAACGACTTACGCGGCGAAATAATCGATGCGAACGGAAAAGTAGTTATAGAAATCGAGCCCTTCAAGGCAATTGATGGATATCACAGCCAACTGGATGTAAGTCAACTCCCTCCGGGCCAATGGGTATTAGTTTTTAGGTCAACTTCAGAAGCGAAACAAAGGACATTTAGTATTGTCAAAATTCGTTAGAAGTGTATAGTTCTAGCCCGGCGCTTCTGAATATACTTAAGTGCCGGGTTGTATTAATGCAAGTATACTGACGCAGATTGTGTCCCTCAGGAAGATTAATTTTACTTATTCAAATCCCAAGAGTATTCCATGTATGAAGTTTTCTTTGGGTCATAATCCATTGGATGGTACTTCTTGATGAAGCCCATGACATCAGGGAAATCTTCACCATACCAATCAAAAATTTTAGAGATTTTTGCTTCTTTTTTAGAAAAGGTGTTTTTTGAAGTATCATTCAAGAACTTCTTCGTTTGTGAAGTTAGAAGACTGTTCAAATTTCCTGCTGTAAATGCTTTATTCAATAAGATCGGGCACGATTTACTCGCACAGTTCAAAGCGAAATGAATTCTTGGCTCATTGAATTGCTTTCGAATAATTCCATTTTCAACATGATTCAGACTATAAGTATTGGAACCAATTGTAACAATCTTTTTCTCCCAAGGTTTCGCTGTGATGTTAGTTATCGAACTCGTAGGGTAATTATCAACAATCAATTTAATCGTGAAGATGTTATAGGTATTGATCCAAAAGGCCAATTTCTGATTTTTACTCCAAGAAGATTCCACTGTCGTTTGCTTGAACTCCTCGATAATTGCATCCAATTCTGATCTGTTCTCCTTAATATCTTTATAATTCACATTCCCCGCACTAGAGACATGTTTCTTCAAAAGAGCATCCAGTTTTTTATATTCATGGATATTAAAATCGGGCGTATCGTCTTTTTGAGTAGTATTATTTGGTTCAGGCTTGGCTTCTACCGTCACCGTTGAAGTTTTAATATCGTCAGGATTGACCACTGTTTCGGTGCCATCTTCAGAAACAATTACCTTTTTTCCTTCATCGTTCGTAATTACTTGAACCTCTTCTCCATCCTCATTGGTAACAACTTCAACGATAGAATCCTTTATTTCCATTTCCGAATCTACTTGATCCATATCCTTGTCTTTGGATTGTTCGGTTTTCTTATCGGCTTCTTTGGATTCATTAGACTTGTCATCGGATCCAGAACAGGCGGTTACAATAATTGTAAGTACAAATAATGAGGAGTAAAGCGTTTTTTTCATAATAGTATAGACGAAGTAATTAGAAGAATACTACATTTTATAATCGAGTTCGATAATCATTTATCCAATTCGTATCGCGCACATCTTGCAGCAAACGCCAGAAATTTGTGTCGAGGAAAAAATTGAGGTCTACATTTTCGACATCATAACGTTCGTATAGGTACAATTCTTGTTTTGGGGACGGCTTGTGATACTTGTTGCTCCATCCAGCTTCTGTATTATGTTGAAATGGGTATGTTGCAAATCGAATTTTCCAGAGTGAATCCATGGGCTCGCAGTAAGCTACGTCTTTCCATTGTGTAGAATCAAAACGAATTCCTCCATCAATTCCGTGCTCCTTGAAATAATTGACTCGATCTGGATTGTAAACGCTCGGCCATTCTCCAGAAACAATTTTAATGAACGATTGCTTATCGACGATGCGTTTGTTGCTGAGCGTACGTCCATTATCCAACCAACAGGCATAGGTACACATGCTGCCATTGGAGCCTAAAGAGACCCGCACGCCAAAACATCCTTTCGCTCGTTCTGAACTTGCAAAAGACGCCCCGACTAACCAACTCACAACCAATAGTAATCGTAACATAACTATCTGTAAATTACGAAAATTATGCCGAATTGTTTCACTATCAAAGAAGACGAAAGACGAATAGGGAAATTGCAATGGCTAGCACGCAATAAATTACTGGAATCCACCAATTAGCGGAAAGAAAAATGGAAACGAGCAATCCAGGAATTAAAAATATTGCGAGGAGATGATATTTTCCTTGATGCCGCTTATTATTCAAAGCGATACACCTTATTCGGAGTTACGCATCCGTGCAATTTAATGTCTGAGGAAGTAGTGTCCGAAATGGTTTTTTCCAAATCATCAAAATGACTCAATCCAATGAATCGACATCGAGGGGAGCACTTACTTAGAAATCTGTCGTAGTAACCTTTTCCATAGCCAACACGATGTCCGCGCTTGTCCAAAGTTAGTAGAGGTACCAAAATGATGTCAAAGTGTTCCGCGGCAATCACACGACCCTTTGAAGGCTCGGGGATGCCCCATGAAGAAATCTCTAATTGATCTTCCGACTCGAAAAGTAAGTGCTTCATTTCCTCCGTTTTTCGATTGACTTTTGGAACTGCAACTTGTGCATCGAAAGAAGTAGCCTTCTCCCAAATCTTATAGGTGTTTAACTCTTTTGTACGTTCGATCGGAAGGAATAGACTTACTTTTTTCTTCTCGAATTGAAAGTTTTGAAAGAGATTCAAGGTTACGGCATCCGAAATTCGTTGCAGCTCTCCGGGAGAAAGTGTCTTACGTAGGTCGAGATACTTTTGTCTGAGTTCCTCTTTTGTCATGGTTGATTAGATTTCATCTGAAGTCCGAAAACTTCAGCGACGGCTAAAAGTAGTTATTTGGAATTGAATTACACAGTGTTGGTTTAAAGTTTTGATATTCGAATATTAGTTGTAACTTTTTGCCACAAATTATAATGAAACAGACATACGTACTCCTCGTTGGAATTTTCCTTATTGGAACTTCCGCTATTCTTATGAAGCCTGATAATCAGGCTCGTAATCAAAAACGCATTCTGGATGTTGAGCAATTGGCCGTATCCGATGTTTTACTGATGCTTGGCGACGATACGCTGATCCATCATGTTCAACAGGTAGATCCTCAAAAGGTTAAGGTAGGTGAGGACCTTGTTTTAAATGGATTCACTGAACGTGATGGAAAGAAAACAAAACGTATCTCAACGCACTTTGTGTGTACTGATTGTCACAATCTCAAACGAGAATTCGATGATATTACCAGTGACGATCCAGCGGATCGCTTGAAGTATGCAAAGGCGAATGATATTCCTTTCTTGCCAGCATCTACTTTCTGGGGGATTTACAATCGAACATCTTTCTACAACAAAGATTACGTAAAGAAATATGGTGATTTGGTTGTCAATGCTAGAGATAGTCTGGATAATGCCACTCAAGTTTGTGCCAAATATTGTTCTTCTGGAAGGTATCTGGAGCAGTGGGAATTAGATGCTGTAATGCAATATTTCAAATCGTTGGAATTGAGAGTTAAGGATTTGGGATTGGATGCTACCACATTGAAAAGTTTGCGCAACATCGGTAAACTATCTTCTTCTGAAAAAGATAAAGTAATCGCCAAAATTAAGGGAGCATATATTCACAAATACGATGCGACTTTCTTAGAGACTTTGCCTCGTGAAGAGCGCAAATATGGAGAAGGTGGAGATCCGGAAAACGGTGAACTGATCTATGAAGAAAGTTGTATGTACTGTCACGGCAGTGCGCGTTTGACCTATTTGTCACTTGGAAAGAACAAGTTGGACGCTCGCATGTTCTGGTATAACAAAGATTCGTATCGTGATCAATCTTTGTACCAAATTGTGCGTCATGGAACGTATTCGAAACCGGGAAGAAGACAGTACATGCCTTTATACACCGAAGAAAAAATGAGTGATGTTCAACTGAACGACCTCATGGCTTATCTCAAACAATTAGCAGAAAAATGAAATTAGCGAGTATACTATTTGTTGCAAGCACTTTTGCAACAGGACTTTCCTTTGGGCAAGATGTTGAGGAAACGTTCAACGGAACACGAATTCTGAACGGACATTCTACAGAAACGATTAAAGCACGCATTTTACAATTCCGAATTGAACACCGATTTGGAGATTTGGCTGGAGCCAATGGCGGATTAGATAATTTTTTTGGATTTGATCAGGCCGCGGATATTCGATTCGCATTTGAATATGGAATTACGGATAACTTAATGATTGGGTTTGGTCGGATTAAAGGTACAGGCGCACCTTACAACGCATTGTTAGATGGATTCGTTAAGTATCGTGTGCTCCGTCAAAACAAAGAGAAGGAAATCCCGGTAAACCTTACAGTCCTTGGTACTTCTACAATGAGTTATGCAAAGGCGGCTGAAGATATTAATTTGGTTCAGAGTTACCCTGATTTTACGCATCGATTGGCATACTCCGCACAAGTAAATATTTCACGAAAGTTTGGTGAGCACCTTTCATTGGCCTTGATGCCTACTTATGTACACCGTAATTATGTAGGTGTTGATGATGTGAATGGATTGTTCGCATTAGGAGCCGCAGTCAATTACAAATTCACAAAAGGCTTGGGAATTATTGCTGAGTATTATCCTACTTTCCATGATTCTGATTTGCGCACAGATTTGAGTAACAGTTTATCGGCTGGAGTTGAATGGACAACCAACGGTCACAACTTTAAAGTCGTTTGTACTAATTCAAGAGGCTTTAGTGAAACCCAATTCATTCCTTACACGTATTCACGATGGATCGATGAAGATGCTGATGGCAGCAATGTAGTAGGGCAATTTCGATTAGGCTTTAGTATTACAAGAAATTTCAATCTATGAGAGCGACATATTTTATTGCGGCAATAGCCATTCCCATTGGCTTTATTTTATCTTGTGAGACGGATAAAGTTGGAGAACAGAATACCGAATGTCCAACGGTGATTTCATATAGCGCCGAAATTGAACCACTCGTTTTATCGAATTGTTCTTCGAGCGGTTGTCATGGTACGCCAGGACCGGGGAAACCAGCATTGACCAATCATTCTCAAATCTCAGCCAACGCTTCGCAGATTCGAAACGTCATAAATAAGAATCCTGGTGAACCTAACTTTATGCCATTGGGAGGACAAAAACTTGCCGATAGCCTTATTCAGAAATTTGGATGCTGGATAGAACAAGGTTTACAGGATAATTAAGAATAAATAAACGAGCAATCAAATACGAATACAATTATGAAGAAAAACTACTTATTCATTGGATTGGCTGCAGTCTCCATGGGAATTTTTGCTTTCCAGAATGACGCGCAAATGCAAATCTCTAAAAAGTTCAGCGGTGGTGTAAGTGCAGGACTTGCCGGTGCTCCTGGTGAGTCTAACAACATGGCTTGTACAATGTGTCATAATGGTTCAACTTTGGATGGATCGCAGGAAAATGCTTTGACTGTTTTAAATGCACAATTCCAACCCGTAACTTCTTACAACCCCGGAGATACGTATACGGTTTCTATTCAAATGGCATCAAATCCTACTAAGAAAGGGTTTAGTTCAACTGCATTGGACGGTACAGATGCGATGGCAGGAGCTTTCGTAGGAAGTGGACTTGGAGGAACAGTGGATTATCAAGACCTTAGTCGAGATTATGTAACGCATACAGCTACGAGTAATACTGACGCACAAACTGCTTGGTTATGGACTTGGACTGCTCCTACAACAAACGTTGGAGATGTAACATTTTATGTGGCTACAAATTCAGCTAACGACGATGGCGCAACAAGTGGTGATATGATTTACTTGTCGCAGCATGTTATTGGATCTGTTGCAAATGTAAAGGAAGAAGAGATTTCTTTGAACTCATTCAATGCGGGTTACAATCCTACATCGAACGCAGTTACAGTAGACTTTACTTCATTGACTTCAGGAGTTATGTCTTTCAACATGGTAGATATGAACGGGAAATCTGTTTATTCTACAACAATGATGGAAGCGACAATCGGAGAGAATGAGCATACTATTGCACTTCCTTCATCTATTGAAGGTGGAATGTATGTTGTAAACTTCTTCGTTGGAAATAACCCAATGTCTGCTAAAGTTTTAGTTCAGAAGTAAGATATTTCTACAACTACTTAATGAAATAAAAAGATCCCATCTCTATTGAGGTGGGATTTTTTATAAGGGTAACTGAATAAGTTCGGAATAATAATCGTGATATCCAATCAAATTAACGATTGGTAATTCGACATTTATCGAATTACACAATTCTAGAAATGTTGCAAATTGAAGTTAGTTGA
>JADFAL010000062.1 GCA_015665275.1 Flavobacteriales bacterium | reverse complement strand
GTCAATGTGGATGATCCACAGTTGTCAACTACTGTTACTGCAGGTGCTGAAGGAATCGCCAATGGATTCGCTGTTCCAGATCCGTTTGTACTTGTACATCCCCCTACTGTTTCAGTTACTGTGTAAACACCGCCAGTTGTTACTGTGATCGATGCTGTTGTTTCACCAGTAGACCATAATAGGTTTGTTCCTGATGCTGTCAATGTGGATGAACCACAGTTGTCAACCACTGTTACTGTTGGTGCTGCTGGAATTGCTCCAGCCGAAATAGAGGTAGTTCCACACGTTCCAGGTGTCACACATCCTCCTTCTCCACGCACGAAGTAATCATTCGTTCCTGCTGCGAGTGTAACATTAAATGTGCCTGTAGCTGTTGTTCCTAAAAGTGTTCCACCACAAGAACCAGAATAGATTGACCAAGCTGTCGCATCATTCAAGTTTCCTGCAATGTTCAATGCTGCTACATCACCTTCACAATATGATCCTGGTGTGAATGTCACTGTTGGAACATCTGGATCGTTACATCCTACTACACCGGTAAGATTGACATTATCAACATATAGATATTGTCCATATCCTGAGATTCCTACAAATGCAATCTGCACATTAGACTGTCCAATATATGGTGTTAAATCTATTGTTTCGTTTACCCATGTCGACGGAGCTGTATAAGCACCTGTCTGATCTGGGTCTGTTGCCAAAACCGCACTGGCTTGATCGAAAACTATTGCCCAAGAATTCCCACAATCTGTAGAAACAACAACCTGCATTCGATCATTAAACGTACCGTTATAACGTGCATACGCCTTATCAAATGTCATTTGAGCGGAAGTCAGCCCAGTTAAGTCAGCCGGAAGTACAAATAATGAATCTTGATCTCCAGCGGTATTCGTTGAGAAGAAGTCAATTCGCGCGCTATTACCTGCTGTTGGTGCTGTACCATTGTTGTTTGGATCTTGCGTCCAAGTAATTGCTTGGTTGCCTCCATTACCTACAGACCATCCAGCGGGAGCAAATGAACCGCCATCGAACCCTTCAGCAATTGGCAAGGCCGTACCTGTACCTGACGCTACTGAAATAATATTGGTTTGGTTGTCCGTATCTGTTCCATAAGGGTTGGTTACTGTCAAGGATGCACTATATGTACCCGCCGCAGCATAAGTAACAATATGTGGGCCTACACCCGTAGCACTATTTGGCGTTCCTCCAGGGAAAGACCAAGCGTAAGTCGTTGCTCCCGAAGATGAGCTGGTATATGTAACTGACTGCCCTTCACAAATTGCCGTAGGACTTGCCGAAAACCCAGCCGTTGGAGGCTGTACATCTCCCGTTCCTGAAAGCAAGAAGTCATAGACTCCTTCATCACAATCATTCGATCCGAAAGTTACTGTTCCTGCAAATGGCCCAGCACCACTCGCCGTAAAGTCAATACTAAATGTTGTAGATCCACCAGCAGGTACCGTTGTAGTTCCAAAAGTTGAGTTCAATACAAACTCAGGGTTTCCTGCTACCGTGATTGGACCTGTTAGAATTAGAGGTGATGTTCCCGGATTTGAAATTGTAAACGTTGCTGTCACTGTTCCTCCAACCGGACCAGCTCCAAAATCGTAAACTCCTCCATCTAATACATCTACGCCAGCAACTTGTACTTCGATTTCTCCAGGAGTAACGGCAGTGTAATTAAAGTTGTCTACATAAAGATTACCGCCATTACCGTCATTTGTTGCACGGAATCGGAATTGAACCGATTGCGATGTACCTGATACATATGGCAACAAATCAACATTCACATTTTGCCATTCAGAAGCAAGTGTTGGAATCCAGTATCCATTAGCTGTGCCATTTGGTCCATCCAACGTTCCTCCTGACTCGTCGAATAATACTGTTGACCAAGTTGCTCCACAATCGTCCGACATTTCCAAACGAAGTCGATCATTTGATCCTGCAATACGGCGGCGATACGCCTTATCGAAAGTTACATTTGCCGCTGTTGCGTTACAAGGAAGGATAAAATATGGAGTATATAAGTACTCGTCCTGATTTGTTCCGTTGTTGAAATTGGTCATTTGTGCGGCTACATTGTTAGATGCTCCTGTGCTAGAAACACATGCCTGACCTACCCATTCGTAGCAATCTCCGTTAGGATTATCTACACTCCAACGAACGTCTGGAGGGAATACTCCAATTTCAAAGTCTTGCGCATAATCTGGCTGAATCCCATTGGATACCGCGAAGAATATTGACGTTGTATCGTATGTTGGATCAGGATCAATGACACCGTTTGGCAATTCTGAAAAAGCTTTAAACTCATGCACTCCCAGTGGTGCTGTAAATGCTGGTAAAACAACATTATTTTCTGCACCCGGTGCGATGTTTCCTGTCCAGTTAAATGTTCCTGCCGGGACACCGTTAATTGTATAATTAATCGTTGCCGTTGTAAGGTTACTTGCTCCTCGGTTCCTTAATATCACAGTTGGCGTGATTGGACCCGCACAATTATCTCCATCAGGATCAATAATTCCAGTAATTGATGCATCGCTAACCGCTGGCGGGATACAAGCATTTGAAGTAATTAGTGAAGCTCGTATTGGACTATTTTCCAAAACGGTTCTCATTCGCATTTTCTGATCATTCGTAAAGATGTTCATACACAAGTCGTTTGTGTAATCCATGTAGTTTTCGATCATATCCACAGTTCCACAAGAAAGATGTCCTGCAGGACATCCTCCGTTAGAAGCATCTGATTCTGGAGTATCCAAACAAAAGTCATCTACACCACAACCACCATCACCCCAAATATGGCGCAATCCTAACCAGTGACCTACCTCATGCGTTGCAGTACGTCCTTCGTTAAATGGCCCAGGGAATCCGGTTGCAGACGATTTACCAATTGTTTGGTAATCCATTACAACTCCATCCGTTGTGACGTTCTGAGCATTACATCCCATACCTCCTAAAACAGTAGTAGGAAATTGCGCGTATCCTAGCAATCCACCTTGAAGGTCAATAGACCAGAAATTCATATAATCAGCTGGATCCCATCCACCAAATTGAGTTGCTGTAAACCATGGTTTGATGGTACCGTTAATTGTTGCCGTTGCATACGTTGGACCTCCCCCAAATTGTGCTCCTGCATCAACGCGGTTAATTCCATCTTCACCTGCTGGAAAAGCAGAACCGTCAGGTCGGCGTCGTGCCAAACAGAACTCAATCTCCGTATCCGCTCCGTCTGGATCTGTATTGTAGCCGTTTGTTCCGAAAATTCTTCGGAAATCTTCGTTCATTACGTCAATTTGCGATTGAATGGCTGCAACGGATAAGTTACGTCCTGTTCCAATAGCCTCTCCATCATGGAGAACGTGCACTACAATTGGAATTTGGTAGACTCCATTAATGATTAATCCTTGTGCTTGACGTTTTTTCTTTTCGGAAATCAGTTTTTCAAGCCACTCTTCAAACTCTTCATTGGTTTGAAGATCTGGGTTCTCTGCATGTCGAATAGAGTCCATCTCGACGGTCGAACAACGCTCATGCCCAGGATGAGATGGATGTGTGTCATAAAATTGAGAAAATGTACTAAAACTGAAAAGAAAAGAGACAATAAGCACAGCATAGCTTACTGCCACCTTTGGGCGTAATAGTTTCATAATTTAGATAGTTTAGCTTTAGTAAGATACAGAAAAAATTCTGCCTCCTAAATCATTAACGAGCGTTAAAGGCCAAAAGTTGAGATGAGTTGCCAGCAACGAACTGATTTGGGTAGACTTAATACGATTCTACATCTACAGAGTTTAATGTAATAAGTAAAGTGTAAAATTGCGCTTACGAAACGCATTGGTTTATCCCGTAAAGGATAGTGAATTGTCCAAGTGACGGTAGATGGAATTGGCCGCATACGACCTATCCACACAACTTCGAAGTAGTGTTCCAGATTTCATTTTTAGAGTATTTATCAAGCGAGCCTCGCGGTTTAAATTCGATGCTCCGTTAGCATTTAGTTCACCCCAATTTAGGAGATTTTTTCCAAAATTACTCTATAAGTGAAAACATATTTTCCTCACAAGGTAGACGTACTTTGTGAATAATTTGTTGATTCTTTCGACCAATTAACAAATTGTCAGGTCGAAGTGTTGAAATTCTTAGCTAAAGAGTGAATCAACAAATTCTGCTCGATGGAATGTTTGCAGATCTTCCATTTGTTCACCTACCCCAATATATTTTACTGGAATTTTCATTTGGTCTGAGATTCCAATAACTACTCCTCCTTTTGCTGTTCCGTCTAGCTTAGTGATAGTCAGACACGTAATATCCGTAGCCAGAGAAAATTGGCGGGCTTGCTCATAAGCGTTTTGCCCTGTTGATCCATCCAAAACCAACATTACCTCGTGTGGAGCTCCAGGAACCACCTTGTCCATAACACGCTTGATCTTCGTCAGCTCGTTCATTAGATTCACCTTGTTGTGAAGCCTTCCGGCGGTATCAATAATAACCACATCTGCGCCTTGTGCTTTCGCAGATTCTAATGTATCGAAAGCAACAGAAGCTGGATCGGCGCCCATACCCTGTTGTACAATTGGCACACCTACTCTTTCAGCCCAAATAATCAATTGGTCGACTGCTGCAGCGCGGAAGGTATCGGAAGCACCTAATACTACTTTCTTACCTGCAGACTTATATTGATGTGCGAGTTTCCCTATGGTAGTAGTTTTCCCTACTCCATTCACTCCAACCACCATAATAACATGTGGACCTTCTTGATGCGTAGGAATATCATAATTCACTTCTCCTACACTGTTGTTTTCCTCGAGTAGGTTTGTGATTTCTTCTTTAAGAATGGTATTGAGCTCTTCTACGTTGAGGACTTTATCTTTGGCAACGCGTTCTTCAATTTTCTCGATAATCTTCAAAGTTGTCTCGACCCCAACATCGGAAGTAATCAATACCTCTTCTAGGTTGTCTAGAACTTCAGCGTCTACTCGAGACTTACCAACTACTGTACGAGCAAGTTTGGAGAAGAAACTCTGTTTTGTTTTTTCGAGTCCTTTGTCGAGGCTTTCCTTCTTTTCTTTTGAGAAAAAATTAAATAGTGCCATTTGTGTTTGGTTGAAAATTAATTTCAGCGGATTGAAATTATTGAAATCCGTTTAAACAAGAAAAGCCTCCACCATTGGCAGAAGCTTTAACATTTTATTGACAAGCATTCATTAGTTCTTATCGAACCAAGCTTTTACTTTGTCGTTGTGTACAACTTCTTCTTTGAAAGTATACGATCCAGACTTTTCAGACTTAACCATTTTAATCACTTTCGTGTGCTCTTTCCCTCCTCCTTTTTGTAGGGATGCTACTACTTTCTTTGCCATCTTCTTTCAGATTTTAGATACAAGGTTTTAAGATAAAAGACGACTGAACTAGTCTTGTGTCTCTTGCTTAAGTTCCTTACGTCTTTATTACTTAATTTCTTTATGGAGCGTGTAACGCTTCAAAATTGGATTAAACTTCTTGATCTCCAAACGGTCTGGAGTATTCTTACGATTCTTCGTAGTAATATAACGAGATGTTCCTGGCATACCAGAGTCTTTGTGCTCGGTACATTCCAAAATCACTTGAATTCTATTTCCTTTCTTCGCCATTTTTTTTCTTTTTGGTCACTACGGCTGCATCACTGCAGGCTGACGTAGGAAATGTTACTTAATATATCCTTTAGCACGTGCTTCTTTAACACATGCAGAAATACCTTTCTTATTGATAGTTCTCAGCGCTGACGTTGAAATCTTCAATGTGATGTACTGATCCTCCTCAGGCATATAAAATTTCTTGGTGATCAGGTTCGGGCGAAACGTACGCTTCGTCTTACGATTTGAATGCGACACATTGTTCCCAACCATTACCGATTTCCCTGTGATTTGACAAACTCTAGACATCTCTATTTATTTAATACTTATACTAAAAAGCGGGTGCAAAGAAACCAATAAATTCGGAAAGTCACAAGGAATTAGAAACTTTTTTCACCATTTAATTCAAGTATTTCACAACGCAGCAAATTTAGCGCTGTTAGTACTGATCGGCGAATATTCCGTTCACGGTTACTTTCGAAAAGGCACTTCTTGGAAAATACTCCATTTGGACCCGCTATTGCAATCCAAACAGTTCCAACGGGTTTCGTCTCCGTTCCTCCCGAAGGACCGGCAATTCCCGACAACGCGACGCCATAGGTAGCATTTAAGCGCTCACGGCCACCCTGTGCCATCTGCTCTACTGTTTGCTGACTTACAGCCCCAATGTTTTCATCATCGAGAATGGCGGGGTCAACCCCTACTAATTTTGTTTTCATTTCATTGGAATACGTCACAAACGATCCGTTGAAATAATCTGACGCTCCAGAGATACTAGTAATTCGTGCTGCAACGGCTCCTCCCGTGCAACTTTCGATGGTCGTAACCGTTTCGCCTCGCTCTCTCAGCAAGGCCCCTACAACCCCTTCTAGGGTATCTTGTTCGTATCCGAATGCATGTTTAGGCATAAGGCCTTCAATGCGCTTCATAAACGCCTCAATCGCTTCTCTATTCGCTTTTGTATCTCGACTTGAAATTCGCAATCGAACCGAACCCGGTGAAGGCAAATACGCCAAAGCATATCCAGCTGCGCGTACTTCATTTTCAATCAATTCAATTCTTTCTGCGATATACGACTCCCCTATCCCTTGTGTTTGAATTGTTCTATAATACAACTTATCCAAATCAAAGCGCTCCTGAAGCATCGGAATGACATGTTCGGTCATGAGATACTTCATTTCATATGGAACTCCAGGCATGCTCACTAACACCTTACCATTCTGGTCGAACCACATTCCTGGTGCCGTACCAAATTCGTTGTGAAGAATTGTCGCTTTTTCTGGAACATGAGCTTGTAGGATATTCACCTCCAACATTTCTCGTCCTCTTGCCTCAAAAAATCCTTTGACATGCGATAAAACATCGCCGTTCTCAACAAGCTTTGTATCGAAAAAATCGCACAATACGTGCTTTGTGATATCATCTTTGGTTGGACCTAATCCCCCAG
This sequence comes from Flavobacteriales bacterium, assembly GCA_015665275.1. Taxonomy (GTDB): domain Bacteria; phylum Bacteroidota; class Bacteroidia; order Flavobacteriales_D; family Crocinitomicaceae; genus UBA4466. Next base: position 1,550 of record JADFAL010000062.1, on the reverse strand, counting down.
TAACCAAGACGACATCGGCTCTATTTAATGCATGACTGAACGCATCATGCATTACCTTTTCTTCGTCTCGAATAACGGTACCGAATTCCATGTCGGCACCGATCTCGCGCAAAGCAGTCCCCATCCATGATGCATTGGTATTCACTGTCTGACCAATGAGTAATTCATCTCCAATGGAAATTACTTCAACTATCATGATTTGGCTTTTTTGTATTTGGCAATGGCCTCAATATGTCCCGTGTGCGGAAATTGATCTACCAAGGAAAGTTTCTCTAGAACGTAACCTTCCTGCATGAGCGTATCAGTATCACGCGCCTGTGTGGCCGGGTTACATGAAATATAAACGATGTTTTCGGCTCCTAGTTCCACTACTTTCTTTAGTGTTTTCGGAGCAATTCCAGCTCTTGGCGGATCTAGAATAATGGTTTTGATCTTGCCTATAAAATTAGGGTACTCACGTAAAAACTTACCGACATCGGCAGCGTAAAACTCTACCCCTTCAATCCCATTTCGTTTCGCATTCTTTTTTGCATCCTCAATGGCTTCCTCTACGATATCGACACCAATGATACGTACATCCGATTTTCTGGAAGTAAGAATCTGTCCGATGGTACCTGTACCGCAGAACAAATCCATCACTACGTCGTTAGCGTTGATATTCTCCTCAAATACGTAGTCCAGCGCTTTGTTATAAAGCTGTTCTGCACTTTTGGGGTTTGTCTGGAAGAAGCTTTCCATGGAGATCTCGAAATCGAGCCCCAGCAATCGTTCTACCACCACCTCTTCACCATATAAGAGTTGCCATTGACCATTTTCAATCTTAGCACGGTCTGCGACATTGTCATTAATAGTATGTTGCACGCCAGCCAGTCGGCCTCCCAATTTTTCGACTAGGAAATCGACTAGTTTCTTTGCTTCAAATTTCTTTTTATTGACTGAACTTGTTACGAAGTTCAATAACAGTTGATCTTGATGGAACGATTTACGTACCACTATGTGTCGGAAGAATCCTGTTTTTTGCGGTGGATGCCACGCCGGCAAATCCATCGACTTCAATAATTCCCTAAGTTCTGGCAAGATAGTTTCCCATTGCTCGTCGAACATTCCGCTGGGCTTGTTCAGTGACTCTACTTTCCACCATGTTCCGCGACGTTTGAATCCAAGCGCAAAAGCATCGTCTAGCTCTTCGTTTGTTTCAAGATCGTGCTCAATGGAAGAAAAGCTGTACTCCATTTTATTACGATAGAAATACTGATCGGGAGATGAAATAAACGCATCAAATACCGCTGCTGGGTCTTCTATACCTCCTATGCGACGGTACACTTCTAGCGTTGACAACTTCTTCGCGGATTGTTGCTCTTCAATAGGGACAAAGATGTATGGGGCTCCCGAGATCTCTTGAAACTGATTGATGGTTTCGCTGGGTGCACGTTCTACTACCTCTATGAGCTTTGCTTCAGCGTGACGCTTTCGCTTCTTTGCAATTCTGGCAGTCACTTTTTGACCTGGGAAAGCATTGTCGACAAAAATTATATAATCTCCGTTCTCTG
>JADFAL010000021.1 GCA_015665275.1 Flavobacteriales bacterium | reverse complement strand
ATATAACGGCACGAATGAAAATGGCACTGGACAAAGGTGTTATGACCGACGTTGCCAAGCGAATCAATGGATTGGAAGGATTGAAGCCAGCAGATTTCAATTCTACCACCTTAGAACAAGCGATCAGAACGTGGGAAGACACTAAAACGGCAGATGATTTCAAAGCAAGATTCCTTGGAGGTGAGGAAATCAAAAGGGTTCCGAAAGGTCTGAATCATTCCATGACTATCAGTGGAATCAGATTGAGCTCATTCGACGGCTTCCAAACGAAAGGGTTGATCACCAATGTAAAAAGCGCAGTTTTGGTCAATATGTATGGCGAACCTGTAATGAAATACGTACCTTTCCGCGCATTCTTTCAGCAGATTCAATCCGGTGGAGGAGGAGATGCCTTCAATTTGTTGATCGATATTCCAGGTGGTAATGATTATTACATGCACTACGGAATGTCTAAGAAGGACGGAACGCTGTCAATCTTAACAGGAGATACCGAGCTTAGTTCTGCAATCAACGAAATGAAAGACGATAAACGAAAGACCAAAAACTTTAAGTTCGAAGCCACGTCGGATTCTTTTGATAAGGATTCGTTCATGGATTTGTTCACGCAATGATGATGGAATATTTGCTTTTTGCAATTGCTGCGTATTTGCTAGGTTCTATTCCTACGGCTGTTTGGGTCGGAAAAATCAGATATGGCATAGATGTTCGTGATCATGGAAGTAAGAACGCAGGCGCTACGAATACCTTTCGTGTCCTAGGTAAAAAACCAGGAATCATTGTTTTGGCCATTGATATTTCCAAAGGCTTCACAGCGGTGTTCTTGCCATTCATTGTTGGAATGGGAGAATACGGAAGTGATGAACTAATTCACTTACAACTCGTTTGTGCATTGTGTGCTGTAATAGGACATGTGCTTCCTCTATTTGCAGGATTCCGCGGAGGAAAAGGCGTTGCAACATCTTTAGGAGTCATTATTGGAATCCATCCGCCGGCAGCAGCCATTTGCCTCGGGATTTTTCTAATTGTATTTATTATATCCAATTTCGTGTCCTTGGGAGCCATGACAGCAGCGTGCTCATTTCCCATACTTTTAGTGACGGCTTTTGGTGTCCGATCTCCATGGTTGATTGCATTTAGCATCGTACTTTCCCTAGCAGTCATTTATTCACACAAGAAAAACATCGGTCGGCTATTGAAGGGGGAAGAAAACAAAATGAACCTTTTTAAGAAGTAATCGTACTATTCTCTCCAGGGTATGATTGCCAATGAACGAATTTGAGTAGGATTAAACATATCGTATTTGTCCTCCTTTTGCTACTGAGCACCAACGTCTTTGGTCAAAAGGTAACAGAAGAACAGAAGGAGCGAGCCAACGAATTGTTCGAGAATGAACAGTACGTTGAAGCAACCCCCTTGTTCCTACAAATCTTGTCTTTGGAGCCTACCGTAGCCGATTGGAACTTCAAATATGGCGCCTGTTTGCTCTATAATTCTGGAGAAAAAAAGAAGGCCATTCGTTATCTAAAATATGGTGTTAACACAGAAGGAGCCGATCCGCGTGTGTTTTATTTCTACGGCCGCGCCCTGCATCTCGACTATCAATTTTCTTCAGCTAAAAAGTTCTATCAACGTTATGCGTCTAAGAGAAGCAAGGTAGACGAACGCTATCCTGTCGAACGTGAGATTCGCATGTGTGGTAACGGTCAAAAACTCTTGACATCATTCACCGACATTATTGTAACAGATAAAGTCCAGATTTCCGAAGCAAAGTTTTACGACATTTACTCAAGTTCCAGAACAATCAAGGGATCCATTACTGTGAACCGTGATTTTCAATCGAAATTAGACAAGAAAAAGGGACACATTCCGATTGTACACTACGGACCCAATGCCAAAATGATCTTTTACAGCAGTTGGGGAGATGAAGAGGACACGGGAAAAGACATTTATCAACGAATCAAACTTCCTGATGGTTCCTGGGGAAAGCCACAACTGGTGCAAGGGAATGTGAACACGAAAGAGGACGAGGACTATCCATTCTTGCATTCTTCTGGCAATTTCTTGTATTTCAGTTCTAAAGGGCATAACTCTATGGGAGGTTATGACATCTTCATGAGTCGTTTGGATCCCAACACCAATACCTTCGGACCACCCGAAAATGTGGATTTTGCCATCAGTTCACCCGATGATGATTTGTTCTACGTGGTTGACTCTTCTTTCACGAATGCGTATTTCGCTTCGGCACGGTCAAGTCAGAAAGATATGCTTCACGTTTACAAGGTGAAAGTTGTTCGAGTTCCTATTCAGGAGGTAATTCTGATGGGAAATTTTGTGTCCGATATCAATCCTGAGGACCAGAAAATCAAACTAAGTATTCTCAAGAATTCCAATGGCGATGAATTGGTTAAAATGCCAGTTTCAGCCGATAAGGGAGGACGCTATTCGTATGTTTTTCCGCAAGGTGGCAAATACGATTACGTGGTAGAAGTAGATGGAGGAGACGAATACAGGTTCACCATCGAATTGCCCTTTTTGGATGAATTCCGTCCACTCAAGCAGGAGATTGTTCATACAACTGAAAACGGCAACGAGATCATTCGGATTATTAACAAGTTTGACGAAAGTGTAGAGGGTGCCGAAGCCATCATTGCCGAAGTTATTCGTAAGAAATCCGAATTGAATGTGAATGTCAATGATTTCGACTTGGACGCTATAGAGAGTCAAATGAATATGGATGCCTTGCTTGCAGACCTTGGATTCACTAACATGTCGTTGACAGAAGTTGCGGGCCAACTAGAAGAACTGCGTAACACCACAGAAAACAATCAAGAAATTACCGACAGAGTTTCTTCTAATGTGTCTTCCGAACTGATCGCTAAAACAGAGCGAATCAAAGAATTGGATGCAATGGAGAAGGAGTTGCGAGAATCTGCAGAGAAGGCTACCGATCCAATTGCAAAACACAAGTTGCTTACAGAAGCCAGCCAGAAACAGCAGGAGAAAGAACAGTTAATCAAACAGGTACAAGGCCTTGATTCCGTAATTGCTGATGTCAATAAGCTTGGCGAAAATGGCGCTGACCCAGAACAAGTAAAACGTGTACAGGAAAAGTTTGAAAGTTTGCGTAAAGGTGACGAACAAGAAGCGTTGCAATTTTTGGTAACCGAGAAGGATGTGATTGATCAGGCCAAATCCGGATCTCCAAATCAAATCAAAGATGCTTACACGAAAGAGATCTTGCAAACGCGCGCTGATATTCGGGAGGCTGATGATCGTAGAACAGAATATCGAAGTTCAGTTGATAAACTCAAAGCGAAGGTCAATTCCTTGGAGCGCCAACGTGAAGGTGCAAAACGGAAAGATCAAGAGCGCATCGATGAGGAAATTGCAGCTGCGAAAGAAGATATCGCTAAGCGAGAAAAGGAAATTGAGCGATTAAGTGAACTTATCGTCTCAAAAGAACGCGATCTCGATGCAACGGAAGAACGATTGGCAAGTTTTCAAAATGCCTTGTCTACGGAAGAGAAATCCGATATCGATCCAACGGAATTGGACGAGGCAAAACAGGCCGTAGCCTCAATTACTTCTGAGGAAGAGTACAATTACGATAACGTATTGGCAAACCTGGAAACCGAACATCCAGAAATCAATGGAGGTGCTCCAATTGTTGATTACGTTGCCAAACTAGAGCAGCAATACGAAGAAGATAAGGCTGCTATTCAAAACGACCCGTCACTTTCACCTTTAGAGCAAGCTTCACGATTGGTGGAAAATAATGAGACATCCATACAAGCGGTTGATGCCCAATTGTCCGAGGTGCAACAGCAGTTAGAGTTAGGCGAAAGCGAACATTTACGCGAACAGGAAGCTGCCTTGCAAGAGCAGAAAAAGGCCTTAGAAGTAGAAAACGCATCCTTGGTTGCTGAGGAAAAACGACTGAAGGAACAAACGCCAGATGCTGCACTGTCCAAAGAAGATGTGTTGGCTGAGTTGGCGCCGAATCTCGACCAGGAATTGGAACAAATTCAATCCGACGGCAATCTTTCGGAATTGGAACGCTTAGAACGAGAACAAAAAGTTCGGGAAGATCTAGGAACAGCTTTGGAGGCAGAGGAAAATTCACTTGCGAACACGCTGGCAAACAATCCAGATGATGAAAAAGCGAAAGCCAAACAAGAACTTGTTCGTCAGCTCAAGGCTGATAACGATCAAGCGATTGTTCAAGTTGAAACTGCCATTGCGGCTCTTCCGACTCCTACAGTTGTTGAAATGACGGCGCTGGATGTTATCGCGGATGTAAATAGTAGTTATCAAGAATCGAAAGGTGCGATTGTATCCGGTGATGGAACTCCGTTAGAGCAGGAAGAGGAATTATTGAAATTGAATGAAGGACTTCTGGAAGATCTTCAGGAGGAAGCACAAAACGTTTTAAATGCATTGGAAGGCAATCCTTCTGACCCGGAATTACAGGCCAAAGACAAAGCACTACTAGAAGCAATTGCTTTAACAGAAACAGAAATTGCGGAGAACAATCAGAATATCATTGCCCTATCTACTGGACCTAAGCCTTCGGTAGCTGTAACAGCAGGAGAGATGCTTGCTGAGGTTGCTCCAAATTACGAGCAAGAACGCGCTGATATTCAGAACGGAGATGGATCGGAGCAAGGGAAAGAAGAAGCCTTCAGGAAATTGGAGGAAGAAACACTGGCCGATCTTGAGAAAGAACAAGCAAGGTGGCAAAAAAGAGCCGATCGCGATCCTGAGAACGAAGAAGCGAAGGCTAGGGTAGAAGCCTTAAACCAAAGTATTGGGGAAAGACAAACAGAAATTGCGGCTATTAATAATCGTATTGCCGCTCTAGAAAGTACAACAACCGTAGGAACGGTATCGGTAGCTGAAATTATCGCTGAGTTGTCTCCTGAAGCAAGCGCTGAGCTTTCTGAAATCGATGCATCTGACGATACGCAATCTTCCAAAGCAAGAAGAAAGGCAAGTGTTGTTGCGGGTGTTTTAGAAACGCTTGAGAAAGAATTGGAAGATGTGGAGAAGGATTTGAACAGAAATCCTGAAGACCTTACTTTGACTTCAAGAAAAGGCGCCATCGAAAGTGCCATTCAGGAGCAAAGAAATGTACTTAAGCAACTCCGAAATGACGCAGTAGCCCAATTAACGGTTGAGGAAAAAGAAGCGGTTATCAATGAAGTTTCACCTTTATACACGCAAGGAGCCACAAGTTCAGATGCGGAAGAGCAACGTCGTGTAGAGCAAGAATTGCAATCCGAATTGGAAGAAGAAATCGCAGACAAAGACAAGGCACTGGATCGCCGTTACTCGGTTTCTGTGGATTTTGACAGGGCAATTCAGCAGAAGTTGTTAGAAGAAAGTCGAACGCGTGAAGCGGCTATGGATACGAATACCGCAAGTCCAAATGACCCCGCTGTATTCATTGCAAGCATTCGAGAAGAGAACGGTCAGGAGGTAACAACAGCACTTACCGAAGAAGCAACCGATTTAGAATCTTTGAGAACACAGGAAGCCACTCTGGCAGCGTATGAATCGTATTTGGATGAGAAGATTGAAGAACAAGAAGACAAAGTTCAAACTGATCGGACGGAAGAGAACGAAGAGGCTTTATCCTGGTTGGTAGAAGAGAAGGAACGTGTAGCCAGAAAACGCCGATCTATTAGTGTTTCTATTGGTGAATTGGAACAGGTAGCTGTTACCACCCCTGGAGACAATCAAGAACTCAATGAGCTGAATCAGGAGGAGCAACGTATTCGAGAAGCACAACAGTCCGAAGCGTTATCCAATGGAGAAAGAAAACAATTGGACCGTGATCTGCGTGAAGTGACCGAACAACGTTTCGAAATTGAAAACGAAGGAGTAACGGCAGATTTGAATGCGGCCAAAGAAGAAACACAAGAGATTCAAAACGATCTTGAGAACCGCGTAGAATCGGACAGTGAAATTGTTCAACGCACGCTGGAACATGCGGAAACAGAAGAACAAGCAATTGCTGAAATGGAAGTGGAAGCGCAAAATGCAGATTCTGAGGCAGAGCGCAATTACTTGTTGAATGAGGCTAAGAATCGTCGCGAAGCATTGAACAATGATTTGAACGATGCCCTTGTTGCTTCAACATTGATTGAATTAGAAGAAAAATACGACATCACAAGCTTGTCCAGACCGGATTTGGAGAAGAAGCGTCGTTCGTACTCGATTCAGTTGGGAGAGATTACCAGAGAAATTGAAGGGGTAAATCAAGAGATTTCCGAGGCAAAGCGAAAAGATCTTCCAGCTCTCGAAACCAAACGATCGGAACTGATTACGAGAAAAGAACAAATTGAAGCAAGATTGGATCGCGTAAATGAACAGCTCGGAAAAGTGGAAGCATCTCCAACGGCGCTCAATTCAGGTGCATTGGAAGAAGAAATTTCTTTTGCTGAAGAACGTGAAATAGCGGCATCAGAGGAATACGAACAATATCAAACGGCAGCAGTGGAAGCATTGACCGTTGCTAATGAAATTCGTAATTTAGAGGAAGATTTGACGGAGAAGCGAAGCGAATTGCAACGCGCTGTTCAGAATAGAGAACCGGCGACTGTGATTGAGAAAAAAGCAGCAGAAGTTCAGGCTCTGGAAGAAGAAATGGATCGCCTTGAGATCGAGTTAACGCAAAAGAAGTTTACTGCGGATCAAGCCCTTCCTGAAAATGAAGAAGAAGCAATGAAAATGCAAAATTTGGTAGCTCGTGGAATACAACCATTGAAGGTTGCTGCCGTGGCGACAGTGCTCACGCAAATGCCGACAAACGGTTTTGCAATTGATACGGAGTCGGAACGTCCGAACAATGGAGCCATTGAGATTCCGGTCGGAGTTACAAGTCCAGAAGGCTTGGTATACCGAGTTCAGGTAGGAGCCTTTGCTCGTCCATTGCGTCCGGATGTCTTCAAAGAATTCAATCCGGTTTCCGGGGAGAAAATCCAAGGGACAAACATTACGCGTTACATGGCTGGGTATTTCTCAAGCAGTGAATCTGTAGTTGGAGCCCGTCAACAAATTCGAAATCTTGGTTATTCGGATGCCTTCATTGTGGCATATTGTAACGGAGAACGCATCACGTTTGGAGAAGCCCGTCGCCGTGAAGCGGCAGGAATTTGTGTTCCGAAACGCGCAGAGGAAATCATGATTGAGGTAGCAGCAAATACTGCTGAGAACCTAAACATTCCTTTAAGTACGGAGCCGGTTGAGTTACCAGAATGGGCGTATGCGCAATCTCCAGGAGCCGCAGATTCAGATCCGATTGAGAAAATGGAAGGTTTGTTCTTCACCGTTCAGATTGGAGTATTCAATCGTGCCGTTTCAGATAACGAGCTAAAGAATCTGCCAGACATTTCTACTTTCCGTTTACCGAATGGACAAATTCGATACAACACTGGAATGTTCGATTCCGCCGAAGAGGCATTGCCGCGTCAAAATTTCGCGCGAAAGAGTGGGATTAACGGAGCCTTTATCGTAGCTTATTATAAGGGGAAACGAATTTCAATCGGTAATGCACGTAGGTTATTATTAGAGTATGGGAATTCTGTACTTCAGTCGAAAATGGATATCGAACCAGACGTAGTAGAAACGCCTGTAGTACGCAACGATAGTGTGCGAAGAGATGTGATTGAAATTACACCGATGGAAGAGTGGGAGAAGCGCGTTCAGATTGTTACTGAGAAAACCTTTGAGGAATTCCCTAGAGATGTATTGAATCGTTACAATGCAGAAGGTTCTTTCTACTACGACGAGAAAGACAAGCGCGTGAAATCAACGATCTACGAGAACGAAGATTATTTACCGAATTTATTCAACTTTAAAGACGATGTAGATACGTTGTATTTGGACGAAGGAATGTTGGAGGATCAGAAGATGGAAACCATCTATTTTGTATTCTCTGACTCATTGGTTCCAGGAGCATTTATGGATTGGATGCTACGCTGCAATTTCAGAAGATCAATCAACCGCACGTATAGAGGAACAGAAGTTCGTATCTTTGGAGTAGCGGAAGAGCAAATGCAAGCCATGATTGAACGAATTCGTTTGTTTGGTGTAGAACCAGAAAAGATTACGACGGAAGAGTAAGGTTACTTGCGATTCGCCAATTAAATGTTCATTATGAGAAATACGGACACAGAAGTACTAGAAAAAGTTAAGGTAGAGGAGAAGACGGTTGCATCCAAGAATCTCATAGTATTCAACGATGATGTAAACACCTTTGATCACGTAATTGATTCATTGATAAAGGTATGCAGACATGACGCGATTCAAGCGGAGCAATGCACGTGGTTGGTTCACTACAAAGGAAAGTGCGATGTTAAATCCGGCGATTACGAAACATTGGAGCCTATGTGCACCGGGTTATTGGATCGAGGAATATCCGCTGAAATCCATTAGCAACATTTTTTTTGAAAAATTAAGTATCAGGCTTGTTGAAGACAAAAAAGCTTGTATATTTGCAACCCCAAATCGATACATTAGTATTGAAAATTGGAAGGCCCCGTAGCTCAACTGAATAGAGCACTACATTACGGCTGTAGAGGTTTCAAGTTTGAATCTTGACGGGGTCACTAGAGCGGAGAATTGATCAAAATTGATTGGTTCTCCGTTTTTTATTTTATCCAAATCTTTCGTCAATAAAGGGATAGCGGAGAAAATGGAATTGACTCTTTTGGTTTGAACTCTGTCGTTTTGTTTGTTGTAACCTATTCCAGATGGAAACACCAGGTTTGGTTCTGTCGCATCTGTTAGACAAGAATTTAAAAGTACAATTATTTTTTAATTCTAAGCGGCCAATGACATGAACGATTTAAACACAGTTTTATCTTGACCAATCAACTGATTTTTCTTAATCATTCTGACAACTTCGATACCTGATAAGGTTCTTCTAGCAGATTCAAATTCTTTAAATCCCAACCCCTGTTGAATTCGCCATTTGATAAAACGGTGATCTTGTTCTACTATATTGTTTAAGTATTTGCATTTCCTGATTCTAATTCTTGATTTTGTTGCTAATGCGCGTTTGTTATAAACCCGAATGGTACTTGAATTTGACCCGCTTTTGTCTATGTTTATCACTCGAGGTTTTCCATTATGCTCAATTGCCTTAATCAAAAAACTTTGGGCTGACATACGCTGTCTTCTTTTGGTTAATAGAAAGTCTACTGTATTTCCTTGCTTGTCAACGGCTCGATACAAATAACGCCACTCTCCTTTAACTTTGATATAGGTTTCATCCATTCGCCAACTCATACCTACTCGCTTCTTTCGTTTTCTAAATTCCTTGTCCAGAATAGGAGTGAATTTAAACACCCAACGTT
>JADFAL010000004.1 GCA_015665275.1 Flavobacteriales bacterium | reverse complement strand
ATCCAACTTTTCCTCCTACCGCATGTCCGGCCTCGGTGATTTTTTTCATGTCGAACAATTGACCCGTATAGTAATTCACGCCACCAATCATAACCATTGCAAGGGTATCTCCCGCTTCTTCAATGGCCGAAATAATATCTTCTTCTCTGATCAAATGCTCTCCTTCTCTCGGTGCAATTTCAATCAAATCTTTTTCGATGTCCAATCCGTGAAATTTCACTTGAGATTCCAACGCGTAGGCATCACTTGGGAATGCTTTTGCTTCGCAAATAATCTTAGTACGTTTTCCCTCTGGACGGTAAAATGAAACCATCAGCAAGTGCAGGTTCGTTGTCAAGGAGTGCGTAATCACTACCTCTTCTGGTTTCGCTCCAACTACTTTTGCAGCCTTTTCAGTTAAAAATTCGTGGTAGGAAAACCAAGGTTTCTTCGCCATGAAATGCCCCTCAACTCCATACTTGGCCCATGCATCCAATTCCTCTTGAATGTACGACTGCACCGTTTTCGGTTGCAATCCAAGTGAGTTTCCGGTAAAGTATACTACTTCTTTCTCATGAAAGTTTGGGAAATGAAAGGCATCGCGGAATTTTCTCAACGGATCTTTAACGTCCATTTCGCGTGCGTATTCCAAAGTATTTTGATGGGGCATAACTTTACTTGATTTAGGAAACAAATTTACGAAAAAGCCCGGCTACTCATGGTTAACACTTTTCAACAATCGAATGGGGATTTAAACGCGTGAGAATTATCTGGATAGCGTAACGTGACCGTGTTTCTCCGTGGTTGTTCCGTTATGAAACGTACCAAATAATTTGTAGAAGTAAACGCCTTCACTGCATGGGTTTCCTTGCTCGTCCATACCATCCCACATAATATTGCCTTGGTGATCCAAACCTCTTGCCACCACATTTCCCCAACGGTTAAGTATGAAGAAATCATAGGTGTCAAAAACATCAAAATCCAATTGGAAATACTCATTTACACCATCACCATTAGGCGTGAATACGTTTGGAATAAAGAAGTTAGCCGTAAGCAAAACCTGAATCGTGTAGCTATCGGAGCAACCCAAAGTATCGTAAACGGTGAGGGTAACATCCTGATATCCCATTACATCAAATCCATACGTAATATCGGCTCCAGAACTATTGGTAATTACTGCGTCGCCAAAATCCCATTCCCAAAACTCAATAGGATCTGGATTGTAGGTAGAATAATCATAAAACGTAAAGGGCTCAGTGACTTCTCCTTCCAACATGGATGCTTCAAAATAGGCGTTCAAATCATTGATGTGGACGGTAACCGGAGGCAGTTGGTAGGGCACATAACAGCCGTTGTCATCTGAAAGTGTAACTAACGGAATGTACTCGCCAGATGTAGTGTACGTGTACTCAAACGGCGTTAGACTTGGAATTGTGTCGCCGTTTCCTAATTCCCGCGTGCTCTTCCGAAGAAGAATCTAAGGAAGATGACAAGCAAGAGCAGCAAGTAGATGAAGACGAATCCATTCTCGAACAGCGCAACGCGTTTTGGCAAGAGTGGATTAACAAGTGCTTCCCGAACGAAGAATGGAACACAACAACTTTTACCACCAATGGCGTAAATTACGATGCATTTAAATCGGACAATCCGCAAGTTTGGCAGGCAATGGTCGATACTTATTCGGATACAGCATCTGCCAATAGTTACTTGCCAGGAGTGGTTAACTCTGGAAACACCTATCCCATTGAAGCGCACGCAAGTTCGGGAATGAAACTTTACAAAATCGTGCCTGAAGGAAAAGACATTTCTGGTCCATCACCGTATTACGTAACAAAGATGCAGTTGGAATGGATCAAATTGCATCCAGCAGAACTCGAACAAAAATTAGGATTACCTTTAAGCAGTGTTTCGGGAGAATATTGGATTTATTCCATTACTTCTTTGGTAGATGACAATTTGTTTTTTCAATCGACAATCGCATCAACGGATCAATATGCAAACGCAACACCCAATGTGGTGTACAAAACGCCAGGAGGTGCAATACAATCCTTGTTGATCAACAATGGAGACCCAATGAAGTGGAAAAAGTCAGATCAACCGGATGAAAAATATATTCCTGATACACTACCAGAAATTCAAGAATAATGCTGAACCCAATTAGGGAAAAAATTGCACAATACGAAGCCGCAGATGACGTCCACCAACACGGATTGATTCTTGAAGCCGCACGCCAATATCTGGAGTTGTTTCCTATCGAAGCAACTCCAGAAAATGGTCTTGAAGAAGGCCAAACTCTTGTTAGATATTTGCAACAATTGAGTTATTTAGGAACGCTACCTCAATACGAACATGAATATGCACTTCATAATGAGACACTTGCGTTGAAAGTACGTATTTTCAAGCGTTGTATTCCATCTACTCATAGCGAACTTCGAGGTCTTACCGAACTGCTTTTGGGCATGAAAGAAGATGCTTTGAAGTAGGGCAAAATCGACCGGAAATCCTGCATTTATTCGTAAATTTGCGGAAACTCAATCGTTCGATATGCGAAATATTTCAACGCCCAATTCCGACGCTTTATTCGAGAAAGCACAAACCTATTTTCCAGGAGGTGTAAACTCTCCGGTTCGAGCCTTCAAATCTGTAGAAGGTGGGCCTTTGTTTATGAAAAAGGGCGATGGATGTTATCTCTGGGATGAGGACGATAATCAATTCATTGATTTCAACTGTAGTTGGGGGCCGCTAATTTTGGGGCACAATCACCCAAAGGTGTACCAGAACGTAATGGAAACTATGCAGAATGGAGCTAGTTTTGGAACCCCAACGTTGAAAGAAAACGAATTGGCCGAGTTGATTTTATCACGCAATACTTTCATCGATAAAATTCGATTTGTAAGTTCTGGAACCGAAGCCGTAATGTCAGCACTTCGTTTGGCTCGTGGATATACGGGAAGAAAGAAAGTGCTCAAGTTTGAAGGTTGTTATCACGGACACGTAGATTCCATGTTGGTGAAAGCAGGAAGCGGATTGGCAACACTTGGCACCTCCTCCAGTGCTGGAGTTCCTGAGGAATATGCAAATGAAACATTAGTGCTTCCGCTAAACGATGTGGAAGCTTTGAAAACTTGCGTTGCGGAACATCCAAATGAAATTGCTTGCGCGATAATCGAACCGATTCCAGCCAACAACGGATTGTTGCTTCAGGACAAGAAGTTCTTAACTGCATTGCGAGAAGTCTGTACCGAAAATGGCATCTTGTTGTTCTTCGACGAAGTAATTTCAGGCTTCCGAGTAGCGTTTGGAGGTGCAACAGAATACCTTGGCATTACTCCAGATCTTGTTACCTACGGTAAAATTATCGGTGGTGGACTTCCTGTTGGAGCGTATGGAGCAAAGAGCGAAATCATGAGTCATGTTGCTCCCGACGGACCTGTATATCAAGCAGGAACACTATCTGGAAATCCAGTGGCAATGGCAGCAGGAATTGCTCAATTGACAGAGTGCGCTAAAGAAGGTTTCTATGAAGATCAGCAGCGTAAAACCGAAATGTTCGTGGGACGCATTAACGAATACGCGAGCGACAAAGGGTATCCATTCGAGATGGTAACCGTTGGATCTATTTTCTGGTTATCGTTTGATGGTAAGAAACGCATTCAACGCGCGGATCAAATCGATCCAGACATGACACATTTCAAAAACTTTTTCACGGAATTACTGAATCGCGGAGTATATCTTGGACCAAGTGGATACGAGGTTGGGTTCATCTCTCAGGCGCATACTCCTAAAGTTTTAGCAGAAGCTGCCGGTGTTTTCAAAGAAGCTTTGGATGCAATTTTCACGAAATAGTTCACATCTCCTAATCGAGCCAAGTTGAACATAACAGAAAAAGGTGTTACTTACAACTCTCCTTACGCTTCAACATATCCTCTCCAGACATTTTGTAATAACGCGTGCATTCCTTGTCACGAGCGCCCTTTAATTTCTTCATTGTTTTGACGTCCTTTTCTGTGGCTTGACGCTCCAATAATTCCGCAGAGAACTTGTTGAGTTTATCCGTCACTTGAATACACTTGCAGAACTGCGGGTCGTCCACACCTTTACCTTCTTCCCCGGAACATGCCCATACCAAGGTGAGAAGTAAAATTGGAAGCATCCAAATTCCAACACGTTTCTTATTTGCAGAAAATTGAGTTGATAGAGACATAAAGAAGATTTTGAACGAAAATAAAGATTATCATCAGACACTGGTCAATTTTGAGCGAAAGGCTGAAATTTGAAGGATATTCAAACTTTCTGCTTTCAACCTACTACGTTCTACTTTCAACCTTACAATCCTTATTCCCAATCTTACTATTTTTATCCTAAAAGCACGAAATGTCCAAACTTCCCAACGTAGGAACAACCATTTTCACGGTAATGTCAAAATTGGCGAACGATCACAAAGCGATCAACCTCTCACAAGGATTTCCCAATTTTCCAGTAGACCCCAAACTCACCAAAATTCTAGAGAGAATGGCAACTGAGGATGTACATCAATACATGCCCATGCCAGGATCACCCGCCTTACGAACGGAAATTTCAGCGATGATTGAAAAGGTGTATCACCGGGCCGTGAATCCTGATTCGGAATTGTTGATTACCGCCGGAGCGACGCAGGCCATTTTTACCGCCATCATGGCCTTGGTGAAAGAAGGCGATGAAGTCATTGTTTTGGACCCAGCCTACGATTGCTACGACCCGACGATTCGTCTATCGGGAGGAATACCGGTGCATATTCCATTGAACAATTCCTACCAACCAGATTGGGATAAAATCAATGCGGCTTGCAATGGCAAAACGCGTATGATCATCACGAACAATCCGCACAATCCTTCGGGAAGAATGTGGAATACCTCCGACTTTGAGACATTGGACGGTTTGATGGCAGGACACCAACGATTGCTATGGTTGTCGGATGAAGTGTATGAGTTTATTACTTTCGAAGCCGATCATATTTCGGCGCATCACCGATCTCGATTGGTGGATCGCAGCATCATCACCTCATCTTTTGGAAAAACCTTCCATATAACTGGTTGGAAAATGGGCTACATGGTGGCGCCCGAAGCATTGATGGCAGAAATCAAAAAAGTGCATCAATTCAATGTTTTCTCTGTAAACAGTGTTGCCCAGGCTTCTCTTTCAGAGTACTTGCCACAAGTTGACGTAACCGAACTTGGTGCATTTTATCAGCAAAAACGCGATTTGTTTGCTTCTTTAATGAAGGAAAGTAGATTTAAGTTATTGCCTTGTGATGGCACCTATTTTCAACTGGCCGACTACAGCGATATTAGTAATGAAAGCGATGTAGATTTCTGTCGACGATTGACCACCGAATATGGCGTCGCTGCAATTCCAGTTTCTGTCTTTAACGATCCACCCCATGATCGCAAGCATATCCGATTTTGCTTTGCTAAAGACGATGAAACATTGATAAAAGCAACCGAGAAATTATGCAAGATCTAAGAGTCACATTGGTTCAGGCGGATCAGGTTTGGGAAAACCCCGAAGCCAATTACAAGAACTACACGCAATTACTAGAAGGTATAAAAACAGATCTTATTCTACTGCCTGAAATGTTTCATACCTGTTTCAGTATGAATTTAGCGTTTGCAGAAGACTACGAAAGCAGTTCAGCCCTTGAGTGGTTGAAAGCACTTTCGGCATCCAAAAACGCGGCCATTTATACTTCCTTGATGGTTAAAGATGGAGAGCAACACTTTAATAGAGGTGTGTTTATTACACCAACAGGCGACGTTACCACATACGACAAGCGAAAAACCTTTGGATTAGCCAAAGAAGACACATACTTTGCATCTGGAACAAATACTACCATTGTTTCCTATAAAGACTGGAAACTGAATCTGCAAATCTGCTACGACTTACGCTTTCCAGAAATTTCACGAAATAAAATTTCCAACCAATCACCATTCTATGACGTCTTACTCTACGTGGCAAATTGGCCGCAGAAACGATCGTTACACTGGAAAACACTCTTACGCGCAAGAGCTATTGAAAATCAATGCTTTGTCGTAGGGGTTAACCGCGTCGGAATTGATGGAAATGAATTTGAGTATTCCGGAGATTCACGATTGATTGATGCATTAGGTCAGGAATATTTGCTCGAACAAGGAATGGAAATGACGCAAACATTTGTTATGAAAAAGGGCGAATTGAACTCAATTCGTGAAAAGTTGCCTTTTTTGAAGGACGCTTAAGCTTCAAAGGCACTGATAAATCTGGATATCTGATATGAATCACATATATTTGTTACACTTTAATTTTTAGATCTATGAAAAAAGTATACCTAAGCTTTCTCCTTGCAGGTTTTGCAGCTAGTGCATCTTACGCACAGTTGAACACAAAACCATATACATTTGGAGAAGTAACTAATGAGGCTTCTATTAAGCCAACACAAACACAGAACCAATCAAAAGCATTGGGAGTATTAATCTGGGAAGATCTTTTCGATGCCGGAACAAACTGGACAATTGACAATGATGGTCAAGCTGGTGGAGCTTTCGGATGGTCCATTGATGCCGTTAATGACGGTTGGTGGAGTACAGCGGGAATCACTTCTACTTCAGGAGGTGGATATGCCGAATTATCGAACGGAGATGCATCTGCAAGTACGCAGGCATTGGACGTGACTTACACGATGACTAGTATTTCTTTGGATATTCCAAACCTTCCAGGAAACACACCTAACACGGATCAAGTAACATTGGAGTTTGAGCAGTACGGAGCGCTTTTCAACGATGAGCAAACAGTACAAATCTCAACTGATGGTGGTGCAACTTGGACTATAATGCGCGACAACCGCGATTACTACGAAGTGTTGTCAGCAGGTGGAGGTGATCCATACCCGAACTCGGATTTGGTTTCAATCAACTTGGCGCCATACATCACAGGAGCGGCAAATAACGTTCAGATTCGTTTCCAGTGGACAACTGCTTTCCCTCAAGTATCTACAAACCCAGCGGTTTGGATTACTTACGGATGGTACATTGATGATCTACGTATCTTCACTAACCCAGACAACGACATCGAGGCACAAGAGCCATACTGGGGAACTGCAGGGTTAAACTACTCTCGTATCCCAATGAGCCAAATCGCGCCAATCGATTTCGCAACTTTCGTATTCAACAACGGATTGAACACGCAAACTGACGTTACTTTGAACGTTGACGTAAACTCTGGTGGATGGACAGGTACTTCTACTCCAGTAGACGTTCCAGTTGGAGCAACTGATTCAATCGGTACTTCTACACAATACACTCCAGCTTCAACTTTGGGATCTCACTCATTCACTTGGGAGGTAACTCAAAACGAAACTGATGACGTTCCATCGAACAACATGATCGGAGGAGATTCATTCGATATCACTCAGTACGATTATGCAATGGATGATGACGTGATTGACGGATCAACAGGTAACGCTGGATTTGGATTTGAAAAAGGAAACTTCTACGATATCTGGGCTGATGAAACAGCTTACGCTATCCAAACGAAGATTGCTTCTAATGCACAAGTTGGATCTATCGTTTTTGGTAAAATCTACCGTTGGGACCCAACAAGTGCAACTACATTTGCAGATGCATTGTTCTACGAGCAGCAAACAGATTTCTACGAAATTACTCAGGCGGACTTAGCTGGAGGATTGGTAACACTTCCGTTATTGGCTCCTCACTCTGTAACTGCAGCTAGCAACACATACTTTGTAGTTGTTGTTTCTGACGGAGACGGTGGTGCTTCTGACGATGTTCAGGTTGCAACTTCTGGAGTTTCTCCAACAGGATTCTCTTACTTCTACGCTGCTGATGATGATGCATGGTACTTACAGCCACAAACGCCAATCGTACGTTTGAGCTTCGATCCTGCATTCAATATCGGATTGGAAGAATTGTCTAACCTTACTGCATTGAGCGTTTTCCCTAACCCTGCTTCTGACGAAGTTAACGTTAGCTTCAATGTGACTGACGCTTCTGACGTAAAAGTTGAAGTATTGGATATCACTGGTAAGACTATCGAAACTGTAGTTGAAGCTGCGAATGTAACTGGTATGCAAAATAACTCAGTAAACACTACTGATTACGCTGCTGGAGTTTACATGATCAACATCACTACAAACGAAGGATCTATCCAACGTAAATTCGTTAAGAAGTAATTCTTAATTAGAAATATTGAAAGCCTCGGCCATTGGGTCGGGGCTTTTTTTGTTTGTCGAATTTTGACCGGTATTCCCTCTCCCCTTGAGGGGAGAATTAAAGAGGGGTGACAGTTACGATCTTTCTTCTTTGAGACAAAATATTGCATGAGAAATCATTTCACTTACATTATCCAAATCAGACAACACTTCTCTTTCAGAAAAACGAACTACTGTATAACCCAAGTATTCCAATTTAGCTTGTCTCACGTTATCAATGAATCCTTTATTTTGATGCGACGATCCATCAACTTCGATAATTAATCCGATCTCAGGAGCGAAAAAATCTACGATAAACTCATCAATAGGTCGTTGTCTAAGAAACCTAACTCCTACTTGCTTTCTGCTTAAAAGTCGTTTCCAAATTCTTTTTTCCGCTTTCGAAACCGACCAAGTCCTTAATTCCCTTGCCTTCTGTTTTAGGCTTTTGTTATAATAGTGGTTGTGATAGGTCATATA
The DNA here is from genome assembly GCA_015665275.1 of Flavobacteriales bacterium. Classification (GTDB taxonomy): domain Bacteria; phylum Bacteroidota; class Bacteroidia; order Flavobacteriales_D; family Crocinitomicaceae; genus UBA4466. Next base: position 921 of record JADFAL010000004.1, on the reverse strand, counting down.
ATTAAGTTAAGAATAATTATCCCTTCCTGTCACCCTCCGCCTGCGGCACCTCCCTCAAGGGAGGAGGGAAAGTCCCACTCTCCCCATGAGAGGAGAATCAAAGAGGGGTGACAACCTGAAAGCGATGAATAAATCAACTTTCATAACCAATCCACTCACCTATTTTCACGATATTTGCCAAAATTTTCCGGCATGAAAAAACTCGTTACACTTCATGAATTTATTATGGATCGTCAGGCCGACTTTCCTTTCGCAACAGGCGAATTATCGCGATTATTGTCTGACATCGCTATCGCTTCAAAAGTTGTAAGTAATGATGTGCGTCGTGCGGGACTATTGGAAGACTTCCTCGGTGCGCAAGGTGCTACCAACATACAAGGAGAAGAACAGCAGAAGCTAGATGTCATTGCAGACAATCAATTCATTCAAATGTTCCAATCGGGAGGCGAAGTTTGTGGAATTGCGTCGGAAGAGAATGACGACTTCATGCCCTTTGAAACAGAGTATTCTAAAAAAGGAAAATACGTGGTACTTTTCGATCCATTGGATGGGTCGTCAAACATCGACGTAAATGTTTCCATTGGAACTATTTTTTCCATCTACCACCGAAAAAGTGAGATAGGTACTACAGCCACGCTAGAAGACATGATGCAGCCGGGCAACGAGCAAATCGCAGCGGGTTATGTTCTGTACGGGTCGTCGACGATGCTGGTTTATACCACTGGACGCGGCGTGAATGGATTTACACTAGATCCTTCTATTGGTGAGTTCTGTCTTTCACATCCAGATATGAAGATGCCGGAGACGGGACGTATTTACGCGATGAACGAAGGAAACATCAACATCTGTGAATCTGGATTAAAAGAATACATCGAAACATACTGTCAGCAAATCTTGCCAGGAGCAGAACGTCCATATTCT
>JADFAL010000046.1 GCA_015665275.1 Flavobacteriales bacterium | reverse complement strand
GGTATCTCCTGATTTACGAATTCGATTTTCAACATCTCATCCTAAGGATATGACGGATGAAGTTTTGGAAGTGATTGCGAAATATGATAACATCAGCAACTACATTCACCTGCCGGTTCAATCAGGACATTCGGATACTTTGCAGCGTATGAATCGAGGGTACACTCGTGAGTGGTATCTCAATCGAATCGACGCCATCAAACGCATTGTTCCTGACTGTGCCATTTCAACTGATATTATCACTGGGTTCTGCAGTGAAACAGAAGAAGAACACGAAGCTACACTTTCATTGATGAAAGAGGTGAAATTTGATTTCGCTTACATGTATCAATACTCCGAACGCCCTAAAACATTAGCAGAGCGACGATTTGAAGACGATGTACCGAAAGAAGTGAAAAGCAAGCGATTGATTGAAATCATCGATTTACAACAAGTGCATTCATTGGAACATCACAAAACCAGAATTGGAAAAATCGATCGTGTTTTGGTAGAAGGACTTTCCAAGCGTTCTGACCAAGAAATGGCCGGTCGAAACGATCAAAATGTAAAGGTTATATTCCCAAAAGGAGATTTTAAAAAATGTGACTACGTTATGGTGAAAATTACGGATTGTACCGCTGCAACATTGCGCGGAGAAGTCGTTGAAGTACTGCCACCAGCAAACAACTAATATGGATACTCAACAAGTCAAACAACGGTTCGGTATAATCGGGAATGCACTATTACTGAATCGCGCATTGGAGGTTGCCCTACAGGTGGCTCCAACTGACATATCCGTTCTGGTTACGGGAGAAAGCGGAACCGGAAAAGAAATTATCCCACAAGTGATTCACCAACTGAGTGCGCGAAAGCATGCAGAGTATATTGCGGTGAACTGTGGTGCCATTCCAGAAGGAACCATTGATTCTGAATTGTTTGGACATGAGAAGGGCTCTTTTACTGGTGCTAGTGGAAGCAGAAAAGGATATTTTGAAGTAGCTGACGGAGGAACCATTTTCCTTGACGAGGTGGCTGAGCTCCCCATGCAAACTCAAGTTCGATTGCTCCGTGTTTTGGAGACTGGGGAGTTTATCCGAGTTGGTTCATCAAAAGTAATTAAGACGAACGTTCGCGTTGTGGCTGCAACGAATGAAAATATGCCTAAGGCAATTGCGAAAGGTAAATTTCGTGAGGATTTGTTTTATCGATTGAGTACGGTACCTATTCCGCTACCACCGCTTCGAAATCGCGATGGAGATATTCATTTGCTTTTTAGAAAGTTCGCCAATGATTTTGGTGACAAATACAGAATGCCGGCGATCAAGTTAACGGAAGACGCAGTTTACATGTTGAATGGTTATTCGTGGCCTGGAAACATTCGCCAATTGAAAAATGTAGTTGAACAAATTTCAGTGATTCATACCGATCGTGAAATTGACGCTATTGCACTTCAATCCTACTTACCTCCAGAGCATGACAATACACCAGCGGTGATTAACGACTCCGGTCCTGAGAGCATTAGCGAGAGAGAACTGATGTACAAATTTCTCTTTGACATGAAAAAAGATCTCACGGAGCTGAAGAAATTGGTTGTGGACATGATTTCTAGCGAAGGTGATGTGCATTTGAACACCGAGCAAGCGCAAATGTTGAATCGAATGTATGATGACGTTCCAGAATCGACGCAACAACTCTTGCCCCCTGCCCCACCGACGCATGTACCCTCTGTATATTCTCCAACGCCACATGATAACAATGGATTTGAAGAGCACGAAGAGGTAGAAGAATCACTTTCTTTGGAGGACACGGAAAAGGAATTGATAAAAAAAGCGTTACAGAAGCATAAAGGCAAGCGAAAGTACGCTGCTTCCGAACTTGGAATCAGTGAACGAACACTCTACCGTAAAATCAAAGAATACAATTTAACAGATTGATGTATAAGCTTCTCGCCATAGCACTTCTATTTTTCGGGCTCACTAGCTGTTGGCCGACAAGTGTTTCATTTGTCGATGGAACGATGGATCCAGCCTGGAAGAGCTTCACCGTTAAAACTCTGGAAAACAATACTGGAAATGCTCCGCTGAGTTACAACGCTAAACTCACTGAACTTATCAAGGACGGAGTTCAAAACAATTCCAGACTTGCGTTGGGTGATAATGCAGATAGTTCTGAGGTAAACATCGAGGGAGTTATTTCTTCGTATACTATTACACCGGTAGCACTTCAAGAAGGTGACGTTGCATCGCAAAACAGATTGACTGTGACTGTTCAGTTTGAAATATTCATTACAAAACCGGAGGAGGACATCATGGAATTAACCAGCAGTCGATTTATCGACTATGATGCAAACACAGACCTGAACACTGTAGAAAATGAATTTTTGAGTGAAGTAAGCGATCAAATTGTGCAAGACGTTTTGAACAAACTATTTTCGAACTGGTAATGTTAACAGGTAAGGAAATAGGACATTTGATTGCGCATCCGGAGGAAATTAATCCGGATCAACTGAACACAATTTCGGAACTTTCCGATAAATATCCATACGCACAACTTTTCTCGGTTTTGTATCTGAAAGGAATGCATTCCAGCGAATCTTTGGATTTTGAATCTGCGCTGAAAGAGCATTCTTATAAAATTTCAGATCGCGTTCAGTTGTATGAGTTGATTCATGCTTCGCAGAATGATGTTGGGCTTCAAGAGCCTCAGTCCGCAGATAGTGAGAGTGTAGATGTGCCTTTGGAAATCGAGAGCGACATCTCGACTTCGCTCGATCACCCTGCTAATAGGGAGAAAACTCTCGAGGATGAGGTTGAACTTCAAGAGCCTCAGTCCGCGGATTCTGAAGAACAGAAGAATACTGAAGACGTATCAGAACTTGCAGCTAAGCAGCCGAGTGATGCATTGGATGAGAATATTTTACACCACGTAATTGCGAACAATTACCAATTGGATGATCTTTCACCTCAAGAAGAGGAAGCCATAGCAGAGCGGGAAAGAGAGCGTAAGATTGAGAATGAAGAGACGATTGCCTTGACAAGCACTGCGGCCCCTTTGGAAAATGAAGAAGAGCAAGAGGATGAAATGAAAGATAGACTTTCATTTACATCTTGGCTACACGCGGACTCTAACTACGAGGTAAAAGAAGATGAAAGCGCTTCCATTCGAGCAGTTGTAGAAGATTTCGCAGGATTTGATCCCCTAGAATCATTGTCAGGAGAAGTAGAAAAACCAAAGAAAGAATTCTTCTCTCCAACCAAAAAAGCAAAAGAAAGTTTGAGCGAATCGCAACTTCCTGTGAGTGAAACACTGGCGAAAGTTTATGCTATGCAAGGAAATTATCCGAAGGCAATTGCTGCTTACAAGGAATTAATCTTGGCTAATCCAGAAAAAAAGAGTTTCTTTGCAGTCCAAATTGAAGAATTACAGAAAAAACTGAATACATAATGTTAACTACAATTATTACAGGCGTTATTCTACTAGCAAGTATCCTTTTGGTATTTGTTGTATACATCCAGAATCCTAAAGGAGGTGGATTGAGTTCTGATTTCGGAAGTGCTCAACAAATCGGTGGCGTGCAGAAAACGAACGATTTCATCGATAAAACTACTTGGGGGTTGGCTGCCGTAATTGGAATCTTAAGTGTCTTTTTGACAATTAACACAATGTCAGACAAGCCTGAACCTATTGTGAAGGACAAGCAAGAGAATACTAATGGTGGACAAAACGGCGGTCAAAATGGTGGCCAGAATGGAAACCAAAACAATAGACAACAGCAGCCTCAGAATCAGTAATTGCTGAATAGAAAATATTGAAAAGCCGGTCAATTTGATCGGCTTTTTTTGTGCATTCAATCATGTCACTCTGTCACAAAAAGTGACAAGAAATCACACTTTTAATCGTTATTCCCTGATGGCACAAAATTGGGGTATTGGCGAGAGTAAAAATTAAACAAAAAATAAGCGATATGTCAACACAATTCAAACCACTAGCAGACCGTGTTCTGATTGAGCCGGCACCTGCAGAGCAAACAACAGCTAGCGGAATCATCATTCCGGATTCAGCAAAAGAAAAACCTTTGAAAGGCAAAGTAATTGCTGCTGGAAATGGAAAAGTGGACGAACCTATGACTGTGAAAGTTGGAGATGAAGTTTTGTACGGTCAATACTCAGGAACTGAGATCAAATTAGATGGCACAACGTACCTAATCATGCGCGAATCTGACATTTACGGAATTTTCTAATTATTGATACTTTAAAAACATAAACAAATGGCAAAAGATATTCACTTTGATATTGAAGCGCGCGACGGATTGAAGCGCGGAGTTGACTCATTGGCAAATGCAGTTAAAGTAACGCTGGGACCAAAGGGTCGAAATGTTGTAATTGGTAAAAAATTCGGTGCTCCGCACATTACAAAAGACGGAGTTTCAGTAGCCAAAGAAATCGAATTGAGCGATCCTGTGGAAGACATGGGAGCTCAAATGGTAAAAGAAGTGGCCTCTAAAACAGCCGATATCGCTGGTGATGGGACGACGACTGCAACAGTATTGGCGCAAGCGATCATTAGCGCAGGATTAAAAAACGTTGCTGCAGGAGCAAATCCAATGGATTTGAAACGCGGTATTGACAAAGCGGTAAAACACGTGGTTGCCAACTTGAAAAGCAACTCGAAAGAAGTTGGTTCTGATAACGATAAGATCAAGCAAATTGCTACTATCTCAGCGAACAACGACGAGACTATTGGGGCATTGATTGCTCAAGCGATGCAAGTTGTTGGTAACGACGGTGTGATCACTGTTGAAGAAGCCAAAGGAACGGAAACTGACGTAAAAACTGTAGAAGGAATGCAGTTTGACCGTGGCTACCTCTCTCCTTACTTCGTGACGAATACAGATAAAATGATCACAGAAATGGAAAATCCAATGATCTTGATCTACGATAAGAAGATCTCGAACATGAAGGAGTTGCTTCCAATATTAGAGCCAGTAGCTCAATCAGGGAAACCATTGTTATTGATCGCGGAAGATGTTGACGGCGAAGCATTGGCAACATTGGTTGTAAACCGAATCCGAGGATCACTGAAAATTGCGGCTGTTAAAGCACCGGGATTTGGCGATCGTCGTAAAGCAATGTTGGAAGATCTTGCAATTTTGACAGGAGGTCAAGTGATCTCTGAAGAACGTGGATTGAGCCTTGAAAACGCAACAATGGATATGTTGGGTACTGCTGAAAAAGTTGAGATCGACAAGGACAACACAACAATCGTGAACGGAGCTGGAGATAAAGCGGCAATCGAATCTCGCGTAGGACAAATCAAAGCTCAAATTGAAGCATCTACCTCAGATTACGATCAAGAGAAAATGCAGGAGCGTTTGGCTAAATTAGCTGGTGGTGTTGCTGTCCTTTACGTTGGAGCTCCAACGGAAGTTGAAATGAAAGAAAAGAAAGACCGTGTAGATGACGCATTAGCGGCTACGCGAGCAGCAGTTGAAGAAGGAATTGTTCCTGGTGGAGGAATCGCTTTGATTCGTTCTATTGAAGGGATTGAATCAGTAAATGGTGTGAACGAAGACGAGCAAACGGGTATTGCGATCGTTACTCGAGCAATTGAGGAGCCATTGCGTCAGATCATTGCCAACGCTGGAGGCGAAGGTGCTGTAGTGGTGCAGAAAGTTAAAGAAGGAAAAGACGACTTTGGATACAACGCTCGCACTGAGACTTTTGAGAACTTGTATGCAGCAGGAGTAATCGATCCGACAAAAGTAACACGCATCGCAATCGAAAATGCAGCTTCTATTGCATCTATGCTATTGACGACGGAATGTGTAATTACGGATCAGCCTGAAGAAGAACCAGCAGGAATGCCAGGCGGAATGCCAGGTGGAATGCCGGGGATGATGTAATTTGAATTACAACTAAAGAAGACTTCGAGAATTCGATAAACTCAGTCCAACGGAGCCTCAGTCTTCGATTTAAGAGCATAAAAGGTCGATGCAAATCGGCCTTTTTTCACGATGGATGCTTCCTGATTTTGTTCAGATAGTATCGTCGACTTTATATAGGAACCTCGGCATTTTATGTCGGGGTTCTTTCGTATAAAATCAAGAGTCGGTCATTTCGGCTCCACATTGATTACAGAAAACAGAGCCCGAAGGGTTATCATGTTCACAGTTCGGACAAAGGTTGTCGTTGCGTCCGTCTGCTTTGTAACGTGACATTTCTACGGATATTAACCCTGTAGGAACGGCGATAATGACGTAACCGAGAATCATCATAACGGAGGATAGAATTTTCCCTAAATCAGAGGCTGGGGTGATGTCTCCGTAACCCACTGTAGTTGTTGTTACAATGGCCCAGTAAATACTCGAAGGAATTGAATCGAATCCTTCCTGCCCACCTTCTATGACGTACATTGCTGTTCCCGCGAGTACCATCATCATGACCACAAATACCATGAAAACCACAATTCGATAATAACTCGCTCTCAACGAATGCATCAATGCTTGAGATTCCGAAGTAAATCTGCTCAGTTTCAAGATTCTGAAAATACGTAACAATCGAAGCGCCCGAATCGCAACCAATGCATGATATCCTGAAACAAACAGGCTGAAAAAGGTTGGAATGATTGATATCAAGTCAACGATTCCCCAAAAACTAAAAATGTATCGAAAGGGTTTGGGAGAAATGATAATTCTCAAAATGTATTCAATGGAAAAGAGAATCGTAAAGCCCCATTCGATAATGAAAAATTCGTCGCCATAAACGTCCCTCCACTTCGGCACACTTTCCAAAAGAATGACCAAAACGGAAGCCAATATTAAAATCAATAGAATTAAATCGAAATTTTTTCCGGCTCGGGTGGATGTCCCAAAAACAATAGAGTGCAGGCGTTCTCTCATCATAGCAAATATAACAATTAGGAGCACCCAATCGGACAATTACTATGCTTGCACACAATTAACTTCAATTAACATTCGTTTATCTAAAGAACGAACCAAATTTATGCCCCACAGATTCTACTCAGATTTGTGTTTTAGATTTGGTTGAAACGCAAAAATTACAAATCTATGTTCTCCTTTTCTTATTCTAAAGCACTATTCCTTTTTGTGCTTACGGCGGTCGGATTATACACCCTCGACAGCTGTCAAAAATGGGTTCGACCCAGTAACGAAACAACCATCAGCACCTTTGGTGACGACGAAAGTGTAGACGACGACCATCAGTATAATGGATACAATTGCATGAATTGCCATTATACTGAGGGGCGAGGAACCGGCTGGTTTTCAGTAGCCGGAACAATCTTCGGAAATCCAGGTGATGCAGTGGTTAGAGTGTACAACGACGTGAATCAAAATCCTATTATGGAAGTTCAGGCCGATATGCACGGAAACTTTTACACGACTGAAGATATCGATATTAAAAGTGGTGTTTTTGTTTCAGTCCAACCAGCCAATGGGCCGGAAGAATTCATGGAAGATAAAATCTTCACCGGTCAATGCAACATGTGCCATGGCGTATCTACGTCAAAGCTTTCTTATTAATTCTTAAAACATACCCCTATGAAAATAGCACTTGGAACGTGCGCCTTTTTAGGAGCCATACTTTTCTATTCTTTTGTTTTCTCCCCTCCTTCTAACCATAGCATCCCCTCAGAATCACATTGGGAAGTTGATTTTAACGCCGCGAAATCGAAAGCTGGCGAAGACAAATTAATACTCATGAGTTTCCGTGGTTCTGACTGGTGTGCTGCATGCAAGCGTCTGGAGAAATCCTTTTTTGAAGATCCCGAATTTCAATCATTTGCAGCCCAAAACCTTGTACTCCTCAAAGTTGATTTCCCAATGAAAAAAGGCAATCAATTGAGCAAGGAACAAACAGCTCACAACGAAGCACTTGCTGAAAAATACAATCCAGAAGGCAAGTTTCCCCGTGTCCTTTTATTTAATGGATTGGGAGAACAAGTCGGTGAGTTAAAAACACCGTTGAGCTCTACGGAAGAATACTTAACAGCCATTAAAAAACATCAATGATGAATTGGATATTGCCTGTTTTCTTGATCATCTGCTCTCCGTCATTCACTCAAGAATCCTACTCATTAGACACCCTTCTCATGGGGTCGGCATTCTCTTTCACGGCTATTGCCCCCACTGAGGATGAAGCACAAGTGGCTGTAAAAATCGGTTTTGAGCGAGTCGTTGAACTGGAAAGAATGATTAGCAGCTGGGACCCAAACTCCGAAACTTCTCGTGTAAACCTAAACGCAGGAATTTCACCACAAAAAGTTTCCTTTGAGTTGTTTGAACTGGTGCAGCGTTCCTTGAAAATCTCCCATGTAACGAATGGAGTATTCGATGTTTCCTTTGCCTCCATTGACAAAGTTTGGAACTTCAATAAAACATACACGGAAGTACCCGATTCTACAGAGATTAAGAGCTCCGTAGCTCTCATCGACTATCAGAATATCGTTCTCAATGCTCAAGACACTACCATTTTTCTAAAAGAGAAGGGAATGAAGATAGGATTCGGTGCTATTGGAAAAGGATTTGCTGCCGAAGAGGCAAAGAAAATCATGATAGAAAATGGCGCAACTTCAGGAGTCGTAAATGCTGGCGGTGACTTATGCGCCTGGGGAGAAAAATCACAGGAGAATGCATGGACGATTGGGATTCAAGATCCAGACCACAAAGGCAATATACTTATGTCTATTCCGGCTCGAGATTGTGCCGTCGTTACCTCAGGTAATTATGAAAAGTTCGTCACAATCAACGGTATTGACTATTGCCACATCATTCATCCTAAAACTGGATGGCCAGCAAGAAATATGAAGAGCGTAACCATCATTTGCCCCAATGCTGAACTAGCGGATGGATTAGCAACTTCTGTTTTTATCCTGGGAAGTAAAGAAGGTATGGCTCTAATCAATCAATTAGAGGGTGTTGAGGCCATCATTATTGATAGCCACAACGAATTGTTTTTCTCTCACAACATTCAATCGAACTATGAAGCATCGAATTAAAATCATGGGAACCCTTCTTGGAGCAGTATTCTTGCTTTGCTCTGGATGCGTTTCGGTAAAAGAATATCAGAAAATGTATCTGAACGATAAACGTATGGATACCGCTGCTAGCAAGGCAGAGAAGTTTGAAATAGGGTTTGAATCATACCGCGAAGGCGCAGCAGGTGCTAGCGGTGGTAAATCAGGAGGCGGATGCGGATGCAATTAAGATTAATCATAGTAGGCCTTGTTTTGTTAACGGGCCAATTCACAAGAGCTCAAGACACCTCTCAAGTGGAAATGGGCGAACCGATTGACATCTATTTTGTCTCTAGTTATTACGAGCAAGATGGAAACAATTCTCCTGTTACCGGGGGACGTGGAACCGAACAGCTTTCCAATATCGCTCCTTCTGTTTTTGTTCATATTCCAATGGATTCCGCCAGAAGTATAGATCTCAATGCTGGAGTGGATTACTATTCTTCGGCATCATCTGACAACATTGACAATCCCTATCTAAGTCCAAATCACATTTCAGGAGCTTCAGCAGCAGATACGCGCCAGTACTACTCGTTTACCTTCAATAAAAAGGCGAAGAAAAAAGGAACTAACTCATATACGGCAGGTGCTTCATCGGAGTACGACGTAACTTCATTAAATGCAGGGTATAGTTTCAGCTATGAAGGGAAAAAGAATCGAGACCACCTCCTTTCATTCAAATATTTCTTTGACGATTGGAAACTCATTTACCCCACGGAAC
>JADFAL010000073.1 GCA_015665275.1 Flavobacteriales bacterium | reverse complement strand
GTTTTTACCTTCTTTCGCCGAAATAATCTGACTTGGATAGCCACATTCCTGATACATGAATCGCAGTGCTTCAATATATTCCAATTCGTCGGCGTCCAAAAGGTCCGTCTTATTGAAAAGTAGCGTAGTGGGAATTCGAAATGATTCGGCTGAAACCAGGAATCGATCAATAAATACCAAATGCGTAACGGGAGATTTGATGGTTACGATGAGATATGCTCGATCGATGTTTGCAGCAATAATTTGTTTTTGCTTGCTGAGGTTGGTGGACTTTCGAACGATATAGTTTCTGCGAGGATCAAAATCCTCAATCATGCGATTGCCTTCGCCATCAATTTCTTCAGATACGTGCACTACATCTCCTACTGAGATAGGGTTCGTGGTGCGCAAACCATCCAAACGTAGTTTCCCACGTATGCGACAATTCACTAGCGTTCCGTCAGGCATGGAAACGATGTACCATTTGCCTGTAGATTTTACCACAACACCTTTTTCTAACATGTGGCAAAAGTAATGAAGTCAGTTTGTTTTTTCATTAGAAGGTACGGGGGGACCGAACCATTTCTGAAATAAAACACACGCTGTTAGGTCTCCCGTAACGTTTACAGCGGTTCGAAACATTCCTAAAATTCGATCAATTCCGATAATAACAATCAAGCCTCCGGTTGGAATTCCAGCACTTTCCAGTACTGATGCTAGAATGATGACGCCACCACCTGGAATGGCAGGTGTACCAATGGATGCGGCCACAATTGTTACGGATAAAAGAACGATTTCGATCAGGGAAAGGTCAATGCTATAAGCTTGCGCAAGAAATACGGCAGAAACACATTGAAAAAGTGCGGTTCCATCCATATTGATTGAAGCCCCGACTGGAATCACAAAATCGCTGATATTCGAAGAAATATTCAATTCGTTATCGGCAGTTTTCATCGAGAGTGGCATCACAGCAGCAGAACTTGCCGTGGAAAATGCCAGCAATTGTGGTCCTCGAACGGCCTTCAAAAACTTCCAAGGCGACATATCCGTAAAAATGCGCAATACGAGCAAATAGAAAATGAGTAAAAGAACTAATCCGATAAGTACCACTAAAATGTAATATCCAAGGCCCGAGATTATTTCAGTGCCAATCCGCGCCATGAGAGCGGCCATCATTCCAAATACGGCAAATGGAACCAATTGCATGGCCCAGGAAACGACAATCATACAGATCTTTTGAATCGCTTCAGTGAAGTGAATCATCGGGTCGAACAAACGTTTCGGAAGTTGTGTAATTGCTACTCCAATGATGATGGTGAAAATAACAACACCGAGCATCTCCCCAGTTATCATAGCTTCCAGAGGATTGTTCGGAATGAGGTTTGCGATGGTCTCGGGAATTGAACCGGAACCAACATTTTCCTTGGCTAAATCAGATGTTGAATTACCACCAGGAAGTCCACCCAATTCATTGATGTATTTCCCAGGCTTCATGACGTACGAGAGCACCATTCCAATGGTAATGGAAACAACCGTTGTGATCATGAAGTACGTAAGTAAACGCAGTCCCATCGACTTTAAGTTCTCAGAACTGTTGCTAATGATCCCAGTAATGATCGATGCAAAAATCAATGGAATCATGACCATTTGCACCAACCGTAGGAAAATCTGACCAGGCATGTCTAGCCAACTCGCTGCTTTTTCGCTAATTCCCTCCGAAACATAACCGTTTTCAGGATTTAGAACAATCCCAAGAGCAATTCCAAGGACAATACCAAGGATTACTTTGGCCCACAACTGACCTTTGATGAGTCTTTGTAAATGCTCGGTAAGGTAGTTCAGTGATTTAATTTCCATGACAACAAAGGTAGGTAGAAGGCCGATGCACCCAATTACTTTTATCAGTTTTATTCCAATCAACCGCGATGCGTGTATCCGAATTATGGTAGGACGTTATACTCATTGATTCCAGTGTTGGAATTATTGAATCAATGACGAATTGAATCATCCATAAATGTGTAAATTCGTGCTTCAAACCTGATGACATGTCAATAGAGGTAAAAAACCTATTCAAATATTACGGTAGCCAAGCAGCTGTAAAAGATGTTTCCTTCAATGTTGGAAATGGGGAGATTGTTGGGTTTCTAGGACCAAACGGTGCAGGGAAATCAACAACCATGAAAATCATTACGGGGTACATTAATGCCAGTGGTGGAAGCGTGAAAGTATGTGGTAAGGACGTCACTGTTGATACGCTTGATACACGGCGATTGATTGGGTATTTGCCTGAGAACAATCCGCTGTATTTGGACATGTACGTGAAGGAATATTTGACTTTCGTTGGAAAGATTTACCGCGTTCCGAATTTGAAAGAACGCGTGAAGGAAATGATCCAAAAGGTAGGATTAGAGATTGAGCAGAACAAAAAGATCGGACAGCTTTCAAAAGGATACCGTCAACGTGTAGGATTAGCTCAAGCGATCATTCATGATCCGGAAGTATTGATTTTAGATGAGCCGACTTCCGGATTGGATCCAAATCAATTGGCCGATATCCGAAATCTGATCAAATCCATCGGAAAAGAGAAGACAGTAATGTTGTCTACGCACATTATGCAGGAAGTAGAAGCGATTTGTGATCGTGTTGTAATTATCAATCGCGGTGAAATTGTAGCCGACGACACAGCGAAAGATTTGCAGTTGGAAGGATCAGTACAGACCGTGTTCGTTGAATTTGAAGGATCGATTTCCAGAAACCAACTCAAGAAAATCCCTGGAGTTGGACGTGTAGAACAGATGGGAGAAGGATGGTTGCTTGAATCATCGGAAGATATGGATTTGCGAAAAAGCGTAGCCCAATTTGCCCAACAAAATGACCTGTTAGCAGTGACACTTCGTAAAGAAGAGAAGTCACTTGAAGAAGTATTTAAACAATTGACCAAGAGTTAGTAATGCCCGATAATTTTATACAAGAATTGCAATGGAGAGGTATGATCCATGATATCATGCCTGGAACAGAAGAAGCATTGAACAAACAAGTATCCAGCGGATATATTGGTTTTGATCCAACGGCAGACTCCCTTCACGTGGGAAGTTTGGTGCAAATAATGATTTTGGTGCATTTTCAACGTGCAGGTCATAAACCGTATGCGCTTGTGGGCGGAGCTACCGGAATGGTCGGCGATCCATCAGGAAAATCACAAGAACGAAATTTATTGGATTCTGAAACATTGAATCATAATGTGGCTTGTGTTCGCAAACAATTGGAACAATTTCTTGATTTTGAATCGGGACACAATTCTGCTGAAATGGTCAATAACTACGATTGGTTCGAAGGATTGTCCTTTTTAGATTTCATTCGTGATGTAGGAAAGCATATTTCTGTGAACTACATGATGGCCAAAGATTCTGTGAAATCACGCTTGGAAACTGGAATGTCTTTTACGGAATTCTCGTACCAGTTGGTGCAAGGTTACGATTACTACCATTTGAACAAGCACCACAATTGCATTGTTCAGTTGGGAGGGTCAGATCAATGGGGAAATATTGTTACTGGAACAGAATTGATTCGCCGAAAAGGTGGAGGAGAGGCATATGCCGTTACCACGCCGTTGATCAAAAAAGCCGACGGAACGAAATTCGGGAAAACAGAAAGCGGAAATGTATGGTTGGATGCCGAAAAGACATCGCCGTATGAGTTCTACCAATTCTGGTTAAATGCCTCGGATTCAGACGCCGAAAATTACATCAAGATTTTCACATTGATGACGCAAGAAGCAATTGAAGAATTGATTTCGAAACACAACGAAGCACCGCATCAACGTTCTCTCCAGAAAGCTTTGGCAGAGGATATTACTACGCGAGTTCATGGAAAAGAAGCACTTCAAACAGCAGAAGTCGTAACAAATTTGTTGTTTGGTAAAGCTTCGCACGAAGATGTAGTTTCGATGAGTGTGAATGATTTTGAAGGAATAAAAGGCGCCGTAGATGTTGCAAAAATTTCCAAAGATGAGTTCGGTGAAGGAATCGGTATTTTGGATGCTTTGTCAGGAAAGACAGGCTTTTTGAAATCAAATGGTGAAGCAAGAACCGCTGCAAAACAAAACGCAGTTTCGGTAAACAAAGAAAAGGTAGACGATCGTTTTTCGATCACTCCAAATACACTAATTCACAACAAATACGTGCTTCTCAGCAAGGGTAAGAAAAATAATTACCTTTTAATTGTTGAATAAGACAACGATTTGCGTTGTAGTTACGTCTTTTCTGTGACCGTCTAAAAAGCTGATTTTCTAAATATTATGAACGCATAGAAAGTTAGCTATTTGATTCGGGTTTCGTTATTTAAACCCTTAACGACTTGCTACGTATGAAACTATCACGCTTGCTGCATGTTGTAGCGTTTTTGCTTATGACTTCTACATCCTTTGGACAGGGAGGAATTATTCCTACTGTTGGAAAGGATTTTTGGATGGGATACATGAATAATTATGGAACCTACGCCAATACAATCGACTTACAATTGTTCATTTCGGGAGGTACAGCTACCACAGGAACTGTTGAAATTCCATTACAGGGATGGACTCAGAACTTTATTGTGACCCCAGGAACCGTTACAACTGTGACAGTTCCAACAGCAATGGCCCATCATGTTTTAAATGATGTGGTTCAAAATATGGGAGTCCATATCACAACGCTAGATACCGTAAGTGTCTTCGCGATTAACTTTCACCCATATACGGCCGATGCGAGTAAAGTCTTGCCGGTTCGATCCATTGGAACAGAGTACATCGTAAGTACCTTTCAGGGGATTGGTGGTGGATTTGCATTGAATTCAGAATTTCTGATTGTAGCCACGGAAGATGCCACAGAAGTGGAAATTACTCCTTCGGTTGCCACTTCAGGAGGTAATGCTGCTGGGGTACCGTATATCGTTCAATTAGAACAGGGGGAAACCTATCAGGTTATGGCCGCCTCAAATAATACCGATTTATCAGGGACTACTATTGTTGGAACCGCTACGAGTGGTTCGTGTCGACCGTTTGCCGTCTTTGCGGGAGCCCAATGTACCAATATACCGAACGGGTGTACCGCCTGTGATCACATTTTCGATCAACTTTTGCCTACTGAAGCATGGGGTAATGAATATTACATTGTTCCGTTTAGTGGAACTTCAGGATATACATACTCTGTAACAGCCCGTGATAACGGAACCTCTGTTTCTATTGATGGAGCAGCACCTATTATTCTAAATTCAGGACAATCTCAGTTTTTTAATAATGTTCCAACAGGTGTTCAGGTTGTAGGTTCAGCGCCTATTGCAGTTACGCAGTTCATGCAAGGGGTAACTTGTAGTATTACAGGTGATCCGGCGATGCTATCGTTGAACGGTGATGATCAGAAAATTTCGAATGTGACCTTTAGTACGGTTACTTCAGCAGTAATCAACCAGCACAATTTGAACGTGGTAGTTGAATCTGCGGATATCGGTACAGTACTACTCGATGGAATCGCTATACCAGCTGGAAGTTTTAGTCCATTCCCAGCGAATCCGCTAAATTCTTATGCTTCCGTGGGTATTGCGCAAGGAAGTCACAACCTCTCAGCTCCAAATGGTTTTAGTGCTTACGTTTACGGAACTGGTAGTGCTGAAAGTTATGCATATTCTGTTGGATCATTCCAGCCAGAGCCACCACTAGTTGTAGATACAGCGCTTTGTACAAATGATACGGTATTATTAGCGCCTCCTCAATCTTTGTTTAGCCCTGTGTGGACTACCTTATCAGATACGAACACAGTAATTGGAACAAACAACCAATTGATTCTCATTCCGCCAATCATTAACGATGTTTACATCATTACAGGTAACTCATTGTTGTCTGGATGTGAGGAAGAGTATTTATTCAGTGTTGCAACTCCAACACCACCGATTATTGATGTTACGGCAAGTGAAGACTCCGTTTGTATGTTTGAACAAGTACAAATGAATGTCTCTATTGCTCCTACGGGAAGTTATGACATTCAATGGTCACCGTCATTTTACTTTGATAACCCAACATCTCAAAGCCCGATTCTAACAGCTCTTGTGACTGGATGGTATTACGCCGATGTTTCTACAATCGGTTCTACTTGTAGTTCAGCTCGGGATAGCATATATATCGTAGTAAATGGGGGAAGTATAGGTGAGTTGGATTTGACAACGACGAACCCATTCATTTGTGCAGGCGATTCAACCGAGCACAATCTGGATGTTTATCAAATCATTCATTTCGACGACTTCAATGGAGGTAACGATCCAAACCTTTGGACCAACCTCGCAGGCTTTACGAACTCCAATGTTTGTGGTTCCGTAACTGGAGATGCATTGCTATTTGATGGAGCTGCACCGCGTGTTGCAGAAACAGCAGATATGAATACAACGGGCGGAGGAACAATCGACTTTAGTATTAAAATTGCCAACGGTGTTGCACCGTGTGATGATGCCGAATTTGGAGAGAACGTTTTGCTACAATACTCTAATAACGGTGGAGCTACTTGGGTAACAATTACCACGCTTTTCGAAAATGCATATCCAAATTTTACAGTATTGTCCGTGCCAATGCCAGCACTTGCGCAAACAGCAGCAACTCGATTCCGTTGGACGCAACCTGTTTTCACCGGTGCAGCAGAAGATGTTTGGGGATTGGATAATGTTTCCTTCCAAGTCTTAGACAATACAGGATTTACATTTACTTGGACACCATCCCTTGATTTAGCAGATCCCACTGCCTTGAATACAATGGCAGGATCAAGCGCAGATACATGGTATGTCGTGGACATCGTTCAAGGACAGTGTATCTACACAGACTCTGTATTAGTCGAGATAGATGATTTTACAGTTGATGCAGGACCTGATACTAGTTTGTGTTTTACAGCTGGATATCAGATGGTAGCTTCAACGAACTCAGCGAACCCGACGTATCAATGGAACCAAGGGCCTGTGCTTTCGGGAACTACAATCTTGGATCCAGTAATTCAGGCAGATACAACATTGACTTATACCTTGACCGCAGACAACGGAGTATGTTCTATCTCGGATTCGGTAACGGTAACCTATATTTCAGGGACAACATTCGGATCGCTCGGAGATACGACCATTTGTGAGGGAGACTCGATAATTATCGACATGACAGGTAACACGAATATCCAATGGTCTCCATTGACAGATATTACGAATCCAACCAGTACGAGCCCGATATTCAGTCCGCTCGCCGATCAAGTGTACTACGTTACGTATACAACACCTTTGAACTGTGCGTTGACGGATTCTATTCAATTCTTTGTGAACGAGCTTCCGGATGTCACAATAACGACACCAGATACGACCGTTTGTTTAGGAGAACCTGTCACTATCAACACAACGATCAGCAATGTACCGAATCCAACCTATGAATGGGTTACTACAGAAACTACTCCGTCGATTACAACGAATACGGCTGGCTTGTACTGGGTAACAGCAACAACGGCGTGTGGAACGGATACTGATGCCATGACCATTTCGAACTTCGCTCCGATTCCATTGGATTTAGGAAACGATACCACACTTTGTGATGGAGACGACATCTTACTTTCAGTAACAATACCACCAGGCGGTTCGGCCTTATGGTTCAACAATGCAACGGCAAGTTCATTTACTGTGAATACCACCTCTCAGGTTTGGGTAGAGTTGACAGACTCTAATGGCTGTGTTGTTGCAGATACTATTAACGTAGATTACCATCCAGTGACATTGATTGACCTCGGTCCTGACTTTGATATTTGTGAATATGAAACAGTTCAGGTGGATGCAACAGTTCCAACAGGAGTATCATACGTATGGTCACCAGGGAACCAAACAACGGCACAAATTGATGTAGATGCTGGTGGAACGTATACTGTGACGGTAACAGATATCTATGGGTGTATCTCTGATGATGACATCATTATTACGGAAATACTCGGACCAACTCCAGATATCGTGGGGCCAGTAGATTACTGTATTACAGACACGGTAAATTACTCGTTGACGCAAGCTTACAACTCGTATGATTGGTCAACTGGAAGTGTGGCACCAACAACTGATTTGTATGGTCCGAATAGCTTCGTAGCGGTAGCGGTAACTGGTCCAACTGGGTGTATTGGTTACGATACTATGAACGTTCAGATGTACCAAATCCCAACCATTGGACTTCAGCCATTGTACTACTTGTGTGATACGGATCAAGTGTCGGTAACTGCTACATTGCCAAATGCAACCTCGTTTACTTGGGACAATGGAATGACCGGACCCACTGTGATACTTGGAGCAGGGACATATACTGTAACAGGAGTTGCCGTTTGTGAAGTTCAGGCATCCACAGAGGTGATTGTTGGAGAAGTTGACTTTACACTCGGAAACGATCGTCATATTTGTCATGACGAGGATGTATTCCTTGCACCTTTGATTAATAATTTAGATTCTATCCTTTGGTGGAATGACGGTTCAACAAATAACATCTACAGCTACGATGAGCCAATTAACTACTTCGATACCTTGGAGATTGTTGCTACAGCCTTCGGATGTGGAGACGTAACAGATACGGTTTACCTTTATGTTGACGATTGTAACTGTCCGTTCTTTGCTCCAAATACCTTCACTCCGAATGGTGATGAATACAATCATGCATTCCGCATAGAGCATGATTGTTTGTTTGAGGAGTTTGAGTTCTTAATTTTCAACAGATGGGGGGAAATTATTTTCGAATCAGAAACAGCTGATTTCGAATGGGACGGAACCTATGGTGGGCGTGTAGTACAAGATGGAACATATGTTTGGAAAGCCACTTATAAGTATGCCTACGATCAGGAAAGGACAGATGTCTATACCCGAACAGGCCACATAAATGTGATCAAGTAATTACAAGAATAAATAAGAAAAGGGACTCGAGAGAGTCCCTTTTTCGTTTAGATCTTTGTGAAACGAAGGACGCTTTCTCCAATCCTTGTGAAATAGGCTCCTCTTGCCAAATCCATCACAGATATTTTTGAATTTGATTGGATAATCCCAGATGAAATTCGTTCTCCTGAAATACTTAGAATTTCTTACAACGAACCGATTTTAAAATCTCCCTGAATTATTATTTCATCCTCAGCAGGCACTGGAGAAATAGAAATAGTATTCATTGATAGAGAGGAAAGCGAAACTGTGCTAATTATGACACAAGAAGAGGTGTCAGAACAACCGTCGAATGTTACAATTACAGCGTAATCACCATTCACAGAAGGTGCAAATGAAATGTTCGTTTCACCGCTGATTGGTTGATTTGTAGCGCAATCGATCCATTGATAAACGGCATTGGTTTGTTGTGCCGTAATCAAGTGCTCTATTCAGTTGAGCTGTAGAAGCAGTGGGACATTTAAAGAAATCCTATATTTTGTGTACATACTTTTTGCAGTGATTAGCCATAACAATCTTTATTATGGCAACAATCAAATTAGTGCTAGACACAAGAAGAAAAAGAAAAGACCAGCATTACCCCTTAGTATTCAGATTATCTCATAGATCAAAGACTCGTGAACTCGGAACAGGAGTGTACTTGATGAAATCACAATTCAACAAGGAGCTGGAAAAGATAGTATCTGATGATATCCTAAATGATGAGCTTCAACAGAAATTGTTAAGCCACAAATCAAAGTTAAGATCAGTATTACTTGAACAACCAGATATTGATGTACAAGCTCTGAAAGAATGCTTAATCAATTCGGTAAAACAGCACCAAACAATTAACAGCTTCTGGAAGGAAGAGATAAAACGGATGACCAATAGCAATAGACATGGTGGAGTAAAAGTATATATGCAGGTTAAGTCAGCTCTAGAGAATGTAATTGACTTTAACATACCATTTCATGACCTCACCTATCAAAAGATTCTAGAAATAGAAGAGGCTCTATTTCTGAGAGGAATGTCAAGGAATGGAGTTAATGTATACTTAAGAACCTTGAGAGCTGTCTGCAACAAAGCGATCAATTATGATCTGGTAGGATATGAATGGTATCCGTTTAGGAAGTATAAGTTCAGAAAGGATAAAACTACTCCTAGAGTTTTGTCTTTAGATGAGGTTAGAGCCTATCTCAGTCTAAACCTCTCTCCTACTCATATATACTACAAAAGCTGGCTTGTAGGTAAGCTTATATTCATGCTGAGAGGAATTAACGTAAAAGATCTATTATTACTATCATCTGACAACATCAAGAACGGTAGGATCATCTATAAGAGAGCCAAGACCGGCAAGATCTATAGCATTAAGCTAACGGATGAGGTCAAGGAAGTCTTAGAGCAGTTCGAACCAAACAGCACTCTTTTAGGTCTTATCAAGGATAATGATCTAAAGAATAAGGAAAGACTTATCAAGGTTATCATGCAACGTAGAAAAGTGATCAATACACACTGTGTGACGTCAGCAAAAAGTGAACTAGAACGAGCTTAAACTTAAGATAGAGGTTTAATATTTATTTTAACCTTTAAATCGACCAGAGATGGCAAAAAAGAAAAGTACAAGCTCACTTATTAGTGATTTAAAACGTAAGACAAGGAAATCTTACAGTTCAGAAGAAAAAATCAGAATTATTATTGAGGGCATGCGTGGAGAAACCACCATCGCCGAATTATGCCGTAAAGAAGGTATCAGTCAAGCAAACTACTA
>JADFAL010000078.1 GCA_015665275.1 Flavobacteriales bacterium | reverse complement strand
TACCGGATACTTGCACATCGTTGGCAGAGAACAGTCATTTCAAGGATCTAATTACACATCCACACGTATCAAAACGGAAGGTCTTTTTGATTTTCAATACGGGAGAGTAGAAGCACGAATTAAGGTTCCGGTAGATCAAGGTTTATGGCCTGCCTTCTGGATGCTTGGATCGGATTTTCAAACGGTTGGATGGCCTTTTTGTGGTGAAATTGATATCATGGAACATGTCAATAATGAATTGAAAGTTCACGGTACCATTCATTACGATCAATGGGGGCATACGTACAGCGGAGATTTTGAGTGGGCAGATGCATCCATCTTTCATGTTTACGAATTGGAATGGGACAGTGATGAGATTCGGTGGTATTTGGATGGTGTTCAATTCCATCAGGAAGACATCAGTTCTCAATCCTTGTCAAGAGAAGAATTCCATACGCCCTTCTTCTTCATACTTAATTTGGCAATAGGAGGCAATTGGCCAGGCTCGCCAGATGCTACGACACAATTCCCAGCAACGATGTTGGTAGATTACGTTCGCGTTTTCCAGGAAGCGAATAGCGTAGAAGAGATTTTCAAACCTGAGTTGGAAATATCGGCGTACCCGAATCCAGCTTCAGATCAATTGATTATTACATCCCAACTTGATATTCAAACCTTTGAAGTATTCAATCTTCAAGGCGCTAAATTGGCTTCTGGTGATGGAGATCAAATCAATGTTAGTAATCTTGCGGTAGGAAGTTACATAGTTGAAGCTACTGCAGTTGATGGAAGTGTTGGTCGCGTTTCTTTCATAAAGGAATAAACAATTTAGAAAAGCTCTGACCCTGAGCTAAATAGTGATGTCGAAATATTTCGATAGAGCAATTTGTATTCTACAAAGATTTCTTCAGTATTCCCCAAAATTCATTTATGTGTGTCCGTTGGAATTCGCACATTTGGGTTTGATAGAATCCTATTCAGTCTATTTCTATTGAAAAATTCAAGGTGATGAACTGCGAATTATCATAGTTGACGCTAGTTCCTTATCGTGAGATGTTACGGCAACGTCGCACTTGGAATTTTTATGGATGGTCTGTTCGGTACTTTTGCTTTGGGAGTAATAAGTGTGCATTCGGAGAGATAATTCCATTGGAATATCGGAATATTCCGATTTAAATAGTTAGAAATATCTAGTAATTTGGGAAAATTATCGGTATTTTATATACTTCAGTCGAATGAACCTAACTACAAATCAAACTCCATTGTATTCTTCTTATTCACTCAGAATCAAGCCGCCCCAAAGAGAAGGAGATTCGTGAAATCCAGTTTGATTTTCGCTGTTCCAACGAAGTTGTTCCTTCCGTGTATCGCCATTGCCCAAATCAAAGGCAACTTCCATATCCAAGTTTTCCATGTCTTGTAAATTGAAATTTCGGAAGGCAGAAGTAGGAATAGCCAGTTCAACCTGATAGCCGTTTTCAGTTAACGAAAATGCTACGGGAAAATCCATCTTTTCGCTCGTTTTCCAATTCCAAACGTAGGAATTCTCGCCACAATTGATACCCAAGTGCTGATCACTTAACAATAAGAATTTACGTTTTCTATCCGCCTTAGTATTTGTACTGAATGCTACTTCAATCGCATCACCATTCCATAAATTAGAACCATCTTGAGCGTTTACTCGAGGCGTAGGATCGAATACGTCAAAGGCAAAGAAAAGATGATCTCCATCGTGTGAAACTGCAAATTTATGATCCTTTACAGCATTGAAATCTTGATTCCATTCCGACAAATCACCGTCCACCTGTACAGAGTTCATTGCAGCAGGGGTTTCTTTGCGAAGTTTACCATTAAACGGGACCAGTGTTATGGATTTAATTTCAATGATTCCCTCGGCAAATACTTGAATGAGCAACTGCTTGATGTTCGAAGCATCTACTTCAAACTCGTCAAAAGGGAAAAGGCTTAGCGGAATTTCAACTTTTGTCCAATCTTTAGTGATCGATTCCGACTTTAAGAATGACGTTTTGTAGCCCACCCAAGCTTGAGCTTCACTGTAGTCCTCTAAACAGAAAGCCCAGGGGATATTGGTGAATGATTCTCCGGTAGAACGAACGATTAATTCCAAGGCCAAAGTGTCTAAGACATATCCTAAATCTTTGGATTTCCAGCCATCCCAGCCAAAGCCCATTCCAACCCAATCGCAGCCTCCTTGATCCGAGTTCCAGTTCACTTTTAGAACGTTCTGCTCTGATTCTTTTGCAGCCAATTTTCCTTCAATACACGATTTACTTTCAGATGTCCAAAAGTCTACGAGATTCCTTTCAAACAAGGAAAGTTGGGTAAACCCTCGAATGTTGTATTCTTCCTGAAATTCACCCTCGTACAATCCGGATTTCTTGAATCGGAATTTCTTCTTGTTGATTTCAATGGGCTCAATGTCTAGCGTATCCTGTCCGAGAGCCGACGCGGAAAAAAATAGCAGAAGCGCTAGTATGTTAAGGCTGTAACGGACCATTCTCTGTAAATATCATGTAATCCAATCCTGATTTTGCAAATCCGGAAGATGGGTTGGCCAAGTGCAAAACACTGACTTTATTCAATTTATCTGGATCGAAGGCACCGTCTCCAGTTCCACCTCCGTCAAGTTCGTCGTAACGAATACTGATCAAACGCCATCCTACCCAATCAATTGGAATTTCTTTTTGGAATTGATCCTCGCTTGCGCCGTCAAAAGTTCCATCTTCGTTTTCGTCTTCATCAAATCGGAATAATACCAAACTGTTCGAAAGACCAGCTTCTCCATACACCAAGGCATTAAAGTAGAGATTGCTTGCATTGTCTGACAAAGGAAGTGTTGTTTCATTATAAGCCGTAGCGTTGAAATCAAGAAGTCCGATCAACCAATCCCAATTCACAGTTCCTTGCATATTGATGTAAGATTCTTCCTGGGGAGACGTAGCATCTGTTTTGATGTTGAAGTCCATGTTACCTCCAGACTGAATGAAATTCGTCCAGCCGCTAAGGTATCCTGTTTCGAAATCCGCGAGTACAAACCCTTGATTCACTTTGGCTGCGCCTACGGTAACTGTGGTCGTTAATGTATCCGTCTCACCATCGAATGTTAAACTCACGTCGCAAACCTCCGCTTGAAACATAGGAAAGTTGGTTGTACTTCCGTCCCAGGTAGCATCACTTTGCGAAAGCGTTGTTCCTACTCCTTCTATGATTTTTTCGGCTCCACTAGTTTGACCTGTGATGGTCAGTTTCCAATCCGTTAGTTTGGAGGTTTCAGCGGTAAAATACACTGTTTCTCCAGCGGCAAAGTCCACAGTTGGTTGACTGGGAGCCAATGCCGTTACTACGCTGAACGTTCCGTAAATGTCTGTAAGATTAGGACCTTCGGTAACTCCGACTTCTTCCTTGCGACAGCTCACGAGTGCCGATCCAATTAAAATAAATGCGAGTATCTTCTTCATATTTTAAAATTTCATCACATAAAAAATGGAGAATTGGTCCAGTTGATATGCTGCATCCGTAACAAAATTGTTAGCATTGGATTCATACATTAAAGCGAGGTAGACATCTTGAGAGAAGTCCAATCGCAATCCTCCGGAAATATTCAATTCCCTTCCATTAACAGTGTAAGCTTGGTAGTTGACGATGGCGTCATCATTGTCGCGGACGGGAAGTTGTTCGTTACCACTTGCCGACAACATGAAAACGTTCCCCATAAGGAAAAGGTTGTCAACAATTTCTCCTTCTAAGCCAATATTAAGCTGGGTCGAGGATAAATTAACGTTTTCAAAGTCGAACTCACCCGTTCGAGTCGTTTGCTGTTGCATGAGGCCCAATTGAACATTCCATTCTTTTTTACCTTCCCACAATTTGTTTGCATGCACCATCACGCCTACGTTTGCCATTAAAAATGACTTTAGCGCTTCGGTACCTTGCCCGCGAACTTCATTCAAGAAATACACTTTTGTATTGGCTTCAACAATTTTCTTTTTATCGTGATAGCTAGCTCCGAGATACGCACCTCTTCTGTTAAACGTCGCAATTCCGTAAGGCATTACGTTGTTAATAGCCGGATTGTAATCCATCAATCCAACGGAAATTCCCTGGTTATAGAGGGTTGGGTCGTTGTATAAATCATAGGCGGAAATGGCGCGAAGAATCTGCCCGTTCGTATAACGATTAAAGAATGTGTTTTCTGCGTTATAATTAACACGCTTGGATTGTGCTCCAAAGCTTCTGAAATCCGGCCCATTATCCATGTAGCCCAGGTCGATGTTTAATCCCAACTTCTTTAGATTCAAATATCCTCTAGCATGGATGAAATAGTCCGACAAGTCATTTTCAGGGAACAATGCTTGGGAAGTAGAACCAATACCGGATTCACCATCAAGACCGTAGATCATATCATCCTCACCAAACGTAAGATTGTATGTCAATGAACTTACATTGTTATTGTAGATATTACTGTCGACAGCCGTTCCTGCAAGATCGAATACACTCACATGATTTATTCCTAACTGCACATGTTTACTTTGTGTCACGATAATGTTTCCTCCACCGTACAAACGCTCTAGAATGTTATTAAAGTTGGTTGGATTTAAGCGCGTAACGAAACCGTTGAACTCTACTTCGTTTACAATTTTCGGGAATTCCAATGCAAAGTTCAAGGACGCTCCTTGCTGACGCCAAGTATTATTACTGTAGAATGTTTCGTAATCAACAACATCTTGCTTGATCCGGTTGGTACCGATGGAAGAAGTCAGGAAATCCTGATTGTGGTTGAAGAACGTATAAGGTGTCAATTTGTAATCGATATTACCAATGTGGTAACGGAAGATATCTCTGGCAACTCCTCGAACATACAGTTGTCGCACCCCGAAGGTAACTCCGCCTCCCCAAAATCCTCCGAAAGCATTGTTGATACGGAACATTCCAAGCACTTCCGTGTTTTTGTTTGGATTGATTTTAATGCCAACGTCTAAAAGAGCGTATCCTCCAGTGCTACGAGGTGCAGTTACAGTATCCCCATCTGAAGAAATGTCCGAATGCGAAACAAGAGATCGCGCACCCCCCATAAATTGCACCTTTTTTCCCTTCTGAGCAGAAACGTCAAATAGACAGAAGATGCAGATAATTCCTATGTAAATCGATTTCATGTTTAGAAAAATATTTTGAATTCAACGGTTGTTTCCATTCCCTTATATTGGTCCAGTTCGAAACTGTAGTCGCGGTAATTGATCCAACGATGTCGAATGTAAAGTCCTGTATTTTTAGCTAATTCGATATCCAATCCGATAGCATAGCTAATTCCTTCCTGATCTTTTGCACGGCCAGATGTGGCATTTACTTCAGTGTTCTGACCTCCATAAATACGATCGTAGCCAAGGTAATTGCTCAATACGATGTTGCGCGTCAATTCGTAATAAAATTCTAACTGGTGATTGTAGCTGCGTAGGTACGCTTCATCCGAATAAACGGGTAGCGCAGAGAACGAACTTTGAACATTGTGGAATCCTCCCAGATAGAAGAACATTAACTTGCGATTAAACACTTTCGCATGTGTTTTGAAACTCACTTCAATCGAATTGAATCCCTTTGCAGTAACTGAATCAGTAATCAACATGGTTTCATAAACACCACGGTAAATCTTGCTGATGTTCCCATAAGGGCCGACTCCTGCTGGGAAGTCCCAACGCCAAAAACGAGATAATTGCAAATTGTTGGCGGGATGACCATACGTGATACGATCGGAGAGTCCTTGTAATTCTGCCGCAGCACTGTATCCAAGTGTTAGTTTATGTCGTCCAAATTGTAGATCAGTATTTAAGATCAATCCCTGACGGTTATTCGTCATTTGGCCGATGGTCGTTACGGCACTTGCAAATGGGAAAAGTAATGGCACACCACCAACGGTTCCATCGGGAACAACTGGCTGATATTCTTGAATGGAAGTGTTGAAGAAAACTCCATTGTTATTAATGGCATTCTGACTGATTCTGAAGAAACGTAATTCTATCGGGAAATGTGTCAGTTCTTCTTGAAATTGGAATCTCACATCAATAACTTCGCCCCAATCTCCTTCGTTGTTTGGAGAGAAATAGTTTCCTCCACCAACTTCGCCGTAGAAGGTTACAACATCGTCCCATTGAAACTCGAATTCCGTTGTCAGCATGTTGAATCCAACAAGTTCACGTGCGAGGCTATCAGAAAATGTCTTATTGCGAATTCCGTTGATACTTACGAAATGATCTCCCAATCCTTTACGAATCCGACCGCCGGAAATCTGATTGGGTGTAGGTGCAGCACCTCCGTTCAATTGTGATTTCCCATGCATTGCAGAGAACGAGAAATCCATCGGAAGGTCTGCTCCATCTAAAATGAAACCATGAAAGGCTTGCTGTCCCCAACGAACGTCTTGCGTTAATGCACCGTTCTCATAATAGGTTTCGTAGCGCTCATACATCCTCCGGGTATTTGGGTCCCAAGGATTTCGTTCAAACAAACTGAACCGGTTGTAGCCTGTATTTGCGGCGAAAGTAAGCGGGCTTAATTTGTGCCAGTGTATTCCCCCCGTTTTCACACCAAATGTTCCGTATTTGGTGGAATGCGTTCCGTAGAGATTAACCCCAAGTAACAATCCTTGAACATAATCCTGATCGCTGCCTGTCATCGGGTTCCAAACATATAAATCTGTGGAGATCGATGTATTTCTTGTTGGGCTAATCCCCAGCGTCATACTTAGTTCAGGCAAGTTGCTGTCGTCTCCGATAAACACGCGATTATTAATGTCGCCCATTTCAGGATACTGATTCTGCATGGTGGTGTAGGCACCTAAGAATCGGTAGTAACCCGAAATGGAAATATTGGATAGTGCTTTCTGATATTTTTTTGGTTCCAATCCTCCGTTATCCGGTTTGAACATACTGGAGTCCGGAGTAGATTGTCCAAATACCAAAGAAGTGAGCCCAATGCTCAGTACTGCTAATATGGTTCTAGTAAGCAAGAGGTTCTAGTTTCTGAGGTTTGAATTGAATTTTTTCTGCGCTATCAGGGTTCACCTCCACGTACAATGGAATGTTCACATAAGCTACTTTTTCGTTATCATCTACGTAGACAAATAAGCGATAGCGGCCTTCCTGCATGGGTGCTTTTAAAGTGATTTCAGGACTACGCTGTCCTTTGATTCTTCCAAGAATAATCGGTGGCTTCCCTTCAGCGTCCCCTCCAGATTTTTTATCAGTACTTTCCGGGTATAGTTCCCAGCGGTAGTTCAACTTGTCATCGTTTGCATCTGTTGCGTTTACCGTAAACGAATACTTTGTGCCACTTTCCAGAATTAAGTTGTGTAAACTTGATTGACCGGCGCTTGAAATACTGTCAAGTGAAGGGGCACGATTTTCAGGATACGACCCTGTCCAACAAAATTGGAGAGCATCAATAGCTTCGGTTGGCATTCCTTCCTCTGTGAACAATCCATACCAAGTGCTTGTGTACTCTTGTTTTTGTCCCCATAGAAATGCAAACGACCCAATGCACTGTTCGGGTTGAGAAGCGATATTTTCCTCATAACGTTTCAGGTACGAAGTGAATTTTTCTGAACTACTTTGCTCAACGGAAGCGCCCCACATCGTTTTGGTAATTTCCCAATGTCCAGTAGGTCCCCACTCAGTAATCATGTACGGACCTTGAAATTCACCATTCTTAATCACTGTTTTCACGTTTCCAACATCCCCGTACGTATTGATACCGTATATGTCAATGTCGGGCAATTGCGTCATAACAAAATTCAATTTCTCGGCATTAGTTCCTGCTGTTACAGTGGAGGTTGGATGATTCGGGTCTTCCTCTTGAACCATTTTTGCGATATCATTAACAGCTTTCCAAACCTTGGTATTGGAATAATTCAATTCATACTCGTTGCCAATGCCCCACATCAAAAGAGCAGGGTGGCCTTTGTATTTTCTGATTTCCTTGCGGAAATTTTCTAGCTGACTTTTCACTCGAGCCTCGTTATTGTAATCAAAGCCGTGACGTTCGTGCTGAACCCAAAGGCCCATCATTACCATTAAACCTTTCTCTTCTGCTAGGTCTAATACTTCCTGAGCATTATCAGTTCCCCAAGTACGAATTGTATTTCCGCCAGCTTCAAGTAGTACATCGAGATGTTTTTCTCCACCCGCACCTTTTATATAGAAAGGCTCTCCATCAACACGCAGTTGCCATTGAGAACCTACTTCTTCAATGGTTACTATGCGCGTTTGCGTTTGGGATGTAAACGTCACAAGAACCACGATTAGCGTGGCAAAGAGGCGAGATACGCTAAGTAAAGATTTTGTTTCGTTCGTAATCATAAGATATTGTAGATTGTACAATTATAAGCCATTATTCACATAATTGCAAGAAAAATATGGCCAATTTACCATTCGAATAAAGAATGATAATTCCATTTCCGTACAAAATAGCAAAGAATCACGAGTTAGGTTTACCTGATTTTGGTTTTTGAATTGTGCCTGAGTTCTTTCTATAGTCGCAGAATCGTCATTGTGATGTGCTTTCGATAATATCATTTGGTTCCACTAAAATTATAATTGTAATAAGTACAATAAGTAAAATTTTATGTACATTTCGGGAAACTACCATGCATATGAATACTTCTTTCTCAACTATTGATTATGTAATATTCACTTTGTATGCGATACTCATTCTTTCTGTCGGATTGTGGGTTTCCCGTTCAAAGAAAGGTGTTCAGAAGAATGCCGAAGATTACTTTCTTGCGAGTAAATCCCTTCCTTGGTGGGCTATTGGGGCCTCGTTAATTGCAGCGAATATTTCCGCCGAGCAATTCATTGGAATGTCAGGATCTGGATACAAAGTAGGACTGGCGATTGCTTCGTACGAGTGGATGGCGGCAATCACTCTTATAATTGTCGGTAAGTTCTTTCTCCCGATTTTCATAGAGAAAGGCATATATACAATTCCGGAGTTTGTAGAGAAACGGTATTCCACTCAATTAAAGACCATTCTCGCCGTTTTTTGGATAGCGTTATACGTCTTTGTGAATATTGCCTCTGTGCTTTATCTCGGAGCCTTAGCACTGGAAACCATCCTTGGAATCCCTATGATTTATGGAGTGATGGGTTTATCATTGTTTGCCGCCGCATACTCACTCTACGGAGGATTGGCTGCTGTAGCTTGGACAGATGTAATTCAAGTAGTTTTTCTAATTCTTGGTGGGTTGGTGACGACGTACCTCGCTCTTGATACAGTTTCTGGAGGCGAGGGAGCGATAGCAGGAATACATAAAGTATATACCGAGGCACCAGATCGATTTGCGATGATATTAGATTCGTCCAATCCCGAATACTCAAATTTACCTGGAATTGCAGTCCTCGTTGGAGGAATGTGGGTGGCAAACCTATACTATTGGGGGTTCAATCAATACATTATTCAGAGAACGTTGGCTGCTAAATCCTTGAAGGAATCTCAGAAGGGTATTCTGATGGCGGCTATTCTGAAAATATTCATACCGCTCATTGTAGTAATCCCTGGTATTGCAGCGTATGTTATGACGCAAGACACTGAGGTGATGGCGAATCTGGGGTCTGCTGGAGCGGATACAATTCCTTCCATGGAAGCTCCAGACAAATCATATCCGTGGTTATTGCAGTTCTTGCCTGCCGGATTGAAAGGTTTGGCCTTCGCTGCGCTATGTGCCGCAATAGTTTCTTCTTTAGCGTCGATGCTGAATTCAACATCCACCATTTTTACTATGGACATTTATAAGCCCTACATCAATAAAACTGCGAATGACAAACAAATGGTAAATACAGGTCGTTGGTCTGCTGCAGGAGCATTGGTTATCGGTGCAATTATGGCTCCGTTGTTGGGTGGTATTGATCAGGCCTTCCAATTCATTCAGGAGTATACCGGAGTTGTGAGCCCGGGAATCCTTGCAGTATTTATGCTTGGTTTGTTCTGGAAAAAAGCAACAAGTCGATCAGCAATCATAGGTGTTATTCTTTCTATTCCGATTGCTATGTTCTTTAAAATTGGATCTAAAGGCTGGATTGATCATGCCATTTTTGTCGATCTTCCATTCCTTCATCAGATGGGGATCACAACCCTGCTTACGGCTCTGATAATAGTGATTTTCAGTCTGCGCCAATTGAAAGGCAAAGACGACGAAAAGGGGATTGCTATATCAAAAGAAACATTCAAAACTTCTCCTGCATTTAACATTGGGTCATTCGTCGTATTGATCTGTTTGACGGTGATTTATGCTCTGTTTTGGAGTTAAATATTAAACAATAGAAATGATTAAAATGAAAGATTTGATTCAGGATTTTCCGCATCAGTTGCAGGAGTCACTGAATATAACACAACAATACAAAATTAGCATTGACCGAACGATCACAAATGTGGTTATCTGTGGATTAGGAGGGTCTGGTATCGGTGGAGAATTGATTAAGGAGTGGGTGCGCCCTCATGTGAAGGTTCCTGTGGAAATTTGTCACAGTTATACGCTTCCAGGCTATGTTTCCAAATCTACCTTAATTATCGCTTGTTCGTATTCTGGAAACACCGAAGAAACGCTCTCTGCAATTGACGAGGCTCTGAATATAGGAGCGTTAATTATTGGTGTGTCTAGCGGGGGGACTTTAACTGAGAAGTTGGAAATGCACAATTTCACAACCATAAAAGTTCCTGGTGGACTGCCGCCTAGATCAGCATTGGCATACCCGCTGGTACAGGTGTTGGAAGTTTTTGAGCAAGGTGATTTACTTCGTAAAAGTTTGAAAGAGGACATATCGATTTCTGCGCATTTGCTGCAGGATCAACAAGAAGCGATAATTCAGGAGGCAAAATCGATCCTTAGTGATTTAGGAGAAAGACGCTTGCTTCTTTATTCAGAAGACACATTCAAACCCGTTTTGCTTCGAACTTGTCAGCAGCTCAATGAAAATAGTAAGGAACTGGCTTTTTTCAATGTCATTCCTGAAATGAATCATAATGAGATTGTGGGTTGGGCAAAACCAACGGATAATTTGCTCACCGTATTTGTAAGAAGTGATGAGGAGTTAAGCCGCAATGAAAAACGTCTCGATCTTACCCATGGTGTAATTAGTGAAAAGGCTGCCACGAGAATTGTACAGGCCAAAGGTCAAGGAATCATTCAGAAAAGTTTGTTCGCCATTCACCTTTTCGATTGGTTGTCATTGTTCCGCTCCGAAGAGAATGGAGTGGATGTGGTTGAGGTGAATGTTATTGATTATTTAAAAGCAGAATTGGCAAAGTAATATGGAAATTGCAATTATAGCACACGACGGGAAGAAGGCTGAAATGGTTCAGTTCTTGAATGAACAGCGAGATATCTTGACGCGCAATGAGATCACATTGGTGTCTACCGGAACGACCGGATCGAAGGTAGAGAAAGTGGGTTTTGAAGTTACTAAGTTGCTTTCGGGACCGTTGGGTGGGGATGCACAGATAGCTTCGCGAGTTGCGGAAGGTAAATGTGAGATGGTTATTTTCTTTCGGGATCCGTTGGAGAAGCATCCGCATGAGCCAGATATTTTTATGTTGATGCGCATGTGTGATGTTTACGATGTTCCGCTAGCAACGAATCCGTCGACGGCGGGCTTTTTGTTCGCTGGGTTGGACGGGAAGTTAGGGTAGAAAAGGAGTAGAGGCGAATTGTTAACTCGGCAAAATGGAATATCGGAATATTCCGATTAAAGTATATTCCGATAAATTGTTATTCCGAAATATTCTTTCGAACTTAAATGGAATAACCTTAAAAAAACCACTATTATGGCTTCCATCCAACGCGCTGGATTCGCAGATGCGCACAATCAAAATTCTCAAGTTTTTAAAGCATTAGCACATCCTGCACGATTAGCAATAATTGAG
The DNA here is from genome assembly GCA_015665275.1 of Flavobacteriales bacterium. GTDB lineage: Bacteria > Bacteroidota > Bacteroidia > Flavobacteriales_D > Crocinitomicaceae > UBA4466. Next base: position 55 of record JADFAL010000078.1, on the reverse strand, counting down.
CAACTCGTGCAAAACGAAAGAATCATTTGTAAGGAAATTGAACTAGAAATACCAC
>JADFAL010000022.1 GCA_015665275.1 Flavobacteriales bacterium | reverse complement strand
CAATTCCATCGCCATGGATGCCAATTCTGCTACCTCTGAAGGTAAGCTTTTGAACCCGGTAATTTCCAATTCACGGCTTAAGAATGAATGGACAGCGTGACCTCCTTCGTGTACCATCGTTACCAAATCGCGTTGGGAACCAACAGCATTCATGAAAATAAACGGCACTCCAATCTCATAGAGAGGATAGTTGTAACCTCCTGGAGATTTTCCATCTTTTGATTCTAAATCGAGGTGCCCCATTTCTGACATCGTTGCGAGGCAATCGCCGAAGTAGGGATCGACACGATTGAACATTTTGATACTGCCGTTCAGCAAGTCAGCTCCTTTTTGGAAGGGTTTTAATGGTAGTTTTCCTTTAGGGTCAACGTCTAGATCCCAAGGCTTGAACTTATCTTTGCCCAACTTATTCAATCGTTCTTGTTGCAATTCTTTCACAACAGGAACAATGGTTGATTTCACCGATTGATGGAAATCGCGACAGTCCTGTACCGAGTAATCAAAGCGTCCCATTGCTTGAAGTTTGTAGTCTCGGAAATTATCAAAGCCCGCATTCAAAGCAACTTGATGGCGCTTTTTTAATAAGGATTCAAATAGTTCATCGAACTTATCAAAGTCTTCACGACGTCGATTGCCCATTTTTTCAAAGACTTCCTTTCGTAAAGCTTCATCTGTTTCTTTTAGATAAAGTGCAGCACGTTGCATGGTAATGGTTTCTCCATCATGCTCAATTGATTGTGCAGCAGATAAGGCTCCATATTTCTGACTTTCTTCAGCAAGTTCGGCCTGAATGGGAATGTTTTCTTCTCGGTAGAGGTTTAATGCATTCTCAATACTTCTTAAAAGGATGGCGTATGCCGAATCTTCCTTGAGTTCTTGTGTAAAAGGACTCGCCGTAAGCATACGATTCAACTGGTCTTCTAATGGGGCTAGTTTCGGCTGAATTTCTGTAACGAAGAACGTATAGTTGTTACTTAACGTTTCGTCTTTCGTATTGATAGACATTTTAATATAGCGCCACGCCATATCTTCTTCTAGAATGGCTTCCAATTCACTGATATCCTGCAGCCATTTTACAAAATTTCCTTTGTTGGAAATGTCACGACTCAAAAGGTCTGTGTAATAGCTTTCAATTTTCTCCCAGGCATCAATAATGAGATCCTGTTCTATAAACTTTCGTTCTGGTCTGGTAATTTTCATAGCACAAAAAAACCGGTGTCTCGACTCTGCTCGACAACCGGTTATATTTAAAATTGGTTCAAAATCTTATTCTTCTTCCTTCGATTCCGTTTCTTCAGACACTTCTTCAGCAATAACTTCTGCTTCTTCTATCTGGTCGTCTGCTTGCTCACCTTCTTCGCCTTCAGGAGTTGCTTCCATTGCACCTGATTTTAACAAGAGGTTATACCACTGGAACAATTTCTTAATGTCTGAGGTATACACGCGCTCTTCATCGTAATCCGGCAGAATTTCAGTGAAGTATTCGGTCAATTCGCCGATGTCCGCTTTATGCGATGGTCCTTCTTTTCCTTCTTGCTTTTCATAGATGTCTGCAAAAATTTCTTTCAACGGCTTATCGTCGTCAATAGTATAGATGCTGATGTCTTCCAAAGTTGAGATACGATCAGAAGAGTACGCTGGAAATCGTTTATTGTCCGTCAACGATTCAACAATAATGCTATTCTTCCCCTGCGCGATGACTTTGTATAGTCCCGGTCTTCCCGATATAGATATGATTCCAGATAAATCCATGTTTCAAAATTAAAGTGCCAAAAATACAAATTTCATCATGTAATGTGGCACAGGAATTAGTCCTAGATTATAATTTAACAAAGCGAGCCGAAGCTGTTCCGGTTACTGTAGTGATTTGCAAAACGTAGCTTCCTGAATGCATGTTAGTTACATCGAGGTAGTTACCAGAGAAATGCAACTCCATAGATCTTCCGTTCAAATCAAAACATTGTACATCTACAATTTCTTCGTCAGCAATAATTTGAATTGACTCGGAAGTAGGGTTTGGATATACCTTGAATTGTTTGACACCAATTTCTGACAAAGAAAGACTCACATCATACGGAGCAGAAAGTGCAAAACAACCATCGTCATTAATTGCCATAATCTGATAACTACCATCGGATTGATAGGAAATAGTCTGATTCGTTTCTCCATTGACAATAGTCCCGTCAATGTACCATTGGTAGTTTGGTGCCACTGAAGATTCCAATCCTGTTCCAATATAAGTTACCGTTGGAGTAGGCTCTAATGTTTGAGAAGACAACATGGCTAATGCATCTACTTTTCCAAATCCGTAATCGAAATTCGGCACTGTTCCAGTGTACTGATCCGTATAAGATGTTGAATGCAAATGGGCGATAAAATCGTCGTTTGTTGCCATGCCACATCGTTCGAGATATAACGCTGCAATACCTGCTACAACAGGCGAAGCCATGGAAGTTCCTCCATTTCTTGCGTGCCACCCTCCTTCATCAACTACAGACCAATATTGAGTTCCTTGAAGTACCCATAAAGGTGCTGCACTCGTAGTTCCATCTCCCGCCGCAGTTACATCAGGCTTCTGAACGCCATGTCTTGCTGGTCCGCGACTTGAATTAATACTTCTTTGTCCTACAGGATTTGTACTGAAAGTCGAATCTCCATTCATACTGACAAATAACCCTCTGTTTTGCATGTTCGCAACGGAAACAATTTTATCGGAACAATTCCATGAGGAAACGAGGGTCTGAAGTGAATCGGGCATCACGTAATTAACAATATCTGGTAGTTCCACCTGAGTTGGAATATTGGTCACCATGTCATTTAATTGCAGCCATTCTCCCGACCATAAATCATATTTACCAGACCCTGTTGTTTCAAAGCGAAATAAGTAGTCTGTCGAATCAACTTCGACGACTGCTTGTAAATGAAAGTTTCCTAGTTCAATACTTGTGAAGTACGTAACCGTTCCTATTCTATTCGCTCCATTCCAGATGGTGTCATCAATTTGAGCGGAACCAACTGTGGCGGCATCGTAGAAATTTGTTCTGCCGCTAAAGGCGTATCCCGGTCCCGGCGCATTTGCGCCCATTGCAAATGTATAGTTTGCATCCGCTGTATCTGACCATAAGTCAAAGAATACGGTATTAGGTCCTATTTGTGAACTTGGATTATTTGTAAACCAAACAAAGCTTGTATCCGATCCAATGTTCGCATTCTGATTGTGGTAATGCCCTTGATTTCCTGAGTTCCCCATTGCACCAACGATAATCCGTCCAGGCTTAGCATCAAGCAATGATTCCATCATTTCCGAGGCAGGATCACGTCCATCATGACTGCCCAAGTACGTCCCAAGACTCAAGTTAACGACAGCTGGCATGTTGTATTGATCTGCAATGGAGAAAATATAATCTACCGCATCGGCAACCGTTAAGGTCCAATTTGGTAAAGAGAAATTCGTTTCTACAATTACAATATTTGCGTCCGGAGCCATTCCAATATTTAATCCATTCGCATTGCCATTTCCAACGGCTTGCCCAGCCACTGTGGATCCATGAGCGGATGCTTCCTCAGTACTAGTGCATGTTCCATTATTAATGGCAGTGCTATCCCACTCATATCCATATCCGTATCCAGTAGGAGGGTTTCCTGTTGCAGAGTGATCCCAATAACGAAGAACACGCGTATCACCATTAGCATCTATAAAGTCTGGATGTAACCAATCAATTCCTTGATCCACAACTCCGACAATTATATCTTGTCCGGAATAAGCTGTATTTAAAGGAGCTGCTCCGGCATTTACGTCGTCTACGTTATGGTGCACTCTTGCGGAATCACTAAGCAGAGAAGGAGGAGCAAATTCAAAGTAGAAGTTGTCTAACGTTCCATCTTGCTTGTGATCATAAATCCATTGTGGAGTAGTTGTAATAAATAACCAATTGTCCGTCTCAAATTTCACATGCACCGATTCTTTTTCCAGCAATTGCTCGTGTTGTAAGGAATTCGGAACGCAGAACACCGTCGGTGCATCAGGAGCCTCTTTCAAAACTTTATCAAATCCAAATTTTTGAGCGTTAGAAACTGTCGGTAAGAGTAGTAATAGAAGGACAAAGAGTCGTCCATTTTTTAAGTTCGCCATTTGTCAGGAATTTATACCATATAGACGTAAATATACACCGAATGGTTAATTTTTCAGAGAAGGAGTAGAGAATAGTTCTATTTTTACGCTGCAATCATTTTTGCTAAACACACTATAATATGAACAAAACTATAATCAGATTATCTCTTGCGGTGTTTGCTATCGGTATCACGAACGTGATGTACGCTCAAACGAAAGAAGAGAAAAAAGCAGTGAAAGCTGAAGAAAAACGTCAAAAAGCAATTCCGAACTGGTACAATGGAAAAGGACCAGGAATGAATACGGAGAAGGCGTACAAAATGTTGAAAAACCGCGAGACAGAAACAGTAGTGGTTGCGATCATCGACTCAGGTGTGGATATTGAGCACGAAGATTTGCAAGGACGTATCTGGGTGAACGAAGATGAGATCGCTGGAAACGGAATTGATGATGATAACAACGGATACATCGACGATGTTCACGGGTGGAACTTCCTTGGGAACGCAAATGGTGAAAATGCCAACGACATCCGTTTGGAAATGACGCGTATCTATGCTGATTTGGATAAGAAATACGGAAATATGCCGGTTTCAATCGCCAACGAGCAAGACGAAGAAGAATATGATCTTTACCTAGAAGTAAAAGGGAAAGTAGAAGCACAACGTGCACAAGCTGAGCAAATTGTTGCAATTATCAAGCAACGTATGGGAGCAGCAAGTGAAGAGCAAAAAGCTCAATTGCAAGGAGCGCTAGATTACTACACAACTCAGTATGATGTACATTACAATCCTGATCACAACGGTCGTGCAATTGTAGGAGATGATCCGAACGATTTTTCTGATACAAATTACGGAAACAACGATGTTGAAGGACCGGATGCATTGCACGGAACGCACGTTGGTGGTATTGTAGGAGCTGTTCGTGGAAACGAAATTGGTTACGATGGTGTAGCACATGACATTAAATTGATGTCGCTTCGTGCAGTTCCAAACGGAGATGAGTTTGATAAGGACATCGCATTGGCTATTCGCTATGCGGTTGACAATGGAGCGAAAGTGATTAACATGTCATTTGGTAAAGCATATTCTCCACACGCTGAAGAGGTATTCGAAGCATTCAAATACGCTGATTCGAAAGGAGTGTTGTGTATTCACGCTGCAGGAAACGATCACAAAGACATCGATGAGGAGCCTAACTTCCCAACTTCTATGTACGATTTCCAAATGAAGAAATTGGATCACTTCCTTACTATTGGAGCGAGCACGCGTTACGTAAAAGAAGATATGCTTCCTGCGCCATTCTCAAACTACGCCGAGCGTGGAGTAGATGTATTTGCACCAGGTATGGAGATTTTGAACACCGTACCACAGAGTGAGTACCAAGAGTTGCAGGGAACTTCTATGGCATGTCCAATGGTTTCTGGAGCGGCAGCGTTCTTGAAGTCGTACTTCCCTAAAATGTCTATGAAAGATATTTCAGACGTTCTATTGAAGTCTGCAACGCCGTTCCGCGGAGAATTGCAGGTGAAACCAGGAGGTATGAGCCGTGACGAAGAATTGGAATCTGATATGGTAGATTTCGGAAACTTGTCTACTACAGGAGGAATCATCAACCTTGCGGAAGCAGTGAAGATGTGTCTTGAAATGGAAAAATAATGATTGTAAAATCTTAGATTTTGAATCCCGGCGCTTCGAGAAACTCAGCGACCGGGATTTTTTTTGCTTATTTGTTCAGTTATGAAAAAAGTATTGATTTTAGCGATTGCCGTTCTTCCTTTGCTGGCAATTACGTCGAAGCCAGATCCGCAGGTTGAGTTGGATCAAATAATTGATGATTGGCATGTTGCTGCGGCCGAAGGAAATTTTGATGGCTACTTCGGAGTGACTACCGAGCAATTTGTGTTTTTGGGAACGGCTCCGGAAGAGCGTTGGACGCAGGAAGAGTTCATGGGGTTCTGTAAACCGTATTTCGATAGAGGAAAGGCGTGGGATTTCAAACCGTCTAACAGAATTTGGGAGTTTTCAAAGAATGGAAAAACCGCTTGGTTTGATGAGGATTTGGATACCTGGATGCGAGGATGTCGTGGAACTGGAATTCTTCAAAAAGTAAAAGGGGAGTGGAAGCTTGTATATTATAACCTTCACGTATTAATTGAGAACGAGAAAATCGATGCCTTCATTGAGCTGAGAGATCAACCGATAGAAGAAGAGAAGTAGATCGTTCGTAGATGGTAATAAGTTGAAGGCGCACAGCTATATGCCGGCAACTTTCAACCTTCTACCTTCAACCAAAAAGTATGAAAACAACAGTAGAAATAAGCAATTACCCATTAAACGCAGAGTACGAACCGATTATTCTGGACTTTATAGAAAGATGTCAGGCTACGGGAATTACCGTGAAAGTGAATGCAACGAGTACACATCTACAAGGCGACTACGACGTTGTCATGAATATTGTTCAGAAAGAGATTAAAACATCTTTTGAGAAATTCGGTAAGATGATTTTTGTAGTTAAAGTGCTGCTAGGAGAACTGGATCTGGATTTTTCGATGTAAGCCCGTTTTAATAGCTTACGTCAATAAAGCCAGACTTCTCGATATCTTCCTTCGTTTCGAAGTCCACGGAAATGCGGAAGAAATAAACACCCTCACTCACAAGCTCCCCTTGGATATTTTTACCATCCCAGGACTCCGTTGGATCATCTGATTTGAAAACAATGTTTCCCCAACGATTGACGATCACATTTTCATATTTCGCGTTGCAGAAAGTGGTGAAGGGTAACACATCGTTTACGAGATCGTTATTTGGAGTGAAGACGTTACCAATTTCTAGGTCACAAAATTGTTCGGGCTCAATTGGCGGAGGCGGAGGTGAATCATCGAAGCAAGCGTCCGAAAATTTCATGGTAACAATATCCTTGACTCCAGCGGAAAGTATCGATTGACCATTAAAAGTTAGTGTTCCATCAAAATAACCATTCACCCAAAGGTTGCAGTTGTCATCGGCAGTAATTCCTTGGCCTCGATCATATCCTGAACCACCGCCTTCTTGAACCCATCTCCAGTTACCATTTCCGTCAATGGCAGCAACGAAAATCTGGACACTATCTCCGTCAGAATCAACTTCAAAAATTCCAAAATCTGCTTCGCTACTATATTGTCCTGTAATAAAGATTTGGCCCTGATTGTTAGAGGTAATATAGTTACCACGATCTTTTCCTTTTTTAGATCCGGCGCGACGTGCCCAAATCCAATCCCCATTCTTAGAAAGCTTAGCAACGAAAGCATCTCGCCCGTTAGGACCTCCCGCATTATCAAGGAATGAATTCCCAAAATACGTTGTGTCTCGGAACTCTCCAGTAACGTACATGAATCCATCCTGACCATCAACAATTCCATTGGCTCTGTCGCTTAGCGGTCCGCCGGCCTCTTGTACCCAAACAAAGTTGCCATCCGTATCGTATTTGATAACATATATATCGGTTCCACCTTGACTGGTTAATGTTTGCGATCCAAAATTTTGGGTTTCAACATATCCGCCGGCTACGTAAGCATTTCCTTCCTCATCAACGGTAATAGCATTATCGCGTTGTGCGTAAATCCCTCCAAAGGTTTCTACCCATTGCCAATTCCCTTGATCATCCAACTTAGCAATGAACGCTAAGGAATCATAAGGCGCCAAGTTTAGCGTGATGTTATCAAAAGTAGCCACTCCTGGTTGGTCGTAATAGTTAGAAACGAAACCAGTAACGAAAACATTGTTGTTGTCATCCACAGCCAAGTCTTGTCCATGGTCATCGTTATAATAGAAGCTTGGCACAGCATCATTTCCTGCGTTTTTCATCCAAACTGGATTACCATTTGGGTCAATTTTCGTTACAAATATTTGATCGGTATACTGTGTAGAGTTGTATACGCTGAGCGGCGGCCAATCCAAACCTCCCCAACAAGTCCCTGTGACATATGTATTGCCGTTGTTATCAATCGTAAGTCCCAAGCCACGATCGTCAAAGTAATTGATACCGTGCGTCTCCCATACAAAATTACCTTGAGGGTCTAGTTTGGCTACAAAGGCTTCTTTACTTTGAATAAATGAAAAGCCGGTATTGATTGTCCCAAAATTGGCTTCTTCGTTATAGTATCCAGTGATGTATGAATTGCCTTGATCGTCATGAACCACCTTGGTTCCTTTATCTGATTTTAATCCTCCGCTTGCAACAACCCAATCCAGGTTCTGTCCGAAAGAGGAAATTGTGAACCCCATTGTGAATAGGGTGCATAAAATATTGCAGCGCAGTTTTAGCATGTTTCTCGATTGTTAATTCAAAGTGTTCTCAAGTTAAAGAAACAACTTTTAAACGGCAACTTAATCGCGTTGGAGTCAATGGTATTATTGGAGTGCTAAACTGTAGGAATGAGTGAGCAAGAAAAAGCCCCGAATTTCGAATTTGCTCGAAGATCGGGGCTTTTTAATTCTGTAATACTGAATATTTATTTCTTCTTTTTCGCTTGATTTCGCGCTTTCTGCTGCTCTGCTTGTGCTTTTTGCATTTGCTCCAAACGCTCTTGGAATTTAGATTTCTTCTTTCCTTTTCCTCCGTTATCAGACTTTGCAGCTGCTTTACGTGCTACCATCTTCGCCTTCAACTTTTCCTCATCTACGAAGAATTTCTTGATAGCGATCATAATTAAGATGGAAGAAAGTGTCGAAATGAAGTAGTAGTAACTCAATCCTGATGAATAGTTGTTGAAGAAGAAGATCATCATAATTGGGAAGAAGTACATGATGTATTTCATGTTCGGCATTCCTGGTTGCTGTGGCGTCGTCATATTGCTCTGGTTGATCACCGTATAGATCAATGTGGTTCCAGCCATTAACAACGTGAACAAACTCACGTGATCTCCATAGAAAGGAATTTCAAATCCTAGTTTTGCAATGGAATCGTAAGATGATAAATCTTCTGCCCAAAGGAATGATTTCTGACGCAAATCAAATGTGGAAGGGAAGAAGCGGAATACCGCCAGTAGAATTGGCATCTGAATCAGCATCGGAACACAACCTGCGAGTGGACTGGCTCCGGATTCCCTATAGAGCGCCATCATCTCCTGTTGCTTCTTCATCGCATCCTCTTTTTCTGGATACTTCTTGTTCAACTCATCGATTTCCGGCTTAAGGATACGCATCTTCGCAGAAGACGTGTACATCTTCCACTGAATCGGCATCAATAGCAATTTTAGGATTACTGTAAGGAAAAGAATTGCAATTCCAATTGCTAGTCCCCAAGACTGAAGCAAGTTGAACAAAGGCTGTACAGCATAAAGGTTAATCCAGCGGAAAATTCCCCAACCGTAGTTCAATACTTCATCGTAATCTGAATCGTAAGATGCAAGTACATCGTAATCGTTTGGCCCGAAGTACCAATCCATGTGTAAGGAAGCATCGTCAGTGTTGCTGAATCCAAGATTCATTTTCGCTTTGTACTTCTTGATGTACATTCCATCTTCCTTTGAACCTTCGCTAAAGGTTCCGATTGCCATTCGTGATCTAGATTTTGCAAATGGACGCTCTGGATGAAGGAAAGAAGAGAAGTAACTCTGCTTGAAGCTAACCCATTCAATATCGTCTTCTGCTTTTTCAGCGTCGTTAGAGACTTCACTCAAGTAAGAGAAACCTTCGTCTTTGTAATTGTAACAAACAGTGGATACACGGCGTTGCTCGCTCATTAACTTTTCAGTTTGACGGAACTTGGTTTGCCATGAAAGTAATACGTTCTGCGGGCTAACTTTGCCTCCGTATCCTTTGATTTTAATGTCGTATCCTAGATCGTACTGACCGTCTGTCAATGAATAGGAGAAACGAATCAACTCCTCGTCTTTTCCTTTGTATTCAAAAACAATTCTTTTCCCAAGGGAATCGTACTTCGCTACATCAAAGGCCAAACTTCCAGTAGTGAATTTGCGCCCATTCTTAGTAATTACCAATTCATTAACAGCATCCCCCGATTCGAACAAGGTGAGTGCGGAAATCTTTTTGTCGTTCTTCGCATAGTCTCGGTACGATTCGAATTCTTTCAATTTTACCGAGGCAACAGTTCCTCCTTTCGCGTTGAATTCAACAATTAATTTGTCTGATTCCAAGGTGAGTAGGCTGTCTTTTACAATGGTACGTGGCTTCTTGTTCTCAGAAGATTCCGCTTCGGCGATGTCTGCCGTTTTTTCCTTTTTAGGAGTTGGAACCATTTCCATTGGAACGATAGTATCTCCTAGAGTTCCTGTCGTATCTGTTAATACCACCATTCCTGAATCGGCTGGAACAGGATTCCCTTCATCGTCCAATTTTGTAATCCAATTTCCTTGAATCGTTTTGGATTCTTTCTCTTTTTGAACTTTCTCTGCTTTAGCGCGTGCTGCCGCATCTTTCTTCTCTTGCTCTTTACGCTGCTTTTCGCGTATTTTTCTTTGATCTTCTTCCGAAGGTTTATTGAAAATGGCAAAGACTGTCAAAAGCAGTCCAATAAGTATCAGTCCAGTGACCGTATTTCTATCCATTACTTAAATCTGTGTCTGTTATTTTATTTTCTGTTTTCGAGTACGGCTTTCACAAAGGCCACAAATAAAGGATGCGGATTGTCTACTGTACTTTTGTATTCCGGGTGGAACTGGGCTCCTACAAACCATGGGTGATCTTCAATCTCTACGACTTCTACAAGGTTCGTATCCGGATTTTTTCCTGTGGCACGCATCCCGTTCTCTTCGAATATATCGATGTACTCATTGTTGAATTCATATCTGTGACGGTGGCGCTCAGTAATTTTATCTGTATTGTATGCTTTGGAAACTTTCGTTCCTGGTGTCAAATGACATTTGTAAGCTCCCAATCGCATTGTGCCTCCAAGGTTGGAAATGCTTTTCTGCTCTTCCATCATTGAGATTACTGGAGTTTTACAATTATCAACGATTTCAGTAGTGTGTGCTTCGGACCATCCTAGTACGTTTCGTGCAAATTCGATTACGGCACACTGCATTCCCAAACAAATCCCAAGGAATGGAACCTTTTGTTCACGCGCGTAACGCACCGTTTCAATTTTTCCACTAATGCCACGAGAACCAAATCCGGGAGCCACTAAAATTCCATCGAGCCCCTGCATCTTCTCTGCAACGTTCTCCGAAGTAATTGATTCAGAGTGAATCCATTCCAATTTTACTTTGGTTTTATTTGCTACACCTGAGTGGATGAATGACTCACTGATGGATTTATAAGAATCCTTGAGTTCAACATATTTACCCACCAATCCGATAGTAACCTCCGATTCAGGATTCTTCAATGTTGTGAGGAACTCTTTCCATTGATCCAAGTTTGGAGTGGATTTGGTGTTTAGGTTGAGCTTTTCAAGAACAACGCGATCCAATTCCTCTGCCTGCATCAATAATGGTACATCGTAAATTGTTTCGGCATCGCGCGATTCGATAACTGCGTTCATGCTTACGTTACAAAACTTGGCAATCTTACGACGAAGATTCAATTCCAATTCGTGTTCTGTTCGACAACAAAGGATATCTGGCTGAACTCCCAATTCCAACAACTGTTTTACAGAGTGCTGGGTCGGTTTCGTTTTTAATTCTCCCGCTGCGGCAAGGTAAGGAACCAATGTAAGGTGTATTACCAAACAATCTTCATCGAATTCCCATTTCATCTGACGTACGGCCTCCACATATGGAAGTGATTCAATATCTCCAACTGTCCCACCGATTTCCGTGATCACAATATCGTATGTTCCTTTCTTTCCAAGGATTTGTAGTCGTTCTTTGATCTCGTTTGTGATGTGAGGAATAACCTGAACGGTTTTCCCAAGAAACTCGCCCCGACGTTCTTTATCGATTACTGACTGATAAATTCGTCCAGTAGTAACGTTGTTAGCTTGCGAGGTTGGTGTATTCAAGAAACGTTCGTAGTGACCGAGATCAAGATCCGTTTCAGCTCCGTC
>JADFAL010000023.1 GCA_015665275.1 Flavobacteriales bacterium | reverse complement strand
TTTGTGCCTTTGCGGTGAAAAATAAAAGACTGAAAAGTGGACTAAAGCGGGCACCAAACATTAAAACGAAACATACTTCAAACGCATAGCATTAATCAAGGTAATTGTCCAGATTAAGACAAAAATGATTTTAGTCCATAAATAGATGAATGGCGCCATAATGGCAAACGTTTTAACAAGCCCGACAGATCTTCCATGCCCTAACATTGTTGGAACTTTTCTTTTCATTGGCTCATAGAGTTCCCCTAGATGAAAACGTTCGAGTAAATAAGTCAAGACAAATAATGCTATTGCAATCAAGAGAAAACGGTACTTCCGAACTTTTTGAAATTCTCGAAAAAAGACAAATACAAAACCAAATTCCACAATTGTATATATGGCGTATGGAATATATACTCGATTCTCTTCGAGTATACCTACAACCAATATTGCCACGGCTACAAGCAGAGCGTATAACGTCAACTTTTGAGATTGTTTTAACGCATCATTGAGACTGTCGGATGGTCGATTTCTGAGGATTTCCTTGGCTACATTTCTTTTCTCTTTTCTCACAACGACTTCAAAAACTCCAAAATCACTTCCTTTACCCTCCCATACTCCTCTTCCGTAATACAAAACGGAGGATTTACAAAAATCACGTTCCCCAACGGACGCAATAACACACCGCGTTCCAAAAAGAACTCGTAAGCGCGGGTTTTTAGATCCGAGAAATAGCTAGCTTCACCGACGGATGCTGAGCCTGTCGAAGTATCTTGGACCTCAAAAGCGAGAATCGTTCCTTGTTGTCGAATGTTCGCAACAAAATCAAACTGTGAAAGCTCTTGGGCAAAGGTTTGATTCCAATCTACCATTGCATCGATATTTTGCCAAGTTTCTTCGTGTTCGAAAAGATCGAGGTTCGCACACGCCACTGCACAAGCAATTGGATTCGCTGTGAATGAATGTCCGTGCAGCAAGGCTTTGGTGGTTTCTTCTCCCAGAAATGCTTCGTAGATTTTGTTCGACGTAACCGTCAATCCAAGTGCCATCACACCAGCTGTCAATCCTTTGGAAAGCGCCACGAAATCAGGTTTGTTTTGGCAATGATCCATTGAGAACAATTTCCCCGTTTTTCCAAATCCTGTCATGACTTCATCGAAAATGACAAGAACATCATGCTTCTGAGCAACAGCCGTAAGTCGATCTAAAAACTCGGCTGAATACATACGCATTCCAGCAGCCCCCTGAACCAAAGGTTCTAGAATCAATCCGGCAAAATCTCCAGAAGACAACAAGATTTCCGCACGTTCTAAAATGGCTACCTCGTTAGATTCAGTTGGAAAATCGAGGTAGTCCGTATCGAAAAATAAGGGCTCAAAAGGAGCATTGAAATACCCTCGCTGCCCTACCGACATCGCCCCGAAAGTATCACCGTGATACGAACCATGCATGGCCAGAAAACGTTGTTTGTGTTCGCCTTTGTTGTGCCAATATTGAATCGCCATTTTCAATGCAATTTCCACCGCAGTTGATCCGTTGTCCGAGAAAAACACCTTCTGAAAATGATCCGGTAAATGCCCGCAAATCCGTTCGGCCAATTCCACCGCTTTCGGATGTGTCGCCCCCGCAAATACAATATGATCAACCGTTTGAAATTGTTCTGACATCGCTTTTCCAATGTGTGGATGTCCATGACCGTGTGTATTCACCCACCAAGAAGCATTCGCATCGATGTATGATTTTCCGGTCTCATCATACAAATAAACGCCCTCCGCTTTTACAATCGGTAGAGGATCACCAGCAGTATGATGTTGCGTAAAGGGATGCCAAACGTGTTTCTGGTCTTTGCTAATTAACTGGGACATTCGACAAAATTAAGATTGAAAAGCAATAATCGGAAAATCCTCCCCCTTTAATCCACCTCCAAAGCGGGAAATAAATTCTGGTACGATTTATGCCAATTCTCAGGAAACAAGAGTTATGAAACGTCTAAAGTTCATCGCAATATTGGCTTTCTTATTCATCGCAGGAACGGTATCCGCTAAATCAGATACCACGCTTTGCGTTCAGGATACGACACATTTAATTCCATTCAAAAGTCACCAAACAGTGATTTTGGGTGATATCATAACCTACACAGGGCATGTGCATGGATCGGTTGGAGAACAATTTACTGTTGACATAGATGATAATGGCGTACTTCGTATGATTGATACTGAAATCGATTACGAACAAGACCAATCTTTAGGAATGTCTGGAGGCGATGGAGCTTGGAAGACCTATCTTTTTCAAGCGACGAAGATCGGAGAGTCAACGATTACCATTCAAGAAATTTTCAGAGGCGAAGTTATTTCCGAAAGAACGATTACAGTGATTGTTGAGGAGGAGAAGTGAGTTTAGGAGAGCGTGATAGTGTTGCTTGCGGTTGAGAAATGCTATCAAATATTATAAAAAGCGGTCAAAACATACAATTGCTTATCACCCTCCCGAGACCTCCCTCAAGGGAGGAGGGAACATTCCTCTCCCCTTTGAGGGGAATTAAAGAGGGGTGACCAACCGGTCAACTCATTCTATCACTACTGCTAATGATTTCTCCTAAAGACTATACAATAGCTCCGGGCGTTTTGCCTGCTCCATCACAAAGTCTTTATTGACCTCCTGCGTCATTGGAATACGAATTAGCATTGGAAGTCCAGTATATTTCAAGATGATCGCTTCCGTGGTTGGATGCTCGTCTCCAACGAAAATAATTCCTTTGATGGTTATTCCTCGTTGTTTGAGCAAATCAACGGACATGAGGGTATGATTGATACTGCCCAGATAATGTCTGGAAACCAAAATCACCGGTACATTCCACTTCTGAAATACGTCAATGTACGTCAATCCACTTTGATTCAGTGGAACCATCAATCCTCCTGCTCCTTCGATTACCAGTGGATCAAGTTCGGGCACTTGAAAATCGTGCGAGGCAATTGAAACGCCATCAATTTCAGCAGCAGCATGCGGTGACATAGGTGTTTTTAGCAAGTGCTTTTCCTCAAGAATGGTCACGTTTTCCGTCCACGCATCTACTTTCATGGAATCAGAGAAATCCAGATCTCCAGCCTGAACAGGCTTCCAGTAATTAGCGCGTAATGCTTCCGAAACGATGGCACTTACCACTGTTTTCCCAACTTCTGTTCCTATTCCTGTGATGATATATTTTTGCATATTGGAATGTGATTTATGCGGACATAGAGGCTCTCGAAATGGTAGCATTCCAAAAGGAAGCAGTGCACTGCAGATCCTCCTCCGCCCCCTCCAAAGGGGAGTGAAATCTATCTCAACTGAGCGCCCAATTTCGATTCCAACGACTGACGGATTTTCTCCATGATCGCATCGACTTGTTTGTCCTTTAGAGTTTTCTCTGCATCTTGGAAGATGAAGCTTACCGCGTAGGATTTCTTCCCAGCATCAAGATTCTTTCCTTCGTAGACATCGAACAAACCAACGTCTCGAAGCAATTTACGATCACTCGCGTACGCAATTTCTTCAATCTCAGCGAACTTTACTTTTTCGTCTAAAAGCAATGAAAAATCGCGTCGAACAGCAAATGTTTTGGGTAACTCTGTGAATTTAATCTTCGTGAATTTTAAGGAATCCAAGAGCATATCCCAATCCATATCAGCAACGAAAACGTCGTTTTTCAATCCGAATTGTTTCTTGAATTGCGGCGAAACCCAACCGATCTCGCCCACTTTATTCTTAAGCACATGAATTTGCAATCCATCCTGAAGCAACGAATTCTTTAAAGCTTTGGTTTTCATCAAACCTTTCATCCCCAGACGTTCTAGAACTGCTTCAGCAAATCCTTTCACTGTGAAGAACGTGCGATTGTTCTTTTCACCCTCAAGCGAATTCCAATTTTCTGCTTGCTTAACTCCAGAGATTCCAATGATCAAACGTTTGTTCTCGTTGTATTCTGAATCAAATTTCTGGTAGATTTTACCGAATTCGAACAATTGTAAATTTGGATTCTGGCGGTTCTGATTGTATCCTACTGTTTCCAATAAATTGAAAATCAAAGATTGGCGCATAACGTCCAAATCTTGACTCAGCGGATTCAACATGGCGATGCTTCTTTCAACTTTCAAGACTTCGCCTCCCATGTCGCGAACGTAGGATGACTTCGTTAATGAATTGTTCATCATTTCCATACATCCCATTCCTACCAACATTTCGGAAATCGTATTCTGAATTTTCTCAGGATCTGGTTTCACGAATTGCGAAAGCGATGCATTCCATTTCGTTGGAACAGGCACCGCATTGTAACCATGGATTCGAAGTACCTCCTCCACAACATCCGCCTCTCTCACTACATCCACGCGATACGCTGGAATCTCAAGATTCGCATTACCGTTTTCTTCAGAAATCACATTGATGTCCAAATTGGTCAAAATATCCTTTACTGTATCCTTTGGTAATTCCTCTCCAATCAATCGATTGCAACGATCAAAGCTGAATTTTACTGTCTTGTTCTCAATTGGTTTTGGGTTCGTATCTACGATGTCCATCGCGATGGTTCCTCCGGCAACTTCTTGAATGAGCAATGCTGCTCTCTTTAAAGCTATGTCTGTCAAATTTGGATCAACTCCGCGCTCGAAACGGAAAGAGGCATCTGTATTCAATGCATGCATTTTCGCCGTCTTTCTTACAGATACAGGTTCGAAGTATGCAGATTCTAAGAAAATGTCCACCGTATCATTCGAAATTCCAGAGGAAATCCCTCCGAAAACTCCGGCGATACATAAATGATCCGTTCCATTGGTGATCATTAAGTTGCTCGCATCCAATTCGCGCTCTACCTCATCCAAGGTGGTAAACTTATCGCCTGATTTCGCAGTTTTCACCACTACTTTACCATTCAATTTTGCCGCATCAAAAGCATGCAATGGCGTTCCCAATTCGTGCATTACGTAATTCGTAACATCCACTACATTATTAATCGGTGCCAACCCAATGGCTCTCAATCGATTTTGCAACCACGACGGAGAAGCCTCTACTTTCGCTCCTTTGATAGAAGTTCCCATATATCTCGGGCAAGCCGCTTCATTCTCAACTGAAATTGCAATAGGCAAATCGTTCGATGCTACGTTGAAATCATCAACACTCGGCCAATTAATTGAAACGTTCGCATTTTCATGAACGTTCAAATATGCGACCAAATCCCGTGCAACGCCAATATGGCCTAATGCATCCGATCGGTTTGGTGTTAAACCAATCTCTATTTGATAATCGTCTTCCAATTCGAAGTAAGTAGCAGCAGGAGTTCCAATCGCAACAGATTCCGGTAACACCATAATTCCATCATGCGCTTCGCCCAATCCTAATTCGTCTTCTGCGCACAACATTCCTTGCGACAATTGACCTCGAATCTTTGATTCTTTGATTTTGAATGCCTTATCCGGCTGAGGATACAATGTCGTTCCAATCGTTGCAACCACAACCTTCAATCCTACGGCAACATTCGGCGCTCCACAAACAATGGCTAGCGGATCGCCACCTACAGAAACTGTTGTCACCTTCAAGCGATCTGCATCAGGGTGTGGTTCGCAGGTTAAAACCTCGCCAATCACAACTCCTTTCAGTCCGCCTTGCACCGATTCGATCTTCTCCAATCCTTCTACTTCCAACCCTGTATCCGTTAAGATCTTAGACATCTCCTCCGGATTCAAATCTGTTTGAACGTATTCGCGAAGCCAGTTATATGAAACTTTCATGTATTCTGAATCAAAAAATTGAACTGCGAAAATAACATTTCTTGCAGGTTTTATTATGCTTTCCTTTGGTTTAAGGAGGCAATTCGTTGTAAATTTGTTTCGATTAACTCAAACAGATAAAACATGCGATTTTTCGCGGCGTTTCTGCTACTTTTCTTGAGCTCCAGTTCTTGGTCGCAAGAGACGCGCACTTTAAGTGGCGTTGTAACCGATGCATCGAATGGTGAAACCATGATCGGAGCGAAGGTATACATCCCAGAAATTCAAAAGGGAGCGCTTACCAATACCTACGGATTTTATTCATTAACTGTCCGTGCTGGAACGTATACCGTTGAATTCAGAATGGCTGGAATTGACACGGAGAAACGGGAAGTAGATCTTTCAACAGAAGATGTGCGCCTAGACGTGGAAATGGGAGCCAATGTCCAGGACATCGGACCGGTTGTGATAAATGGAAAAGCAAAGGAAAACATCGAAAGTACCCAAATGGGACAACACGAATTGAACATGGATGAAATCAAGACTTTGCCTGCCTTTATGGGTGAAGTCGATTTGGTTAAAACGATTCAATTACTTCCGGGAGTTTCTTCAGCGGCGGAAGGCGGACAAGGGTTTTATGTTCGAGGCGGTGGCCCGGATCAGAACTTGGTTTTATTGGATGAAGCCGTAGTGTACAACGCGTCGCATTTATTTGGATTTTTCTCGGTGTTCAACTCAGATGCCGTCAAAAGTGTAAGTCTGACAAAAGGAGGAATGCCCGCCAATTTTGGTGGCCGCATGTCGTCTGTTCTTGAAGTCAACATGAACGAAGGAAATAACAAACGCTTCGGATTAACAGGAGGAATTGGCGTCATTTCATCTCGATTGACAGCTGAAGGTCCACTAAAAAAGGACAAGGGCTCTTTTATCGTATCCGGTAGGCGAACCTATATTGATGTAATCATGAAAAATGCCATTCCGAACGATTCCCCCTTTGCCGGATCGAGCTATTTCTTCTACGATTTCAATATGAAGATGAACTACAAGTTAGGAGATAAAGATCGCTTGTACCTATCCGCATATTATGGAAAAGATGAATTCGAATTCGCCAATGAAGAAGACGGTTTCAATGTGCGGATGCCCTGGGGGAACGGAATTGGTTCCTTGCGATGGAATCACTTGTTCAACAGCAAACTTTTCATGAATGTCAGCGTGACTTTCACAGATTATGAATTCCGTTTCGAATCCGAACAAGATCAATTTCGTTTTCAATTGCGCTCTGGAATCCGCGATTGGGGAGGAAAAGCAGATTTTACGTATTACGCGAATACACGCAATAAGTTAAAATGGGGAGCAAATTACGTGTTTCACACCTTCACTCCTATTGGCGTTTCCGCAGAATCAGATGATGTAGTTTTCGATACCGGATTGGCTCAGAAACTGCGCAGTCATGAATCCGCACTCTACTTTCTCGATGAATTCGATTTGACGGAAAATATTAAGATCAATGCGGGGTTGCGCTACAGCATGTTCCAGCACGTGGGGCCGTTTACGCGTTACATTAAAGGCGACGGCATTAGTACACAGGATTCTACGGTTGAATATTCAAAAGGTGACATCATTCAATTCTACCATGGATTGGAACCGCGTATTTCCGTAAGATGGTTGTTGCCAGACAAAAGTTCCATCAAAGCAGGATACTCGTACAATTATCAATATGTGCATTTGACTTCCTTAAGTGCCGTTTCATTGCCGACTGACATTTGGTATCCGTCCACCTCCAAAGCAAAACCAGTTCAAGGGTATCAGGCTTCACTTGGGTATTTCCGAAATTTCAAGGAGAATATGTTCGAGAGTTCCGTGGAATTGCATTACAAAGGATTGAGCAACTTGATTGAATATCAAGACGGAGCATTACCGGGAGACAACGTGAACGACAACACCGATAATCTACTTGTTTTTGGAGATGGTAGAAGTTATGGTGCCGAGTTCTTTTTGAAGAAACGCACTGGGAAATTAACTGGATGGATCGGATACACATGGAGTAAGACAGAACGTATTTTCGAAGACTTAAATAATGGAGATCCCTTCCCAGCGAAATACGACAGACGTCACGACTTATCTGTAGTTCTTAGTTATAAACTAAGCGAGCGATGGGTATTCAGTTCCGCCTTCATTTATGCAACAGGAAATACTTTGACCTTGCCTTCTTCATGGTTCATTCAGAATCAAGATTTGTTGTTTGCCTATGGAGTAAGAAATTCTACTCGAATGGCGCCATATCATCGGCTTGACTTATCAGCAATCTGGTATTCTAAGTCGTATAAAGAAACCGTGGATCCTGTGACTGGAGAATCGATCAAAACCAAAAAGAAATTTAAATACAACTGGGCGTTTTCTGTGTACAATGTATACAACCGAGCGAATCCATACTTCATGTACATTGATAATGACGGTGACTTCTTCGAGGGAACGTTTGATATCAGTGTAAAGCAAGTGACGCTCTTCCCGATAATACCTAGTGTAACATGGAACTTTGAATTATGATGCGAATACTTACCATACTAATAATTGCTGGTCTGCTTTTTGCTTCTTGCACCAAAGAAGTGGAAATCGAAATCCCAGGATATCAAGAACAAATTGTAATTGACGGCCGCATTGAAACGGGTCAACCACCATTCGTGCTGCTTTCAACTTCGAAGGAAGTCTATGCACCTACAGATGTGAATGCATTTTTAAATGGATTTATTTCAGGAGCTACAGTAACGGTTTCCGATGGCACCAACTCCATTGTTTTGACGGAAGTTTGTTCTGGGAACCTTCCTCCGGGAACAGAAGAACTAGCCGCTCAGATACTTGGGATTCCTGCAGCAAATTTACAGAACTACAATATTTGTGCATACGTTGGCCTCGATCCGTTAATCTGGGGACAAGTGGGAAAAACATATAGTCTGACAGTTAAACACGACGGGCAAACGTATACGGGTGAAACCACATTATTACAACCTACTCCGCTTGTAAATACATTCTGGAAACCGGAAGGCGACTTGACCAATCATGGTTTCTCATGGGCAACATTGGCTGATCCCGCCGGACAATACGATGCGTACTTCTGGGAAGCGAATATTATTGGTAATGCTGCCGGAGACACTACAGAAACGGGATTCACCCCCACGTTTAACCCGGTATTTGATGATGAATTCTTCGATGGATTAGAGTTCGAATTCGCCTATGAGAATCCGCATGCCGTAGGCTCGGGTGTCCCTGACTCAACAAGGTTTCTTTTCGCTCAAGGAGATTCAGTTGTCATCAAACTTTCAAAGTTGGACCGTGTGGTGTATGAATATTACGAGAAGAAGTACGTGCAACTTCAGACCGCCGGGAATCCGTTTGCTACGCCCACGAATATTCCCACCAATTTATCAAATGGAGCACTCGGGATTTGGGCTGGTTTCTCGCCTTATCTTGACACTTTAATTTGTGAACCGTAAGATTATTGCCGTACATTCGTCTAAGCCAAAAATGAAAACAATGCGCTATTTATTTTTTTTCGTCACCCTTCTGACATTTACCGCTTATGGTCAATCGAAGGAGTACCGTGCGATGTTGAAAAAATACTATTCTGCTGATTTTTCAACAATTTCCATATCTGATGCGAAAGCGAAAATCGGTCAATCGAATGTTTATTTTCTTGATACACGGGAAAAAGAAGAGTTCAATGTGAGTCATATCAAAACAGCGCTTCAAGTAGGTTATGACGATTTCAGTCTTTCCAGCGTTTCAAAATTGCCCAAAGATGCTGAAATCATTGTGTACTGTAGCATCGGAGCAAGAAGCCAAACCATTGGTCAAAAGCTAATCGAGGACGGGTTTACGAACGTCAAAAACCTGTACGGTGGAATGTTTCATTGGGCCAACAATTCGTATCCAATGCGAGACAATTCGGGCGAAAAAACAACAACGATTCATGGATACTCAGAAGATTGGGGAAAGTGGGTCTATCGTGGAACTGTAGTGTACTAGCATGCAGAAACAACTTCTCATTGTCTTCGCCAAAAATATTGTTCTGGGCAAAGTAAAGACGCGTCTTGCCAAAACTCAGGGTGATTCCTTTGCCTTTAATGTTTACAGAAAATTGGTAGAGATAACAGAGCGTGAATCGCTTCGGGTACAAAACGCTGATGTTCACGTGTATTTCTCTGACGTAGTTATCAAGGGGAAATGGCCCAATCAAGAGAAGTTTATGCAACAAGGTGACGATTTGGGAGACCGAATGAAACACGCCTTCGAACAAGGATTCGCAAAAGGATATGAGAAAATCATTGGTGTAGGCGCTGACCTGCCCGATCTAAGTGCAGAAGTCATGGAAGAAGGACTGGCAACCTTGATTGAATCGGATACGGTTTTTGGACCTTCAGAAGATGGCGGATATTATCTTATCGGCATGCGCAAAATGATCCCTCAAATTTTCGAAAATAAGCCCTGGAGCACAGATGCTCTATTAGATATAACTAGAGCCGAGTTAGAAGAGTTAGGTCATAGTTCGGCACTTTTAAAAGAGCTGAATGATGTGGACACTATTGAAGACTTAAAAGCTTCATGGCTAGGAGCTGAATTTGGCGTTTCATAAATTTTATTCAAGTATTAGATAAGTATTATTTCGCGCTAGAAGGGTGATCATAGTTTCATCTTTCAGTATCTTCATAGGAGATGAAGTATATCGCACTATTAATATTTATACATATTTCATCCATAGCTCTTTGTCAAGAAGATAGTGTCAAGGTAATTGAATTGGATGAGGTTAGAATCAGTTTCGATAAGGAGATTGCTTACAGTGATGGTCGTTACTTTATCACCGATTTTCATGTAGGTCAACGTGGACGTTTTCTTCTAATGAAACGCTTTTCAAAATACATCATCTACAGTCTTGATGAACGTATGAATCCCAAATCAGAATTGGAACTAGATTTTAAGGCAACGAAACTATTCAGCGATTGCCTAGGTTACCTCCACGTATTGGCAAGAGACAGCATACACCAATTGGAATTAATAGATGATAGCCTTGTGATTTGGCAATCCAGCCCAATCCGTTTCTATAATGTGTATCTCAAAAATTGTGTTGGTTCTAACAGTGCGGGTATGATTTACGAAAAGTATAAGAACTACAACCAAACCGTTGCCTACTATCAAAATCTGGAGAAGGAACAAACATGAAAACGCATCTACACTGTGGAAGACTCGGTTGCCCTTAGAAGCACTGTAGAACAAGCACGGGAAATTCAAGGTGCGGCTTATTTTGAAAATCTTAGAGGCGAAGAAATCGATTCTGCACTTTTGCAAAAGTCCAGAGACGCTTTTAACAATACACAATTCTTTTTTAAACATGTAGTTCGCCCCATCTACAATCCACTGCACGTAAGGAAAGACACTACTCATATTTTCGATCATGTCAATCACAGGGTTGTTCAGCTTTCTGATACGGGTAGGTTCATTGCCGCAATCCCCATCAATTATCATTTGAACAAACAATGGGAAGAGCGCATCTTAATGGACAAACTGCAACAGCGATTCTTTACGGCGGAAGTGAAAAGAGGGGTTCATACCTACTGTTCACTTTCATCAAAACATTTCAGAATTATCAATCGAACTCGCATTGATGAGCATCCGCATTTGGAGAAGGTAATCGTATACGGAGGTTATATGTATTACTTGTACAAAGAGGATTTGGAGGACAACCTGAATAAATTGTTCCGTCAGCGATTGCTTTGAGTACAGCTGGATTGGGAGCTGAATTTGCAACTTGGTGGGCTGCTGCTAAACCATATAACTACATAACCATTTGGTTATTAAGCAAACTAGAAAACACTAGGATTCTCCATTTCAAATCCCTATCTTCTAGTGTCCTAGCTGTTAATTTTCCTCAACAATTCCCAACAACACGAAACTATTTCAACATTTTCTTCGTTCCTTTTGTAACTTTTGGCCTTTAGATCATTCTTACTACTATAAAGACAAAATTGAAACCAACAACTTCTACTCTTCGGACCGGCATCATCGTAGCGCTTCTTTTCATGTGCTCCCTGCCTGTATTCAGTCAGAGCATCTCTGGTTTTGTATATGACGAAGAGAACAACCCCGTCCCTTTCGCAAAAGTCTATCTTAAAGACCTTGGGAATTCCGAAGGATCGTCAGTAAACTCAGGAGCAATTACCGATTTCGAAGGGAAGTACTTTTTAGGATGTGGATTGGGAGTTCATACGTTAGTCTTTACTGCTATTGGGTACAACGATTTGGAGGTTCAAGTGACCGTAGATAATATCGATCAGCCAACCGTTAAAAATGTGTATCTGCAACAAGCAGTCAAGGAATTGAATAACGTTGAGGTCTCTACCAAGAAAAAGAATATTGGGTGGATGATTGTTCAGAATGTTATTGATCATAAAAAAGAAATGATCCGTCAGGTGGATGGCTATACGTGCGACATCTATATTAAAGC
>JADFAL010000076.1 GCA_015665275.1 Flavobacteriales bacterium | reverse complement strand
TTTGGTAACGATGGTACACGAAGGAGGTCACGCTGTCCATTCATTCTTAAGCCGTGAATTGGAAATTACCGGGTTCAAAAGCTTACCTTCAGAGGTAGCAGAATTGGCATCCATGGCGATGGAATTGTTAACCATGGACCAATGGCATGAATTCTATGCGAATGAAGACGATTTGAAACGAGCAAAAAAGGAACAATTGGAGACGATTCTTCGCCTGCTCCCATGGATTGCTCAAGTTGATGAATTCCAGCATTGGTTATACGAGAACCACGATCATACAGCTGAGCAGCGCCATAAATATTGGGTGGAACTTTCTACGCAGTATGGAACTGGCATAACAGATTGGACAGGCTACGAAGATTTACAACGTACTTCATGGCAACGACAATTACACATCTTTGAAGTTCCTTTCTACTACATCGAATATGGCATTGCGCAATTGGGCGCTTTGGGTGTTTGGAAAAACAGTTTGGAGGACAAACCGAAAGCCATTCAATCGTACAAGAATGCATTGAAACTTGGGTATACACGTTCAATTCCAGAGATTTACGCAGCGGCGGGGGTAGAGTTTAATTTTACGGAGGCGAACATCACTTCGTTGGTGTCTTTTGTACAAACACAATTGGAAGCGTTAAAGTAAGATTTGAAGAAGCTATTTTCGGCTTCAGAATTCTTGTACAAACTAAATTTCCTATTATATTTGCACCCGCATTTGACCAAAATGTCAGGTGTAAATGGCGAGGTAGCTCAGTTGGTTAGAGCGCCGGATTCATAACCCGGAGGTCGGGAGTTCAAATCTCCCTCTCGCTACAAGAAAAGCTGTTCCTTAGGAACGGCTTTTTTTATGGAATAACGTCTGAAGTTTACTTCAAGACGACTATTCCATAAGAAAGTGAGACTCGTAGAGTCGCTGCTTTTCTTGTAAAACCTCCATCCCATTCACTTCAGAGTATACGAGGAAGTAAATCTCAAATTGGTTTAAAAATCAGTCGGGAATTCTGGACTTTTTTGCGTTCTGGAGATTACTGAAAGCGCTTACCGTGTCTTTTCTTCACACTAGTAAAAGCTAATTCAACGTGAATACAAGAGGCAATAAACATCGTGTACTTATCTTCTCTCCATTACAGGTACCCGGAATCCATTTCGGAAGGCTTCGAATTAATCGCTTGGCTTCTCTATCGAGATCCCTTGAAACACCTCGTTTTATTTTAATAGTACTAATCGATCCATCTGCTTCAACCACAAACGAAACATACACTTTACCCTGTTCATCCATATCAATAGAATTCTGGGGATAAATCAAATGGTCAAGAATAAAACCTTGGAACAAACTGCTACCACCCGGGAATTCGGCTTCAGTCTCGAAGTGATTTCCTAAGGAATCATCACAAGAATCATAAACAGTGAAATCAGTTGATACAATTAAAGGGTCTATCTGATTCATTTTTTTCGTCCTCAAATGATTCGTGACTTTTCTCCATTTTTCATTTGTCCACCCAAGCGTAATGGTTAGTTTTCCTTTTTTCGATCGAAATATCATTTTTTCCGAAAATTCCTTAAAAATGGGTGTCCCATCTACCGAAACTTTATACTTATCTCCAATTTTCGCAGATTTAGGGAAAACGGCTACTCCTTCATCGTTTGTTTCCTGAGTCCCTTTACCCTTTATTTTAATAGTTATGCTTTGCACTGGTTGACCAAGGTGGTCCTTAACGTAAACGACTAAATCTTGCTTTGCCGATGCGCTTGATATTAAAAATTGAGTAATTACTAAGAATAAGATCCATTTCAACATAGGAAATATTTTTACTCAAAACTACAATCTTTACTTCAGTATTTACATTTCCATACCCTCAAAGACAGCAATTTACATCTCAACATTTTCGCTATTCGGCAAGCTTAAACTGTGAAAAATTACTACACCACAAGCTTGATTACCGTCATACATAATTTATTGTTTAAAATTAGAAATGTATAGCTCTCCATACTTTTGACTTCAAACGCGTTTCCGTTAAATTCTCTTTTGTACATTTAAAACATGAAAACTACGTACCTCATCCTTAGCACTCTTTTATTCGTAATAATTGCTTCCTGTTCATCGGACTCTACTGAAAAAGAAGAACAAAATGATGGAGTGAAATCAAAAGAAACTGCAAGCAAACTTGGACAGAAAACAAAAGCGCCCATCATCAACATAACCGAGTTTTCAAAGATGTCTAAGGAAGATTTAAGGCTGGCACGGAATACCGTTTTTGCAAAGTACGGTCGTGTGTTTAAATCCAAAGATTTGAAAGACCATTTCGCCAAACAAGATTGGTATAACGCAAATCCTGGATTCAGAGAAAGTAATATGAAACAGCAGGATGTTGACATCGTGAACCTTATTCAGCGCTGGGAAGAAAAAACGGACATTGTACTTCAAGAACGCGCAGACATTACTGGAAACGGTAGTTACGAAGACTGTTTTGTCCTCTACAACAAAAACAAAGGAACCTACGCTGTTATTGTGAATGATTTCTCCAAGGAATTTGATCACTTCTGGGGGCAGAACAAAGAAAACCAAGGTGCTCCGGAAGATTGGACGAAAATTGAGGCACGTATTATCGACATTGACGTGGAAGATTTCAAACAAGAAATTCTAATCAGTCAGCGTTATGATGATTGGGAAGATCCCGGAACACAGAACATTGTTATTGCATTTGACGATGGTGTGCAAATAACAGAGCTGAGCAGTACAGATTATGACGCAGGCAGGCTTGAAATTGATGGAGACGGTGAAGTAATGATGAACTACTCCAATTGCCCTGAACATTCAAAATTCTTCATGCTGAACAAAGGAAAATTGGTTCAAACTGATGAGAAAGTTAGTCCTCCTCCACCCGGTGGTTGTGCCGCTTGTTTCTCAGGGGAATCTCAAGTTTCCATTTCACTACATGAAACAAAGCGAATTGAAGAATTGCAAAGAGGAGATCTGATACTAACGTTTGACTCCTCCTCAAATACCTACCATCAAACCGAAGTTGAGCGCGTACTTAGAGTGTATCACTCTAGTTTATATAATGTCAATATCGGAGAATCCACAATTACAGTAACAGAGGATCACCCTTTCCTAACCAAAGACGGTTGGTGTTCATTAGAACCAGCTAAAACCATGGAACGTTACGGATATACCGATGTGAAATTACTGAAGGAAGGAACAGAATTAATACATCAGGATGAAACAGCAATTTCTGTAGAATCCATCGAAAAGGGAAGTGAAGGAATGATGACCTACACCATTTCAACGCTCGAGAATGGAAACAATTTCATCGTAAATGGAGTTGTAGTTGGAACAGAATCTATCATCGATCATTTTTGACTTCTCGTAGGAATCTGAAAACCCAATCCGGCCGAGAAGATCAACTCATCCATTTGCTGGGAACCTTTGTACAATCCTCTTGCAGTAGAATTTGTATAGGATACCTGCGAGAAGAAATGAAAGTACTTCCAAACATAGTAATCGAATCCAACTGCAACACTAACGGAAGGCGCAAATGACTTCATACGCAGAATAGCATCCGTTGGCAATATTTCTGTTTGTCTCGAATACGTCATACCCGGCATCACTCCTAGTTTTAGATCCCAATTGGAACTATAGTTCTTGTTAAAGTGATAAAACATACCAAAATGCGATCGAAGCATTTGCAAGTCACTTGTTTTCTCGTTAGGAGAATTCAAAAACCAATACGAATCACTTTTCAAACTTACTTTGCGATTAATATGGTATTCGGCAAACGCGTTCAAATGAAAATTTGTCTGATCACGTTGCAGCATAATTCCTGGAGCATAGGTTGCGG
The DNA here is from genome assembly GCA_015665275.1 of Flavobacteriales bacterium. GTDB lineage: Bacteria > Bacteroidota > Bacteroidia > Flavobacteriales_D > Crocinitomicaceae > UBA4466. Next base: position 8,679 of record JADFAL010000076.1, on the reverse strand, counting down.
ATGCACTTACAAGTCCAGCCGTTCGATACGATGGCAAAATCATGATAGCATAGCCCTGCCGATCTTGTCCGAATGAATGAAACGACAATGCTAACATTATAAATAAAACAACCCTTACCATAGATCTGCAATTTTATAGTTCAACCCAACGTGGAAGAGCAAATGCCCCTCCATGCTACTGCTTTGCTCCTCATGAAAATCAACATGTCCGTAGTGTTCATGAGCACCAACCTCTTTCCCCAAGTGAAGCATATACTGACTCACAAATGAAATATCAAATCGCGGTGTTACATTAAAATGCACGCCCAATCCTGCTTGTGCCGCAGAACTCCAACGGGTAATGTTATTTTGTCTATTTCCGTTTTCCATCATAAAAGTTCGATCAAAACAATGACCGGCCAAAATGTACGGCTGCACCTTCGGAGTTGTATTTTTCATCGGATAATAGAGAACGCTCCAACCAACATGATAGTCCGTACGGGTTGCAAAATCGCCAATATCGCTCTGGATATAGTCAAAGAACCAATCGGAATTTACGCGATCTGCCAATTGAACACGGAATTGTCCACCGACGCCAAAACCATTGGATTCATCGTGGTGACCGTTGAATGCGCTTAGCGTAGAACGCATTCCTAAGGACAGTATTCCTCCGCGATTATTCTTGATAGGCAATTCCTGAGCCTGGGTGTTCAGACCGAAACACATCAGTGCAATGACGAGTAGATTTCTCATGGTGAATGTTATTAGGATTTCTAATATGACAATTAAAATCGAACTTTACCCCTACTCTGTTCAGATTCATTTAAATAGAGGTCAAAAAAAATGCGACCCGAAAGTCGCATTCTCTATAAGTTGTATACTCAATTAACTTGAGAATTTTTCAATCACTTCTTGCGTTACGCCTGTGTTAGAGAATCCGCCATCGTGGAACAAGTTCTGCATGGTTACGTAACGAGTCAAATCAGAGAACATTGCGATACAGTAATCTGCACAAGCTCCTGCATCCGCATTTCCAAGAGGAGACATACTCTCAGAGAAATTGATGAATTCGTTGAAACCTTTCACTCCACTTCCGGCAGTTGTCATAGTAGGCGATTGTGAGATCGTGTTCACACGTACCTTATCAGAAACACCATAGTGATATCCGAAACTACGCGCGATAGATTCCAAATATGATTTGTTATCTGCCATATCATTGTAATCAGGGAATACTCGCTGTGCTGCTATATATGTCAATGCTACAATCGACCCCCATTCATTCATCGCATCCAATTTCTTAGACGTCTGCATTACTTTGTGAAACGATAATGCTGAAACATCCAATCCTTTCATAGTGAAATCGTAGTTCTCATCTGTGTAATGACGTCCTTTACGAACGTTTACAGACATACCGATGGAGTGTAAGATAAAATCAATCTTTCCACCCAAAATCTCCATAGATTCTGAAATCAACTTTTCAAGATCTTCAACACTTGTCGCATCTGCAGGAATAACTTTACTCCCAGTCTTCTCTGCAAGATTGTTGATCTCCCCCATACGCATTGCAATCGGTGCATTGGTCAATACAAACGTAGCTCCTTCTTCGTGAGCACGTTCTGCTACTTTCCAGGCGATGGATTGCTCATTTAGAGCTCCAAAAATGATCCCTCGTTTTCCTTTCAATAAGTTGTTACCCATGTTTCTTTATTTATGACTGCAAATTTAGCAGAATAATGTTCTCAATGATTCAATTCAATACGAAGTCCATCGGATGCAACAAATACGTTTTCGGGTAGTTCTTTTTCAATTTCTTCTTGCTTTCCGAATAGATGCGAAATGTGCGTTAAATAGGCTCTCTCAGGGTTAATATCTTTGATAAACGCTAATGCTTGTTCTAGATTAAAATGAGAAATATGTTCCTCTCGACGTAGAGCATTAACGACCAAAATTTTAGTGCCGCGAATCTTCGCTCTTTCCTCCTCCGACACTGTCTTGGCATCTGTGATATAAGTAAATCCACCAATGCGAAAGGCGTGTACAGGCATTGTATAATGCATTACCTCGATAGGCGTCACTTTCATGTCATTGATTTGGAAAGGATTCATATTAATCCTGTTCAAGTTTACTGCAGGTACGCCTGGGTATTTGTTTGCTTCAAACACATAGTAAAACTCACGACGCAAGGCCTTTTCAACCGCTTCAGAACAATAGATTTCCATATCCTTTTTCTGCTTAAAGTTGAACGCTCTAACATCGTCCATCCCAGCAAGATGATCTTTATGCTCATGCGTAAAAACGAGTGCCTCCAACGACTGTACATTGGCACGAAGCATTTGCTGACGGAAATCAGGACCGCTATCAATCACGTAATTCTTACCGTTGTACTCAATCAATACGGAGCAGCGCAATCGCTTGTCCTTCGAATCTTCCGATAAACAAACGTCGCAGTTGCAAGCAATTACTGGCACTCCTTGGGAGGTACCCGTGCCTAGAAAGGTTACTGAGAAATTTTGTGAGTCAATCGACATTACCACAAAAATAGCCAATAACGATTTACAAATTGGATAATGACAAAATCAATTCAATTTGGTTCAAATCTGAGTGATTTCTGATTCTAAATCCATCAAAATGAATTTTTATTTCAATAAAATTGAAAGAAATATTCTCGAGGTAAAAACCCCAGTATTTACTAAGCATGCATAGCTAATGACAGGCTTAACAATGTGTTGTTTTTAGAACATTTATTATGCGCGCCTACCAACTATCTAGTACGGGTTACGTTTTATAAGTAACAACAACTCACTAACAGCAACACTATGAATTACTACGCACCTCTGACTACGGTCTTACTTATTCTGTTTTTTCGCTGAATGCATCCGCACAAACCTTTACGACAATGACTCCGGGAGCTTGGACTAACACCACTACTGTTTGGTCTACCAACGGTGGGGCCACACCTTGCGGATGTACACCGGGAGCAAGCCCAGGAGCAGTTACTATCAATGTGGCGCATACCGTTACCGTTTCACCAAATTTGTCATTCATTGGAACTACCATGACAGTTATGGCTTCCGGTTCAATGACTGGAGCCTTCGATCTTACAGCGACAAACAGCACAATTGATATTTATGGTCCGGTCAGTTTGTCAGGATACACACAATCAGGAACAACGAATACTACTGTTCATTTAGGAGGTGCTGTACTTGCAGCAAGCCCCGTAGCAATTAACGGTGGCGTACTTACGGTAGATCAGGCAGTATTCTCGTCAGGGAGTGTAAATGTTGCTGTTGGAGCAACCTTAAACATTTTGAATGGATCTAAATGGAATGTAAACACTGGAAATCTTAGAAACCGTGGTACCATCAACCTAGATCCGGGATCATGTATAGAGACCAATGGAAATATTCAAAATCAGGCGACGGGAAGTATTATTGGTTCGGGGGCTTTGAGTTCAGGAGGTAACATCGTTAATTCAGGAGCTATTGCACCAACAATTTCATGGTGTACCAATGGTGCCGGTGTTGGGATGACAACGGCTGAAGATTGTGCGACGGCAAACGGAGTTTGTAATGCTATTGTTCTTCCAATTGAATTGGAATCATTTACTGCTGAGATTAACGTGTACAACGAAGTTGAATTAAATTGGGTTACGATTTCGGAATTGAACAATAGCCACTTTACGGTTTTTAAATCAGCAGATGGACAGCACTGGGAAGACATTTTAACTCAGGAAGGTGCAGGAACGACAACAGAGACGCAATACTATTCAGGATATGATGATGCTTCTTATGGAACGACTTACTATATCTTGACTCAATATGACAATGACGGAAGAAAAAATGTGTTCGGTCCGGTAATTGTTTCAAGAGAAGAAAATAATGGTTCTTGGACTGCATACCCTAATCCGTTGAAATCCTACGGAAAACTACACTTAAGGAATGTATCAGAAGGGACTGGAACTTTGACTTTAACCAATTCACAAGGAATTCAAGTAGATGCTATCACTTTTAATTCAACGAACGGACAATTGGAATACCAATTGAACAATATTCGCAGTGGCCTTTATTTACTAACAGTTGCTGTGGGTGACGAGACGAAAACGGAGCGTGTAGTAGTTTCAGAGTAGTCCGTTACCTCTTTTTTAGCAAAGATATCAGAAGGAATGCCCAACCCGAGATCATGAGTATTCCTCCCAACGGCGTTACTGGTCCCAGGAATTTCAAGGAAACTCCAAGTAGCGATTGTAGCGACAATAGGAAAATCGATCCGCTGAAAAGAATTACTCCACTCAGAATCAATCGGTACGACCAAGTAAGTTTGGGCAATCGATCAGCGGTAATGCCAAGAACTAAAAATGCCAATCCGTGATACATAGCATATCGGACTCCCGTTTCAAAAGACGCTAGTTCTTTCGCTTCCAAAACTTCTTTAAGTGCATGGGCAGCCATTGCTCCCAGTACGATACTCAACGTGATTAAAATCACTCCCGAAATAGTAATGGTTTTATTCATGGTACAAAGATAGCGTGTAATCTAGTACGCTTTTCCAACCTTTCCAATGATTATACTCTCCTATTGTTTCATTGTGCCAAATGAATCGGAAAGTCCCACCATAGGATTCTACTTCCCCGTAAAGAGTCTTGATTCGCTCCTTTGATTCTTCCGGAGTCAACTTCAAATATTCATTCAAAGATCCGTCCATATAAACAAAAGGATGAATGATCAAATCAGTGATTCTTTCCTCCAGTAAATCATACCAGTGAAAAGAACGTGCTGTTCCAGCTCTAAAACCAATACCATCTGCAAACCCCATGGAATAATCATTTCGAATTCCCGCTTGTAACAGCGTTTTGTACGATTCCGGTAAGGTAAATCGTAAGAAGTGTTGGCGACTAGCACGAATTTCTGATCCCAAAATATTCTCCAGAGTTTGCTTTTCTTGATTCACCAATGTTGGAGAACAAAAAGACTTATACGATGGATGAATTCCGATTGACGCGTCCTTCGAAAGGTTCTGAATGAGCGCCTGATGTTCAGGAAGACTAATGTCCAGATTGCGATCGTATTTTCCATGACTTTCAACCAGCCAAAAGATCCGGGTGTCGAATTGTTGAGCAATGGAAGAAATCTGATCATATTTATCATATGGGTCTTTAGCTCCTCGCTCCACTTCTTTTCTTTCACGCAAGCGTTCTTTGTTGTTCTTAACACGATCACGCATTATCGATAAATTCCGACGAATTCCGCGCTTGTAACGATATGCGTAGGTGTTGTCAATATCGAATGTAGGCTCAAATCCATACTTTTCATTCTCCGCCTTGATTCCAAGTTTATTCAGAATCCGTTCAGCCCAACGGTCGCATACAGCAGTCTCTAGAATTCCATGTGCAAGTAACTCGCTTTGATTCGCGGTGAATCGATCGTGATGGTCCTTCATCGTAGCCGTGTATTCTTCCATACGTGTCAAAACGTAAAAGATAGCTGCGAGATAATCTTCCTTCTCGTCAATAATATAAACACCAAGCTCTTCATTGAATTCAGGCCTCCTGATCAACTTCTCATTATACAAAAGTTCTGATGCTCCGCCGTCTAAAGTGTAATTGAAGTCTGAGGGGCTTTCATCAAATACTAAGGAATACTCAATATCGCGTTGTTTAAAAACAAAATCACAGACGTAACGAATACGCTCCGTTACACGATCAACTTTTATTATTAAACGATTATTCTCCAACTTTTTTACAATCTGCCTTCGTCGGCAAAACTAAAGTAATTATTTCCGGCAACGATAATGTGATCTAGTATTTGCACATCAATATACTCCCCAAACTTTTTCAAAGAGGTGGTTAATTGAATGTCTGCAACACTTGGCGCGGGATTCCCACTTGGGTGATTATGCGCCAGAATAATTCCTGAAGCTTTCGTTTCCAGGCCATAATTGAAGATTACCTTCCCGTCTGCTACCGTGCCAGAAATTCCGCCTTGAGATATTTGTTTGACTTTAATGACGCGATTGCCACGGCTCAGATACATCGCGTAAAATTCTTCGTGATCCAAATCCAGGAATACGGGCGATATGTGTTCAAAGGCATCTCCAGAGCATTTAACAAGGGCTTTATTGGGAATTTTGCATTGTTGACGTCTTCGAACCAGCTCCATTACTGCCAAAATCTCTGTAGCTTTCGCCTTGCCAACACCTGGGAACTTCGTTAACTCTGCTATTGTTTTTCGGGCCAATCGATGCAAGTCATTGTCTACACTGTCTAATATTGTTCTGGCAATATCCAATGCACTTAACTTCGGTGTTCCTGAGCGAATCACAATAGCAAGCAATTCTGAATTTGTTAAAGATTTCCTTCCGTGGATTTGTAATTTCTCTCTTGGTTGTTCATCAATTGACCAATCTTTCATTGGCTTTCGCAACGCAATTTCTTTCATTCTTCATTTTTTCGACAATTAACCATGGATACTTTCCATAAGTTACAATTTTCCCTTCGGTTTTTCAACCTATTTTTAACACCATGCAATATCTTTCAATCCTTTTTTTCGTTTGTATTAGCTCTGTAGCAATTTCTCAAGAGTTTTCTCTAGACGACTATCTCTCAGAAAATGAAAACCTTAACAAAGCAGTTGACAGTGTTTTCGAAAATCTCAGTGCACATGACCGCGTCTCTCAACTTATAATGCCTGCTGTTGGACGTCTTGGCTCTCCTGAAGACACCATCAAGGCGCTTGTAGCTCAAAAAAAGATTGGAGGTGTACTTCTATTGAATGGGACTTTTGGTCAATTCAAGAACTGGACATCTAGCTATAATGAAATGAACTCGAATCTAAACGCCCTCCCTTTTCTATACTCTGCCGATGCCGAGCCTAGTTTGGTGAACCGTAAAATGATCGGTTCACGTACGGTACCAAAAGCCAATCACATTTCCTCTCAGGACCAATTGGTAGAAACAGCAACGATCATTTCGGAAGATTTAAATCAAGTGGGGGTCAATTATAACTTCGCACCGGTTGCAGATGTTGCCAAAAACAAAACTGTTGGATATCGTGGATTCGGAACGAACCCAGAAAATATTATTCCATATTCAGAAGGGTTCATTAAAACAACCCAAGAGCACAATATCGTCGCTACGGCAAAACACTTTCCTGGTCATGGCTTGATATCCGGAGATACTCATAAAAGTCTCCAAGTAATAGATGGCGAACTAAAGGAATTGGAAAACTACCCTCCTTTAATTGAAACTGGTGTCTTGTCAATTATGGTGGCACACATCGCCATAAAAAACAATAAGACCTACAATACAGATGGATTGCCCGCTACACTTTCGGAAACGATTGTGACTGATTTACTCAGAGACAGCCTTGGTTTCAAGGGACTAATTGTAACGGATGCACTAAACATGGGTGGGGTTATTCGATTCGAAGATGTTTCAATAAAAGCGATACAAGCGGGATGTGACATACTATTGATGCCAGTGAGCGCTTCGAAATCACACGCTGCTATTTTAAAAAAGTATAACGAGCAGCAAGTTTTCGAAGAAAAAGTTAACTCATCTTGTAAGCGAGTGATTCGAATGAAATTGTGCTTGGGACTTATGGATTCCTAAAATTTGATTCAATACATTACTAATGCTAATTTGCTTTTCATCGCCGTAATCGTAACTTTGAGTTAATGCCAACACAACATTTGGATAACATTATAAACGCTTTTGACCCCATTCATCTGGAAGAAATGAACGGGACAGCTTTAATGAATCGTGTTGACACCAAATTTGTAATCACTTTAGATCAATTAATCGATGTACTTCCAAAATTGCAAGAACATTACAGAATTCTTGAAATCGAAGGATTGCGTCTCCCCCAATACGAAAGCGAGTATTACGACAGTGATTCCTTAGACTTCTACATCGATCATCATCGAAAAAAAGTCGATCGATTCAAGGTGCGCTTCAGAAAATACGTAGAATCTGATCTTTCCTTTCTTGAGGTAAAACACAAAAGCAAAGGAAGAACGGACAAGCGACGAATTATGGTAAAGGACTTACCGGGAACCATGAACGCCGAACATGCAGAATTCGTTAACAGTACTGGAGTGCGTCAAAAAAAATTGAATTACATCCTTACCAATAAATTTCACCGCATTACTTTGGTCGGTAAAAATCACGTGGAACGATTGACCTTTGATCTCAACCTTGAGTTCAATGGAAATGATACTACGAAGATGCTGAACAACCTCGTAATTGCCGAACTTAAACAAGAAAGGCTGTCAAGAATATCGCCGTTCTATAAGATTGTCAAAAGCATGTTGATCCGACCGTATCGCATCAGTAAATATTGTATCGGAGTGATCGAACTTTACGGGAGAGAAAACGTAAAATACAATCGTTTCAAAAAGAAATTGCTCAAACTAAATAAAATACAAGCCAATGTTGCTTAAAGCTGCACCCGTATCTTCGATCGAGGAAATATTGAATATTACCTGGTTCGATGACGATCTCTATAAACTTCTTTTTCGCCTTGGGGTAAACATGATCTTTCTGACGATCATTATTCGTTATCTATACTATCCAAGTAAGAAACGTAAGGATTACTTGTTTACCTATTACCTCATTGGAATGATCACCTTCTTCCTATGTTTCGCTTTGAAGAAATTCAATATCGATACTGGAATGGGACTCGGACTTTTCGCCATATTTGGAAT
>JADFAL010000092.1 GCA_015665275.1 Flavobacteriales bacterium | reverse complement strand
CACCTACTAACCAACCATTTGATTCGAAGTGGTTGTGAAATTGTTCCGCTTGATCGGTAGAAGATTTTATTTCAGAAAAGAAAACTTTTACCTCTTCAATTCGAGGAGGAGAAAATCTTGATTTTCCCTTTACTTGTTTAATAGGTTTATTATGTTTCTTATTGTTTAAACTGTTTATAGAAGGTCGCACTACTATTTCAGAACCATTACTGGAACTCTTACCATTACCTTTATCACGACCCTTACCACTACTATTATCAAAACTGTACAAGTTGACAATACTTCCTTTTAATGGATTGTATGAAGGGAGATATTGAATGTATCCCCACTCGTCCAATTGTTTTAAGCATCGCGTGTAAGTGTTAGCAGATCCAATTTTGGAAAGCCTCATTTGTTCCGATCGACAAATTGAAATTGGGTTATTAAACTTTGAAAGATTCCATAAGTGAAACAGGCTATAGTACAGACTCGTGTGTGAGGTTGTTAATCGCTGATCGTTACTGAATTTATCAAAGACAGCTTCGAGATGTCTTATGTAATTCACCATTTTTTATCTGCATCCGCAGTGATTTCGTTGAACTTTGTGATAGTTGTTTTCTAGCATTTGTTCGATATCTGTTCGTTTGAAATATAGCTTTCCATGTATTCTACTGAATGGGAGTGCCCCGCAGTTTCTCAAACGCTGCAATGTTTTTGCACTCATTCCCAATGCATGGCCAACTTCTATTGGTGTCATCCATTCTCGTTTGAGATCAGTTGGTTGGTTTACTTTGTGCTGTTCAAATGCTTTAGTTAAGGTTTTAATTTCACCATTAATGGATTTTAAGATTTCTGTGTTTGTCATTTTGAAAGATTTAAAGTGATTGATTACGCATGTTGTCTTCTAGCATTTGTTCGATGACTTGCTTGTCATAGAATAGAATTCCGCCTATTTTGGAATATGGCATGGTGCCATTGATTCTTAAATTCTGTAATGTTCCTGGCGAAATTCCCAAAAGCCTTTGCACTTGATGTGATTTAATCCATTTCTTCACCTCTTGAGGTGGTAGTGGTTTGTCTTGTTTTTTGTCTAACAGTTCTTTGATGTCTGTTAGTAGATCCCATTTAAATTGTTCGAGATCGTCTGGGGTAATAATTGTTGTTGCCATTCGATTTGTTTTTTGTGTTCGATGACAAATTTGGGTCGGTTTGGATTACTTTTTTCCCAAGTTGGGTGCGTATTGGGTGAAATAAAATTTGGAATGTAGGATTGGCGGAAGTTTCAGTAATGTGGACATCTGAGTACTTGGGAACACGAAAAATTAAGGGGGTGATTCCCCTGAAAAGCAGCTGGTTTTCGAACGGTAAAAAGGGGATTTAAATAGCTTTAGAAAAACGACCAAGTTGGGTAGAGCTTGGGGTGTTTTATTCCTCAATTTGGAATACAATTTGGTTCTGAATTGTGTAAAATTGGTACTTTGGTTAAATGATTTATGATCTTATTCCATATCCAAAAAAAGTAAGAACGTTGTTTGTTTTGGAGTCACCTCACACAGACGAATTGAGTATGGGGTATCCAGTAGCTGGGAAGACAGGCAAAAATATGTCAAGAGCGATACTGAAAGATGATTCAGTTGCACTGGGAAGGCTTCTTTACGAGCAAAATGAATTAGTTGAGGAATATGGAATTTTTAATTCCTGTCAATTTCCATTAGGGTTAGCTGATGATTTGGCAGATCGTGAAAAGGAATTTTCAAAAATCAAAGATATAGAGCAAGGGAGTAATAGAAGTGAAAACTATCGGAATCTTAGTAAGTTTCTAGATGTCTATCAAGATTTGGATGCATTACTGCACTATAAAAGTCGATTAACTCAAATTTTAAATGATAGTCCTACCATTGAAACAATAGTGTTTTGTGGCTTTATTGCTCAGGCAATTTTTTTAAATCTCTATCCAACAATACCAATTCCCCCATTTAATAGGATTCATATACTTCAGAATCCGAAAACCGGTGTGTCCAAGAAAATTTTGTTTGTGAACCACCCTAGCGAAATAAACGGAAATAAATGGGTTTACAATTTAAAATAGTTCTTCATCAAAATCATCCTCGTAATCATCTTCTTGATGAATTAAATAATTTCTGAATTCATCAAATTCATCTAGTGTTTCTAGATCTTCTCCAAAAGCAGAATATTTCGCCGGTGGGTAATCATGAGCTACGTAATCATCTAAATTTGATCCAACAACGATAAACGATTTTTCATCTACTCTATGATTGTGACGATCGATAGTAGCGTTGAAGAACTGCCATAAATGATTATTATTTCTCATTAACTCTTCTTCTTCCTCCTCTTCAACAGGTTTAATCAAGAAAAATTTATCCGAGAGGTAGCTGCCATGAGCATAAATCAATGTTGTAACACATCGCCGAACTGAAATACCATTAGCTGTTTCACTATACTCTAACTCATATAAAAAGGCTTCATCAATTTCTCCAACTGATCCGTCAAGGATAACAGTTACCAAATAATCTTTGATTAAAGATGCATCTTTAAGAAATTCCATACTCGAACTCATATTGTCTTATTATTAGTAACACTAAGATAGGTTTATTCACAATAATCCGTCCAACTCCATAATCTTCTTCTCTAAATCAGCTTCTAACCGATTCACAAACTTAATCTGCTCTTTTTTCCGATTCGAGATATCATGAAAAGAACGGTATAAATCACCCACCTGAATTTGAAAAACAGATTCCAAGGCAAAACAAATATCCTTTAAATCAGCATCACCAAAATTGATAGCTCCAGATGAATGGAGCGCATAGATTAATTCAACCAAATCCAATTTAGTAGCTGTCCATTTAAGTCTAGGTTGAGGTGGGCCAAATTGAGGTTGCAAATCAGGCTTTGGAACAAAGTGTCTTTGATATAAATCAAACGCCATAATATTGGCTGCAATCAGATCATGAGAAGTGTTGAATTCAGGATCCAACAGTTGATTGGTATGTTGACGAGAGAACGAACTAATTTCAGCTCCACGCATAAAGTAGAGTGCATCGAAATGTGACATTCCCGCACGATAATATTTTACGAAGTCTAAATTTTCACGCATGATATGTCGGAACATGCGTTGTTTTTTATCAACTAGGTTCTTGACCTCATCATCACTCAATACCATCTTACCTGTTTCTATTTCTGCTAATACAGAATAGAAAATGAGATAGGAGTTAATGCGTGGCTTCACGTATTTGAAGAAATGAATCTCAGCATCCTGAGATAAAAAATCCTCCTTCCGAATTTTACGCCGGAAGGAGGTGAGGGTTTTACGGATTAATTTAGCTGCTTTATCAGCTCTAGATTGTATGTCTGTTTCAGTGTAGTGTAATTGTTCTAGCTCTTCACAAAGGCGCTTTGCCGTCGCTACATAGTATTCCATATTTTATCATGTCGATTGGGTTATTGTACTCTTTGGGAGTACAGGACAAATATGTGCTCACTACTTCGTAAAATAATTACGTTTTACTTTTTTGTTATCCATTTCATTTTGTGGATTCAGTTTTTCCTTCAATGCTTTCATATCATTACTGATTTTGTGATCCAATACCTTAGCATAAATTTGCGTGGTTACTAGACGAGTGTGACCTAGCATTTTTGAAACGGTTTCAATAGGAACACCATTCGATAAAGTCACTGTTGTTGCAAATGTGTGTCTAGCGATATGCGATGTTAATGTTTTATCAATTCCACAAAGTGCAGCAACCTCTTTCAGGTAATTGTTATAGATCTGATTGGACATTACCGGAAGCAGTTTTCCGTACTTTTTACATCCAGCATGTTCTTTATATTTCTGAACGATATCAAATGCAATAGGTAATAACGGAACGCTTTCTCGTTCACCTGTTTTTTGACGAAATATTGTTAACCAATGTTCTCCATCAATGCCTATTACCAAGTCTTTCGTTTTCAACTTGTATACATCTGCATATGCGAATCCTGTGTAACAACAAAAGATAAATACATCCCTTATTTCTTCTAATCGCCTAATCATAAAGTTGGTGTTCAACATTGCGTCAATTTCTTCCTGGGTTAAGACCACTCGTTCTGGATTCTTATACGTGCATTTGAAACGTGCAATAGGATTGGAATCTATCCACTCCATATCTACACAAATTCTCATGATTTTTTTGAGTTGTTTGATGGTTTTTGAAACTGTGTTCACTTGTAATTTTTCATCTGTGAAGAGATAGTGTTCCAGTTCAGTTGCGAAAGCGTATTTGATTTCAGATAATGGGATGTCTTTCTTCTTGTAGCGCTTCTTTAGAAAGGCTGTCACCTTGTTCTTTGTGGTGTTGTATTTCTTCCAGGTTGAATGTGCTGCTTGACCTGATTTCGTGAGTTCAAGAAACTTGTCATTATGGAATGTAATTGCTTCCATAAGTGTTCTTTCTTCGGGACCACTCTTAATTCCAAGAAACATATTCTTGAGTTCTTGGGCCGTGATGGTTTCACCACGGGCTGCAATGCTTAAAAATTCTTGTTGAATTAAATTGCAGGATCTATCCAGCCATGCATTAATTACACGGAAATTTGGAGCGCTTTGTTTTAACCTTTTTGTCTTAGGGTCCCAATCCGATATTTTGATAAAATGATTGGTTGAAATTTGTGCTCTTTTGCTGTCTACCATCACCTTAATATAAAGGGGGTACTTTTCATTTTTCTTCTTTTGTTTGTTCAACCATACAAGAACGTTGAGTTTTTGATTGTTTTTCATTTTTATTTAGGTTACTGATTTACACTCGTTTTTCGTTCATTCGAGTGTTTTTTTGAACACAATCAGCAAATCAATATAGACCTATAACCTAGACCGAACATAGCGTTCCCGCTTTTCGGTCACCTAAAATTCGTAAAAATAAACTGGTGACCGTATAGGTGACCGGAAACATGTGTTTTCTTGCTATTCTTTGTTGTTTTTGACCAGATGGGAAAATGACTAAAATCACTGCTTTCCTTTATTTTGGGGCCTTTTAACGAAAAAAGCCTCCAGAGAGGAGGCTTAAAAAGTGGTCCCACTTGGACTCGAACCAAGGACCACCTGATTATGAGTCAGGTGCTCTAACCAACTGAGCTATAGGACCGAAGAAAACAAAATTATCGATTTTACCACTTGGCAACAAAGTAACTAAGATAGCAAGACGAAATCTGAATTCTTTATGCGAAAAAGCAATTTACTAAAAGTGAATCAAAATTCCGCGAGGGCAAATATACTATTCCCCTAGAATTTGACAAACGAGTTAGCCAATAGAGAATTGAACAATCATTCCCAAGGCAACTCCAATTAAGACGTAACTGAATACTTGCCGAAGCGCTCCGCCGGAAAAATACTTCTGTAGGATACCTCCTGCAATGACACCAACAACAGTTACAATGGTAATCCATGAGAGCAATTGCCAATCGATGGGATTATCTGCCTGCAAAGCTTTTCCAGTGAAATCTCCAGCTAGCGCAACGGCAGATTGAATCGCAATGATGAACATGGAAGTTCCTACTGCTTTCTTCATTTCAAGCCCCATTCGCAAGAGAATCGGAACAATGATAAATCCACCACCCGCACCAATGAAACCACTTAACAATCCAGTAAAAACTCCAAATAAGATTACGATTGGCACTCCAACACTTCCGCCGGTTTGCGGCTTGGTAGAGAACATTGTTCGGAATGCAGTGTAAAGCATCACAACAATCAATAACATAGAAATGGCAAAATCTCGTGACAGTTCAAATCCACTTATTGAAAACGAAATAGGAAAAAGATGCATTACATATCTTCGAATCAAAAAGGCAGTAATCATACTTGGAATCACAAATACAATTCCTCCGCGAAAATCAATCTGCTTCTTTGGTATTCTTGTAATCACTCCAATAGCCGCAGCGATCGCTACAACGAAAAGGGAGTAGGTTGTTGCTAAAAACAAGGACTCGCCAAACACGTAATGTACCAATGGAACCGTTAGGATAGAACCGCCGCCACCAACCAAACCGAGAACGATTCCAATGATTAACGACAGTAATAAACCAACTAGATACATGGTGCAAATGTAAAAGATGATTTCAGATCAGTGTGTAATCTTAGTTACAAGACGCGAGCGAAATACCAGAAGTGTTAAAATCCCAAACATGACCGAAGCGAAAATCAGGTGCATCGTTTGTACGAATGCTGGCATGTCTACATGAGCTAATAAGATTCCCGTAATCAACTCTGCTGCAAGCAATCCTGCTACCCAACGAATAGGCTTATAACGCGTAGTTTTTTCATTCGTCCATGTCATCCAGCCCAGCAATACCAGTACCAACCACGAGAAACTTCGATGTACATAAAATGGCCAACCTACCGTTGCCAACCATTGCTCCCTACTATACCCTTGTTTTACTAACGTATCGATCTCTTCGCGAACCTGAGTTCCTAAGAACATTTGATAAGCCGTGATCAAGAAAACTGTCCAAATCAACACCATCATTAAATTGGATTGCGACATTTTTATTTGCTGTGATGGACTGATTAAGCGAATGATATACAATTGAATTCCAACAATCAGTAATCCAAGGAACATGTGCACCGTTATTGTCCAAGGCACTAAATTGGTGGCAACTACAATGGAACCGAACCATGCTTGAAATACCATAAGGACGAGGTTTATACCAGCGATTAGCAACAGTTTTCGGTTTCGAAATTTGACCAACATCCAGAGAAAAGCCAACAGAAGCATGTTTCCAGCAACAAACCCAACCAGTCGATTCACGTACTCGGTCCAAGTTTTACGCCAGTTAAAATCCTCCTCTTCTAGAAGCGTTTTATCGGTTCTAAGCGCCATTGCCTCCATTCTAAAGCCAACGGACTCTAATAAATTGGCGAACTTTTCAATTTTCTTCTTGCGTTTCTCCGAAAAGACTTCTTTATAATTATCAGGTAACGAACTTTCTTCGGTCGGCGGTATCCACTCACCAAAACATTTTGGCCAATCCGGACAGCCCATTCCACTTCCCGTAATTCGCACCAAACTACCCGCAACGAAAATGAGGTAAATAAACACTAACGCGATCCAGTTCCAGCGAACAAACGCCTTCGAATAATTCATACTACAAAAATACTGCAAACTCGTGGATAGTCGCCCATTCGTTTGTATTTTTCTACCTTTGAAAAAAGGGTGAATTGATAGAGATGAGCGAACAGAAAGTGGTGATATTGGGTTGTGGATGGCTAGGTCAAATTGTTGGTGAAGCCCTGGTAAAAAAGGGAAGTTCCGTATACGGTTCGTTCCGAAGACCTGAAGTAGCTGAAAAATTGGAGGAGATTGGAATCAGAGGGTTCGAACTTGATTTTAACGAATCCGCAAAATTGTCAGATGCTATCGTTCAGGATACAACGCATGTTCTCGTATTTATAACCCCGTCTTCTTCAAAACGAATTTCTTACGACGCGCTGATGACAGAGTTGCTCAAACAATTTCCAAAAACAGTGAAGGTTATCTTTTCCAGTTCAACTGGGGTATACCCTAAAGAAGGCGGTGAATACAATGAATCATTTGACATTGATCCAAATCTTCCTAATCGGCTTCTTCCTGCCGAAAATGCACTAAGAACATTGTTGGGGAACCGACTCAATATTATACGCCTAGCAGGATTGATTGGCCCCAAAAGACATCCTGCTTATAACCTAAGTGGACGTGAGCTATTAAGTAATGGAATGAATCCCATAAACTTAATTCATGCAAACGATATCGTCTCTGCCATTGAATGGCTTCTGGATAATGACTATTTTGGCCATACCTATAATCTTGTAAACCCGAACCATCCGTCGAAAAATGCGTATTACTCTGAAGCAGCGGAGTATTTTGGAGTTGAACCTCCGAAATTTGGTACAGAATCGGCGGAAGATCGACTGATTACGGGCAACGCAATTGAACAAGAAACGTCTTTTCGTTACCACCACGCACTAGACAATTTTCGTGACTTTTTACGTTAAGTAAAATAGGATCACTACATAAGCACTAAAAAAAGTCTGTTTTGGAACGACTTTTGCAATATTTTTACGTCTAAGAGAATACGATGAGATTTGTAATTACCATACTACTTCTGATGAGCCTGACGCCTGCGCGTGCATCTCACATTGTGGGTGGAGATATTAATTATGAATATCTAGGTAACAATCAGTACCTACTTACGGTGAATGTTTACCGAGATTGTAACTCTACTGGAGCTCAATTTGACAATCCTTTGCCAGTTGGTGTTTTTAACGCAGCAGGAAATTTAATTACAGTAGTAAATGTTCCTTTTCCCGGAAGTCAGCAGATTCCTGTTGTGTTCAACAATCCATGTGTAATTCCTCCCAATAATATTTGTACGGAACTCGCAACGTATCAGACAACAATCACGCTTCCCCCCATTGTAGGAGGCTATTTTTTATCTTATCAACGTTGTTGCCGCGGCCCGAATATTACCAACCTTTCCAATCCTGATGACACCGGAATTACCCTAATGACACACATTCCCGGTTCTGAAACTGGAAATCAGTTTAATAGTAGCGCTCAATTTACAAACTATCCACCTCTTCTTTTGTGCAATAACGAAGATTTAGTTTTTGATCACAGTGCGACAGACCCGGATGGCGATCAATTGATTTATGCGCTGGTAGCACCAAGTTCTGGAGGAACAAGTTTTAACCCAGCACCGAATCCGCCACCTGCACCTCCATATGCACCAGTAGTTTGGGCCGGAGCAGGATTTTCAGCAGCACAGCCATTAGGTCCGGGGTCTAGTATTACTATTAACCCAAATACGGGGTTGCTCGAAGCGTCTCCCGATTTAGTGGGCCTATTTGTTGTTGGAATTGAAGTACAAGAATGGCGAAACGGAGTTTTAATCAACAGTACAGTTCGAGATTTCCTCTTTAGAGTATTTAATTGTCAGCTTTCATTGGAAGCCGTTCTACCGCTACAAACGCAGTTATCAACTTTCGTTTCTTATTGTCAGGGATTGACAGTGCAATTCGAAAATGATTCATACGGCGGCACCAATTACTATTGGGATTTCGGAGATCCGACGACCACGAATGATAACAGTACTGCATTTGCTCCTTCGTATACCTATCCTACAGATGGAAATTACACAGTAATGCTTGTAGTGAACCCTGGCTGGCCTTGTACTGATACAGCCTACATGGATGTTTATGTGAACAATGAATACGAAATCGAATGGACAACTCCGCTTGATTCGCAATGTATTATTGGTAATTCCTTCGATTTTACGGCCGTTACCACAGCCGGACAAAACCTGAACTATACTTGGGATTTCGGTCCGAATGGAACACCCGGAAATGGCACCGGAACGAATGTAAACAACGTGACCTTCTCTACCCCGGGAATGCAAATCATTACCGTTTATGGTGAAGCCAACTTGTGTGAAGACGAATTCATAGACACCGTTTTTCTCTTGGAAGAGCCCGTTGCGAGCATGATCATTCCGGATCAGGTTGAATGTGAAGGATTGACCATTTCCTTTGGAAACAACTCTCAAGACGCTACAAATTATTTCTGGGACTTTGGCGAGACACCAATTTTGAGCGATACTTCGGATGCGTTCGCCCCAACCTATATGTTCGGTGGTCCGGGTACGTACACGATTTCCTTGACTGCAAGCTCGGGTGGAGCTTGTACCAATACCATTACCGAAGATATAACTATCAATGATCCTATCCTGGTTTCCATTTCGGCCCCAGCATCAGTTTGTTTTACTGATAATTCCGTCGATTTTGATGGAACGATGAGTGGTCCTCCGGGAACTGAATATACTTGGAATTTCGGTCCGAATGCGTCGATAACAACGTCTCAAGATGAAGACGTAAATGGTGTAGAGTTCAATACCACGGGTAATGTAGTAGTCACGTTAACTGGAATCTTTGAACAGTGCGAAGAAACAGCTGTCCATGATTTGTACATCTATTCACCTCCAACCATTGATTTTGCAATTGAACCAGGGTTACAATGTGCTCCGTTCACTGCACAATTCATCGATTTGAGTTGGGCAGAAACACCCATAACGTACTATTGGGAATTTGGAGATGGAAATACGTCAACAGATCAAAATCCTTCAAATTTGTATGAAATTGTAGGAAACTATCCCGTAACGCTTACCATTATAACGGATGCAGGGTGTATTGATACCTTGACTTTAACACAAGCCGATCTTGTGAATGTTCGTCCGGTTCCTGAGGCAGGATTTTCGGTAACTCCAGATTTTACAGATATCTGTAACTCGGAAGTTCAAATGATTGATGAATCAGCAGGTGCAACTGAATATTTCTACTGGTATGATGATTCGACGATTTTCTACATGGGAGAAGATCCGAATCCGATTCACCAATATCTGTACGACGGAACGCATTACCCAATGCAGGTTGTAACTAACGAATGGGGTTGTAAAGACACGGCATACAGTGAATTGTACATCGAGCCGTGGTCGGTCTTTATTCCGAATACATTCACTCCAGATGGAGACGAATTCAATAACATTTTCATCGCCGAGCATTGGCTAGATGTATACGAGTGGGAAATGCGTGTCTACAATCGTTGGGGGCAGGTTCTATTCGAATCATTCGATTCAACTGTCGGGTGGGACGGAACCTTCAAAGGGAAATACGTTCAGGATGGAACTTATGGCTACACGCTTCGTTACAAAACCTGCGAGCCATTAAATCCAGATCATTTCATCACAGGGCATATTAACGTGCTTCGCTAATCAATTCACGACAAAGTTCAATGAAATTTTCGGTACAATATTCTCGTACCAAACATCCGAGGTGAATTCGGGTGAGTAATTGTAAAAGGCACCAATCCCGAAACCAGAGAACTGACGTACGAATAAACCGTCAAGAATAATTCCTGCCTCACCGTATCCTTTGTCAAATGAGTTTATGTATGAATTGTGGAGTGCTCGATTGTCGAATGTCCCAATTCCCCAAGCATGATGTAAGGAAATTTGAGGTTCGTTCCATCTCGCTTTTGTGCGAAATGCTTTGAATTTCAATCGTGCAAATGCGCTTATTTGTTGCGTCGAATAAAAATACCCTGTCGGCATTGTTTCAAACGATCCTGGTGTAGAGATATTCCAATTCACTCGTGTACCATCGCCTACCTGTGCAAAGAACAATGGTACCTCGCCCACGGTGCGCGATGCATTCACTTTCCAATCCAATGTGACAATGCGCGCTATTTTCACTCTGTGCGAAAGACTTGCATTGAAACGCCAATAATCCAGAGAACTTTCTGCCAAACCTTCCCATCCTCTTGCGACCTTCAATCGAACTTTTGGATATTTCATTTCTTTAGCAATTTTTCGCGTTCCAAAGATTTGGTATTTCGCAAAAGGATTCCATTCCAAATCAATGGATGATTCGGCCACATCAATAGCATTCCAAAGGATACCATCAGCATCAGTAAATCGATAGTTATCAGTGAAGGAGAGTCGTTGATAATTCTGCGTCAGTCGAACCGACAAATTTGCTCTAATATCTGTTCGAAAAGAGGCTTGTGCCAATCGCTGCCGATCCATAGATTGAATAAACAAGTTCCTATAAATTGATGGATCCAACCACGCGCCATTCGTAGCATTGAATTGTACCCCTCCACGTTCCATTACATCATCTTGGTAGGACAATTCCAATCGCATTTGCTTTTTACGCCATAAATGTACGTGCGCAAATCCACCGTATTTCCAAGCTTGATCTTGCGTTCCGTAGGCAAAATAACCACCAATAGTTAGTGGTTTCATCAATTTCTGTGAGATTTCCAACCCTAGCCCTACCCGATGCTTCTCATAGTAGTTAAAGCGGTACAAGCGTCGTAAATCCAAATTGACATAACCGAGTGGGATTTTACCTTCAGCCACAACATCCAAAATTTTGATGATACGGTCTACATTCGCTTCTTTCGCCAAACTGTCAATAGTTGAATAGGTATTGCGCTCTTTAGCTGTTATCGGACTCTCTCGGTGCTCATTCCATTCGTTTTCCGATAATTCATTGGCATTGTCATCTGTAAATAGCGCCACACTCGACTCTGCCCATTTCACTTTCTCTGGTTCAAATGTTACTTCCTCTACATTCGTATAACCAGTTCCTATTATCCTTGGCATGGGTTCACTTGGATCATCTTCTGTATCCGCCGCCAAGAGCAAATTGCTAATGTCGATTTCCGTGTTCAATCGTTTTGGGAACCAGCGTTTGTTGTTGGTAAATTCATACTCTTGAACAATTCGAATAGAAAGACCCGTAGAATCTCTATACGGCTCGGCTATCACTTTCTCAATCGCAAATTGATTCGTATTAATGTACAAATACCCCTCAATTCCATCAAAATTCTTTCCTTGCTTCGGTCGGAAGTAAATAGTATACGTGGTATCTGAATCATTCAAAGTAGTATCCTGAAGTGAAAACAGATAACGATTCAATCCACCAAAAGCTAAGGGATTCACGTATTGTCGTCCCATCACTTCAAATTGATTCTCATAAAATGAAAACGATTGTAACCCTTTGGCAAACGTGGAGAAACGCGGATCTGACAATCCCGAAATTTTATATGCAATAATCTTCTCTTGATCACGAAGTGGTGGTTGAAAATAGCGTTCCGACACGCTTTCCATCATGAATATATGCATCGAATCGGCAAATTCGCGAATCTCAATCAATGAAGAATCTTTCGTGTCTTCCGCTATAGAAGCTGCATAACTTGGGTCTATCTCAAGCACGAATTTGCTGTAACTTTTATATCGAAAGGCGTCGTGCTTAACCGGATGGTTCATACGTCTA
>JADFAL010000002.1 GCA_015665275.1 Flavobacteriales bacterium | reverse complement strand
CTCCGTGGCGGCTGGGGTTGTGCGCGATTGCTTCCCTTACTCGACTTTGATCTCATCCGAGAAAACAAAAAAGTAATCATGGGATTCAGCGATCTCACCTCCTTGCTGAACGCCATCACCGAACATTCTGGAATTGTAACATTCCACGGTCCTGGTGGCAACTCTTCTTGGAACAATTATTCTATCGAATACATCAAAAAACTTACGATGCAAGAAGGGCTCACGACGTTTCAAAACACCGCTGCGGATAACGCTATAACTACCTATTCTGGAGGAGTCGCTTATGGCACTCTTTGGGGAGGAAATTTATCCGTACTTACGAGCATGATTGGCACCACTTATTTCCCGAACATTAGCAATGGCCTACTTTTTCTGGAAGAAGTAGGAGAAGAACCCTACCGTGTGGATCGCATGTTAACACAGCTCAAACAAGCCGGAATCTTCGACAAATGCAAGGGTGTCATTCTTGGAAATTTTAGAAAATGTATCGCTGAGGAGCCCGATCGTGCATTCACCCTAGAAGAAGTATTTGAACAGCATTTTAATGATTTCGGAAAGCCCGTTTTCTATGGTGCTCAAATTGGACATACGGTAAACAAATTTACCGTTCCAATTGGTGGAGATGCCACCATGGATGCCGATTCAGGCACCTTTCAATTACAAGCCTCTGCTGTAGAGTAATGTTTTTTCTTGCATATATCGTTTTGCCCTTGTTGATACTGGGAAATCTTACGCTTGGAGTAGTGAACATCTACAAAAAAAAGATGCATCTCGTTACTGTAGTGATTTGCCTCATCATTCCAGTGGCCGTTTACTATGTTCACACCAACTATTTCCCTGAAGAAATGGAACAAGGACTCATTACTTTCGTCCGTTATCCTGAAAACATTCTAGTGCAATCGATTGTGAATTCAGTGATATTCGCGATTCTAAAATTTGCAAACGGTTACGAGAAAAATCCTCGAAGAAATTACTACAGAGACAAAGAAGACCTACCAAAAGAGGATTCTATGAATGAGGAATTACTCGATAACTAAGCCGTTGTTTCGTTAGAATTTTATTCTTTCTACGAAAGTCTTGTTGAATTTTCGCTCATCTATTTTAAAGCTCTCAAAAAAACCATACATTTACTTATTGTATTTAATACCAAAAGTAATTTGCTATGAATTTTAAAAGACGAACGCTTAACGAGTTAAGACAAACGAAAGACAGCTTTTATAAGGCTCCAACGACGCAAACGAGTAACTCTAATCATTCTGTGATTGAAGGATATTTGAATCATATGAGAGCGGAAGAACGTACATCTCAGGTAAGTTTGAAAAACTTCCTAGTATACCTTGAGAGAAATGATCTTCGTATTGTAAAAAGCTAAATCTCAATTGAATTGAGATATAAAAATTGACACTTTCGTATAAGTACGAACAAAAAAGAGGAGAATTTAAAATCCTCCTCTCGAACCATGATCTTATGAACGGTTCGTTGAGTGCTATTGCAATACTCCTTGCAATACTTGATAATATTGATTGGCAATAAACGACGCTCCTGCTTGATTGTAGTGTACATCATCCGCGAGGAACTGATTTGCGTCGAATCCTGTAGACATATTTACCACCATGACAGATGACGTTGTCGTCGTTTGTTGTTGTGCTATGTTGCCGATTTCCTGGAGAACCGTATTATAAGTCGCGGTAAATTGCTGTGTCATTGTCGCCGCATCACCAGGGGCCATTTGTTCTATTAATATGGTAACGTTTGGATTGTAGCTCTGAAGAATATCAATGATTGCATTGACGTCTACCAATACATCTTGATAATTCGCACCTCCCAATAAATCATTGCCTCCCGGAGAACTGAATAGTACGATATCCGGTATGCCTCCTTGATCTAACCAGCCAGGCAAACCATTTCTAATTTCTGCTGCTGTAATTCCTCCACGACCTTCGTGATCTGCATCAAAGGTTTGACCGTTATATTGCCCATATGAGTAAGAATTAGCTTCGGTACCCACGAAATCAAAATCGTAACCGCCGTCTTTTAATAATTTCCACAATTCATATCGATAACTCTCGAACGATGGAGGAGCCCCTTCAACACGGGAAGCGCCCAAAGGCATAATTTTGTTTTGTGAAGTACTTTGACTTGCGGAAGGTCCTGCATTTACTACTTCCTTTTTACAAGATTGAACGAGCCCAAGAGTTAAGGCCAAAAAAAGATAAACTGCTAATTTCATATTGACTGTTTTCCTTAGAACAAAGAAAACAAAGAATACCCTACCCAATTAGAATTTCACAATACGTTCGGTATACCAACCAAACTCAGTTAAAGCACGAACCATATAAACCCCGGATTCTGCATCAAGAGTCATCTTGGCAATCGTTCCGCCTTCTATTTTTACCTCCTGAATTACCTTACCTGAAGCATCAATTATTTCGAAAACAAGCACACCATGCATTCCATCAATCGCAATTTTTCTAGCCTTTCAATAGCGCCTTTGGTCTGGTCAATGTAATTTTTCGCCTTGTTTATCTGTTCCGGTGTTGAGCTCATAGGTAGTGGTCTTTTCAGTTTTAGAAGTTAATAATACAAAAATCAACGGGATTAGAAATATCGAAGTTTGGGGGAGGGGTACCTAAGAGTCAACTATTAGATAGCACGCAAGAGGGCACAAGACTAAAATGTTCTGACAACACGCCCTTTATACCTCGTGCTAATTTCGTGTTACATTTGTAGCGATGTTATTTAGCAGCCCTGTTTTTCTGGTTTATTTTTTACCCATTTTCTTAGGGCTGTATTTCTTGGCTGCAAGACAGTACAAAAACACGCTTCTTTTAGCTGCTAGTGTTTTCTTGTACAGTTGGGGGGAACCGCTTTTTGTTTTTATGCTTTTGGGCTTGTCAATTACCACATATTATGCGGTAAATGCAATGCATAGACATCAAAGCGAGATGGTTCGTCGACGTCTTTTGTATGTCGCCTCCGGACTATGTTTATCAATTCTGATTGTATTTAAATACGGCAATTTTTTTCAAGAGAACGTGCTCTATATGGTTTCTTCTGAGACCGAAATATGGGCGAATATTGCGATTCCGTTGGGGATATCCTTTTTCACATTTCAGTCCATAAGTTACGTGATCGACATCTATAGAAGAGAAACGGAACCATTGGATTCCATACGTGATTACTTGCTTTATATTTTTTCGTTTCCGCAATTAATCGCCGGTCCTATTGTTCGATTTGGTCGAGTGAAAAGTCAAATTGAAGCGCGTGAATCCACTTCATCGGACAAGTTGATCGGGTTTTATCGATTTTGCATTGGACTCGCCAAAAAAGTACTAATTGCTGATATTCTGGCTCAGCAAGTAGATCACACGTTTAATCTCGGAGTAGGTGAATTGTCAACAGGAATGGCTTGGACAGGAATGCTCGCGTTTACCTTCCAGATTTATTTCGATTTTTCAGCGTATTCGGACATGGCAATTGGCTTGGGGAGAATGATGGGCTTCCGTTTCCCGGAGAACTTTAATAGTCCGTTTATCGCCAAGAGCATCACGGAATTTTGGAGAAGGTGGCACATCACACTGACAGACTTCATGCGCGACTACGTATACATTCCACTCGGCGGAAATAGAACAAGCACCAAATGGAAAATGTACAGAAACCTGTGGATCGTATTTATTCTAACCGGTATATGGCACGGTGCTTCCTGGAATTTTTTCATTTGGGGAATTTATCACGGAGTATTCATTTTGCTAGACAAGCTGTTTTTGGGGAAAGTGATGAAGCGGATTGGTGCCATGTCCATTCTTATCACCTTTTTCATCGTAGCTTTTGGGTGTGTCATTTTTAAGCTGGAAAACATTGAGCAATTGTTGGAATATCTTCAAATAATGTTCGCGGGCGGCGCTGATGTTCCGCTTAGAATTCTTCCAAGTTTCCTTCTGGTGTTAAGTATTTCAGCGTTGCTATCCTTTCTGCCTGTCGTGCAGTTCGGGAAACGTTTACGTGATTTTTTTATTCGACAAAACGAGTATTCAATCGTACAGCATGCAGGGCTTACAATCGCATCATTGATTGTGTTCATTTTGAGTTTAAGTTTAGTGGTTAGTTCTGACCCATTACCGTTCATTTACTTTCAATTCTGATTATGGATAGGCAACAGAAATATGAGCGCTGGCTGGTCGCATTTGTAATGTTGGTTTTATTCCTACCCTTACTTCAGTTGGTCTTTGGGTTTTTTGAAGCAGAAGAACACGAGGTTGAGTTCGGAGTTGAAGCTCCTGACTTTAACTTGAGCAATTGGTTTTCAGGCGATTTTCAAAGAGACAAGGAGCAACACCTCAAGCACACCGTTCCATTTCGCATGGAATTGGTTCGACTGAACAATCAACTCTATTACTCACTGTTTAATCAGGGTAGAAGCAATTCGGTTGTGGTCGGAAAACAAGATGAGTTATTGTTGGAAAAGCAAATTGTGTCGCTGCAAGGGCAGGATTATATCGGAGTTGATTCCATCTCCGCGCAAATAGAAAAACTAAAATACGTTGAGGAGAAGTTAGCGCAGCGCGGCATAAAGTTGGTTGTTGCAATAGTTCCTTCGAAAGCAACCTACCATAGCGATTTAATACCGGATTGGATCAAAATTGCGCAGAAGGGAAGAACCAATTATTCAGAATACGTCGAGCAGCTGAAAGTAAATGACATGGCATATTTTGATGCCGTACCTTGGTTATTGGAGCACAAGCATCAAACGACGGATAGGTTATTCCCTAAAAATGGGCTGCATTATACCAAATACGGTCAGTTTATACTCATGGATTCCCTTACCAGGTTTTTGGCACATGAAACCTCAATGCCATTTCCCAGGATGAAGCTTTCATCCATGCAAGACGCTTCTCACCTCAGTGATGAAGAAGAGGATTTGGAGAATTACCTTAGGCTATTCACCAAAATCCCTGATGAACCCTTGCGTACGCCAATATTTGATGTCTCCTCTGACGGTCAAACGCCCAAAGTACTCACCATTGGCGACAGCTATTTTATGGGTATGTGTAATTCGAACTACTGCACTACGGTGTTCAATGGCGGGCAATTCTGGTATTACAACCGAGAGGTACGCACGCAACCGGGAAAAATTGATGGTTACGTCAATCAAATTAACGTGCTTGAAGAGGTGGAAAAGAACGATGTGGTGCTCATATACATCTCTGATGCCAACTGTTATCGTTTTTCTTTTGGATTTGTTGATGAGCTGTACGAGCTATATACGAACAGACGCGAACATCGTATCAAGTTTTACACGAAGCAAATTGAATCAGATCCGGAATGGCTGGAACTCGTGCGTGAAAAATCAATATCAAAAGGAATCACCTTGACTGAAGCCATTCGAATCGATGCGGAATACTTGTATGAGATGGAATTGAAGAATGGCGACTAGATGGCTACTCGTCCAGAGTAAAGGTCACTGTCTCCTTAACTTTTTGGAAATTACCCCCTGGAACTTTCTCAATATTTTCTCTTTCAAAAGAGAAGGTCATTGGGTTTGTGTCCTCGATAGTAATAAGAAGCTCTGGGAACGTTACGGTTATAAGACCATTGGTTGGGTTTGGCTCAACCATGATATTTGCATTGTTCCAATGCTTGTGTCTCAAGATTCAAATAATCCACCGTAAAACAGGCCGAAGTATCAGGGCACCAATTTGGTCCGTATGCAATCACGGCATAATCGCCATTCGCGGTTGGAACAAAATTACTTCCTGTTGCACCAGCAATTGGTGTATTTGTAGCACAATCTACCCACTGAATATCAAACGTCCAAGAGGTGGATAACGAACCGTCGCCATTTTGTGTAATATCCGCAACTGCATCATCGTAAATCACGAGGTTCAATTGATAAGTGGAATCACATCCTTGCGTTGTCGAATACTGTGCGAAATAAGTTCCGGAGGTATCGTACGAAACTCCATTGACTCCCCAAACATATGGCGGACACTCATCGTAGACCAAAACAACGGTATCAAAAGAGGTATTCACCGTAACGTTCAGTGTATGCTGATACGGACACCCTTGAGAGGTAGTTAAGTTCTCGACCACACTTGCGGTTGCATAATAGGTGGTATTGTTCGTACTCCAAAAGAAGGAATCACAAACTACTTGATTTGTGGTTAAGTTGTTCGGGGAAACAATGTTCAAGTCCAAAGTTAATGTTGAATCACATCCCGTAGATCCTGTTACTACTTCTGTATAGTTTCCAGAAGAAGTATATGTTTGTCCGTTCACTGGCCAGGTGTAGGTAAAACATGCATCCTGCGGAATCACCGTGTTGGTCATTCCCGCACCGAGCACTGCCCCCGGAACCCAGTTTGAAGAATTCCCGAAGTTGGCAAAGTTGAATAGCGTTCCATTATTCCCGTTTCCGGAATCATCTGTTAGTGTTGTTTGTCCAAGATTGTTTCCTCCGGCAACGCCATCATTGAAACGATAATAAGCTACCAAGCTAGGATCGGTAGTACAAATCTCATCGTTCATCGCACTCATAATATCCAGCGCCGATTTTGGAACATTCCAAACACTTACCTCGTCAATGCTTCCGGGGAAAAAGCGTCCTGTCCATTCTGGATCTTCGCCAATTAATAAAGGTTGATTAGCAGAGGCAATTGATGAAGTATAGTTTGCTGTGGCCACTTCTATTCCATTCACATAAATTCTGGATACAGATCCATCATAAGTCGCTGCGATATGCTGCCAAGTATTCAAGGTCACTGCATTAATTCCAGTATTCAATTCATTCCAAGAACCAAAACTTCCGAAATTAAAGTTCACTTGTCCGGTTCCACCAACTCTCAGCATGTAACCCGTTTGTGATATGTCATTCTTATTGATCACATTTCCTTGCCAAATGTTTGGCTGAAACGATGTCGGATAAATCCATGCCTCCAAGGTAATGGCTGTTCCTGTAATGTCCAATGAGGGATCATTACCACAATTTACATAGTCGTCGGTTCCATCAAAATTCAGCCCTACCTGAGACCAAGTAGAAAAGGACAATAGAAGGGTTAAAAGTGAAAGTTGAATGCAGTGCATATTCTTAGGTTTTGTGCAAAGATATGCCCATTTAAACTGATAGCTAAACAACAGTATAAAAGTTAGTGTAGAACGTGAAATTCGTTTTTTGAAAAAATCATTTCGGGTACTCCGCTTAGAAGTAAATCGAACGGCTCCCGAACAGACTTTAGTGCTTATAAGTCAGCGCTCGAATTTCATGCTTGAGATTCCGTTGAGCATCGCTCAACCCGAAAATGGGAACGTAATGTCCTTTACCAAGTTCTGCTGCGCACTCCATAGCTTCTTTGTCGCGCTCTTTGTTTTTGATACCAACAACTGACAGGTGAATCCCCTTGCGCGCATACTTTCGAACATAGCGCTTGTAGTCGTCTGAATCGCGATTAAAGGCTCCATCCGTTATGATGATGACATGATTCACTCCACCTTCAATTTTAGCTCTAGAAGCTTGCTTGTACCCCAATTTGATCCCTTTTCCTCCCGCCGTAAAGCCTGATGCCTTCAATCCTTCTACCTTCTCTCGGATTTCCTCTTTGTCGGCACCGCTGGTTGGAGCTAAAAGTACATTGGTATTTGAAGAGTAAGTCACAATTCCCATTTTATCCTGAGGACGCAACATATCTGTGAGTTGAAACAAAGAATATTTCATCAATTCCATCTTGTCCGCATCTTTCATTGAAGAGGAAACATCCAACACAAAAACCACGTTGATGGGATTAAAATTTTGACTTGTGAAATCGTCATCATCCAATTCTTCAAAAGATGGAGGCACTTCAGCAACATACGTAGTGGTGTCTGTTTCGATGTGATCTTCTACTTCGATAATAATCTCCGGTGGATTTTCAGCAAGAATGGTGGTGTCCGGAATAGGAATGGGATCTGGGATCAATTCATCTGGTTTACGTTCCAATTCCAACACAAAGTAATTGCGCTTGAAGTTGATGTACGCACCCAACTCTTCCGGGAAATAACCTTCATGCGTGGCATAAAAATAACTCAAGCCTATGGTTGACTCCTTTTTTATCTTTCCGTTTCGATCCGTTTGGTCTGTCCAGACATCCTGACCATTTTGAATGAGACTCACCGTTGATTTACTCAAGGTCTCACGTGTTTCTTTATCGATTGTCACAACAGTCAAGTTGAAGGCGTTTGGATCCTTGCCACCTGGTCGTTCGCTGAAATTCGGACACGATGTGAAGGAAGACACATCGTTTTGATCGGTCTGTTTTAAGTTCCCTGATAATTTGATTTTTACTGGCTCATTGCGATCACTCGTAAATACTTCTACGTTGTATGAGAACCTACCTTTTCCCGGAGGATTCACTTGTAAACGGAGAATAACGGAACTATCTTTCTCGATAATCGATCCCGAATTGATGTAGACCACTTCATTTGGCTTCTTAACGCTCAAAATCCATTCTTGCTTCTGACCTTTATTGGTTAGGACAATATCTACAAATCGGAAATCATAAGCTTCGAGATCACCAAAATCGTGTTTGGTTTTATCGAACGTCACTTGCGCCTGCAATTGCATCGCGCAGAAAATGATTATAAATGTGAGCAGATTTCGCATATGGTTCTTATTCAAAAAACGAGCCGAACCCAGATTTGTTACGTTATCTCAAACTAAATCCAAGCAACGCCTCCAGAAATTCGTTCGGAGCCTCAGCGTGCACCCAATGTCCGGCATTCTCAACTGTGATCAATTCCATGTCCGGGAACTGTGATTCTAGCGACGGAATATCTTCATCCAAAATGTAATTGGACATTTCTCCTCGGATGAATAACGTAGGCGTAAAAATTTCATCGGCTTCAAATCCACTTAAGATGTTTGGCATTTCGCGCTCGAGAACTGGCAAGTTCATACGCCAAGCCAATTGGCCTTTTTCCTTCCAATACATGTTTTTTAGAAGAAATTGCCTGATTCCTTCCGAATCGATGTAAGGTTCTAGTTGTTTTTCCGCTTCTCTTCTCGCTGAAATTGTTTCTAATGTAACGGACTTCATTCCTGCGATGATATGATCATGATGCATTGGGTACCCCTTGATTCCCATGTCAACAATCACGAGTTTTTCCAACAATTCCTCACGTTTTCTGGCAACTTGCATCGCCACCTTGCCGCCCATGGAATGTCCAACAAGAATGAGATCTTCCAGACCTAAATCATCGCATAACTCCAATACGTCATCAGCCATGATTTCATAGGAAAACTCCTCGCTCCAATCCGATCGACCATGATTGCGCAAATCCACCAAAATGACACGATAGTATTCGGCTAATTTCTTCGCATGTGTTTGCCAATTGTCGGAAAAACCGAACAATCCGTGTAAAATCATTAAGGGATCGCCTTCCCCTAACTCACGCTGAAATAATTTCATAGAATGTTCTCTGCGGTTTTCCTTTTCGGATTTTCAGTTCGAGATACTCGACAATAGACAGTATGAATTTCAAAAAGATCATTTTTTCTAGAACCAAGAGAATATATCAAAGAATCCACTGCTGATAGATGAGCGCGACGCAGTTTTAATCGCAACAGGACGTTTCTTACGTTTTGGCTCACTCAATGAAGACGATTCCTCATCTTCCACGGGAGTTGCCTCAACATACGGTTCAGAACGTGTATTAATTACGTCGAACTGCCCTTCATTTGCAGCTGCAATAATTGCAACAATTTTATCGGCTGATATTTTATTTCGGTCATATGCCACTCGTGCAACATCTACCGTTCGTTCTTCATCAAAATCAAAGGAAACTTCTTTTACAGCGTTTGAAGAGTATAGTTCGGCACGAATAGATCCACCGCAGCCTTTTTCACAAACCATTCCTTCCAAATCAACTACCAAAAGACGATCCGCCTTCACATCCGGAAGTTGTTCTCCTGTATCCACTTGTCCATGCACATCTTTTTCAATGCGCGTCTTTGGCGCTTCTTGACTACAAGACAGTACCAACGCGATTAACGCAACTGGCAAAAACCTTAAAATAACTCGTGTCTTATTCATAACCTCCGAATTTACAAATTAAAGGTACTTCTCTACGAACGTTAAAACAAGCCAAAAAATCTAAACTTCACTTGTTTTCTTGCAAAGGCACAGGCCAGAATAATTGTACTTTTGCCAAAAAAAGATCGTGAAAGTTAAAACTGCCGAATTCGTAATCTCCAATACAGAGGTGTCTAAGTGTCCAACGGATGGTCTCCTCGAATATGCATTCATTGGACGATCGAATGTCGGTAAATCTTCGTTGATCAACATGTTAGTGGGTAATAAGAAGTTAGCGAAAACCTCCGGTAGACCAGGAAAAACGCAGCTAATTAACCACTTCATTATCAATAATGATTGGTACTTGGTCGATCTACCTGGGTATGGTTATGCGAAAACCTCCAAAACAAACCGGATCAAGTGGGAAAAGTTCATTGCGGAGTATTTGACTACACGTAAAACCTTGATTAACATTTTCGTTTTACTCGACTCACGATTGGAACCCCAAAAAATTGATTTGGAGTTCATGAACTGGTGCGGAGAGAAGGGATTGCCGTTTTCGATGGTTTTCACCAAAATTGATAAGCTTTCAAGCACCGCGCTGCAGAAAAACCTCGCTCTCTACAAGAAAGAAATGTTGAAGTATTGGGAGGAACTTCCTCCGGTTTTCACGACTTCCAGCGTGTCGAGTTTTGGTCAAGAACGCATCCTGAATTATATCGATCAAATCAACGCTTCATTCAAGTAGGAAGTCAATTTCGGACCGAAGTGTGACAAAAGTCACTTTTTAAGCCCCTAAGATTCACGATATTTGTACTAAGAATCTATGAATTATGATAGTAGAACAATTATATACAAACTGTTTAGCAGAAGCTGCCTATTACATTGAGAGTAATGGTGAAGCGGCTATTATTGATCCATTGCGCGAAACGGCTCCCTATATAAAAATGGCGAGTGACAACGGCGCAACGATCAAATATATTTTCGAAACGCATTTCCACGCGGATTTCGTTTCTGGACACGTAGACTTGGCACAGAAAACAGGTGCTGCAATCGTTTATGGTCCTAAAGCCAATCCAGGATACGACGCAATTATAGCGGAAGACAATCAGGAATTTAAAATTGGTGCAGTAACCCTAAAGGTGCTGCATACACCGGGACATACGCAGGAATCTTCCACGTACCTTTTGATTGACGAAGAAGGAAAAGAAACGGCAATTTTCACAGGAGACACGCTTTTCTTAGGCGATGTTGGACGTCCGGATTTGGCGATCAAAACAGACCTTACGAGAGAAGATTTGGCAGGAATGTTATTCGATTCATTGCGCAATCGCATCATGACATTACCGGATTCCGTTACGGTATATCCCGGACACGGAGCAGGGTCTTCTTGTGGTAAAAACATGAGTACTGAGACTGTCGGAAGCTTGGGTGAACAAAAGCAAACGAATTACGCATTGCGCGCCGATATGACCAAAGAAGAGTTCATCAAAGAAGTAACGGACGGAATCTTACCTCCACCACAATACTTCCCGAAAAACGCAGTAATGAACAAAATGGGTTACGATTCATTTGATGAAGTTTTTGCCAAGGGAAATCGTGTACTTTCACTAGATGATTTCAAAGCCGAAATTGAAACCGGAGCATTGATATTGGATGTTCGTACAGAATTCGATTTCGCAGAAGGATTCATTCCCAACTCGCTTTTTATTGGATTGAACGGAACCTTCGCTATGTGGGTAGGAGCGTTAATTGAAGACATCGATCAGAAAATCGTTCTAATTGTTCCTGAAGGGAAAGAAGAAGAAGCGGTTACTCGATTGTCTCGCGTTGGATATGACAACACCGTTGGATATTTGAAAGGAGGTGTTGCATCTTGGGACGGAACCTTGAGTACAGTGGATGCGGTTACCGCCAAATCTATTGAATCCAAGCACGATGCCCTTAACATTGTTGATGTTCGTAAACCAGGAGAATGGGAAGCGGAACACATCGATGGAGCATCGCATCATCCTTTGGATTTCTTGAACCACAACCTAGATAAGCTGGACAAAAACACGCATTATCATGTTCATTGTGCAGGTGGATATCGCAGTGTGATTACCATTTCTTTGTTGATGCGAAACGGATTCACGAAGTTGACCAACATATTAGGCGGAATGGACGAAATCTTAAAAACGAATATTCCGAAAACAGACTTTGTTTGCCCAACTGAAGTGAAAAGAGGGTAAATACTAGACAAATTTCACTGTTCGACTGTTCGATTATTTCATCAGACAGTCGAGCAGTTGAATAGTCGAACAATCCAAAACACCTAGCATGTCACAAAACAAAGTCTTCATTGCAACCAGTATCGACGGCTTCATTGCAGATAAAGAAGGTGGTATTGATTGGTTGCACAGCATTCCTAATCCAGAAGGAGATGATATGGGGTATGCATCGTTCATGAATGAAATTGATGCCCTCGTTATGGGAAGAAATACCTTTGAAACTGTTTGCTCTTTTGATATTGATTGGCCGTATTCCAAACCTGTATTCGTTCTGAGTAATTCACTTTCGGACATCCCTGATAAATACGAAGGCAAAGCTTTTCTGGTCAAAGGTACTTTGACGGAAATTCTGGACGAGATTCACTCAAAAGGATACGACCATCTGTACATTGACGGCGGATCGACCATCCAAAATTTCCTCAAGGAAGAGCTCATCGACACCCTAATTATTACGCAAATCCCTATTTTGCTAGGAGGTGGAATATCGCTTTTTGGCGAACTTCCGTCATCTCAAAAATTCAAATGTGTTGAAACGAAACACTTTTTGGGCTCCGTTTCTCAAAGTAGATTTGAGAAGGTTGCTGAACTTTAAATCGGCTTCGGCTTCTCGGAAGGCTCGAAGACCTAAAGCTCAGTTCAGACAAGCCTAAGCAGACGGACAGTCGAAAGGTCTATTTTTCGGACCAAACAAAAAACTCCCATAAAAACTCCTTCAAAATCGCGGTTGTTATACCTTTGCGCCATGGAACAGAAAGAGGACAATCTAAAGGACATCATTTCGCACGCCAAAGAGTACGGTTTTGTATTCCCTTCATCGGAAATTTACGACGGACTTTCAGCAACTTATGACTATGGTCAATTGGGAGCTGAGTTAAAAAACAACATCAAGTCGTACTGGTGGAAATCGATGGTGCAAATGCACGAGAACATTGTAGGAATTGATGCGGCCATTTTCATGCACCCAAAAACATGGAAAGCTTCTGGTCATGTGGATGCCTTTAACGATCCTCTTATCGATAACAAAGATTCCAAAAAGCGCTACCGTGCGGATGTGCTGCTAGAAGAACACATGGAAAAATACCGCACCAAGATCAAAAAAGATGTTGCGAAAGGGATCAAGCGTTTCGGTGATGATTTTGATCAAGAACAGTTCTTGGCGACCAATCCCAACGTACTGCGCAACCAAGCAAAGATCGAGGATATCGAGAACCGCATGCGCGAAACTTTAGGCGAAAACGACCTTGAAGGGGTGTACAATCTCATCATGGATTTAGGAATCGTTTGTCCAATTTCAGGAACAAAAAACTGGACAGAGGTGCGTCAATTCAACTTGATGTTCTCTACGGAATTGGGATCTGTTGCAGGCGATGCTTCTACAATCTACCTCCGCCCGGAAACGGCGCAAGGAATATTTGTAAATTACCTCA
>JADFAL010000108.1 GCA_015665275.1 Flavobacteriales bacterium | reverse complement strand
GGGAGTAATCGAGTATCGTGGCATGCGAATTGTAATTCCAAATATGTAAATTTGATATATGCGGTATATTCTACTCACCACCCTATTTCTACAATGCACGATTTCTTGGGCGCAACCGGGCGTTTCCCCCGAGCGTGAAATTGATGGGAAAAGTTTCTACGTTCACAAAGTAGAGGCAGGTAATACCCTCTGGGGCTTGCAACAGATGTATGGTGTTCAAGCCGATAAAATCATGGCAGCGAACCCTTCGTTGAGCGAAGGATTGAAAGCAGGAGAAACTATTTTGATTCCTATTCCTGGAGATACTGCGACGCAACCAACGCCTACCGTCGAAACAAGCAAGTACAAAGTAAAAAGAGGTGAGACTTTGTACGGACTATCACGTAAGTTCAATACTTCGGTGGATGAAATCATTAGATTGAATCCGGTTTTAGCTGAATCTTCTTTAAGAAAAGGGCAAATAATTAAAGTGCCCGGTAAAGTCGATGAGGAGATTGAAGATCCAAATATTGTTGTAGATTCGAATGACCCCAATGAAGTTCCCAATCCATTCGTGATGGATACTGTAAAGGTGGATGAAGAGACTTCGGAAGTGGTGAAGGTGGAATTCAACGATTCTATTGTTGAACATACGGTGTTGGCGCATGAGACGATGTATAGTATCTCAAAGAGATTCATGGTGCCGATTGAGACCATCCTAAAAGAAAACGGACTTTCTTCCACAAGTTTAAGCGAAGGACAGAAATTGAAAATTCGCCTCAAACAAGAACGCATTAATAAGCTAACCATTAAACCGGTTCCTGATAAATACGATCCAAATGGCTCAGATACAATTGAATTTGAAGTAAAGGAGCGTTACAAAATCGCAGTTTTCTTACCCTTCTATTTGGAACATGGAAAGGGATATTCAAAGTATGTTTCAGATGTGTCCACACAGTTTTACATGGGGATGACAATGGCTATTGATACGCTCCAAGCGATGGGGATGAATGCAGATATTCATTACTACGATACTAAACGCGATTCGGCAACTGTATTGAAAGCCTTGAACAGTCCTGAGTTCGCCAACACGGATTTGGTTATTGGGCCGTTCTTTGCAAATATACAGAAATTGATTGCAGAACACTGCAAGCAAAATGCGATTCGAATGGTCGTTCCAGTGGGGTGTGAGACTTCAATGATGGAAGGGAATCGTTTGGTGTATGCAGCAATTCCATCCGATATAACATTAATGCGTCGACTGGGTGAGTATGTAGCGAACAATCACTCGGGCGATCGTGTGATTTTAGTGAAGCCGAAGAAGGAAGAAGACATGCCGTTGTACAACTCTTTTAGATATGCATATAACAATGCGGAAACGGAAGTTCCCAAGGCAGCGTTGAACGAAACGAATCAGGAATCTGTGAAGAACCTGATGACAACCAAAGCGGACAATATTATAATTATGCCAACGAACAATCGCTACCATGCGGATAAGTTTGTAAGTACCGTGAGTCGATCTGATTTTCGTGCTCGAAAAAACGGAATCTATATTTATGGTACAAAGGACTGGGTTGATTTCGAAAGCATTAATAACGATTTCAAAAACAGATACAATTTCCGCTACGCGAGTTCAACCTTCCGAGATTATTATACAGATTTGATGGTTGAGGTGAATCGTAAATTCCGCGAGCGTTACTCAACTGATATGGGCAAGTTCGCTGTTCAAGGGTACGATATACTGTTGGAAATGTGTAGTCATTTCTTCTTGGATGAAGCGCAAGTGAATTTATTGGCGAACGATTTTGATTTACAGCAAATCTCCCCTTCAGACGGTTTCGAGAACAATCATATTTTCGTGATTGAGCAGGAGGATTACGAATTGGTGAACACCGAGTTGTTAGAAGATGAATAAAAACGAAATCTCGGAGGCCTTTCAGCAACTCCAGGATCATATTTGCGGTCGGGTAGAGCAAATCGACGGCGCTTCCCGTTTCGAAGGGGATAATTGGCAGCGACCTGAGGGCGGAGGCGGAAGAACACGCATAATTAAAGGAGACGGTGTCATTGAAAAAGGAGGAGTTAATTTCTCTGAAGTCCATGGGAAGGTTACGGATATGATGCGTCGGAATACGGAAATCACGGCTGATGCGTTTTTTGCTACAGGAGTTTCCATTGTTTTGCATCCCCACAACCCTCATATTCCAATTATCCATATGAACGTTCGCTACTTTGAATTGAGCGACGGAAAATATTGGTTTGGAGGGGGGATTGATTTAACCCCGCATTATATAATACCGAAACAGGCACAATCGTTTCACCTTGGATTGAAAAAGGTTTGTGATAGATACAGTGAAGATTTCTATCCTCGTTTTAAAGTCTGGGCTGATGATTATTTCTATTTGCCACATCGCGATGAGACGCGTGGAGTAGGAGGGATCTTCTTCGACCATCTTAAGGAGTCGGAGAAATTGTCAAAAGATCAATTGTTTAACTTTTGTAACGATTTAGGTGAGGCGTTTCCGGAGCTGTATGACGAACAAGTTAATTTAGGTAAAGACAAGTCGTACGACGATCGCGAAATTGATTGGCGCAATACCAGACGAGGTCGGTATGTAGAATTCAACCTTGTGCATGATCGAGGGACGAAGTTTGGGTTGGTTTCTGGAGGTCGAACAGAATCCATACTTATGAGTTTGCCATCTACGGCTCAATGGGAATATTGCAAACCAATCGAAGCAGGAAGCGAGGAGGAGTCAACGCTACAGATGCTAAGCAAAGAAATTGACTGGATTAACGGTTAGTCAAAGTTCTGATACCTCACTATTTAACTGGTTTTAATTTCGTATTTTAGGCCGGACGTTGAAAATGTTCGTTGCAAAAGCCTTTTTGATAATTGGGGGAATTTAATCAACTGGTTATTAGAATTTGTTTGCTAAGGCAACCCTTACCATTTTCGTACGTTAGACTAACAAGAAAACATGCTAAACTACATGAAAACTTTACTAATCGCAGGGTTTCTGCTGTCCGCTGGTGTCGCTATGTGTCAACAAACTGGAACAGAGGTGAAACCCGCCGAGTCACCCACCAAAATGCATGCTGAGTACAAAGGTACTACCACTACGGTGGCAAAGCAAAGCCGAGCTGTTACCATCTCCAAAAGACCAGGTCAGGCACAGCGAACACACGATGTAGCTTATTACAACGAAGAGATTTCGAAAGTGGATGCACATATTGCTGCGATTGACACGAAGATCGCCCATGTCAACAATACGCCATCAGAAAAAGCACTCGC
Source organism: Flavobacteriales bacterium (assembly GCA_015665275.1). GTDB lineage: Bacteria > Bacteroidota > Bacteroidia > Flavobacteriales_D > Crocinitomicaceae > UBA4466. The sequence continues at coordinate 10,563 of JADFAL010000108.1, read as the reverse complement.
CGAACAAAACGGCTGGTTCCAAGAAATGGATCAAATCAAACTAGAACTGAATCAGAAACGCGCTACGTTGGTTCAAAAACGTGACAATCTCTAGACCAAAACGACCATGAGACACTTACTACTCCTACTAATTCTAGCCGTTCCTTTTTTGGGTTCGGCTCAAGGTGTTAACTGCGCCGACATGGATCCAATTTGTACGGATCAAGGTGCTTCCTTTACAGCGAACACCGGAACAACAGCCGAAGTTGGAAACGACTACGGATGTTTGTTAACACAACCCAACCCAAGTTGGTACTATTTTGAAATTTCAAATGCGGGTGCCATAGATATGAGCTTGTCAGCTCCATCTGATATCGACTTTATAATTTATGGGCCGTATCCTAACCTTGCGGCAGCACAGGGAGATTGCGGTACATTAGATGCAAGTGATATTGTTGATTGTAGCTATTCGGCGTCAGCAACAGAAGCACCTTCAATTCCAAATGCTCAAGTTGGAGAGGTGTACATCATGCTCATTACCAATTATGCGAACACTATTCAGAACGTAAGTTTAACGCAGACAGGAGGAACTGGAGCTACTGATTGTTCCGTAGTGGCAAATCCACCGTGTTTCATGTCTTATTTCGAAGCAAATGTTAGTGCGTGTGATCCATTGACAGATACCTACGAAATTACAGGGCAAATTGACTTCGAAGATCCACCAACAACTGGTAACTTAGTAGTTGAGGATTGTAACGGAAATATTCAAATTGTTGCGAGTGCGCCATTTACTGTGAATGGTTTAGGACAAGGATCTGAAACCTACATCTTCGGAGGTTTAAATGCAGACGGTCTTGCCTGTAACGTGAGTGCTTATTTTACCGCTGATCCGACTTGTTCTATTATGAACTTGACGTACACGGCGCCTATTTGTAACTGTTTCTTCACGTTCTTTAGTTTGAATCAAGAGCCGTGTAATACAGTTACGAATACCTTTGACATTACTGGGACGCTTGAATTTATCAGTCCGCCGTCAACAGGAACATTAACACTTACGGATTGTAACGGAAACAGCGTGTCATATAACGCTCCGTTTACAAGTCCTTTAAACTGGGCTATTACTGGAATTACACCGAACGGAACCACGAATTGTGAAGTTGTTGCGACATTCTCAGCAGATCCTTCGTGTACCATGACATCATTGCCATTTAACCACCCGGCAGATTGTAACTGCCCTGTAGATGCAGGAACGTTCAGTACTAGCATTACGGGTAACACAACTTCTACTGGCCCTATCTTCGATTTATGTTTTGGTGATTCATTGACAATTACTCCAAATGGAGATTTCATTCCTCCGGCTGATATTGGTAACCCGGTAGGAGGGACATATAATCCAGGGATGCACTTATTGATTTACGATTGTGCGCCTACTGTTTTCTCTCCGCAAGATTTCACAACGGATCCATGTTTTCTTGGAATCTGGGATCCAAATAATCCTACAGGACCATGGGGTGTAATGAATGCTTTTGGTAACAACCTTACGTATTATTTCATGCCATTAACACTGTATGATTACGTTAACTATATTTATTCATACTTCTTTACGGGTACTTTGTGTTATGACCTTGGGCCTGCCTATCCCGTAACGTTCCTCGAACCCATTGTAACCAACGTTGTTGAAGATTGTTTTGCTGGAACCGCTACTGTTACTATAAGTGGAGGAACACCTGCAAATGATGGTTCTCAATTTAACATCGTGCCTGGTACACTTGTTCCGGCAACCGCATCATTTGTAAATACCTCTGCTTCCAATGGAGGAACAATAACCATTGATGGTCTTGTGGATGGCGACAATTACTCTTTTGAAATAGAAGACGATAATGGCTGTCCTGTTCTAATTACTGGAACTTTCCAAGGATTGGAAGATGCTTCATTTTTCTACGATCCACGTTACTGTGTAAATGATCCAGATGCTTTACCAACAATTACTGGTGTGCCAGGAGGAACATTTTCTTCATCACCTGCGGGATTGGTAATTAATCCAGCAACTGGACTTATAAGTGTATCAGCATCAACTGCGGGAATTTATACTATCACATATCAAAGTCCAGCACCAACATGTTGGGGAACAGAAACATTTATCATCGAGATCAATCAGCTACCATATACATTTTTAACCGAAAATGGACCTATTTGTGACGATGGTGTTTCAACCATTACACTGAGTGAAATTGGAGGTGAGGCTGATGAATGGTCTTGGGTTTCGAATGGATCTGCAACTTTTGATGATGATAGCCTGCAATCACCTACTGCGTCCAATGTAGTAAGCGGCGAAGTGTTTACGGTGACGGCAACAAATACAACAACAGGTTGTGTGACGATTAATGCAATCAATGTGACTGTGAACCCGTTAGAAGATCCAACATTTACGTTGGCTGATTTCTGTTTTGGTGATGCAAATAATGCTACAATTACAGGAACAACCGGTGGAACTTTCTCTTACAATCCTGATCCAGCAGATGGATCGTCGGTGAACCCAACAACCGGTGAGATTACCAATGAGGTTGCTGGAACAACATACAATATTCAATATTTAACTGGGGGGGCTTGTCCGGATAGTTTGACATTGCCTGTAACGGTTAATGCCTTGCCTGTTGTGAATGCTCCAGATCAAACAATATGTGGAGGAGATAATGTAAACATCACTGCAACGGGAGCAAATACATATTCTTGGTCTCCAGGAACAGCCTTGAACACTACAGTCGGGGCAACGGTGACCGCCTCTCCAATAACAACTATTAATTATACGGTTACGGGTACGGATGTAAACGGATGTATTTCTGATGACGTTGTTACTGTAACCGTGAATCCTTTGCCAGTTGTTGATCCAATCGCGGATCAGACATTGTGTGCTGGTGCAGCGACTGCGGCTGTTAACTTTACAAGTGCGACGGGAGGTTCAACATTTGATTGGACAAATAACAATACATCTATAGGACTCGGAGCCAATGGCGCGGGGAACATTGCTTCTTTCAATACAGTGAATGGCGGCGCTACAACGCAGACTGCAACAATTTCAGTGAATGCAACGGCAAACGGTTGCCCAGGGCCGATCACAACATTTGATATTATCGTCAATCCAATTCCAACGGTCGACCCGATTGCAGACCAAGAGATTTGTGAAGGAGATAATACGGCTGCGATTAACTTTACGGGAGCTGTGGTGGGTACAACCTATGATTGGACAAATTCTAATACAGCTATTGGAATTGGTGCAAACGGAACAGGAAACATTGCAGCATTTACTGGTACGAACGCAACGAATGCTCCAATTACAGGAAACTTCAATGTGATTCCCACGGCAGCAGGATGTCCAGGTACGGCAGAAACATTTACGATAACTGTAAACCCATTACCAAATGCAGTAATTGCGGGGACGGCTAGCGTTTGTGAAAACGATCCGCAACCAACTATTACCTTTACAGGGTCGGATGGCGTAGCTCCGTATACATTTACGTACAATATTAACGGAGGAGGAAATCAGACGATAACTTCAGTTGGTAACACGGCAACTGTTTCAGTTCCGACAACAACTGCCGGCACATACAATTACAACTTAGTAAGTGTTCAGGATGCAAGTGCTTCAACATGTCTTCAGAACATTGCGAGTACCGTTACTGTAACTGTAAATCCAAATCCAGTTCCTGTAATTACAGGAGTTTTGGAATACTGTACAGGGTTCTCTGCAACCTTAGGAACAGCAAATGCATATAACGGATATTTATGGTCAAACGGAGCAGTGACTCCAACGGCAGACTTTACAATTGCCGACAACCCAATTACTGTAACAGTAACAGATGCAAATGGGTGTGTTGGAACATCAGCTGCGGTGAACGTAATTGAGAACACAACAATAGTCTTCCCAACAGTGGTTGAGATTTGTCAGGGAGACGTAGCGACAATTCACGGTGTACCACAAACGGTAGCTGGTGTATATGACCAAACCTTTATGTTGGCTACCGGATGTGATAGTACATCGAGTGTGACACTAATTGTGAATCCATTGCCGGTGATTGATGCAGGTCTGGATGTGATTGATTGTACTGGTGCAGGGGTGACATTAAATGCAACGGGAGCGCCTAATATTGTTTGGGACGTTGTCGGGGTTGTGAATAATGTACAATTCTTCCCTGGTGTTGGTACGGTAACGTATACAGCCACTGGAACGGACGCAAATGGATGTTCAAGCACAGATGCGGTTGACGTAACAATTCATCCAATTCCAGATGTGAACCCAGTAGCGGATCAGATAGTATGTAATGGAGATGTAACAGTGGCAGCGAACTTCACGGGGTCTGTACTAGGGACTACTTTCGACTGGGTAAATGACACTCCATCTATTGGATTGGCAGCTGCAGGTGCTGGTGACATTGCAGGGTTTAATGCTGTGAACAACGGTGCAACTGCTGTTACTGCAACGATTACAGTAACGCCAACTGCAAATGGTTGTCCGGGAACGCCTATCTCTTTTACAATTACAGTAAATCCAACACCAGTTTTAGATCCAATTGCAGATCAGATTGTGTGTAACGGAGAATTAACCGCACAAGCGTTGTTTACCAGTGTTACGCCGGGGACTACATTTGATTGGGTAAATAACGATCCTTCCATCGGACTTGCTGCGGCAGGTGCGGGAGATATTGCAGCGTTCAATGCTGTGAACAACGGGGCGACTCCAGTTGTAGCGACTATAACAGTTACGCCAACAGCGAACGGGTGTCCAGGGACTGCGGTTGATTTTACAATTACGGTGAATCCTTCTCCAAATGTTGATCCAGTGCTAGATCAAACAGTGTGTAATGGGATCTTGACTGCTCCGGTTAACTTTACAGGAGCATCTCCAGGAACTACATTCGACTGGACGAACAGCAATACTTCTATTGGTTTGGGAGGTTCAGGTACTGGAGATATTCCAGCATTTACGGCAACGAACTTAACTGCAGGTGCTATCTCAGGAACCATTACGGTTACACCGTCTTTAAATGGTTGTCCAGGGGCTCCAACTACATTTACAATTACAGTTGATCCTCCGCCAACAATGGATCCGGTAGCCGATCAGGAAATCTGTGCAGGTGATAATACTACACCAGTAAACTTTACAAGTCCTTTTGGTGCAGCAACCTTTGAATGGTTGAACGATAATACAGCAATTGGCCTTGCGGCAAATGGAACAGGCAGTATTGCTTCCTTTGTGGGAACAAATGGTGGAGCAGCACCGATCAGCGGGACAGTAACAGTTGTTCCTACATTGAACGGATGTATTGGTCTACCAGAACAATTCGTAATTACTGTAAATCCTATTCCGGCGGTAGACGCTGGTGCAAACGCAACAGTTTGTGATGGAGATCAGTTAACCCTTACTGCAACTGGTGCTGATACGTATGTGTGGGCTCCGGCATTGACAAATGGACAGCCGTTTGTTCCAACCTTTTCTGGAATGTACTACGTAGTAGGAACAGACGCCAACGGATGTGTGAATTCGGATAGCGTTAATGTGACTACTGAGCCGCTTCCACTTGTATCGTTTACTGCAGATACTACGCAAGGATGTGAAGGCTTAACAGTAACCTTTACTAATACAACTCCGGGAGTATTCACTGATTGCTTCTGGACATTTAGTAACGGAGCGACGGCAAACGGATGTGGATCTGTAACCGTTACGTTTGATAATGCGGGATTATTTGATGCAACATTGACAACGGTTTCTGCCGCAGGTTGTTCTAATTCGGTTACGTATACAGATTACATTTATATTGAAGATAATCCGGTGGCAGCGTTTACGCCTTCGTCATCTGTAGTTTCAGTGTTTGATAGTCAAATAGCATTCAATAACCAATCAACCGGAGCGGTAAGCTACTCTTGGGATTTTGGTGACGGAAGTCCAAACTCAACACAGGAGAATCCGATTCATACTTTCCCGTCAGAAGAGGCTGGAGGCTATGTGGTTTGGTTAACGGCATATTCGCCATTAGGGTGTCCTGATAGTACATTTAGAGCAATTACTATCAATGAGGAATTGATCTTCTGGGTACCAAATACGTTTACTCCAGATAATGATGATTTCAATCAGAATTGGTATGCTGTATTCACATCAGGATACGATCCATTTGACTTTAATCTCTACATTTTCAATCGTTGGGGAGAGGTAATATGGGAATCCCATGATGCTTCTGTTGGTTGGGATGCAACTTATGGTGTTGATGGTCGTCCTGTTCAAGATGGAACTTATACTTGGAAAATTGATTTTAAAACAACGTTAAACGATGAAAGAATTGAAGTGATTGGTCACGTCAATGTACTTCGTTAGCAAAATCAGTTTAGTATTAATGAATGCCTCGATTTTTAATCGGGGCATTTTTGTGTTTGTAGAGTTTTGAATACTGCTTCATTGTTCGGACGAAGAGTGTGGGTGATGACTGAGTGCCCCATGTACAAAGGCTTTCAGGGGTTGTGCTTTGTTGAATGTTAGCATTGTCAAAACATTCACATTATCAGCGGTTTAAGTTAAGAATTTTCTAGACCTTTTTTTTGGTGAAATATTGCATTCCTAAATATTCAATGAAAGTATGGGAATAATCAATGATATCGGGGGTATGTTTATCCGCTGTCAAATCAGATATTTAGGTGCGATTCAATGGTTAGATTTGTTATGTAAGCGCATGCTCATTGTACTCGTGCGAATTACAATGCTAAACCAAAAACAACTCAACTATGAAAGTGCTACTAGCTATCTGTGCATTTATGCTTATCGGTGTAACTTTTGCGCAGGAATCTGTGACCACTCCAACTATACCAATTTCCAAAAATATTGATGCTTCGAATTGGGCAACCTACGTTGAGACAGTCAAAGTGAAGATCGAATATGTAAAGATCAATTGCGATCCGAATTCCGGAATGGATTTCGACGGTATCATGTTGCGCTTTACGAATTTGACAACTGATGAAGTAAATCTGGATTGGCATATTGAACTATACTACGACGCAACGTGTAGAACTTGTGGCTTTGATGAGTATGATAGAAACTTAGTCTTAGCTCCTAGCGAGGTGAAGGAAGGTGATTGCAATGTGAAAACCAATGCAACATTAGACTTGTTTGTAAAATTCACAGATGCAGCTTACTCGAAAGGAGCCGAACTGACTTCATTTGAATTAAGCAACTTGACAGTGAACTAAAACACGAAAAATACTACTTCCTACTACTGCCCAATTGCAATAAAACTACCATTACTAACAGCTATGAAACTAATAATTACTCTAATCATCGCCCTGATGGCCTGGATGATCCCGTTTTACGGATCATCACAGATCGTACCCTGTACTGTTACGCTAACTGCGAACCTTGGAGGGACGCCGCCGGTACCGCCAACGTACACTATGACCAACGGAAATATTAGTACGTGTTCAGGTGTGTTTTACGATCCAGGAGGGACAGGGAATTATGCCAACAGCATAGGATTAACTACCATGACATTTTGTTCTGATCAACCAGGTGAGCAAATCATTCTGGATTTTTCTGCTTATGGATTTCAGGTAGAAACTAGTTTTGACTTCTTGAACATTTATGACGGAACTGGAACCGGTGGAACACAACTTTGGAATTCGCAAACGTCAGGAGGTTCAACCAATCCGGGAGTGATTACGTCGACTACAGGCTGTTTGACAATTACCTTCTCAAGTGATGGATCTGTTACGTATCAAGGTTGGGGAGCAGATATTTCATGTACGAATGCACCAACAGCGGGTACTTTTGACTGTAATGGTGGACCTGTATCGCTTGCCGCAGTTGGTCAAGGGCAGCAAACTACGGTCATGGGAAATAACTTTAATGCTGGACTAGGAGCAGGATGGGTTTCTACTGGTGGTTCAGCCGTTGGTTCTCCATGTGGGCCAAGTTTGGATGGAACAGATTATTACTGGGCATCAACGTCAACAGGTACACCTAACTTGACAACAGTTAGTTATGATGTAAGTTGTGGTGGAACCTTGACCTTCGATATGGCATACGCAACTCAAGGTGGAGCAGCGCCGTGTGAAGGTCCCGATTTACCGAATGAAGGTGTAACACTTCAGTATTCAACAGATGGTGGTGTTACATGGACTGTGATTCAATATTGGAATCCAAACGGAGGGTATGATCCTCAAATGACAGCTTGGGGTAATTATTCCATTCCGATTCCTGCTGGTGCTCAAACGCCGGGGACACAATTCCAGTGGATCCAAAACAACTCTTCAGGTACATGTTGCGACAACTGGGGAATTGATAACGTAATGATTACAGCCAATACGAACTGTAATGCATACTGGTATGATTATAATAACCTTCCAAGTTATCCAGATCCGCAAAACCAAACGGTTACTGTAACTTCTACTACCACTTTTGGTGTTTGGTATACAAATGGAACTGACTCTTGCTACGCTGCTACAACAGTAATAGTTCCACCAGGAACTACTGCAGATGCTGGGCCAGATCAAACGATTTGTGCTTCAGGAAATGTTACCATTGGAGCGGCTCCAGTTACCCCGGATAACGGTGCAACGTACACATGGAGTACAGGTGCTACTGGAACAATTTCCGGAGGAGTTAACGGTCAAGTTACAGTGTCTCCAGCAGTAACAACTGAATATTATTTAACGGTTGAATGGAACGGGTGTTTTGCCTATGATACGGTAACAGTATTCGTGGATGCTCCACCAACAGCGTCTAATCCAGCACCAATCAATGTTCAGTGTTCAGGAGATGTTCCATTACCAAATCCATTGGTAGTAACAGATGAAAACGATGATATAACAATTCCACCGGCAGTTGCTTTTTTAAGTGACGTTTCGGATGGATTGTCTTGTCCTGAAACGATTACACGTACCTATCGAGTGACAGATGCATGTGGAAATTTTGTAGATGTTCAGCAGACCATAACCATCAACGATACGCAAGCACCCGTTTTCAATGCACCGCCTGGCGCGTTAAATGTTCAGTGTGCCGGAGATGTCCCAGCAATGATCAATCTTGGTTGGACGGATAACTGCGATGGTACAGGAAATGTAGCAGGTAGTGATGTGTCCAATGGACTTTCTTGTCCTGAAACAATTACAAGAACATGGACATATACGGATGCATGTGGGAACACAGCAACAGAAACACAGACGATTACGGTTAACGATACGCAAGCTCCTGTTATGGCAGCAGCTCCGGGAAATGCTTCTTATGAGTGTAACGGAGATGTTCCTGCAATGGCAGGTCTTGGATGGACAGATAACTGTGATGGGGCCGGAACAGTAGCCGGATTAGAAGTTTCTGACGGATTAACATGTCCTGAGACAATCACAAGAACCTGGACCTATACAGATGCATGTGGTAACACAGCAACGGAAACACAAACAATAACAGTTCAGGATACGCAAGCGCCTATTTTGGCTGCAGCACCAGCAAACGCAACCTACGAATGTAATGGCGATGTGCCAGCATTAACGGATCTTAGTTGGACTGATAACTGTGATGGAGCAGGAACTGTAGCAGGGTCAGAAGTTTCGGATGGATTGACGTGTCCAGAGACAATCACAAGGACGTGGACGTATACAGATGTTTGTGGTAATACTGCGACTGAAACGCAGATAATCACAGTTCAAGACACCCAAGCACCTGTATTTGCAGCACCGCCTGCAAATGTTACCGTTGAATGTGCCGGAGATGTTCCAGCGATGACTAATCTTGGATGGACGGATAACTGTGATGGAGCAGGAAGCGTTGCAGGAAACGATGTTTCAGATGGATTTTCTTGTCCTGAGACAATCACAAGAACATGGACGTATACGGATGCTTGTGGTAATAACGCGACTGTATCACAAACAATTATAGTCGATGATACAACGCCACCAACAGCTTCGAATCCAGCGCCAATTTCGATTGCAGGAGGAACTCCAATTCCACCAGCAGATCCACTTATTGTAAATGATGAAGCGGATAATTGTACTGTAAATCCTGTTGTTGCATGGGTAAGTGACGTTAGTGATAACGGAAACTGTCCAGAAATTATTACGCGTACGTACAGTGTTACCGATGATTGTGGAAACCAGATTTTAGTAACGCAATTAATTTCTATTGGAGATGCGATCTTGCCAACGGCGAGTAATCCAGCTCCGATCAATGTGCAATGTTCTGGAAATGTTCCATTACCTGATCCACTAGTAGTGACGGATGAGTCAGACAATGGGGCAATGCCGATTGTAACATTTGAAAGCGATGCGTCGGATGGACTTTCATGTCCAGAGACTATTACAAGAACTTACCGTGTAACAGATGACTGTGGTAACTTCATTCTCGTAACGCAGACAATTACGGTGATCGATACACAGGCACCTGTATTTGCTGCTGCACCAGCCAATGCAACGTATGAGTGTATTGGAGATGTTCCAGCGATGACCAACCTTGGTTGGACAGACAACTGTGATGGAACAGGAAACGTAACAGGTTCTGATGTTTCTGATGGACTTTCATGTCCTGAGACAATCACTAGAACGTGGACGTAC
>JADFAL010000111.1 GCA_015665275.1 Flavobacteriales bacterium | reverse complement strand
GAACTGACTGTATTAGTACTGGGATCGGTGGAATTCGCAACACTTGCAACACGCAAAGGCGGTTCTGATGGATTGACATTAATGAAGTAGGTGGAAACATCTGAGTACACATGGCGTTCCTGATAAAAATCACTCGTTCCGCTGGCATACCAACGATGCGGACCCCAACCGAAAAACACAATAAAATCTCCAGCGTCGAAAGATCCGTCCGATTCTCCCACGATTGTAATTGCATTTTTTGCCAAATCATCTGTTCTGGGGGCTGAATTCAATTGGGGAAGTAAACCATCACCATTACCGTAAACGTTAATGTGCTGCGGATTGATATTATCAACATTTACACCCAACGAAATCAGTAAATCCCGCTCAATTTTATAGAATCCATCTTTTGGGATCGAAATTTTGTACCATTCTCCATTACCCAAAACCGAACTCGCGACAAAATCCTTTTGAAGCGGTTTTACTTGTGGACCTCCTCCCTTCTTGAAAACCACATCAAACGAGACAATTCGATGCACTTGTCCCTTTTTAAGGATGTATGGCATTAGATTAACCATGGCCACCCATTCACCAAGAGCATTCGTTACTTTGGCATCCAAATCAATCGATTCATTCACCACTATGTGATACTTTTCTAAGTAAGATTTGTCAAGATTTGGTGCCAGAATAGTTTCCACCGAAGCAATTTCAACCCCTCCAATAGCATTGGAGACTATATTCTTGAAAAAATAATTTGGAGTAAAACCATTGGTCAATTGTCCATTAATACTCGGCATTTTAATCTCATCATCACCATAATTTAATGTCAAGGGATTTCCCCAATCGACAACCACAGTCTCCTTCATAGATTGAGAGTGAGCACAAAAACTCGATAGAAGTAGTGCAATCCCAATAAATATCGTTTCTAAGAAACAGAAGATTGTTTTCAAGCTTTCATTTTTTTCACTGGAGTAGTGTCCGCGAAAAAAACGCACATAATGTTTGAATATTATACGCAATTTGCAATATTTGTAACTTTGTTCATAGAATTCCGTTAAACTACACTCAACACAAAGTCTATACCTTAAGTTGATGAAGACATTAAAAGCATATTTGATCATGAGTGCGTTTTGCCTCACAGGATTCGTTTCTTATGGTCAAGATCCGCAGTTCACGCAATTCTATGCGAACCCGATTTATTTGAACCCTGCATTTGCTGGTTCACACGGGTGCCCGAGATTTGCAGTAAACTACCGTAATGAGTGGCCCAGTTTGACTGGTAACTACGTTACGTACAGTATGTCGTACGATCAGTACTTCAAGAATATTTCCGGAGGATTTGGAGTAATTGCCATGCATGACCAGCAAGGACAAGGAACCATTTTCACTTCCATGCTCGGAGCTGTTTATTCGTATCACTTAAATGTGAATCGAAAATTCAAGATGATGTTTGGGGCGCGTGCGGCCATGTTCAACAAGTTTTTGGATTGGGACAAATTAACCTTCGGTGACATGATTGATCCGCGCCGTGGATTTATTTACCAAACTGGAGACGTTCAGCGTGGAGGTAATCGTTACTTCTTTGATGCTTCCGCCGGAATGGTTGGATACAACAAGCACTTCTTTTTCGGACTTGCGGCGCATCACTTGAATCGCCCAGACGAATCAATGATCATTGGATCTTCTCGTTTACCTATCCGTTTAACAGGACACATGGGAGCGAAGATTCCTTTAGGATCTAAATCTCAATACAAGAATGTTACGTCGATCATGCCAAACGTGATCTATCAATATCAAAATGGATTCCAGGAATTAATGTTCGGAACATACATTCAGTATGGAGCATTTAACGCCGGAGCATGGTTCCGTAATCGAGATGCCTTTATTTTAACTATTGGTGTGGATACAGGAAAATTCCGTTTGGGATATAGTTATGATATTACAGTGTCTCGTTTGAACAATGGAGTTTCCGGAGGTTCGCACGAAGTTTCTTTAGGAATGTTATTGAACTGTAAGGATAAGCCGCCATTGTTTAAAACAATCTCCTGTCCTTCTTTCTAAAAGAAATCTGTAACGAAAATAAAATGCAATCGTTGTATTAATGATTGTGAAAGAAAATAAAGATGAAAACCAAAACCAATAATATGCGATTTTTTAAAGCCATAGCTTTTGCACTAGCGGGAGTTTTCGTGATTGCATCGTGTTCGCGTGAAGCTTCCAGTGTAACTGGTTGGGATTACAACAACCCGAAGCAAGGAGGTTATCAAAAAGTTCCGTTTGTTGATCAGGAAACTGGTCCGGGACTTGTTCTTGTAGAAGGTGGTTCCTTTACTATGGGGCGCACAGAACAAGATGTCATGTTCGATTGGAACAACCGTCCAGCTCGAGTTACAGTGTCGTCATTCTATATGGACCAAACGGAGGTTACAAACTTCCACTGGTTGGAATACCTATACTGGATTGGTCGTGCTTACGGAGAATCGTATCCAATGGTACAAAAGAATGCATTGCCTGACACCTTAGTATGGCGTTCAAAATTAGGAGATAACGAGAAGTATGTAGATTACTACTTGCGTCACCCTGCTTACCGTGACTACCCAGTTGTTGGTGTTTCATGGTTGCAAGCGAACGATTTCTGTAAATGGCGTACAGACCGTGTAAACGAATACATTTTGATCCGTGAAGGAATTTTCAAATTCAATAACGATCAGCGTAATGAAAACGCATACAACACAGATGCATATTATGCAGGCCAGTACGATGAAGAGTCATTGGTCAGAAACATTGAGAACTTAAATCCTGATGCGGTTGACGCTAAAGGAAAACTGGGGCGTCGTCAAGTACGTATGGAAGATGGAATTCTACTTCCACGCTACAGACTACCAACTGAAGCGGAATGGGAATTCGCTGCTTCTGGTTTGATTGGAAACCTTCAGGCAGGAACTGAAAACATTGATGAGCGTCGTATCTATCCTTGGGATGGACACTGGGTTCGTCAGGATGAAGCACAATTCACAGGTCAAATCCGAGCAAACTTCGTACGTGGTCGTGGAGATTACATGGGGGTTGCAGGAAACTTGAACGATGGTGCAGATGTTACTGCTCCGGTTGAGTCTTATTGGCCAAATGATTACGGTCTTTACCACATGGCTGGAAACGTTTCCGAGTGGGTAAAAGATGTTTACCGTCCATTGACGAGTGAGGACTACGATGAGTTCCGTCCTTTCCGTGGAAATGTATTCAAAACGAAATTATTGAACAACGAAGGAAAAATTGAACAGCGTAACCAGCAAGTTCAGTACGACATTCATGGAATGAAAGAGTACTTGAATGAATTTGAGCGTATTCGTTTCCAACGTATCTCAGCGAACAACCACGATCCTAACGATACAGTAATTCCTATTGGATTGTCTTCTAATATTGGTTCTCGTAACCAAGTGAAGCAAGGTTATGCTCCTGATCCATTCTACGTATCTCACGGAAAAATTAAAGATTCTATTGAGCTACAATTGCTTGCCGACATCAACTCGGTAATCGATCAGGCTTTGATCTGGCAAAATGAGAAGCACTACATTGAAGCTTCTGCTTTGATTCAAGACCGAATCTTTGATGAAATCTTCACAGACAGTTTCCGAGAAGGACCAGACGGTGAAGAGTATGCGTTCGACGCAATTACAATTCTGCGTGATGGTTTCCGTGAGTTCATTATCGATACTCCTGGTAAATTGAAATACCGTAACGTTACAGAAGAAGAAAACATTGGTCGATTGAACTACCGTCGTGATGATTACATCGACTACCTTGACGGTGATATCGAAAGCTCTATCTTCTATGCGAACGATGAGCGTAAGAATGATATCAACCAAGCAACTCGTGACCCGAAATTGATCATGTACCAGAGCATGCACGAAGAATATGATTTGGACGGAGGTCAAGTGAAACCGGGAGATCGTACTTCATGGCCTACGACATTGATTTCGGATAAATCACGTGTATACAAAGGTGGTTCATGGAAGGATCGTGCTTACTGGTTAGCTCCAAGTCAGCGTCGTCACCTTGACGAAGACAAGTCAACTGACGCTATCGGATTCCGTTGTGCAATGGATCGCGTAGGTTCTCCTACTGGTTTCAACTACGGCCGAAAGAAGCAAAAGAAAAAATAACGGGCTATCGAACATATGCACGTTGAAAAATAAAGGAAAAGCCTCGACAGATTTGTCGGGGCTTTTTTACTTTAGATTCATGGTACAGCAACTCACATCCCCTTTTTATCAAAGCAAAGGAATCTGCATTGACACGCGGAAGATTTTCAAAGACTGTCTTTACATTTGTATAAATGGAGCCAATTTCGATGGGAACACCTTCGCCGATGAGGCCTTGAGCCAAGGAGCCAAGCATGTAATTGTCGATAACGCTGAATATTTCACGAATAACGGGAATATGACGCTCGTTGAGGACAGTATTCATTACTTGCAGCAACTTGCCAACCATCATCGTAATCAATTTGACATACCTTTCATCGGTATTACGGGAAGTAACGGAAAAACGACAACAAAAGAACTGATCAATGCAGTTCTCAGTAAGAAGTACAATGTCCTTGCAACTGAGGGAAACCTAAACAATCATATTGGTGTTCCATTGACGCTATTGCGCCTAACAGATCAGCATGAAATTGCTATTATCGAAATGGGCGCCAATCGCTTTAAAGATATTGAAGAATTGAGCGCAATCGCCGAACCTACTCATGGTATCATCACAAACATTGGCAAAGCCCATCTGGAAGGATTCGGAAGCTTTGAAGGCGTTCTGAAGACCAAACGGGAGTTATACGAGTCGATCGAACAAAGCAATGGAATACTCTTTGTTAATGGCGACGATGACGTATTGATGGAAAACACACCAGATGATGTTCCACTAGTCATTTATGGAGAAAGAGACCACAACATCATTCGCGGAACGCTTGTCAATCTCTCCCCTTTTGTGGAGATGACCTGGAAACATGACGATTACACCTCCGAATTGTTGCACACAAAAATGATCGGCAAGTACAACTTCTACAATTATTTGGCGGCAGCCGCATTTGGATTCCATTTTGAAGTTCCTGATGCGCAAATTTCACAAGCATTGGAACAATACAATCCTACCAACAACCGATCTCAAGTTTATAAGTCTAAAAAAAATACGTTGATTCTAGATTGCTACAATGCAAATCCCACAAGCATGAAATCCGCATTGGACAGCTTTCAAATGATGCCTATGGAGAATAAGCTTTTCATCATAGGTGACATGCGTGAATTGGGCGACGAATCCACTGCCGAGCACAAACTAATTGGTGAACTCATTGAAAAACACAACCTAAAAGGATACAGCGTTGGGGAAGAGTTCGGCAAGGTTCATTCTGAAAATATTCTCAAACATTTCCCCTCTGTAGATGACGCTCTGGAATACATTCAAGTCATTGGTGTTCAGGATTCCTTGGTACTGTTAAAAGGCTCAAGAGGAATTCAGTTAGAGAAGTTGGTGGAGGTGTTGTAAATGGGTGGGGGATTTAGAAGATAGGAATAGTAGTTATCAAATCCTAAGCTTTTAACATTTCCTATATAACTAAATGGTTATATAGCCATATTGTTTTATAGCTATAAAGGAATATTCAAATTTTCCGATATTCCCCAAAACACAATTAGCATATTACTAAACAAAAAAATCCCGCCATTTCTGACGGGATTCAAACTTATACTAACCTCTCTCACCCTTTCAATAAGTTTCGAGAAATCACAATTTTCTGAACTTCTGTCGTTCCTTCATAAATCTGCGTAATCTTGGCATCACGCATGAAACGCTCTACATGGTATTCTTTTACGAATCCGTATCCACCATGAATTTGCACAGCTTCAACCGTTTGTTCCATGGCCACTTTTGATGCATACAATTTTGCCATTGCGCTCGACTGATCATAGTTTCTACCTTGATCTTTATCAAGAGCTGAGCGGTATACTAACATCTTCGCAGCTTCTACTTCCGTAGCCATATCTGCCAATTTAAAGGCAATCGCTTGGTGCTTTGAGATTTCTTTTCCAAATGCTTTACGCTCTTTCGAGTAAGCAGTAGACAATTCCAACGCTCCACCAGCAATTCCTAATGCTTGAGCTGCAATTCCAATACGACCTCCAGAAAGTACTTTCATGGCAAACTTGAAACCGAACCCATCTTCTCCGATACGGTTTTCCTTTGGAACCTTTACATCGTTGAAAAGAAGCGTATGTGTATCCGATCCGCGAATTCCCATTTTGTCTTCTTTCGCACCAACTACAAACCCTTCCATTCCTCTTTCGATAATGAAAGCATTAATTCCTTTGTGACCAGCCTCAACATCCGTTTGAGCAATCACCAAATATACCGATGCAGAAGAACCGTTTGTGATCCAGTTCTTGGTGCCATTTAATAAGTAATGATCCCCCATGTCGATTGCTGTCGTCTTTTGCGAAGTCGCATCTGACCCTGCTTCCGGCTCTGACAAACAAAAAGCACCAATCTTCTCACCCGTTGCTAACGGAATCAAGTACTTTTGCTTCTGCTCTTCTGATCCAAATTTCTCCAATCCCCAGCAAACAAGTGAGTTGTTAACCGACATACAAACCGAAGTTGAAGCATCTACCTTACTGATTTCTTCCATTGCAAGAACGTAGGAAAGCGTATCCATCCCAGAACCTCCGTATTTTGGATCTACCATCATCCCCATAAATCCAAGTTCTGCAAGTTGCTTAATTTCAGCCTCTGGAAAACGCTGCTCATTATCTCTTTCGATAACGCCTGGTTTCAAAATGTTCTGAGCAAAATCTCTCGCTGCCTCCTTTACTGCTAAGTGCTCTTCTGATAAGTCAAAATTCATATTCTGATTCGTTATATTTCTGCAAAAATGCGCGTACAAATTTACGCATTTTGTGTGATTTTTCTACTTTTAGAAAGCATGAGTTTATACACAATGATCGGCGCTATGTCCGGAACCTCTATAGATGGTCTTGACCTTGCTCTGTGCGAAATTGAGAGTCAGCCCAACGATCAATACAGCTATAAAATACTGAAAGCCAAAACATTTGAATATCCTGATGATATTCTGGAATTGCTGAAAACCTCAAAAACATTACCAGCAACACAGCTTTTTGAGCTCGACAAATTGTTAGGAAAACATTATGCAACCAGTATTAATTTCTTTGTAAATGATGCAAATATCCGTCGAGGTTCGATTGATTCAATTGCTTCTCATGGTCATACTATTTTCCATCAACCGGACAAAGGATATACTGTTCAAATTGGCTGTGGCGCAACCATAGCGAAGGAGACAGGCATTCCTGTTATCAATGATTTTAGACAGAATGACATCATCGCTGGGGGGCAAGGAGCACCATTGGTTCCTCTTGGGGATCAACTGCTTTTTCAAAACCGAGCACAGGGATTCTTGAATATTGGAGGCTTCACAAATATTAGTATTCCTGGAAAAGAAACGATTGCATTTGATATTTGCCCTGGAAATTTGCCATTGAACAACATCGCCCAAGAACTCGGCTTTGAATACGACAACAATGGTGAATTGGCAAGGTCAGGTGAATTAGATAATCAAGTGCTTGAGAAATTAAATACGCTTGATTTCTATCACCAAAAAGCTCCGAAATCTCTCGGAACTGAATGGTTGGATGAAATATTTTCTCCGCTACTTAATGAAATCCACGATCCAAAGAATCGATTGCACACGTGCATCAACCACATTACGGATCAAATTGCACGAGTTTGTCAATTCAATCAAATAGAGAAGTTATTCGTCACCGGTGGTGGTGCTTTCAATAGTTTTTTAATTGAACAACTGCAACAAAGAGGCATTGAAGTAATCATTCCCTCCGAAGAAGAGGTCAATTTTAAGGAAGCGTTAATTTTTGCCTTTCTGGGAGTGCGATTTCTGGAAGGAAAACACAACTGTTTGGCCTCTGTAACTGGCGCCTCTACTAATGTTCGCGGTGGAACACTTCACCAACCCGTATAAATACCCAGATTCTTGTTTGTAACTCGTTCATAACGTCGGTTTGAAACGATTTTACGGTTCGATTTCTTTATTACCTTTGCTTGGCTTAAAAAGTACTATAGTTGATGAAAGATTTACTTGAAAAGTTCGAAAACAAACAACCTGAAATCGTTTTTGAATGGAAAGACGCCGAAACGGAAGCAGAAGGATGGGTAGTCATCAATTCGCTTCGAGGCGGTGCAGCAGGAGGAGGAACCAGAATGCGCAAAGGACTCGATAAAAGAGAGGTAGAATCACTTGCTAAAACAATGGAAGTGAAATTTACTGTTGCGGGGCCACCTATTGGAGGAGCAAAATCAGGAATCAACTTTGACCCTTCAGACCCAAGAAAAGAAGGAGTATTACGTCGTTGGTATGCAGCTGTGACTCCGCTATTGAAACATTATTATGGAACTGGTGGTGATTTAAATGTCGATGAAATCCACGAAGTAATTCCTATCACCGAAGATTGTGGTGTTTGGCACCCCCAAGAAGGTGTTTTCAATGGACACTTTCAGCCACGTGATGCTCAAAAGATCAATCGAATTGGGCAATTGCGTCAAGGAGTATTGAAAGTTATCGAAGACGAGCAGTATTCACCAAAAGTAGATCGGAAATACGTAGTTGCAGACATGATAACTGGCTACGGTGTAGCAGAATCGGTAAAGCATTTTTACGACATCTATGGTGGAAATGTTGCTGGAAAACGCGTAATCGTTCAAGGTTGGGGGAATGTTGGTTCTGCAGGAGCCTATTACCTTGCTCAAATGGGCGCAAAAGTGGTTGGGATTATTGACCGCGTTGGTGGTTTGATCAACGAAAACGGGTTTAGCCTTGAAGAAATTAGAGACTTATTCCTAACGAAAGACGGGAATGCCTTGAATCATCCTGATATGCTTTCGTTCGATGACGTAAACAGCAAAATTTGGGATCTGAAAGCAGAAGTTTTTATCCCATGTGCCGCTTCTCGATTGATTACTGAAGATCAATTGGGCCGTATGATCAACTCGGGCATCGAAGTGATTTCTGCAGGAGCGAACGTTCCATTTGCAGATCCACAAATCTTCTTTGGACCGATCGCAGACAAAGCCGATAATAGTATCACGGTAATTCCTGATTTCATTTCGAATTGTGGCATGGCCCGTGTGTTTGCTTATTTAATGAGCAATGATCTGGACAAACTAACAGACGAAGGCATCTTCTCTGATACAAGTAATATCATTCGTGAAGCATTGAAAAAAACGCACGATGTAAATTCAAATAAAACTGGCGTTGCTAAAACCGCCTTTGAACATGCTTTAAATCAGCTTGTTTAAAATTAAAACTTCTAAAAACTAAACTACTTAATTATGGAAATGTTTATCGTTATTGTCTTTGTTCTGGGTTATTTAGCTATTACTCTTGAGCACAGCTTGAAGATTGACAAACTGGTTCCCGCGTTGATGATGATGGCGATTGCTTGGGCAGCTGTTGCTTTTGGAGTTGATGGATTCGACTCTTGGTTCGATAGTCATCATTCTGCTCTAATGAATGGACAGACACTGAAAGAAAGTGGTCACGTCATGGCGAACTATTCAACGATGGGGCATGAAGCCAAACTTCACACCATGGAGAGTTCTCTTCTTCATCACTTCGGTAAAACCTGTGAAATATTAATTTTCCTTGTTGGAGCCATGACTATTGTTGAAATCGTTGATCACTTTAACGGATTCGGAACGATTAAAGGCTTTATTCGCACAAAAAAGAAAACTACTTTATTATGGATCGTTTGTATCCTTGCTTTTGTTCTTTCCGCGATCATTGACAACCTTACAGCTACCATCGTATTGATTACGATTTTACGTAAAATGCTTTCGGATAAAAAACTTCGAATCTGGTATGCTGGTATGATTATTATTGCGGCAAATGCTGGTGGTGCCTGGTCTCCAATCGGTGACGTAACCACAACAATGCTCTGGATGGGAGACAAAGTAACTACATTGAAATTGATCGAATACTTGATTCTTCCTTCCTTCATTTGTATGCTAATCCCTACCTTGATTGCGAGCTTTATGCCAGTTTTCAAAGGGAATTTCGAACGGCCTGAAGAGGAAGAAGGTGGAAGTTCCAAGGGGCCATTGATGTTGTATCTCGGTTTGGGAATGATTGTTTTTGTCCCGATTTTCAAAACGGTAACGCATTTACCACCTTATGTAGGAATGATGTTGTCTCTTTCTATTGTTGCCTTGGTAGCAGAAGTGATTAGTGCACGCGAATTCTCTATGACGGATATTAATCATGAGCAGGCGCAACAAGGTGGACATCACAGTAGTCCTACTTTTGGAGCACTTTCAAAAATTGAGATGCCTTCCATCTTATTCTTCTTAGGTATTTTGATGACTGTTGCAGCTTTAGAATCTTTAGGATTGATTTTCCAATTCGGACAAAATGTACAAGGCGCAATGAATAACGATGTCTTCATCCTCTTGCTGGGTGCCGGATCTGCAGTTATTGACAATGTACCACTTGTAGCGGCTTCGATGGGGATGTTTGATCCTGCTCAATATGGCGCTGATGATCACATCTGGCACTTTATTGCCTATTCAGCTGGAACGGGTGGAAGTATGTTGATTATTGGTTCTGCCGCTGGTGTGGTAGCCATGGGAATGGAAAAAATCTCGTTCTTCTGGTATTTGAAGAATATTGCATGGCTCGCTTTGCTTGGTTACCTTGCTGGAGCTGGGTTCTATCTACTTGAAGCATGGATCTTCGGATAATTGGAACAGTATTTGAAATAATAATTTGAACTTTAATAACGTTAGAACACTATGAACTTTACTCTACCTCTTCAACAAAATGTTACCGTCACTGGCGATACAGCTACAGACGGTATAGACAAGCAGTCTGTTTGGGATATCATCGTTCAAGCGAGCGAAAGTATGTTCGGACTATTCATTAACGTTTTATTGGCTTTGATGCTCGGTTACGCGATCTTCATTTTCGTAGAACGTTACCTTGCCTTGCGCAAAGCGTCAAAAGAAGAAGCAGGATTTCTTGCCAAGATTAAGGATTACATCATGGATGGAAAATTGGATTCCGCTAAAGATTACTGCGCGCGTTCCAACAATCCTTCTGCTCGTATGATCGAAAAAGGGATTTCACGATTGGGGAAACCCATGGAAAGCATCTCCGCTTCAATTGAGAATACAGGAAAGCTGGAAGTAATGCGACTAGAACAACGTTTGAGCTTTCTCGCTACAGCGGCAGGAGCGGCTCCAATGATTGGATTCCTGGGAACAACAATTGGTATGATTATGGTATTTATCGACCTAATGAATACCAATGAGTTGAACGTTGCTACAATTGCACCGGGAACAATGACAGCCATGGTAACAACAGTAGAAGGATTGATCGTAGGTATTACTGCTTACATCGGTTACAACTTCCTTGTGGCACGAATTGGACGTTTGGTGTATCAAATGGAAAACGATGCATTGGAGTTCATGGATTTGTTACACGAACCAAGCAAATAAGCGTATATGGATTTAAGATCAAACAATCAGATTAAGGTCGAAGGCGGAATGGCCTCGATGACTGACCTTGTCTTCTTGTTGCTTATTTTCTTCATTATAATGAGCTTGATGAGTAACAATACAATGACAGTCGATGTCCCGAAGGATAGCGATGACCTTCAAACCGAAACGAAACCAATTAACGTAACTGTCGTAATAACAGAAGATAACGGTTACATTCTTAAACCAGGCGGAGATGTCGAAGCACCTCGAGCAGAGTTTAAAGATATTGTTCCTGAGTTGAATGCAGCAATGGAAGAATCGGAAGATTTTACACTTCGAATTGAAGGGCATCGCCTCGCTGATTACGAAGCTGTATTTAAGGTAATGGCTTACGCAGATGTTCAGCAATGGAAGCCTGCATTGGCCTATAAAAAATAAGATTATGGCAACAATTCCAATAGTAAATACGCAAGACAAACGCATCGGACTGATTACGTCTGTAGTGTCGATGCTATTGGTTTTCCTTATCCTTTGGTTGATTAAATACGAAGTGGTAGATCCACCGCCCGAAGATCAACACTTGGAGACAGCTATGAGTCTCGATACAGAACTTATTGAAGATGTTATTATTGCCGGCGGCGGTGGAGGTGATCCATTAGACGATCCTGTGAACGATCCTCGAACGACAGAGCAAGTTATTACGAATGACAACTCGGATGTAGTTGTTAATTCAGGCCAAGGTAACAATACAACTACCCCCAATTCAAACAACCCTCCAGCAGGTAACAATGTTGACAATCCATTCTCTGGTGGATTTGGAGGAGGCAATGGAGGTGGAAATGGAACAGGAGACGGAACCGGAATTGGAAATGATGGCGGACCGGGAACGGGTGGACCTGGAAACGGTGGAACGACTGATCGAAAAGTTTTGAATCATGTTGACTCGGATGATATCCATTTCAATTACGATGCAAAGTTCTACTTTAAAGTAGGAATCAATGCAGATGGTTATGTAGTTGATGTACAGAACATCAAATCGAAAACAACGACTTCTGATGAGCGTATTATCCGAAAGGTGATAGCCCTTATCAAAAATCAAGTTCGTTACTCGAAAGCTCCTGGAGCCACCATTCAGACGAAGCAGTACATCGTCAACTATAAAGCGACGTAGTGCATGGAAGCCCTAGACTGGCTCTTTCAGCAATTCCCATCGTATCAACTCATTGGATCGAAAGCGTTCAAACCAACGTTAGAGAATTCTCGTAGCATCCTCGAATATCTGGATCATCCTGAAAAGGACCTGAAATTCGTTCATGTTGCCGGCAGCAATGGCAAAGGGTCTGTTTCTTCTTATCTGGCGTCCATTCTAACCGAATCAGGTCTTCGCGTTGGATTATTTACCTCACCTCATATTGTTCATTTTTCGGAAAGAATCCGCGTGAATGGAAAACCAATTCCAGATATAGAGGTTGAAGCATTCGTAAATAATGTACGCGAAACCGAACTCCCCTTCTCCCCTTCCTTTTTTGAGATTACTTTTGGAATGGCCTTGCAACATTTCCGTAAGGAGCAATGTGAGATCTGTATTATTGAAACGGGATTGGGCGGTCGACTCGATGCAACAAACGTGATCTCTCCTGAATTGAGTGTTATCACGTCCATTAGTTTGGAGCATACAGACATGTTGGGAGATACCGTTGAAGCGATTGCGGCAGAGAAAGCAGGAATCATCAAGTCAAACACTCCTGTTATTCTTGGGAAAGGTTGTTCTTCTGTATACGAAGTCTTTGAGCGAAAGGCTGTGGAATTAAATGCGAACGTTTTTAAGGCGACCACAAGCTCGGTATTTGATAATCATTTCAAGGCGCCCTATCAAAGAGAAAACTTTTCCTGTGTTATTGAGGCTATCAAAATACTCCCCTATTCTATTTCGAACGATACCATTGAGAAAGGAATTCAGGCCGTTTCAACAAACTCGGGGTACGCGGGACGCCTTCAAGTAGTTCAATCGAAGCCCGCGGTAATTTTTGATGTCGCCCACAATCCAGACGGGATTAAAAGCACGTTGGAGGTCATTCTATCCGAATTAGAAGGGGATTTATACATCATTTACGGCTCGAGCAAGGATAAAGACGTTAAAAGTGT
Source organism: Flavobacteriales bacterium (assembly GCA_015665275.1). Taxonomy (GTDB): domain Bacteria; phylum Bacteroidota; class Bacteroidia; order Flavobacteriales_D; family Crocinitomicaceae; genus UBA4466. The sequence goes on along the minus strand of JADFAL010000111.1, from coordinate 317 downwards.
TGCAAAAATTTTCCCCAATAGTGCAATCGTTCATGCGACGCAATTCAGTAATTCAAGAAGTCTCTCAATGGATGAAATGAAGTCCGTTTTTGATGAAACTAATTTGAAATCAATCGCTTATTATACTGACGCGAACAAAGCATTGGATGACGCTAAGCAACTGGCGAACCCGGAGGATACTATCGTAGCTTTGGGAAGCTTTTTCCTCTTGAGTGATTTTTTCTAAAATTTTTCACTTTTTCGCTTGTTAGTACGAAAAACACCTGTATATTTGCCCACCGAAACTGATAAACGAATCAGTAAAATTGGGGGATTAG
>JADFAL010000024.1 GCA_015665275.1 Flavobacteriales bacterium | reverse complement strand
CATGAAACACGTTCGAGGAAGACCATTACACCTCCAGACTCAGGGGAAAATCGAAAGGTATCACAGATCCATGAAAAATATCGTCAAGCTCGACAATTATTTTAGTCCTGGGCAATTAGAAGAAAAACTTAAAGAGTTCCTGCATTATTACAACTTTGAACGATACCATGAATCGCTTCAGAATGTTACGCCTGCTGAAGTTTATTTTGGCACAGCAAATCGAAAATTTAAACAACGAAAAATGACAAAAAACAGAACTTTAAAAGCAAGAAAAAAGCAGTATCAGAATTTTAACCTAAATTAGACAGAACTTTATCTTGTTTTTTAAGCCAAAAAGTTCAAATATCGCTGAAGACCTACACCTCCTCAAGAATTGTTGTTACAAGGTTTATTAGTCTTTCTTTCCCTGCATTCCATGCTTTGTGCTCTGTCGCTTGGGTTGTTGGGTATACTGATGGGTAAAATCGGATGTTCTTAAATTCTCTAATGTAGGATGAGTTTTCGCCCTTTAGATTTGATATCAGCATTACGCCTCTTTTTCTCATCTTGTCGAATTTGGATTGATCATGAGAGCCGACATCCCTGACTTGTTCAATATATTCTTTAAGAATTTTAGTTACATTCATTTCTATTTATTCGTTTTACTATTGTATCCAATGATACAAATAATACACACAATTCATCGCCTTCAACCTTCCACTTTTAACCATTTCAAACCGTCTTTTATCTCCCCCAAAAAGAAATCCCCACTTCCATGTTGATTTAAAATAAAATCTTTACCTTTGCCGTCCAATTTTTACGCAGTGGCGAAGACTGACAGAGCATTTGTGATACCCTTTGTGGGACTGAAAATCGGGATGCACACGTACGAATTTGAAATTGCGAATGCGTTCTTTGAGCAAGTTGAATATTCTTTGATCGAAAAAGGAAACGTCCGTGTGACGCTGAATTTGGAGAAAAAAGAAACCATGATGATCGGTAATTTTGACATCGTAGGAACTGTTGAAACAAGCTGCGCCTTGTGTAATAGTCCTGTAGATGCTGAAATCGAAGGGGAATATAAGTTGATTTTTAAATTCGACAACAAACCCACAGATGACGAAACATTGATCATTGTTTACCCGGAAGAATTCGAAATCGATATTCGGGAAAACCTTTTGGAATTGATCACTGTATCACTTCCAAGTCGAAGTGTTCACCCAGAAGGAGAATGCGACGAAGAAATGATGAAAATACTCAACGAGTACCGTGTCAATGCAGACGACGAAGACTTCGATGATGAAGATTTCGACGATGCAGATGAAACGGAAGAAGAGAATGCCGAAGCATTCGAAGGGGAATCCACAGATGACCTGCCCGAAGATGATTTGGATGATGATTACATCGATCCGCGTTGGGCCGCATTGAAAGGATTGAATAAGGATAAAGACTGAAGTACATCGAGCATGTCGAGATGCACTTCAAATAATTAAGAATAATGTAATTTGAATATTCGAATTGTTGAATTCAAAATGTTCAATTTAAATAACTGATATAAACAAAGTAAAATGGCACATCCTAAACGAAAAATATCCAGAACGCGTCGTGACAAAAGAAGAACACACGTGAAGGGTGAAGCGAAAAACATCGCCACTTGTCCTACAACTGGACAGCCGCACTTGTTCCACCATGCGCACTGGCATGAAGGGAAATTGTACTACAAAGGAAAAGTAGTAGCAGAGAAAGAAGTTGCAGTATAATTTTTCTGTACTTTAGTTCTTCTTTATGAAGATAGGTATAGACGTACTTGGTGGTGACTTCGCTCCCGAAGCTAATTTGGGTGGCGCAAGCTTAGCACGCAAGGAACTTCCAACGGACGTAAAAATCGTTCTGATAGGCGACCAGAAGAGCATTCTGAGTGGCCTTTCTTTGTTAAATGAGGATGCCTCAGACTACGAAATTGTGCACGCACCTGATGCAATCACAATGCACGATCATCCAACCCGCGCGCTATCTCAAAAACCCAATAGTTCTATTGCAGTAGGATTCGACCTACTCGCAAAAGGAGATATTAACGTATTTGCAAGTACAGGAAATACAGGAGCCATGCTTGTGGGATCCATGTTCAAAATCACAACCATTCCAGGGGTGATTCGTCCATGTATTACTTCGACGCTTCCGGGGGTAGACGGAACCAAATCTATCATTTTGGATGTTGGTACCAATGCCGATTGTAAACCAGATGTATTGCATCAATTTGCGGTTTTAGGATCCTTGTATTCTCAGAACGTCTATGGAATTGAAAAACCGCGCGTAGCCCTGTTGAATATTGGCGAAGAACCCGGAAAAGGAAACGTATTGACCCAAGCAACTTACAAACTGCTTGAAGATTCCGATAATCTCAACTTTACAGGAAATATCGAAGGACGCGACTTGTTCCTTGGTAAAGCCGATGTTGTGGTGTGTGATGGATTTACTGGAAATGTGGTCTTGAAGCAAGCAGAAGGAATATACGGCATCATGCGCAAACGAGGTATTCGCGATGAGTACTTCGATCGATTCAATTATGAAAACTACGGCGGAACTCCAATTTTGGGAGTGAAAGGAAATGTGATTATCGGTCACGGAATTTCCAACGACATCGCCGTAAAGAATATGTTATTACACTCTCACGAAGTAGCCGAGTCAGGATTGGCTGCTCGTATTGGAGAAGCATTTGAATAAAATATGAAAACCACAGCTGCAATTACAGGTGTTCAAGGGTACCTTCCCGATCACATTTTGTCTAACGAAGATCTTTCCAAAATCGTCGATACTTCTGACGAGTGGATTACCTCGCGCACAGGAATTAAAGAACGACGCGTCATGAAAGACGGGGCTTCTTCCGATATGGGAGCAGAGGCCGTGAAAGGATTGTTAGAGAAAACGAACACAAGTGCGGATGAGATTGATTTGGTAATTGTGGCAACGGTTACGCCGGATTACCCTTTCCCAAGCACATCCAACGTAATTTGTGATAAAGTCGGAATGAAAAACGCATGGGGTTACGACCTTATTGCTGCATGTTCGGGTTTTATCTACGGATTGGCAACAGGAGCACAGTTCATCGAAACAGGACGCTACAAGAAAGTAATTGTAGTAGGAGTGGATAAGATGACTTCCATTATTGATTATCAAGATCGTACCACGTGTGTGATTTTTGGTGACGGATGTGGGGCTGTGATGTTGGAACCGGATACAGAAGGATTCGGAGTTCAAGATTTCTTGCTGCATGCAGATGGTTCAGGCCGTCAATACCTGATTCAACCAGCAGGAGGGTCAGCGAATCCAGCTTCTAAAGAAACGGTAGAGCAACGCGGACACTTTGTGAAGCAAGAAGGAAAGCAAGTATTTAAATTTGCCGTTACCAATATGGCGGATGTGTCTGCAGAAATCATGGAGAAGAACAATCTTACAAGTGACGATGTAGATTGGTTGGTACCACACCAAGCGAATTTGCGTATTATTGATGCAACGGCGAATCGAATGGGATTGTCCAAAGAGAAAGTGATGATCAACATTCAGAAATACGGTAACACGACTGCTGGGACGCTTCCACTTTGTTTGTGGGATTATGAAAAGCAATTAAAGAAGGGCGATAATATTATCCTTTCCGCATTCGGTGGAGGGTTTACATGGGGAGCTGTGTACTTGAAATGGGCCTACAATTCATAGAAAATACTATTTTTAAAACGGAATAAAACCAGAATACAATGAATATCAAGGAAATACAAGATTTGATCAAGTTTGTTGCGAAATCCGGTGTGAACGAGGTGGAGATCGAGCAGAAAGATTTTAAAATCACAATTAAGTCCGAGGATAAGTCGGCCAGAGAAGAAAAACAAATCATCGTGCAGGCAGCACCAGCTGCTCCTGCTCCAATTGCAGCGGCACCAGTACCTGTTGCGGCGGCACCAGCACCGGCAGCTGTTCCTGCAGCTCCAGCGGCGGCAGCAGCGGATGAAGAGTCAAAATACGAAACAATTCCATCGCCAATGATCGGAACATTCTACCGTTCGTCTGGTCCAGATAAAGATGCTTTTGTTTCTGTTGGAGATACGATTACGCCTGAAAGTACAGTATGTATTATCGAAGCGATGAAATTGTTCAACGATATTGAAGCAGAGATTTCCGGTAAAATCGTTAAGGTTTTGGTAGACGATGCTACTCCGGTAGAGTACGGTCAGCCACTTTTCTTGGTAGATCCGTCTTAAGCGAAACGCATATATTTCATGATTTACGCCTGTTTTAGGCTCAACTAATTCGAAAATTATGTTCAAAAAGATATTAATTGCGAACAGGGGAGAAATTGCGCTTCGCGTAATCCGTACTTGTAAGGAAATGGGAATTAAAACGGTAGCGGTTTATTCCACTGCTGATAAAGAAAGCCTTCCTGTTCGTTTTGCTGATGAAGCAGTCTGTATCGGACCAGCGGTGAGTGCGGAGTCGTACTTATCTATCCCGAACATTATTGCAGCAGCAGAAATAACCAATGCAGATGCTATCCACCCGGGATACGGTTTCTTGTCTGAGAATGCGAATTTCTCGCGTCGTTGTGGGGAAAACAATATCAAGTTTATTGGTGCTACTCCAGATCAAATTGATGGAATGGGGGATAAGGCGAATGCAAAAGCAACAATGATTGCTGCAGGAGTTCCTTGTATTCCAGGATCAAAAGGTTTGTTGAAGGATACAGCTGATGCAAAAAAGATTGCAAAGAAAATTAAATACCCAGTCATTCTGAAAGCAACTGCCGGTGGTGGAGGTAAAGGAATGCGGATCGTTTGGAAAGAAGAAGATCTTGAAGAAGCGTGGGACAAAACGCGTCAAGAGGCTGGTGCAGCATTCGGTAACGACGGGATCTACATGGAGAAATTCATTGAAGAACCACGTCACATTGAGATTCAGATTGCTGGAGATCAATACGGAAATGCATGTCACCTTTCAGAACGTGATTGTTCCATCCAACGTCGTCACCAAAAATTGGTAGAAGAAACACCGTCTCCGTTCATGACCGATGAATTGCGTGAGAAAATGGGAGAAGCGGCAATTAAGGCAACGAAAGCAGTAAACTACGAGGGTGTAGGTACAGTGGAGTTCTTGGTTGACAAGCACCGTGATTTCTACTTTATGGAGATGAATACACGAATCCAGGTAGAGCATACTATTACGGAAGAAGTAATTAACTATGATTTGATAAAAGAGCAAATCAAGTTGGCTGCAGGTGAGAAAATGTCTGGAGAGAATCATTACCCAGCATTGCACGCAATTCAGTGTCGTATCAACGCAGAAGATCCAAAGAACGGATTCCGTCCGTCGCCAGGTAAGATTACAAGTTATCATGCTCCGGGAGGACACGGTATTCGGATCGATACGCACGTTTACGCAGGATATACAATTCCTCCGCACTACGATTCAATGATTTCGAAATTGATCGTTGTTGCGCAAACACGTCGGGAGGCAATTACGAAAATGAAACGTGCCTTGGATGAGTACATCATCGAAGGGATTAAAACAACGATTCCATTTCACCAGAAATTGATGGATGATCCAAAATTCGTTGAAGGTGATTTCACCACAGCGTTCATGGATACCTTCGAATTCTAAGGAATACCAACACATAAGAAAACCCTGACATCGAGAGATCGTCAGGGTTTTTTGTTTACCATCGCATAGCGAGTTCTATATTTATTCTTTACTCTGAGGTCTTCATGCTTGTTGAGACGCCCTCTTCTAAACTGCGTTGGAGTCGCGCCTTTTAACGCACGAAACTTGCGATTGAAATGGGATAAATTAGTAAACCCCGAAGCTTCGCTCACTGACACAACAGATAAGTCCGGTTGGTTTTTCAAGAGACGGGCTGCGGTTTCTAGCCGAATTTCCAGCAAGAATTGAAAGAAGGTTTTGCGGGTTCGCCGTTTGAAGTAGCGACAGAACGCGTTGGGAGTCATATTCGCTAGATCGGATATTTCCTTTAAGGTAATTGGCTCTTTAAAATGGGTGATGGCGTAGTTCATTACATTGCTCATGCGCACCCCCTCGTCATCCGAATATACTTTCTTATAAATAAATGAGGATAACGGTTGAGCTGTAGACATCGAAGCCAATTTCATGATTTCAAGAAACGTCATGAATCGCTCGAAATGAGATTGAGATGCCAATTGCAAGAACAAAGATTTTATTTCTACTTGATACTCTGAAATTCGAAGACCGCTTTCTATTTTTCTCAAAAGAGGTAAGAACGATTGCATTTCTGGAAGATCAAAAAAGCCAGTTCCAAAGGATTCCTTCGTAAAGAATAAAGTAAGCATATGTGCCTCCTCTTCTTCATGGGCCGTGTTTCGAAATAAGTGCGGAATATTCGACCCAATTATGAAAACATCATTTGGCTTGAAGTAGTTCACGGTGTCGCCTACAATTAACTCACCTTCTCCCGATAATAGCATTGAAATTTGAATTTCCTCATGCTGATGTAAATGCTGATAAAACCGATTGGCTTTGTCCACTTGATAGATCAAGGCACTCTTTTCCGGCTTGGGAATCTGAAACGGTAATACCCTCATTCACTCTTAATATTGATCATGATTTCAGTTCAAAAGTACAAAATAGGTTAAAATAGTATCAGTATTGGATAAGTTGACCAAATTATCCGATTGAGATTCATCGTAATTTTGAATCAGTATTTAAAACGAGAATCATGAATTGGAATGGAGTTTTTCCCGCAGTAACAACCAAGTTTACGTCAAACGACACCTTAGATCTTTACATGTTTGGGGTCAATATTAAAGCACAATTGGAGGCTGGTGTGCATGGAATCATCCTTGGAGGAACGTTAGGCGAAGCCAGTACGTTAAGCGATGATGAAAAAAGAACATTAGTACGTGAAGCAGCGCGAATTGTGGAGGGGCGCGTTCCAGTAGTGATCAATATTGCGGAGCAAACAACAAAGGCTGCAATCGAAGCTGCTGCAAAAGCGAAGGAAGACGGAGCCAGTGGATTGATGATGTTACCTCCAATGCGCTACAAGGCGGACGATCACGAAACAATTACGTATTACCAAGCAGTAGCGAATAGTACGGATTTACCCATTATGGTCTACAACAATCCAGTGGATTACGGAATCGAAGTGACCTTGGATATGTTTGATGAACTATTAAGTGATTGCCCGAACATTGAAGCGGTTAAGGAATCCACAAGAGACTTGTCCAATATTACCCGATTGCGCAATCGTTTTGGCGACCGCCTGACTATTCTATCAGGAGTGGATACATTGGCCCTAGAAAGTTTGTTCATGGGAGCAGACGGTTGGGTGGCAGGATTGGTATGTGCCTTTCCGAAAGAAACGGTAGCCATTTACGAATTGGTTAAAGCAGGACAACATCAGAAAGCCTTGGAAATCTATCGTTGGTTCTTACCTTTATTGGAGTTGGATATCAATTCGAAACTTGTACAAAATATCAAGTTGGCGGAAGTGGCAACGGGCATTGGAACGGAGAACGTTCGTGCTCCACGGCTTCCTTTGAATGGTAAGGAAAGATCAAATGTATTGCGCATTATTGAAGAAGGAATGGCGTCTCGTCCGAAGTTGCCAGAGTATAAAAACCTAACAACAACAGTTTAAGATGATCACAGGAAAAAGCTATATCGGATTCGCACAGCAATCCAACGGAAAGACAACATATAAAACCGTCAATCCGAAATTAAATTTGGAGAACGAGTGGTTATTTACCGAAGCCACTGCAGCCGAAATAGATACGGCAGTAGCATTGGCGTGGTCGGCATTCAAGGAATATCGGAATACCAATGAATTGGACAGAGCGAAGTTCTTGAATGCTATTGCAGAAGAAATAGAAGCATTGGGAGACGAACTCGTGCAAGTTTATTGTGCGGAATCAGGATTGCCCGAAGGTCGTGCAAACGGAGAAAGAAACCGCACAGTATTTCAATTGCGTTCGTTCGCAGAGATGTTGCAATCCGATGATTGGAAACAAATTGCCATTGATACCGCACTTCCTGAAAGAACTCCAGCACCGAAACCAGATTTGCGTCGAAGTGTATTGCCTTTAGGACCGGTGGCTGTTTTTGGTTCGTCGAATTTTCCACTAGCATATTCAACGGCTGGTGGAGATACGGCAAGTGCTTTAGCGGTTGGTTGTCCGGTGGTGGTGAAAAGCCATCCCATGCATTCAGGAACAGGTGAGTTGATTGCCGGAGCGATTGTTCGAGCCGCTCAAAAAACTGGAATGCCGGAAGGCGTTTTCTCTAATTTGAACAGCGAGGGAATCGAAGTTGGGCAGCAATTGGTGAAACATCCAAAAATTAAAGCAGTCGGATTTACCGGTAGTATTCGGGGCGGTCGCGCACTATTGGATTTGGCAGCCGAACGTCTGGAACCGATTCCAGTATTTGCTGAGATGGGAAGCATCAACCCAGTAGTTATTACGCAGAAGGCGCTGGAAGAAAATGGCTCCAAATGGGCACAAACCTATGCTGGGTCAATCACTTTGGGGACGGGGCAATTTTGTACCAATCCTGGATTAATTCTAGGAATCAAATCTCCAGAGTTGACTGCTTTTTCTGAGGAGTTGGCTTCAAAGATCGTCACTATTGACCCCATGGTCATGCTTCATCCGAATATTAAATCCGCCTATGGTATATTGAAATCAGAGGTAACAAATCAAAGTGGAGTAGAAGTATTGAGTGCGCCCTTGGAAGTAGAGGCTAATTTTGCAGATCAGGCCGTAGCAACTGTTGATGGAGCTACATTCCTTTCAAATCCGAAATTGCATACCGAAGTATTTGGTCCTTTTTCGATTGTCGTGCAATGCGATGACGAAGCACAATTAGTAGAAATCATTGAGAATCTCGAAGGTCAATTAACAGGGACAATCCTTGCTGAGAATAGCGATATCCCAAATTTAAATACCATCGTTGACGAAATGCGACAGCGCGTTGGAAGATTGATTTTTAATGGAGTGCCGACAGGAGTTGAAGTTTGTCCGTCGATGAATCATGGAGGCCCCTATCCATCATCAACGGATCCCCGTTTTACAGCAGTGGGAACGCATTCCGTGCGTCGTTGGGTACGCTTGATTTCGTATCAGAGCATGCCAGAAGCATTACTTCCTAACGAACTTAAAAATGGCTAAGTCAGAGTTTCGTTGCGTTGACGGCCATACTTGCGGAAACCCTGTGCGATTGGTCGCGGAAGGTGGTCCTAAGTTGATCGGTGCTAGCATGTCCGAAAAACGACAGCACTTTCTCCAAGAATTCGATTGGATTCGCAAAGGATTGATGTTCGAGCCGCGCGGTCACGACATGATGTCCGGAAGTATTTTGTATCCTCCTGCGGATGCTGCGAATGACGTTGGTGTACTTTTCATCGAAACGAGCGGTTGCTTGCCAATGTGTGGACACGGAACCATAGGGACGGTGACTATTGCATTGGAAGAAGGATTAATTCAACCAAAGGTTCCCGGGAAATTGCGTTTGGAAACGCCAGCGGGCTTGGTGCATATTGAATACACACAGGAAGATAACAGGGTAACGGCGGTAAAATTGACCAATGTTCCTTCTTTTCTGGCCGAAGAAAATATAAGCGTGCATTGTTCGGATTTGGGCACTTTGAACATCGATGTTGCCTATGGCGGAAACTTTTACGCAATCGTAGATCCTCAAGAAAATTTCTCTGGAATACAAGAGCATTCTGCAGATCAACTGATTCGTTGGAGCCGAGAAATTCGTGAAAAACTAAATGAGAGTCATACGTTTCAACATCCAAACGACCCAACAATTCAAGGCTTAAGTCATTTACTTTGGACTGGTGAAACATTGGACCCAATGGCTACGGCGAGAAATGCAGTTTTTTACGGTGATAAAGCAATTGATCGCTCTCCATGTGGAACAGGAACTTCCGCACGAATGGCGCAATGGCACGCAAAAGGCAAATTGAATTTGGGTGAGCGCTTTATTCATGAAAGCATTATAGGTTCAAAGTTTATCGGTAAAATCGAGGAAGAAACTAAGATTTCGGGCAAGAAAGCAATTATTCCAAGTGTAGAAGGCTGGGCCAGAATATATGGGTACAACACCATTATCATTGACGACGATGATCCGTACGCACAAGGATTTCAAGTTATTTAATGGGTAAGAAAGTTGTCATATTGGGAGGTGGTGTTATCGGCTTATTTTCGGCGTATTATCTGTCGAAGGCTGGTCATTCGATTACGGTTCTTGACAAACAAAATTTAGGGACAAGTTCTACCGGAAATGCCGGGATGATTGTTCCTTCGCATGTCACTCCATTGGCTGCCCCAGGGATGATCTCAAAAGGTGTCCGATGGATGTTCAATAGTACAAGTCCGTTCTACGTAAAACCAAGGTTGAATAGCGATTTGCTCTCGTGGGGGTGGAAGTTTTACCGTGCTGCGAATCAAAAGCATGTGGATAACAGTACGAAAGCACTTCGCGATATTTCCTTGTTGAGCAAGAAACTGTATCAGGAATTATCGCAAGCTTCGAATGATTTCGAATACGAGGAGAAAGGCTTGCTGATGTTGTATCGATCGGAAAAAGTAGGCCAAGAAGAGCGCGAAGCGGCACAAATGGCGATAGATTTGGGACTGGAAGTTGAGATTTTGGATCAATCGGGGCTCAATCAACTCAATTATGGAGCACGAACTAATGCTTTAGGTGCGGTTTTATACAAGAGTGATGCACACCTCCAGCCCAACAAATTGATGGCTTTTCTTCGGTCGGAATTGGATCGAATGAAGGTTGAATTTGTGGAAATTTCGAACATTCAAGCCGTAGAAACGAAGGTAGGAAGAGTAACGAAGGTTGTTTCAGAAAAGCAAAGCTTCGAAGGAGATGAATTCGTTATTGCCGCGGGAGCATGGAGCAAAGAGTTGGCAAAATTGGCTGATGAATCTATTGCATTACTGCCCGGTAAAGGATATAGCTTCACGATTCCAAAAATGGAAAATGCACCGTTGATTCCTACGATTCTTTGCGAAGGAAAAGTTGCAGTGACGGCATTCCAAGACGAAATTCGTTTCGGAGGAACTATGGAAATTACGCACGTCAGGGATCAAAAGATTAACATGAATCGCGTAACTGGAATCGTTAACACTATCAATAGTTTTTATCCAGAGATCAGCATGACAATTCCCAAAGAGGAAGAAATCTGGATGGGCTATCGACCTTGTTCTCCCACAGGGCTACCTTATATCGGAAGATCAAGCAAGTATTCAAATCTAATCTACGCAACTGGACATGGCATGATGGGACTCAGTTTGGGACCAGCAACGGGTGAATTGGTTAATTCTCTCGTTTCTATTTCTATGAAATACCAAGACCTATGTTCGCGGTTTGTTCACAACAAATAAAGTTGGTTTCGTAACAAACAATTTAGTTTTCACAACATTTATTAGTCATGTTGTGTAACACATCATACTTTTGCCTTCGGAAAATGACATTAGTATGCCTATATGTCTACAATTAAACTGCTACAAATGAAAAAGTTACTACTATGTATGGTTTTGAGCTTGCTCGCTGGTACGAGTTTATGCGCATGTCCATGACGGGGCCTACCAATGAAATTTCACATTTACTTCCGGGGAATTTGGAGGTTGTGCATCTTTAACGGAAGTAGAGGTTGATTTGACTTTAACAGTCACAGACAATAGCGGATGTAATCCGGGTGTATTTGGAGTTCACTCCGACATCGCTGTTTCTTTAGAGTCGCCTTCAGGAACCGTTGTACATCTTGTACAGGATTTCTCAGGTATTTTGATCGGTTCACCGCCCATTTGTATCACCTACCAAGATGCAACATTTCCGAATATCGTGAATGAAACTTCCACCTATGACGATGATGCAGCATTATTGGCGGATAACCAAACCTTTTTTGGAGCAGGAACATGGAGACCACACAATCCATTAAGTGCATTTGATGGAGAAGATCCGGCAGGAACTTGGATTTTGCGTGTGGCTGATGGACGAAATCAAGGATTTCCAGATTTTACATGTTATGTGGGTGCTACCGTTCGCGTGACTTGTGGAGCCGCTTGTACGGATCCAACCGTGCCTACGTCGACATTTACCCCAGCTACAGTTTGTAATGGAGGTAGCGCTACACTGAACATTTCTGGTTCTTTGAATGATGCAACGGACTGGGAAGTGTACACTGGATTTTGTGGAGTAACGAATATTGGTTCTACAACTACAGGAACATTTGCAATTCCGGGAACAATCACTGCTCCAACTTCTTATTTCGTTCGCGGAGAAGGTGGATGTGTATTGCCAGGAACTTGTGGAGCAATCACAATCACACCGCAGGCTCTTGATGACGCATCCTTCTCTTACAGTGCTGCTTCGTATTGTGTGGATGATTCAGATCCTACACCTACCATAACCGGTTTTGGTGGCGGTTCATTTTCTTCTACAGCAGGATTGAGCATAAACGGATCGACCGGTTTAATTGATGTGTCTGTATCAACGCCAGGAACATATACAGTAACATATACTACAACGGGAACATGTCCGAATTCATCGGCGGTATCAGTGACTATCAATGCATTGGACGATGCTTCATTCAATTACAGTGCGTTCTCTTAATGTGTGAATGATTCAGATCCAACGCCTACAATTACAGGACTTGGTGGCGGATCATTCTCATCTACAGCAGGATTGAGTATAAACGGATCGACTGGTTTAATTGATGTATCTGCATCAACGCCAGGAACATATACAGTAACTTATACTACAACGGGAGCATGTCCAAATTCTTCTAATGTTTCCGTAACGGTCAATGCATTGGACGATCCTTCGTTCTCATACAGTGCAGCTTCTTATTGTACAAACGATTCAGGTCCAACACCATCAATTACACTCACTCTCAATTTTATATCTTACACCTTATTTCTTCTCAATCACTCCTGCATCCACCAAAGAACCAAAGAATTCTTCTACTGTTTCGTTTAATGGACGATAATTCATCTTTAGTTTCTCAATACTTTTTGAGTTGTTTGCTTTCCATGGGTAACCTACGTTCAGTGAAATTGATTTGCGCGTCATTCCAACAGAAGGGGCCATCAACCAAATCATGAATTTAGGAAGCTTGCGGGTGCCAATTGGGTAGTTTGGAAACTTATTCTTAATGATAGAAGCCAATTCTCCAAAACTTGAATTCGTGCCAGAAGCAATGTGTCGCCCTTCCGCGTCTGGAAAAGTTCCCGCGTTAAAATGTGCAACAGCTAAATCGCGAACGTCTACACAACCAATATTAAAAGCAGGAGCGCCCATTTTGAAATCTCCTTTACCAATTTGCTTCATGATGTTGTAAGATTCAGACGATGCATAAGGATTGATTCCCGGACCCAAAACGAAAGAAGGATTAATGGTAACCAATCTCCAACGATCTTGCTCTCCTGCCATCTTCCAAGCTTCTTTTTCCGCTAATGTTTTGGATAAAGAGTATGGCTGGTGATCTAAAGTAGACGTGGTGTTCCAAATCTCTTCGGTCATTTCTTGATTTGGGTATGCAAGCGTGTCTTTCGCATCTCCATAAATAGCCACACAGCTACTTGTTACTACAACGCGCTTTACGCTGTCCGTTTTATTCACGCTCTCCAAAACGTTGCGCGTTCCTTTCAAGGCTGGGTCCACCATATCTTTTTGAGCATCCTTTACCTGCATTGCAAAAGGTGAAGCCGTATGGTATACAACCTCGCAACCCGCCATCGCTTCATTATAAGACCCCGGCTCCATTAAATCAGTTTTGAAGTATTTGATAGAACCCGGAAGTTTTTCCGCTAAAGCATCAAGGTATTTTGTTTTCTCCTTGTTATCAGGAGATCGAACTGCAGCGTGAACCGTGAGTCCTTCAGAAAGTAATTTCTCTACCAATCGTCCTGCTACATATCCAGTAGCTCCGGTAACCATTACTGGTTTTGAATTGTCAATTGTTTGCATATCGTATTATTTTTGAATTCGGTTTAACTACGTAACCATACAAAGGAATGCAATTGACCACCATTTGGTCAACACAGATCAAAGAAGAACTAACACTTTTTACTTATTCCTATTGAACCAAGACCTTAAATGACT
>JADFAL010000104.1:0-12500 GCA_015665275.1 Flavobacteriales bacterium | reverse complement strand
TTAGCTTTCGCTTATTTCATTTCCCTCATCTCGTTCGATTTGGGAGTGCAAAGATAGACACTCTTTTTATTCTAACAAGCTTTCTGGAAAAAAAATAAAACTTTTTTTTTCGCCACGCCTATTAAACAATGACTCTCCTTTCAATTTCTAACCCGTATCTCGTTCGATTGGGGACCGCAAAGATAGACATCTCTTTTATATCAACAACACTTTTAAACAATCTTTTTTTGAAAAGGGGACAAGAAAGATACGAATTATATTGTAAACAACTATAAATCAATTAACTGTTTTCAATAATTTAATTGCATTTAATTTTGAAACTTCTGCCTCAGCCTTGTTATTCACCGCATCCTGCAATGAAATCGTATGCAGTTCATCTCCTTTGGCTCCAATCATCACATCTGATTTACCATTTTCTAAAAGTTCAACGGCATATACGCCCATCAGGGTTGCCATCAATCGATCGAATGCCGACGGGCGGCCTCCTCGCTGTACATGCCCGAGAATGGTGTAGCGCAATTCAAAGCCCTCCATAAGTGGTAATAGCTTTTGATAAATGTCTTCTGCTCCACCTGCATCATCACCTTCTGCAACTATGACTATTAAATTCCCTTTACGCTTACTTTGTGTTTTTAATTCTTCCGCGAGTAATTGAATATTCGATCTTTCTTCCGGAATTAGAACACTAGCTGCCCCAGAACTGATAGCACCGTCCAATGCAATGAAGCCCGCATCACGCCCCATAACCTCAACTAAAAAAATTCTACGGTGCGAACCAGCTGTATCTTTAATCTTATCGACAGCCTCAACTACCGTATTTAATGCCGTATCAAATCCTATAGTTCTATCTGTTCCATACATATCATTATCTATAGTACCGGGAATCCCAATTACGGGAATGCTCATTTCTTCAGATAAGGCTTGCGCTCCTTTGAAGGAACCATCACCGCCAATGCATATAAAACCGTCGATATTATTCTTTCGTATATTTTCAATGGCCTTGGCCCTACCCTCTTTCGTTCGGAACTCCTGACTTCGTGCAGTGCCAAGAATAGTTCCTCCATACTGGATGATATTTTTGACATCTAGGGAGTTCATCTCTTTATATTCATCCTCCATCATGCCTTGATAACCGTTGTAGTATCCCACAGGGACAATCTCTTTGTTTAAACACGTTTTGACAATTGCACGCAAGCACGCGTTCATTCCTGGAGCATCTCCGCCTGAAGTAATTAAAGCGATTCGTTTCATAAACTAAAGGTAAGAAGAAAAGAAATCCATTTATCTTTATGGAATTCATAAAAAAGCACATCCTTATAATAGATGTTTTCCGGGAAGAGAAAAAAATACAAGCAACTAGAAGATCAAGAACTACTCAGTTCTTACAGAGATTCGGGTGCCTCTGAAGTTATCGGAGAGTTTTATCGACGCTACGGACATCTTGTTATGGGTACTGCAATGAAGTACCTGAAAAACCAATTTGATGCGGAAGACTTGGTTATGAACCTGTTTGAGAAATTACCAGGCAAACTTAAATCGCACAACATTCAACATTTCAAATCATGGCTGTACATGGTGACAAAAAACGAATGTTTGATGCTTCTTCGAAAGAAAGGGCGAGTTACTGCAGAGTTGACTAAGGAACTTGAAGCGAGTGATGAACTGGAGCTGACCATCAAAAAGGAAGAACAATTGAATGCTTTGGAAGAGGCGATTGACGATTTAAAAGAAGAACAACAATCCTGTATAAAGTTGTTTTATCTGGAAAGTCGTTCCTATCAAGAAATATCGGCACTCTTGCAATTGGATTTAAAGAAAGTGAAAAGCGCCATCCAGAATGGGAAGCGCAATTTGAAGTTAAACTTAGAGGGTAGAAATGAATTTGAAACGGATTTCTAAATTATTTGGTGCGAGTCCGCCACTCAGCCGAAAGAACATTACCGACTACGGTGAAGGTTCTGACGCATCCACACAACACAGCGTGGAAGCCAAAGGCGTATCCAGCTCTTTCGAGGCAGATGCCATGGAAGGATGGGAAGCTATGAACTATGATGTTGGAGTCATGAGAAATCTTGACAAGAAGTTCATGGGCTCTTCAAATATCGGATGGTACATTACGGGATCTGTGGTTGTGGCGGCAACTATTGTGACCTTAGTATTATTAAACTCAAGCCCTGAGGAAACAGAACAAAATCAGATAGCACATTCGGATGAGAAAATCACCGAATTACTGGAAGATCAAGAAGTAACTCTTGACCAAACAGATATTGTCTTGCCAGATTCGATCTCGAATATGGAAGACGCACCGAAAGAGTTGCAAATTGAACCCAAGAATATTGAGAAGGAGTTCAAGGACATGCAAACAGAGTACGAATTCAAGGCGCCTCCAGTAATCGAAATGATTCCGTTGGATGAAGTACGAATGCAAATTCGACATGTGGAACCAGAATTTATTGAAGAAAGTAAAACTGCTGCCGAGATTTACTTGCACCGCTTGAAACTTGTTGACTATAGAAAGTATCGCTCGAAACCAAAGGTAAAAACCAAACAATTTGTACTGACTGGAACTCCTGCAAGCAAAGAGGATGAACATTCGGAAGATCCAGAACCAGAAATGCAGGAAGTTGAGATTCCTTATATAGAGTACATCAGTAAAACGATGCGTAAATTCTCTCGAGGATCATACAAAAATGCACTTTCGCGCTTCGATGTTATTCTTGAAACGTACGAAGACGACGTCAATGCAAATTTTTATAGCGGTTTGTGTTTGTATAATCTAGGAGAGTACGAAGAAGCGATTAACCGATTCTTAGCATGCCGATTGAGCGTTTATACTAACTTCGATGAGGAGGCACAATGGATGACGGCACTTTCCTATGAAGAACTAGGACAGAACGACAAGGCTCGAATCTACTTCCAAAAAATCATCGATCAGGGTGGTTTCTACAAAAAACGAGCGCAGGCTAAAATGAAATAGAATTTTTCGCGTTGTTTTAGGTACGAACCTCTTTTTTTCGTTTATTAAATAAGAGAAACATCTAAGTGAAGCATTCTTATTCCTATTTCCTGATTGCGGGTTTCCTCCTGTTAACCTCATTACGTTACTCTGACACTATTATAAGTCAGCAGGAAGATTTCCGTGTATTCCGAACTGTACTAGAAAGTAAGGAAGGTACATTGAACATGCACCTGAGTTCTGATAGCATTTCCTATTATCTGGATCAACTTCAGGTTGAACTGTCGGATGATAAATCAAACATGGAGGAATTCAAATTGTATTCGGAAATGATTGCTCGACTTGATTGCGGCCATACTCAGGTATTGAACAATCGTAAAATACAGTCGGAATGGTTGCTAGAACAAAAAGCATTACCCATTGATATGTATCTCATAGGTCGGCATTTGGTGGTCGGTGAAATAATTCAAGATGATTATGAAAATACGATTCGAGATAATGATCTTTCGGGAGGGCCGTCTGAAATTCCGGTTGGTTCAGAGATTTTATCCATTGATAAGAAGACCGTTCCTGAAATGATGCAAGAAATGGGCAAGTACCTTTCTGGAGATGAGGGCGCCATGGGATTTAAATACTATCAGGCGGCCGAGCTTTTTGAATTTTACCGACACCTAGCCTTTCCTATATCGAAGGATTCTGTGGCCGTTACCTATGTTTCTCCAAAATCGGATACTGTTACCCGATATCTGCAACCGGGCAAAGCCCCCATTCACTCTATGAATCGGCGTTTAATGCAAGCATCTGAACGATACGTTAAGAATGAAGGAAACTTCGGTAAGTTCAAAATTGTCAACAACAAATACGGGTATTTCCGATTTACCACGTTTGCACAATCTTCTGGAACGGAGTATGAAGCCTTCTTGCATGAATCTTTCCAAAAACTTAAAAAGAATAACATCGATGAATTGGTTGTTGACTTAAGAGGAAACACGGGCGGAGTGATGCAGTATGATTTTATCAAGTACTTTGTAGGAGAAGGCGTTAATATTGGAAGGTATGTCATTGCGAAACCTTTCAAAGGGTTGGACAATAAATACATTAAGAAAATGAACTTGCCATTTATTCGATATGCCTTCCTAAGCTGGTCTCAAAAACGCAGTGTTCGGAACGGAACCTTTAATAATGGAACTGTATTTACTGAGGCGGTAGACAATGATTTACGATTTAAAGGGAAAATTTCTGTAATCACGGACGAAGGAACCTTCTCCTCGGCTGCTATTC
The DNA here is from genome assembly GCA_015665275.1 of Flavobacteriales bacterium. Classification (GTDB taxonomy): domain Bacteria; phylum Bacteroidota; class Bacteroidia; order Flavobacteriales_D; family Crocinitomicaceae; genus UBA4466. The sequence goes on along the minus strand of JADFAL010000104.1, from coordinate 8,263 downwards.
TGGCGTGTCATTTGAAAACCTTAGCCAAAGCAAAAATTGTCGGGAGGCCTGCGGGAGGAAGCTTTTATTCTGGAAATGCGGGTACGCTCTTGGTTAAATTGCCTGAATCAGGCTTATTGATTTCTGTAAACCCGAACACCTTTTATTCGCACTTGACACCAGTTGCTGATCCACTTGAAATCCGAGAGCCGGACGTGTACGTGAACGCGCTGAATATCGATGAGAAGGAGCGCAACAAATTGTATTTCAAGGCAGCAGTAGCACTATTTAACGATTAGTTTTGTAGCTTTACGAAGAACCAAAACTATACGCATGAAATCCTACTTCTTGATTCTGGCAGTCGGTGCAACGCTCATTGCTTGTAAAGACAAAAAGCCCCCCAAGCAGGAAATCAAAATAGAAAAAGTCGAAGCGGAAATTCCCGAAGAAGACACTTTCCAATACGATACACTCCAAGGATTGTACATGGCTGATTTTGGTGGAAGTCCGATTCGAATTGCATTGAACTATGTAAGTGGAACGAACGCCATTGGCTATGATCTTCACAAAGGATTGCAGCGCAACATCATGGGATCCGTAACGCGCAGCGGTGATACGATTCAATTGGTATTATCTGAGCCGGGGGATAATGAATATGATGGAGTGTTCACGATCAATTTTATGGGCATTGATTCGAAACCAACAGGAAGCTGGGTCGCCAACAACGAAAAAATCCCGAGTCAAGAATTTAACTTGGAAAAAGTAGTTTTTGATCAAGACAGTGAAAGCGAAGAAATTACCATGTTCAACTTCGCAGACAAGTTTGGAGATATGTCTGACACGCTGGGAGAATATTCCTTCTCGAAAGATGGATTCGTTACCCTAAAGTATTATCCTGACGAAGATTTGGATTGGGATCAGCAGCAATACGAGGAAATCAAAGGTTCGTGGGATCTTCAAGGAGACAAGTTGACCATCAACTGGGAGCCGAATGATATTTTCAAGGGCAACCGATTGGATTTGACTGTTCACAAATATGGTGAGTATGAATACTCGTTGAAGGGCGAAGGGGAGCACGAACTCTGGATGATGTGGTGGTAGATGAACGCTAAATCTTTTGTTCAACAATTTCTGAGTTTAGGGACGTTTCTTGTAATCGCCTACGCTTCCTACTTTTTAATTCTTCTTTCTATTCCTTATATCGATGGTGAATCTCATGTTGATTTTCTTGCGACCAAGCAGTTGATTTATCACATCAAAGCATGGAGATACAGTTTCTACATTCATGTATTTACGAGTCCATTTGTAATTCTGGCAGGATTGCTCCAGTTCAATCGATGGGTAATTGCGAATTGGCCTAAGGTTCATAAAGCTTCTGGGTACACCTACACAATTCTAGTGCTTTTCGTTACTGGTCCTACGGCATTTGTGATGTCCTTAATGGCAAATGGAGGCTACCCGGCTCAAATCAGCTTTACGATTCTTTCTACACTTTGGATCCTCTTCACCTACTTATCGTATTACCACATTAAACGTGGAAATGTTCGATCGCACTTGATTTGGAACTTGCGTAGTTTCGCGCTGACATTATCCGCGATCACATTGCGTGCATACGTCTATTTCCTGAATGCATATGGACCTCAGATGGGACAAATAGAAACGTATGTCTTAGTCTCCTATTTAAGTTGGATCCCGAATTTGATTTTCGTGGAACTCTTGATTCTACTCAAGTTCCCAGAATACCTACTGAATTATACGAAATTAGTTCGACGTAAGTAAGGTCACTTCTTCTTCAACAATCTTTCCTGCTTTCGTAATTCGGAAGTTTTGTGTCCCCACTTTTTTGAACGAAAGAATTTTGTTGTCGTAATAACCGTGCTCATCCGGATCTTTCTGGTATTGTGGCTCTACCAAATCTCCGGTAATTGTCAAATCTTTATTCAACGTAGATTGCAAATAAACGCCATCCAAATCTGAATCAGAATTACCTGCCACTATTCTTTTATCGATCAATTTCCCTTCGTGAGTAAAGGTTGCCATCTTATAACGAATAGGAGCGGCATCTCCCATCCATTCGTCCTTTACGATGTACACTAATGCAACAAACTTTTCCGTTTCGTAAGCATTCGCATAGTACAAATAGCTACTAGTAACGTCTCTTGCAAACTTCGCATCGCGCATTTCAGAAATGTACTTTTCATAATCGTAGGATATATAATCCAACGCCTGAGATTCCTCTTGACTTAATTGCATCTTCAACTTGATTGGCTTACCTAACGCTGGAAACAATTTCGTAAACTGCAACCAAAACAAGTTGTCTGCATTTGACACACCTCGCAATCCCTTGTCCACTGCTCGTTGGAATGTGTATGTGTTCGAACGTAAGTTCTCCAAATCACTATCGCTCTGCATGTGTGCTACGTTTGTATAGCCGGCCTGAAGTGCGTACTCCAAATACTGAGCGGATAAATCTGTATTCTTTTGTAATGAATAAATACACGCTTTGTTGTATAGAACCTTCGAGAACGGTTGATAGCCTAATTGCTCCGCCATTTCATACGCATTCAATGCCTCGTCGTAATTTTTCTGATCCATGTACACATTTCCCAATTCGAAATAGGCTTTAGAACTTGGCTCTTTGATTATCGAGTTGGTGAAATACACGACGGCGCTATCCAATTTCTTATTGTTTCGGTAGGAATCAACTCCACGTAGAAAGAGCGTATTCGATTCTTTTATGAATTTCTTATCGTTCTCTAGAAAAGCGGCTACCAGATTCCCTTTATAGATGTCGTTCTCTGTGAGCACCACATCTTGGCGTTCTTTCTGAACTTTTGCGGGTAGTTTATTGATATCTCCACAAGAAGCGAAAACCAATGAAATTGTTGCAGCGAATAAGGCAAGGTTCTTCATAGCGCGTAATTTTACCTAAAAATAAAAAATCCGATTTAAACTTCTGTTTTACAGAGTTTTTTTCTGATTGGATTAGATGTAACTAGATAAGTTAAGAAGAATTCCCATGAATTGCCAGAGAAAACCATTTAGCTAATTAGCCAATTGGCTAAATAGCTTGTGCTAAATGACCTCAATAAGACCCTAAATAAAGAATCGAATTATAGAATCACACATAACTTTCCAGCAATTCAACCGCTAAGCAACCCAGCAACTTCTAACCGAAGAAACGTTCATTATTCCGCACCATTCTGCGCAACAACGGACTCGGACGATATCGATCTTCCCCATATTCGTGGAACAATGATTCTAATCTTTCCAACACCACGTCTAACCCCAATTCATTTGCCCAGTGCAACAATCCTTTTGGATAATTCACCCCTTTCGTCATGGCCAAATCAATATCTTCTTTGGTGCCGATGTTCAAGAACAACGCATCAATTGCTTCGTTGATCAGCATGGCGACAATTCGATCCAATATCTCCTGCCCTAAAACTGCATCTTCATTCGCAGCAGGCTTCTCAGCACCTTCAGAGTAATCGTAATATCCTCTTCCCGATTTCCTTCCCAAATAACCAGCTTCGGAATGACGTTTCTGTGTAAAAGAAGGCTTGTAACGAGGATCGTAGTAAAATGCTTGGAATACCGTTTCAGTCACGGTATAGTTGACATCGTTTCCGATGTAATCCATCAGTGTAAAAGGCCCCATTCGGAACCCACCAAGACTCGTCATTGCCCAATCGATAGTCGCGAAATCAGCAATTCCCTCCTCATAAATCCGCAATGCTTCTCCATAAAATGGGCGCGCCACACGGTTTACTATAAATCCGGGGGTGTCTTTGCAGTGCACAGTGACTTTCTTCCAAGAATCGATTAAATCTCTGGTCGTTTTCAAGGTTGCCTCTGAAGTTTGTACCGCAGGAATGATTTCGACCAATGGCATTAACGGTGCTGGATTGAAGAAATGAACTCCAATCATTAACGATGGCTCTTGTAATGCCGCACCAATAGAGGCGATAGACAAAGAACTAGTATTGGAAGCCAAAATACATCCCTTTGGAACAATTTGCTCAATTTGACAAAATACCTTCGATTTCACCTCAAGATTTTCGATGATCGCCTCGATCACCAAACCACAGTTTTTAAAATCGTGAATGTCTTGACTGTACGATATGTTGGCCTGGGTTTGATCCGCCTGTTCTTGAGTTATACTTCCTTTCTCAACTAGGCGATTCATGATCTTTCCTAGTTGTACCTTCGATTTGTTAAGAATCTGTTCGTTTAGATCTACCAATACTACAGGATGACCGTTTTGCGCAGCTACTTGCACGATTCCGGACCCCATAGTTCCTGCTCCTAATACTCCTACTGTCATCATAATGTTTTTGGTTGAAGGTGGAAAGTAGAGGGCAAAATGCCGTCCACTCATCACTGTCTATTTATTTCATTTTTTATATCCCTTGACTTTGTAGTCAAACTGACTCAGTCTCGGTCTTCGCAAGCTACGCTTACTCTCCTTTAAATTCTGGTTTTCGTTTCTCTAGAAATGCTGCAACTCCTTCGTTAAAATCATGCGTTTGACCAGCTTCTGTCTGTAATTTCTCTTCTACATCCAATTGCTCGTTCAAGGTGTTCATAAAACTCTCATTCACAGCCTTTTTGGTCAATCCTAATCCGCGGGTTGGCATTTTGGCTAATTTGGCAGCAAATTGACTCACCGTTTCTTCAAATTCGTCGTCGGCAACTGATTTATAAATCATATTCATTGCTTCAGCTTCTTTCGCTCCGACTTTATCACCCGTCATCATCAATGCCAACGCTTTCTGCATCCCTACAATTCGCGGTAGAAAAAACGTACCTCCCGAATCTGGAATCAACCCAATCTTGGAAAATGCCTGGATGAAACTTGCACTTTCTTTCGCAAAAGTAATATCACATGCAAGAGCGATATTTGCTCCGGCTCCAGCGGCTACTCCGTTCACTGCTGCAATAATTGGCTTCTCAATTTCGCGAATGCGACGAATAATGGGATTGTAATGTTCTTTAACAATGCTCTGCAATTCAGGACCGTCAGGGTCCGTAGCTTCGGCCAAATCCTGACCGGCGCAAAATGCCTTTCCTTCCCCAGTAATCACAATGGCACGAACGTCAGAGTTTTGTTCGCACTCGTTCAATGCTTTCTGCAACGCCATCGCCATATCCTTGTTGAATGAATTGAATACATCCGGGCGATTCAGCTTCAATTCGCACACGCCATTATTTTGAGTGATAATTAATTCCATAGTATTTTTCAATCTCCGATAAAGATAAATAGAATGACGAAAATGCGGAGTTAATCCTACACTAGTTTTAATCCTAAAAAAAATAGGTTAGGCCTCTTTACGATTGACCTCAAAAAGGTGCGACTTTACTGGGGCTTTTTTGTTTCCTATTTTTAACCAAAAATCGACCATAGATGTTATCACTTCTCACAACGTTGAAGAACGCACTCAAATATCACGGAAAACTTGTTCCTTGGTCTGAGTTTACCGCGGAAGATTTGACTTTTAACATTTCAACATACTACGTGCGAAGCTTCAAAAGTAAGTTAGGTGGAAAAATATATGATGGAGAAGGGCACCCTTTAATTAAGTTCCTTCGTGAGTCACGCGGAATGCATACGAATGGTAAAATCGAGGCAAATACGAGTGAATTCCGCATTTTAATTAGAATTCGTGATGACAATTTTGGGGTTATTGTTGATGGAAAAACTTTAGGAATCATTCAATCATCTGGTGAGGTTGTGAATGCTCAGAGAGAGAAGATCGGATCAGCTGTTCATCCGATAAAGGTATCGGTTAACGTTGCAGGGGTAGTGAAGGTAAGGTTTGGAGCGAATACGTTTCCCATTGAATTGAACGGAAGACAAATCGCCACCATAAGAGTGAGCCCAACCCATTCTGATTCCGCCATTCTAACATTAAATGAGAACTTTCAAGGATATTCTATTGTAAAGGTGCACACCGAAATCACCCAAGAAGAAGAAATGTGGTTGGTAGCGTTCTGCATTCTCGAAGTGGTGTATCACGGTCATTGGATCATTGGTAGATAATTACGGAGAATTGTGAATGCGCAGTGCTAGATTAGCTTTCCTGCTCTTCGTGCGATCTCTTCTTTCAATGAAGCAGGTTCCATTACAATGATCTCTCCTCCATAACTCAAAATTTCACGGATTAACTCTTCTGTAATTGATACATGTAATTCAAATACGAAATAATCTTCCTTCATCTCTTTGACCTTTTGAGATGGGTGAATAGGTAAACTGTCTAGATACTTCGCTGCAATGATTCCCACCTTCAATAATACAAGGTCAGGTAATGCGTTTCCACTAGTGATTCCTACGGCATGTTTGAAGTAATTGTCCGGATCAAAATCAATGGGTTTGTTGGATTTCTCTTGACTTACTTCCAAATCCTCGATTCTATCTAAGGCGTAGGTGATGTAATCCTGTTTGCTATTATCAAAGGAAATCAAATACCAACGGTTTCGATATTGTTTCAGCAGTAACGGTAGTACTTTTCTTGGTTTGAGTTCTCCCGAAACGAAACTAGCATAATCGAATTGAACAAAGTTCTGCGTTTTGATGGCATCTAAAAGTGGAGGTAGAAATTCATTTCCTCCATCCGCAACGGCACTTTCGAATTGAATGAATTCTCGTACATCTTCGTCCTGAGAAACCGCAACGTGATCCACAATTTTATCAATAGCACTTCCGAACTGGCGGAACAACTCCACGTTTTTGAATTGCATGAGCGTTTTCGCTGCAAATGCGATAGCTTCCATGTCGTTATCCGTTAACGGAATATCGTTCATGGTAAAGTCAGGATCTTCGTAATAATAACCTTTCTCGCGCTTGCTGTATTTGATAGGAGCGTCATGCTCTTCCCGCATGGCGAACATGTCCTTTTCAATAGTGGAATTGCAAATGTTTCCCCCACCGATACTTCCGTACAATTCTTCTTCACACGCTTCGCGCAATTCCTGTTTGGAAGGAAAAGGTTTGTACTTATTACGAATGCACCGATCAATAATCCGGTAGCGAATTAGTGCGTTTTTAATATGAGGCATACATCAGGAAACGGTCTCGGCTTTCTCAAACCCGAACAATTCGTAGAACTTAATTGCCTTTACTACTTCTTCAGGGACATCTTCTTCCCAAGAAGTCGATTTGGCTTTAATCTTCGACAGAACGTCGTCTGACATAATATGCAACAACTTCGGGTTATACGATTCTACTGGAGCCAACTTGTTATTTGCTCGCATGTACTCCAACAACCCGCGAAGGTTTTCGGGTATACTGAAATTGTCTAATTCGTAGATTTCTCCTGTTTCAACATTATTCGCCGGGTACACATACATCTTCACTTCATGACCAAATCCACGACCGAAGGCTTCGAGAAGCCCACCAGGGAGGTTGTCGTAATAACGCTCGTCGAAGATCGTTTGTAAGTTGTATATTCCCACGATAACACCCATTTGATATCCTCGTGCAATGGTAGAAAGGTAATCGACCATTTTATAGTGCTTGAGGTAATTGGAAATCATTACCGTATATCCAAGCGTACCCAAAAGTTCCGCGCGATCGACGAAATCTTTATCGGAAATCTTTCCATCGGCCGTTAAGTCTTTCAAGGTCAACTCGAAAACAACGCGGAGGTTGTCTTCATCAATATCCTCTTTGAGGAATTGAGATTTTCCTCGCTCAATCATATCGATATGTACCTTCGTTACCGGACGGAAACGACCACGCATCAATAAGATGTTCTTTTTGTACAATGCTGTAGCTGGCTGAAGAACGTTTCCACTCAAATCGAACATCGTTGCGTCTGTAATTCCACGCTTTACAAGGTTCAGTGCGATAATTCGGTTATCAACATCTTTAAAATCAGGTCCGGAAACACGCAACATATCCACTTCCATGCGATCGCGCGGTAGACGGTGCATCAAGCTTTCCAAAAACTCGGATAAATCTCCGTTGTGAAAGTAACATGCATGGACCAAATTGACCCCAAGAATTCCAAGAGCATCTTGTTGTGCTCTGTTACTATTATCGTGCATTTTCACATGCAAAATAACGTCGTTGGGCTCGCCAGTTGGGTCCAATTGGAAACGCATTCCAACCCAACCTTGTCCCTGATTCGTTTTGTGATAATTGAGTGATTCAACAGTGTTGGAGAAAGCAAAGAATCGTGACTCTTCAAATTTCTTCGGAAGACGCCCTTTCAGGTTGTTGTACTCGGTTCCCAGCATAGTAATCAGACGCTCTTCACACACATATCGCTTTGCGTCTCCA
>JADFAL010000089.1 GCA_015665275.1 Flavobacteriales bacterium | reverse complement strand
CGAAAAATGACAAAAAACAGAACTTTAAAAGCAAGAAAAAAGCAGTATCAGAATTTTAACCTAAATTAGACAGAACTCTATCTTATTTTTTAAGCCAAAAAGTTCAAATATCGCTGAAGACCTACAGTACATATACGCTTTCTGAATCATTTCGGAAAGGCTCAATCTTAAAAATCGATCTTCAGTCAAAACCAATGCCCCCCGATCGGTGCATTCAATTCGTTATTTCTTTATTTTGTAGTGTAAATAGTTACAACATCAAGAACACCTTACAAGAGAAATAAATGAATCCGGATACAGACGATAAATTAACGAACTCGCTCAAAAGTTTATGGGTCGTTTTGGAGTTTCGTATCTCTGGTGAATTGTACAATACAGATGACGATGCATTGAAGGGATTTTGGTGCGATGGACTATTTGCTCCTATTCAAACTTCGGAAGAAGCGGAACACTATGTCAATCATCTGCGCAAAATGCAATTAACAGCCTGGCTGGGTAAAACGGGACAAGATCGTTACGAAGCGCTACTCCATTTTGGACCGAAAGCGCAAAGTTTGTTTGCCCGAAATCTTCCAATAGAAGACAGTATCCCCGATTACGAAAACGACGGACCGTGGTTTGAGATTGATCCAGTCAAGAAAACTATTGAAATTCAGCTGAAATAACAATGACCAAATATCTTCAGAATTGTTTTTTGTTACTGGTGCCTATCCTTCTCTGGAATGTATTGCTCACAGAACAACTTCCTTCTGCTTTTCAACCCGATTTCTTCTGGAAAGACATTCCAAGCTTCATTACTATCCCTGAAAACGTACTCCGAATTCTAGTCATGGCTAGCCCTGTATTCCTCATTCTTTCCGTTAAAACAAAAATCCAGCGCATTGGTTTGACTCTTTAAATTGCTGGTACAATCCTCTATTTTGCTTCTTGGTTGGTTTTGATATATTTCCCAGGAAGTGCTTGGAGTCAAAACGCAATAGGATTCATGGCTCCGGCATACACTCCGCTAATTTGGCTTATTGGAATTGGATTGATTGGCCGTCAGTCCTTCTTTAACCTAAAGAACGCTTCTAGGATCTACATCCTCCTTTCAATCGCATTTATACTATTTCATTCTCTGCATACTTATTGGGTTTTTGAGCTAATTTAAGGGCAAGCTATAAATACGCTCAGCCAAACATCCACCAACATCGAATCTTACAAATACACAACCTTCTTCCTCCACGAAAAAATGTACCTTGGTCGCTGAAAACGCTGTAGCATGCTCGAAAAAATTGCTCCATTTTTCATTGGTTTTATCATCTTGTGCATCATTGCAGAAGCTGTGTACAGTGCTAAAAAGAAACTGGGCCTTTATGAAATCAAAGATACTTGGACCAGCATTTACTTTGGCATTTTAGGCGTTGTTACCCGCATTGCTTTCAAGGGAATTAACCTCTTATTTTGGATTTGGCTCGCGGCACTTACTCCCTTGAAGATTGAAACTTCTGTGCTCTCCATAGCAGTCCTCTTCCTATTGAACGAACTCATCTATTACTGGTTCCACCGCTGGAGTCATGAAATCCCCATTCTTTGGGCAACCCATGTCAATCACCATTCATCCGTGAAGATGAATTTTTCTGTAGCAGCTAGAACCCCTTTTTTGAATGCTATCTATCACATTCTTTTTTGGATCCCACTTCCCCTACTCGGCTTCTCTCCACTAGACATTTTGGCGGTTGAAACCATTAGTTTCTTCTTTGCTTTTGTGCAGCATACGACAGTAATTCCAAAACTGGGTTTTTTCGAATGGTTTCTCAATACCCCTTCGCATCACCGGGTGCATCACGCTATGAACGAAGAGTATATCAACAAAAATTACGGAAACGTGCTCATTATTTACGATCGTTTGTTCGGTACTTTCAAAGCTGAACAGCATCAACCAGTTTATGGAATTACCAAGAACCCGATTCGAAGAAACATCGTAAACATCACGCTTCATGGATGGAAAGAATTGAATAAAAAATCCTAACTTCCTGATCGTTAACCCAAAACCTTACACATGAGCAATCCTATTCAATGGCTGGAAATAGCCACAGCAGATTTAGAAAGAGCCAAAACCTTTTATGCAGACGTATTCAACTTGGAATTTTAGTATATTGAAATGCCTGACAGTAAAATGTACATGTTTGGTGCTCCGGGCCAAGTAGGATCATCAGGATGCTTGATGTGGTCTGAAGAAACAAAACCGGGAACTGAAGGAACCACCGTATACTTTTCTTGCGAAGACATTTCCAATGAACTCAATCGTATTGAAACTACAGGCGGACAAATAATTATCCCAAAAACTGATATTGGTGACTTCGGTTTTTTTGCTCAATTCATCGATAAGGAAGGAAATCGTGTAGGACTACATTCGAATCAATAATGGCAACACAAGCAACCCCCGAACACAACGAGCGCGTAGCGAAAATGAAATTCTCTTCCGTTTGGCCCCACTACGTTAATAAAGTGGAAAAAAAAGGACGAACCATCGAAGAACTTTACGAAGTAATTGAGTGGCTCACCGGATTTGACCAAGTAAAATTGCATCAGTTGATTGACGAAGAAGTTAACTTCAAAACCTTCTTCGAACGCGCCAATTTGCATCCTAATGCGCATATGATTAAAGGATTGATATGTGGTTATCGCATTGAGGAATTAGAGAATGAAACCACTCGAAATTGTCGTTATATGGACAAGTTGGTGGAGGAGTTAGCGCGCGGTCGTAAAATGGATAAGATCCTGCGTTCTGATGACTAAACCCACGTTCTACGCAGCCATAATTACACTCGCTTTGCTGGTTCCATTTTCAATTCTTGGAGTTATGGGAAGCATGGTCAGCAAGAAGTACGAAGTCGATATGGCGTACAACTATCCGCATGGAAACGAAGAACTTACTGAAGCTGAACGCCATGAGAACGTAATTATTTTACAACGTGAGTTTGAACTGGATATGCAAATCATGGGGTATGTGATTCTCGGATCAGCCGCAATTCTGACCATCGTAATTTTGTCCTGGAGAAGATACCGTAAACTGAATGCTATTGATTGATTCGTTTCATAAAAGATCCTGGCTGCCGCTTGTAATCGTAATGATTTCATGTGTTTACGGTTGTGCAGATGAACCACCTGAAGTGAAAGAAGTTCACAGAGATTCCTTATACAAAGTCGTTGAATTATGTAATAACGCCGAACTACGTTCCGAAGATTCGGAAGTCATCCCGGAATTCAATGGTCCCGTCCTTCCATACAATATCAGTTTTGAAAAGAGTGAAGACAGCATCAATATAACCTTCGACTTTGTGTCCGAATGCTGCCAGAAGTTTGACATGCAACATATTGTTCGCCGAAAAACCTTGAAGCTTCTATACCTCCCAAAAGAAGATGGTGAATCGTGCGAATGCTACTGCGATTATCGAGCAACCTACAAAGCCATTGATTCTGAAGTGGACTTCAACGAAATCAGAAATGTTGTGATTCGTAGAGGTAAACGAACAAAATAAGTAACTTGTAAAGAGTAGTAAAATTCAAATTATGGCATTCAAATCCGCTTCAGAATCTCAAATTACCATGTCGCTTTTGATGACACCGGAACACTCCAATTTTGGAGGAAAGGTGCACGGAGGCTATGTACTCATGCTCATGGACCAAATTGCATTTGCATGTGCTTCCAAACATTCTGGGAATTACTGCGTAACGGCATCTGTGAATAAGGTTGATTTTTTGAACCCAATTAACGTAGGTGAACTTGTTCATTTGAGAGCATCGGTGAATTATACAGGTCGTACGTCTATGGTAATTGGCTTGCGCGTTGAATCAGAGAAAATTCAAACTGGAGAAATAAAACATTGTAATTCTTCTTACTTCACCATGGTAGCGAAAGATGACGATGGCAAAAGTGTCCCAATTCCAGGGTTAATTATTAATTCGGAAAGTGGTGTAAGGCGATTTTCGCGCAGTATTCAACGGAAAGATCAAGTTCTAGCCAGAGCTGAGCGCTTTGACGAAAATGAATTTCAAGCAGAAGAATACATCTCACTAATTGAAGGTGAAAACCTACAATTGAAACTTAAACGTTAATCACTTTCTGCGCATCAGCGTTTGCCCTCCTTCATAGCTCTTCACGATCTCAAAGGAAACTTGCATCTCCACTACTCTTTCTTCTGGAACATAGCAATAATCTGCATCCTGACCAATGCTTGATTCATCTGAAGCCGGCGCTAATTTCCAATGAGCGTCTCGTTCGTACTTTTCGTAAAATGCAAACGAGTTGTAGTACAACCAATCAACAGAAAGTACTGGAACTTTCGCTTCTTTGGGCAAGGATTGGAGATGTGCTATCACCTCTTCAGAGTGTTCATCGTAACGCCATTCTTTAAAACTATTCGGGCGATAACTCATTCCGAGATGCTGCACCGTAACCAATAGAAGAAAGCTCCCAATAGCTATGGAGACCCAATTCTTGTTTCCCTTAGGTAAAAAAGCTATTCCGCATGCAACGAGAGACAAGAAGATAGGTAGCAAGAAAAGAGCTGTTCGTCCATTCAAATTAGGATCACCTAGAACGAGCGTTTGCAATAAATTGATGAGTACTGTCACAAGAAGAATCGCCCCAACTACTACAATAGGTGATTGAAACGACGATTTCAGCGTTGCCGATTTAAAGAATGTACGGATTCCAATAACCCATAAAACAACTGTCAATACGACCACCAAAACGGCAAATAACTCGTGATTGGTATACAATGATGAATCTGTCAACGAATTGTGGATTACAGAAAATATGGTCTCTTCATAAAACCCTTTAGAGGTCCAAAACTCGAACTGATCCGTGCTTTTCATTTTGTAAATCGGAACGTAAATCAAGGCTATGTAGCTTAAAAAAACAACGAACTGTATCCCCCAATTTTTAAAGGTATCAAGCCAACTTTTTCGATGAAGCAAAAAGTATAATGCCGCCATCAAACAAGATGCTGCGAAATACAAGAGTACCGTGAAATTGGCATAACTGGCAACCAAGGAAAATGCCAAAGCGAACCATATGTGCCTTCTTTTCTGGAGTACAAACCCGGTGGCAAAGTAGCTCACAGAAAGCATCGTTAATGCGGAGGAAATTCCATATCCACGACACAGTCCGAAGAAATCAAGAAAGTAAGGGCTCAAAATAAAGAGTGTCGCAGTTGGAATGAAAAGTAACATGCGATCTTTCAATAGAAGCCTTAAGAAACGATAGACGCCGTACGCATACACCCAGAAAAACAAAAGATTTGGCAATCGTACAGACCAATCGGAGACACCGAAGATGTCTGCAGAAAATTTGGCCAACAGCGTATTTAGTATGTGATTGTTGGGCCAATTATCAGGATACATCATGATTTCCCAAAAAGACGCATCCAGATATTGAATGACCGTCCAGCCTTCATCATGCGTAATAGGAACGGTAAATGCCTTGTACGCAATGCCGACAAATACGACGGAATAGAGTGCCCAAAAGCCCCAAACCATCCAGTTATCTCTCTTCGTAGAATTCAGCATTGCAGGTGAAAGTACGAAAAAGTGGCTTGCACAAAAAAGTCCTGCCGAATTTCTATCGACAGGACTCTAACCAAGCGGTATTTAGTGGCTGGTTATCGAATTACCAAACGTTGCATCGCTGATCCTCTTGGAGTAGTAATATTTACAAAGTAAATTCCGCTTTCCAAAATGGTTTCAATGACATTGGCACCTGAATAAATGGCTCTGATCTTCACCTTACGCCCTTGCGCATCGATAATTTCTGCCGTTGCCGTTTCTTCGGAAGGCCAGTGAATTGTATACTTACCATTGGTTGGATTTAGATACACGGCGAATTCAAGTTCTTGATTTTCATCGATTGTCGCAACTTGTAAATCGAAACAGCTTGTTGACATGGCATCGTAATGACTTTGTACGAAATCTGCTGAATTTTGCAGCTCAGTTACACTGTTCAAGTGATCTGTTCCTTTCGCGTAAATGATGGCATAACTGTACATTTTACGATCCACGCCAGCATAAGACAAATCGGAGGCAAATACCCCTTGATCAATAGTCGCAACTATTTTACGGTCATTTGGAGCATTTGACAATTGATACTCAGACCATGGACCCAGAACTATTCGGATCTCCGTAGTAACTGAAATCTGTTGGGTTTCCTAGTCCGTCTAATTGATTTGAACCATTCGGATAATTTCCACACATTACCGAATACATTTCTCCAGCTGTTGTTGGTCCATTCATTGGGGGGTGGCGCGGGAGTTGAATATGCATATGAAGCGCTCAAATTGTGCGAGAGAACTTTAAGGCCAATTGCGGGAGGCGCCGCACCATAACCTAAGGAGCCTGCATTCGTTTCATCATTATTGTCAGCATTATAAGCGTACACCATATTGCGCACCGTATCCGTTCCGATATAATCGTCTTGATAATTCCCTAGATCTGTATCAAGGAAAAATGATGCTTTTGTATCGAATAAAGTTTGCGTTCCCATATTTACCACCTCAACATCCATAAAGGTCACATTAGCCAATTCTGGAATACTTGAGTATTGATAGAACATGAAATGAAGTTCCATTCCAACGGGTTCTCCTAGGGATGCAAAATGCAATCCTTTATCGTGCATAATGGTATAAACTGCCAAATCTCCTTTAATACATGGGTAATCGCCATTGGAAGGATCGTAAGAGCCATTTCCGTTGACATCTACAAATGGAGCAATGAATGGTAACATTCCGTCAAAAATTCCGAGAGAAGTGTCACCATGCGCTGGCCAGTTAGCAATATCATTTGGCATTGTATATGTTGAAGACTGATAGTTGGCAATATGATCATCAATTTCTGCTTTGGATACTTTCCAGACTGATTGCCCAAAATAATTCGCTGCAGCCGAATCTGTTGAAATCGCAAATCGCGTCGTTGGTCCGGTAATGTAATCATCTCCGTTACCGAAATATTCTTGTGCAGCGAGCTTCAATTGACCGTTGATATCCTTACCGCCAAACCAGAAGGAACCTGAGTAAATTGCATGGCTACCTGACCCGGCAGGGACCTCATACGCAGCAACCGAATTTTGACTATCACTAAAGAAGTAACTATCGTCAGAAATTCGCGCATTCACGTTGTTTTCATCTAGTTGCGTAGTTACCTGTGCATATCCAAGAGAGGATAAGAGGACTATCAAAGAAGTAAAGTAATGTGTTTTCATAAGCGTTATTTTAATCCAATGTACTTATTGATACTTCTCCATTTTCTTCGAAAAAAATCAATTCTGGGGAAATGATACAACCCTAGAGATTCTCATCATTTTCAGGCTCAACAAGACCTACTGTTTACTTTGAATTATGACACGATAAAAAGAAAAATTCGTTGTTTTCAATGCACCTTTCTAAGAGCATTCCAATACACTAAAATTTGAGATTTGCTCAAAAGAAAACGCCGATCCAGTTAAATTGGATCGGCGTTTCATCGCTCGGAAGAACCATATACTCTCTAGTGAAACTGTTAAACTTCCATCTTCCTTACGACCCTTGGACTCGAGGCCCTCAGAGTTTACCTAACACAATAAAGATTCACTAGTAAAGGTACGCGCTTGATGCGCCTGATTTTTCAATTTTTAGACAATGTTCGGAGCAACTTCACGCTTCCATTCATGTCATCGATTTGCTAAAATCAAACAGAACTACCGTTTAATTTGCAAAATAACCCATTGCCTCTGAAAACATGAGAATTTCAAAACACAGGTCTAATGAAATTGCAAGGGACTTTTTTTATTCCAATTCGGTTGAAAAAGACTCCAACTCTTTCTTGAAGATTTTGACAAGCAACATAGATCCGTTTGCAGCACCCCCTTCTTTTTCCGGAATATCGGCCAATTCAGGGTACTTTAACTTGAGGTTTCCGAATGCATCCGTCCACTTAGTTGTCTCCATAACGAAGTCACCAGTAAGTCCATCGTAATAAACGATTGTGTATTTGCTGGTGAATTGCAACCCTGAAACTTTCAACATTTGTCCACCAACGCCCCGCTTGTCATTCCAGTCGAAGGCCAAAGCCGATTCATAGACATCAGGGTACATTTCTAATTCGCGTCCCTGCAGATCACAATCACATTTATCTGGATTCTCATCGCACCAGGTTTCACGCATGGTATAGCGATTCACTGTTCTGTTGTTGATGACCGCCACGGCTCGTTGTGCCCGTTTGCCTTCTGTGAGGTAGTGCAATTCTGCCATCTCGTCTCTTCTGAGATCAAACCCCGATTGCCAATCACCCCGATTTAAGGGAACATCTGAAAAGAACTTATCGACTACAGGCATAATCCCCCATCCCAATTCACGTCGCCGAATACTGTCATACTCGGGCATGTTGTTGTTATAGTGCCAAGGCATTCCCGGCCCTGCGGCTCCCGTAAATGGACTCATTACAAACAATTGACGGAAGGTAAACACATCGTCACAACCGTGTTGCCCCATCCCTACTTCACTATAGAGAAGCGGTTTTTCATAATCAACTTCTTCAAACCCCTGCTTTTTTGCGAATTTCTTCATCTTGATCAAATCACCATGCTGGTACTCAAACTTATTCGGCCAGCGATAGTAATCATTGTAGCTCATAATGTCTACGTATTCTGAGAAGTAGGCAACATCTCCACAAGCCAAAGAGGCGCCATCTTCCGGATCATACGGCAATTCATCGGGAGTTGCATAATTCGGTGCTCCTCCGAAGTTCACACAGTAAGGGTGATCGAAATATTTCAGGTCTTCTTTTAGAAATCGTCCCATTTCGATCTGCCAGTCACTCAACTTACGTACGTACGAAGAATCGTTGAAATAAGGCTTATACTGAGAAGCTTGATCCAGTTGGCAGTCATCAGTCAAACCAAACAATACCCCAGAATAGTTGATTTCGTTATACAATTCTAGCACTCCAATATGCGTCGAATACCCCCAGCGCGCCACCATATAGCGCAATCGGTTCTGGTAAAATCGAATTAAGTCTTTGCTTGTCAAAAACTCATCTACCGTCTCTACTCCGTATTTTTCATCCGTGTGATAGCAGAACCCGATATCGTTATCAAACCATTTCGGCAATAATTCACAAGTACACATAGAATCTCTTGCATCGGTCCAATCCCAGAAATACAACCCAAAAACGCCAATGTAAGTGAGTTGAGTCATGTAGGACATATCCCAATGAATACGCAATCCAAGATCTTCACATTTCTCTACCACTTGATCCATTTCCCAAGCTTGGGTCAATCGATCGGAGTAATCCCCCAGAACTTCAAATTCTACTTCGGTAGTCCACGGTGTGGTCATATAGCGGAAGTAGTTTCCTCCTGAATTGCTAAGGTCCTCAAGTTTGGTCAGATACGTAGCATATTCGGCAGGATTGGCACCTGTACTTCTAAATCCAGTTCCAGGACCTCCTTGTGTCGGCATATTCATTCCTAATGGAAGGAACAATTCTCCATCCACTTCCATGTAGTGCTTGTTCTCACTAACTTTTAGGAACCCTGGAAGTTCAGATCTGACTACTTCAAATTCAATTTCAGGAGAGACCAATACCTCTTCAACACCTTTCACTTTAACGCGTGCAGAACACGTCCAACTGCCTGTTTTCTGTGGCGTAAACCGCACTCGGAAATTGGGGTGTGCCACGCTTCGAACCTTCCCCCAACCTTTTAAATCGTTGTTTCTGCGGAATTCTTGATAATAAAAACCGTAGCCCTTCACGGTATCGTTAATTTCTTGGTTAGATATATGTACGAATTCCACGGTAATATCAATATCGAGGGGATCAAAAGGATTGAGTTTCTCAGCACTTTTTACTTTATTGACGAAGTTCTCTACACGTTGTGTGATATCTCCTGGAAGAGAAATCGCCAATTCCAATTTCCCGTTCTTCTTAACCGCCTCCAACGAACTATAATTCACCGGGGTTAATTGTACGAAATGCGCTGGTCGATCTAAAACAATTCCCTCTACTTCTGATGTAAAATGAGTGGGTCCATTGTTTTGGCCAAATGCGGCGAGTGCAATTAAAAATGCGACTATGCTAAAAGAACTTGTGCGCGCCATCTGGATGCTTTTCATAGATTTTTTTGTAATGAAATGTGGTGTCATTCTCTTCCATCTGACCTTCCTCTTGCCAACCTCCGAATACGCGAATCCCATCATCTTGTGTTTTCATTACGTAGTAGTAATCTCCTGCTCCGCCAAACCAGCCTCCAACAGCAGCCATAGCCTCTTTTGGAATATCATAATCATGGTAACTCTGAAAATCTAATGGGGCGCAAGCATTGCAAGTCCCCACTTTGTGAGAAGTACTATCATATTCAACGAACACGTCGTATTTTGGAACACCGTATTCATCCTCTCCTTTATCACGACAAACCAACCATGCTTTATGAATAGCCGTCTTGGGCGGTGTACCGTCACCAGTAACGGATAATTTTTTTAGATCTCGTTTTTTCGCTGCTAAAGAAGGTTTTGACTTCCCGTCGGAGCCTCTAGAGCCTATGCTATCACTGCAAGAAATAAGGAAAATGAAACTAAAAAAGAACAGTGCTATTTTCATCAAAATGACTTTAAAATTAAAGGTACTGAAAAAAAACTGCTCAAGGACGCAGCGTTTTTGGAATAACGTGCATCTATACTAATAAGCGTGAAAGAATACTCTGACAAAGAACTGATCCGTCGTTGTCTGAAAAACAAAGCGGATGCCCAACGAATGCTCTATGAGAAGCACTCGTCCATGGTATATAGCGTTTGTTTTCGATACGCGAAAAATGCAGAGGACGCGAATGATTTGTTGCAGGAAGCATTCATCAACGTTTTTTCCAATCTGGAGAAATATAATGGATCAGGTTCTTTTGAGGGCTGGGTGCGCCGCATTGCAGTGAATTGCGCTATTCGACACTATCAAAAATCGCAAAAACGTATTGATGATGGCGACATCGAATATAGCCCTGATGCAGAAACATATGCCGATGCCATTGATCAATTAAGTGCAGAAGAAATTGTGCGCGAGATCAACCAATTACCAGATGGATATCGGATTGTATTCAATATGTATGCAATTGAGGGGTATAGCCACAAGGAAATTGCCGAACACTTGAATATTACAGAGAGTTCGTCCCGATCGCAATTGACGCGCGCACGGGTTGCTTTGATGGAAAAGGTAGGAGCATTGACAAAAGTAGGACAAGGATGAAAAACGAATTTGAAAATAGCGACAAGCGCTTGCAGGAAAAACTAGAAGGTTTCCGCATGGCTGCACCGGAAGGCGCCTGGGCTGGGATTGAAGGCAACATTGGCGGTAAAGCCGGTGGTAGAGGGAAATTCTTTTATGTTTGGATCGCACTACTCTTTATTGGAGTAACGGGAGCCGGGATCCTTACTTACTTATATGTGAATAGCGAAGATAAAAATGCAGCCAAGATATCTTCTGTAGCATTGAACTCAACATCCGAAACTGATTCAATTGAATTAACTACCAGCGCGAAAAAAGCAAGCAACTCAAATACTTCTACCCCTACAGATAATTCTCAGAAAGGGCTATCAAACTCAGCAACGAACACCTCTTCAAACACTTCATCTCCAAATGCACGATTGACAACTGATATTTCAACCTCCAACGAGCAGAACGGAACAAACGGTGTAACGCAAGTTCAAGAATCCGGAATTCAATCTGGCTCTTCTAGTAATTCAAGTTCCAGTGCATCAAAATCTGCGCAAAGTAACTCCAATTCTGGATCGCAATCGCAAAATGCTGCATCGAACTCCGGTGTCAACAACTCAACAAATTCGGAAACAAATCAAACAACGAATACGTCGAGTAACGAAACGGCGAGCACAACAACGAATTCAGGAAATACTGAGGGAAAAACGTGGAACGCATCAAATGAGAATAATACATCGAAGACAAACACTGAAGAAAGTAATGGATTGGATGGGAGTAATTCTGATACTTCACGCAATGCAAGTCGCAATGATTCATTAGCTCAATCCAATAACAACTCGATGAATTCAACGGAGACAAATACAGCGGAAAACACTTCAAATGAGCAAGATTCATTAGGAACTCTGGCCACTGTACCAAATCCTACGACGTCAGATATCATTGAGGTGATAGGGTCTGATCCGCTCAATCCCGATGTAAAGGTTAAGCCGATTTGGTCACTAGAGGGTGGACTAGACGTGTCTGCGTATAACTTCAACCATTCAGTGGCAAACAATGTCAACTTGGAGCAATCATTAAACGCTTCGTACTCGCAAAACTTTGCACAAGCTGCATTCCTGAGGGTTAATTATCAGCCGTTCCAACGATTCTCGTTTCATTCAGGAATGGAATATGCGCAAAACAAAGTTACTCAAGACTATTCGTGGCTCACGACTTCAACTTCGTTCCAGTACGACACTACTGGTTGGGTTTTCGATTCCATTACACAGCAACAAGTGCCAGTCATCGATACCATTGTGACCACCTCTCAAGTTGAAAATCAAACGCAATTCAAGAGCGCGGTGAACCAAATAAACATTCCCTTAGGAGTAATGTTCCATATTCCTCTTGGTGGTAAGTCTGAACTTGGGATTAACGCAACAGGTGTGATTGGAATTCGCTCTGGAAGTACCGGTGAAATTCTTGTGGACCAAAATGGAAATTCGATTGCCGTAACGGGGGCCTATAAATCGGTAAACTTCTCGGCAAGAACAGCACTCCGATACAGTTACTTCATTGGAGGGAAGTCTACAATTTACGTTGAGCCTTACGTTGGATTTGGTCTAAATGATCGTTCTAATTCCAGTTTGCCTTTCACTACACGATTCCGGTATTCCGGTATTCGCGTAGGTTTCCGCTACAATTTCTAGTTTTTTCTCGTTCTCGTGCAGCGTTTTTGTATTGACGTGTCTCTTACTTAATAGAACATTCAAATTCCCTAATTATGACTAGATTAATTATTACACTTATGGCCTTCGGATTCTACCTATCCGCATCGGCACAGTGTCAGGCTGACTTCACATATTCGGCAACAAATGGCACGGTTACTTTTACCAACACTTCTACTGGAGGAGGATTATTCAACAGCTGGACCTTCGGTGACGGTGGAACTTCTTACCAGTCTAACCCATCTCACACGTATACATCCACCGGAAACTATGTTGTGTGTCTATCCATTTTCGATAGCCTTTCGCAGTGTCAAGATTCTTATTGCGATACAATTTTCGTTCAAGCTGACACTACTGGAGGCGGAACAGGATGTAATGTTACCTCAAATGCATACGCCAATGCGAATGGAACCATTATCGGTACGGCTTCTGGAGCGTCTATGTACAACTGGGCGGTATATGATAATTCATGGAACTACCTATACGATGTAAACAGCGGAAACCTGAACTACAATCCTGGAGCAAATGGAAACTACAACGTTTGTTTGACGGCTTATGACAGTCTCCAAAACTTTTGCGATTCTACCTGTTATACCGTAACGGTTATCGATTCCACCGGTGGTGGAACAGGATGTAATTTGACATCAAATGCCACAACAAATGGAAGTTCAATCGTTGGATCAGCATCTGGAGCGTCAATATACCACTGGATTGTGTACGATAACTCTTGGAACTTCCTTTACGACACAAACAACAGCAACTTCACCTACTCTCCTGGTTTTAGCGGATTATTCAATGTATGTATTACAGCATACGATAGCCAGCAAAACGTTTGTGATTCTACTTGCTACATGATGCAATTGATCGATTCTACAGGAGGAAATAACTGTTTGATCTCATCAAGCGCTTCTATTGATCAAAGCGGGAACATCGTTGGATCTGCGTCCGGAGCTTCAATGTACCACTGGATTGTGTATGATAACTCTTGGAATTTCCTGCATGATACGAACAATAGCAACTTGATGTATACTCCAAACAATCCGGGAACATTCAATGTTTGCTTGACTGCGTATGATAGCTTGCAAAATATTTGTGATTCGATGTGCTATACTTTGGTGAGTGACAGTTTGGCTGGATTCTCATTCGAAGAAGAGGAAATCGTATTCAATATTTACCCGAACCCAACCCAAGGAGTGATCCACTTGGAAGTTTCCAATGATCAAATTGCGGAGATCGTATTAATTGATATTACAGGGGCCGTATTGCTTCAAGAAAGTATTACTGAGTCCACTACAGAAATCGACTTGAGCCTGTATCCAAAAGGCATGTACTTCATTCACGCTTTAGGTAGAAAAGGTCAAAGACTAAGCACTGGCAAAGTTCTGAGACAATAATTTTGTGCGGTTGTGTAAGAATTGCTCGAAGTACAGTTGATTGGTGAGAAGGTCGCTCCGTTGAGGAGCGGCCTTTTTTTTGTGTTCTAACAAAATAATTTAGGAAGAATTTTTAGCAAAAACTAGTAAATGCAATACTTCATAAACGCATTTTTGCGTTGAAGCTTTTTCCGTGAATTGATATCCCCCTTTATTCACAAGGAATCCCGGCCACATTTATCAAACCATAAATTTCAATGCCCCCCTTTACAAATCACTCCTTTCTCGATAGGCTCGAAGTCCATTAAGTTTTTCTAGAAAGTAATTCGGTACTGCACAATTGGCAAGAAACCGTTCTGATAAATAGTACGTACCTGTCCAGCGTATGCATTATACTCTTGATAAAAGATGTTATCTCTATTGGTTATATTCTGAAGATCAACACCCCATTCCTGCGTCGTGTTTTTGCCAATCAACTTGAATGCAATTCGAAGGTTTCCTTTGAGATAATCCGCATACGTTTGTTCAAATGCTCGATCCAAATTCAGCACTTGTCCTCCTACGGATTGACTTTCAGGAATCAGGATTTCCGTGTATCGTGCTCCTCCGTTCCAAGTGAATTTTGCATCAATCGTAAGAGCCGTCTTGAACTTACCGTCATCCTTTCCAAAACGGAATTCGTATCCACCCAAAACGTTCAAAGTATGATTTCCATTAAAGGCAGTATTGCGCCAAATCTTATCGCTGCCCTGATATTTCGATTCGAAAATGGACGCAGTTACGAGAAAATAGAAACCTTTATCCAAAGACTTCTCGAAAGTCATTTCGATTCCATAGTTATATCCCAATCCGCCATTGGTAAGACTATCAGGAGTACCGGTCACGAAAGAGGCCCCGAAATTTAATAATGAATACGAACTGGACTCAAACTCAATTGGCACATTCGTCAAATACTGTCCATACCCTTCCAACTTCAAACGAATTCCGTTCTTGAACCCTTTTTGATACCCCACAATTGCATGAGCGCTTCGTGTAAATCCTAGCTCTTTGTTCGGCGTTAAAAGCGAACCATCCGGCATTTCTACCTGTTCGAAGTAGACTTCAATTGGTGCCATTTGACTGTGCATTCCCAATCCTGCTGAGAGTTGCTGGTTTCCTTTCAATCGGCACTTTAACCCTACTCTAGGTTCTACTGCCAATTGATTCCCAAGTGTCAATAACTGCGTGTAAAGCCCACTTACCAAGGTGAGGTTTTCCGAAATGCCGAAACGATGCTGAAAATGTCCACGAACCAAATTGGTGCTTCCATTAAAATCTCGAATAGGCACAAATCCATTAATTGGGGCGCGATAAATGGAGTCCGATAAATTCAGCAAGTAAACATCATTGATGATTCCCGCCTTAATCAAATGACGACTGGACAACTTGTTTTGATAGTTTATAACCGTTGTTTGTCGTCCAATAACAGAATTACTGAAGAAATTCGAGAATGGAGTTCCGTCGGTCAAATCCAATGTGTCGTTTCGAACCATGTTGTAGGCTCCTTGGATACTGGTCAATACCTCGATAAAGGAACTCGATCCAATTCGT
>JADFAL010000088.1 GCA_015665275.1 Flavobacteriales bacterium | reverse complement strand
GCTTCGGCGAAAGCGTTGTGCCCGAATCTGAAAATTGGGTACTTTTGTCGGTATGAAGTGGATTGGTGAACGCATCTCATTTGTAGAAGATAAAAACCGCACGACTGTAGTCATTGAACCGATGCATTCAGGTTGGATACGGAGTGCTATGAGCGCTTGGGTATTTATGTGGTTAACCATAGGTATTTCTATCATTATCAACTACAATTCGCTTGCGTTAGACGAGAATCAAGTCGTCTTTATTTGGGTTTTCTTGGCGTTTTGGGGGTATTATGCTATTCGTGTTACCCGATCATGGCTTTGGCTTATGTGGGGGAAGGAGTTGATAAAGATTGACGAAGTGGCTCTCACTTATAAACGTTCCATCAGAAGGTATGGAAAAGCAACGCCCTATCTTTTGGAAAACATCCAGAAAATGCGCGTTTCAACACCGAAAGAAAACTCGGTTCAGGCAGCTTGGGAAAAATCGCCATGGATTGTTGGAGGTGAGCGCATGGAGTTCGATTACATGGGCCGTTTGGTTAAATTCGGACGAAAACTAAATAAGAAAGATTCCGAATTACTCTTCCGGTATTTGACCAAGCGTGTGGAACAGCAGATTCGTCAAAGTAGAAAGAATCAGGCGAAAGCTGAAAAGGTTTAATTTTTTAGTAGGAAGCGAAAAGTAGAAAGTTATTCTTCTGCTTTCGGCCTTCAACTTTCTACCTCGTACTTTCCCGTCTAATACACCTTCTCCATCAAGAAATGCTGCAATACATCGTACAATTTGTAGCTTTTCTCAATGTTGGTATATCCGATTTTAAGGTAGAAATCCAGTGCGTAATCACGAGCATGCAGGATCATCTTTTCATTTCCCATTTCTTGCGATTTCCGCTCAGCAGCTTCCATGATAATTCTCCCGTATCCTTTTCCTCGCGTGGATGCATCAACGGCAACAAATCGCGTTTGGGAAATTTTAGGTTCGGCTTGATCCAATCGAGCAATGGCTCTAAGAATTCCTTGATCGTACAAGGCTAAATGAATTCCCGTAGCGTCTCCCTCGTTTTTTTCACTTCCTCGGGGTTGCTCTAAAGGTTCACGCAAAATGCGGTAGCGCAAATCGTAGTAGTCTTCCCATTCTTTAGCGGTTTGTGGCGATCGTACTTCCATTATTTAAATATTGCGGATGCTACGCGGCGGGTTTCGGTTCCTTCTATCGTTTCTTCCAAAACGAGGGATTGAGCTTGAGGATTTGAAAATACTTCCTCCAAATTCTTCACCGCTCCAGCAGGAACATTCAAATCTTGCAATTGCTTCAATATGTCTTCGGAATTCCAATTGGCTACTTCAGTATTCAATAAATCGAACAATTCTTGCCTGTTTTCCACGCGCTTCTGGTTCGATTCAAAACGAGCGTCCTCCATTAATTCAGAGATCTTCAAGGTTTCACAAAGCTTATTGAAATGAACATCCGAACCAATGGCAAATGTGATTGTTTTTCCATCTTTGGTTGCAAATAGTTCTCCGTAAGGAGCAATATTCGGGTGCTTACTCCCTATGCGCTGTGGAACGTGTCCTGCCATCAAATAGTTAGATGCCTGATTGACCAAACTGCTCAGGGCAGCATCGTAGAGCGAAACATTGATCACGCTTCCGGAGTTTGATTTTTCTCTGGAATAGAGCGCGAGTAAAATCGCTTCTTTCAAATGGTGTGCTGCAAGAACGTCAACAAATGCAACTGGCATTTTGGTGGGAGGTCCATCGGGTTGACCGTTCATGGACATGAATCCTGATTCTGCCTGAAGAATTAAATCGTAGGCCACGCGATCGCTTTCTGATCCGTAGCCGCTAATTTTTCCAATGATGAGTTTTGGATAATCAGCAGTAAGTTGATCATCGGTTAGTCCAAATTTTTCGTAATCCGAGCGCTTAAAATTCATTAAAAGAATATCTGCTTCGGCAAGTAAATCTGAAAAAGATGAACGATCATCGGAGTCTTTCAAATCCAAGGTTAAATACTCCTTTCCGAAATTAATGCTGGAAAAATAGGCGGAAACGTTAGCGTCTTTTGCTTCACTCGGTAGCTTCCAAGAACGCGTTACATCCCTATGTTTCGGATGTTCTACCTTAATAACTTCTGCTCCCAACTCCGCAAAATACATTCCCACGCTGGGTCCAGCTAATACGGTACTTGCATCAATTACTTTGATTCCTTTGAGGGCTAAATCAGATCGTTTCATACTGCCGTCGAAGATACGCAATTCGCGAGATCGAAGCGAACGAAATTTAAAAGGGCTGGCAGAGAGAGGAGCCAGCCCTTTTCTTCTTTAAACTAACTAGCTAACGAGTTATCAGAATCCCAATGCCGAACTCTGATAAGCTTTTGATCCTCCAATTGACCGTCTTTCAATATCAAGCGGATGATGTAATTTTTGCACTATTTGTTTTCTCTCGAAAATTTCTGCTGTACTCTTGCTCTATTGGCTTATTCCAGTCTCAAAACTTTCATCGTTGGAAAAGGTATTGACAATGGTAGATTAATTAGGAGACTGTGCAATTGAATAGTAACAAAAGAACAGAAAAGAGGTTAATGCAGTATCGTTTTCATTGTAGTAAAGAAGTGTTAGTGTCGCCGTTAGTAGTTGAATTCTTAAAGCTTCTTGGTAATTATACGACGGATGTGAAAAAGCGACAAACAAAATGGTTAACATGAGGTAAACATGCCGTCTTATCACCGTAGAATAGTGGGTTACGACTTGTGTGCTATTTGACTCAGATAAGAGTACATATCATCTTCTTTCGACAATCCTAGCTTCTTTTTGAGTCGGGATTTGGCAATTTTAGCAGAATCGGGAGTGATATTTTTCTTGATGGCAATTTCTTTATTCGAAAGTTTCAAAACAATCATTACGGCCAAACGAATTTCAGTGTCCGAAAGATTGGAATGTTTGATTTTAAGGTCACGATAGAAGTTCCTGCCGATCTCTCCGATCTCTCCTTGCAACTCGGCGCGTGTCGATTTAATATCCATTTCTGATTGCACAAACATTTCAATGTGACGACGGTCGGAACTGCTCAATCCTTCCAACTTTTGTAATTCTTTGGAAAGTGATCGCGAAAAGTCATTCTTAACTGTTAATTCTAGCGATAATTCCTGCACGTTTTTAGATTCTTCTTGCACCTTGAGCACTAGAATTTCCTGTTCTTTTTTTGCTAAATCCAGCTGGACTTGCTTGAATTGAGTTTTCTTCTGCTGATCCGAGCGATACTTTCGAAAGAGTAAAACCACAATAACCAGAAGCAGTACCAAGCCCGCAATGATGAACCAATTTCGTTGAGATTTACGTTCTTGTTCTTCCTCTAAGAGTTGAACTTCCTTGTCCATTAGCTCGCGTTCCGCAGCCATTTGATCTTTCACTAACGAAACCGATTTTTGAGAATGTGCTTTCACTAATTCCCGATTTGCCTCCAAACGCATTTCGGATTCTTGTTCCACCAATTCAATGTACTTTTTCGAATACTTTTTGTAGCCAGACAAGTTTCCGGAAGTATTCATCGATGTAATCAAATAACCGTAAAGCTGCTCCTTCTCTTCATTATTCATCACATCGCCAAAGCGCATAAGCAATGCTTCCAGTCGCTCTATTGCTTTGCCGTGCAGATTCCAATGTTGTTCAATGCTCGCTAAGTTGATTTCTGCTTTAACGTGCGATCCAATCTCATTTACCTCGAGGCTGCCTGCCGTATCTTCGAGCAAATATCGGTACGCTTCATCGTATTCTCCTTGCGCGAGATAACAGGACCCCAAATTCCCCAAAATAGTAGGTTTAATGCTTTCTCGAATTCCCTCGGTGTTGATTAAATTCAATGCCGTTTTAAAAGCGTTAATTGCGAATTCATACCTTTCTGCCGCCCTTGCCACCAATCCCAGTTTGTTGTATGCACCTATCTTTTCCCTCATATTCGCACTGAGGTTAATATGTTGCTTGGCAGTTTTTAAAGCGCCCGTTACATCTCCAAGCTTCACCTGAAGCAAGGCTTTTTCATAATACCAAGTTCCGGGCTTGTTTGGGTTGCAATCTTGCTCAAGAAATGTAATGGCCTCTTCGTAATCTCCCATCAATTCCATGACGTTCGCAAGCCGACGAAAGATATACGTGCATTCTACACAATTGTCCGAATTCTTGCCACAGTATTTCTCCAGCGTTAAAATCCCAAGTTTGTATGCTTCGGCAGTTCGGTTAAAGGCGAGGTATGTATCAAGTTTTTGGAAGATAACCTTCACTCTTGCGCGATCAGTGGATTTGATTTCAATAAGTCGATCATTATAGTAAATCGCTGAATCGTAATTGCCTTGTTTTCTGTGCCGATTCAAGGCTTTGAAGTATGTGCTAGACAATTCGCTTTCCTGTTGCTTGGATATTTTCTCTCCGCTGCCTTGAGCACGAGTACTCAAAGAAAAAGTCAGTATTAGCAGAAGCAGCAAGCCTTTCAAAATGATAGCAATTTCTTATAAAGTTAAGAATTGATGCCAGAATCGAATTATCCATTTCAGGAATCGAATATCTTTGTTAGATGCAAAAAATTGAATTTGTTGTTAACCAAACCAGTGCATCACAGCGTGCTGTAACCAATACATTGAGCCTCATTAAGGAAGGAGCAACCGTTCCGTTTATCGCCCGATATCGAAAAGAGAAAACGGGTGGTTTGGACGAAGTGGTGATTATGGCGATTCGTGATTTTGGGGAGAAGTACGATGAACTCACTGCTCGCCAACAAACAATTCTCAACGCAATTGAAGAGCAAGGTAGGTTGGACGAACGCTTGAAGTCGAAGATTTTAGAATGTTTTGATCCGGTGCGTCTCGAGGATATTTATTTGCCTTACAAACAAAAACGATTGACGCGTGGAGAGAAAGCACGAAAACTGGGACTAGAACCGCTGGCAAAAATGATCATGTCACAACGTGGTGGTGATCCAGAACAAATGGCAGACCGATTCATTAAAGGCGAAATCTTTGATGAAGAAATGGCCATCGCCGGAGCGAAGGATATTATTGCAGAATGGGTGAATGAGAATGAAACCTTGCGCGATCGATTGCGCCAACAATTCGAAAAGCATGCAACTCTCACTGCCAAAGTTGCAAAAGGAAAGGAATCAGAAGGAGAGAAGTATAAAGATTACTTCGATTTTTCGGGCTCATTACAACGTTGTCCTTCACATAGATTTTTAGCCATTCATCGTGCTTCGAAAGAAGGGATTCTAAATGTAAAGGCGCGCCCGGATGAAGAGCGTGCTTTGCAAAATGTCACGCGCTTTTTTGTAAAAGGCCATGATGCCTGCGGTTCGATTGTCGAGGAGGCTTGCAAAGATTCGTACAGACGTTTGTTGAGACCTTCGTTGGAGAATGAAGCCATTTCCAAAGCGAAGGAAAAGGCAGATAAAGATGCCATCAAGGTTTTTGCAAAGAATTTGCGTCAATTATTACTTTCAGCTCCGTTGGGAGCAAAACGTATCTTGGCCATCGACCCAGGATTTAGAACAGGGTGTAAAGTGGTTTGTATCGATGAAAAA
The DNA here is from genome assembly GCA_015665275.1 of Flavobacteriales bacterium. Lineage (GTDB taxonomy): Bacteria > Bacteroidota > Bacteroidia > Flavobacteriales_D > Crocinitomicaceae > UBA4466. The sequence continues at coordinate 10,440 of JADFAL010000088.1, read as the reverse complement.
GGAAATTTATTGACCAATACGACGATCTTTCCGCATCCTCCACAGAAGGAAATGTCCAAAGCGAAATCTAAGATTGCGCAATTGGTGCAAGCGTATAAAATTGAGGCAATTGCCGTGGGAGACGGAACGGCTGGCCGTGAAACCGAGCAAATGGTGAAGTTTATTCGTTTCCATCGAGATGTGGAGGTTTTCATTGTTCGTGAAGATGGTGCCTCCATCTATTCGGCAAGTGCTATTGCTCGAAAAGAATTTCCGGATTACGATGTTACGGTTCGTGGCGCGGTTTCGATTGGCCGAAGATTGATGGACCCCTTAGCAGAATTGGTGAAAATTGACCCGAAGTCGGTGGGAGTTGGACAATACCAGCATGAAGTGAATCAAACAGAATTGAAGAAGTCTCTGGACGACGTGGTGATTTCTAGCGTAAATGCTGTAGGTGTGGACGTGAATACCGCAAGTGCACATTTACTTAGTTACGTTTCTGGACTTGGACCAACCTTGGCGGAGAATATTGTGGCGTATCGCGATGAAAATGGTCGCATAGAATCGCGGCAAGAGCTGAAGAAAGTAAAACGACTGGGCGATAAAGCATTTGAACAAGCGGCAGGATTTATTCGTATTCGAGACGGGAAAAATCCACTAGACAATTCAGCGGTACACCCAGAGAGTTACAAATTGGTGGAGGCAATAGCAAAGAAGAAATCGACCACTACGGAAGCGATGGTTGGTTCGCCAGAATTATTAAAAGGATTGAAGCACGAAGATTTCTCTGAGATTGATGCGTTTACTTTCAAGGATATTGTAGAGGAATTAAAGAAGCCAGGTCGTGATCCACGTCAACAGGCCAAAATTCTGGAATTTGATCATCGTTTAAAGACTATCGACGATGTTCAGCCTGGAATGACTTTGAATGGAATTGTTACCAACGTGACCAACTTCGGGGCTTTCGTTAACATTGGGATCAAGGAAAACGGGCTCATTCATAAATCGCAATTGGCAGATCATTATGTGGAAGATCCGTCAGAATACATTGCGTTGCACGAACATGTAGAAGTGCAAGTGTTGGAAGTTGATTTGGGAAGGAAACGAATTGGGCTGCGCAAGTTGTAAGAAGTTTTAGGCGGCAATACCAATGACAGGATGTGTCTACATCTCTTTCTAATTAATACGTTCTGTGGTCTCCGATAACTATTTTATCCCAAGAATCGATTGTAATCTCTCCTGCGAAAACATCACATGCCAACCTGTCCTTTATCCGTTTTGCGATAGAGGCTTCATCCAGTTTTTCCGGAGTATTGGATTGTGCAATAATCATTATAGGTTTGTCAAAATCACCGGTTTTCCAATTGTGCGAGCGACTGATGTTCAAATAGTATTCTGAATTTTGATCACTCGATTCAAGCCACTCCCATACATTCTCGTAATCGCGATATAAGTTGTCTACACCAAATATTTTTTCAAACTCCCACTGCAAATCACTTAGTTCTCTTTCGAGGTATATCCAAAACTTCATGTGCACGAATAATTTCGACATCAAATTAGTACAATCCTCTGGATATTAGTGGCAATAAATATACGTTTTGTAGCATTTTAGTAGTGTCTTATTACAATCTCCATCAACAAGAGAACTTTTGTATTTACTTTAATCTCCAAACAAACACTAATTACTGAGTTATGATGAACATTAAATTTGATTCGTCTGCGTTAGGGAATCCTAACCTGACAGACGACAAGGTCTATGTAACTTTCGCAGCAGCAAGTTCCGATATGATATACGACCCTAAAGGAACGCAGGAGACAATTAATTTCAGCGCAAGTGCAATCACCATTGACGGAAAGCAATACGGAACATCTAAGGCATATAGTCTAGCAAATGTTGCGTCCAAGGGAATACAGTTAAATACTGCAACCTCTCTTGTAGGCTTTATCTCATATGGAGACAAAACAGGAATTGAGAAATTGGGTGTAGGAAGCCAACCAGCGTTTTTAGACCCATCGACATCGCGCTATTCCATTTTCGAAATTTCTTATAATGGTGCAACGGGTGGAGCGGATATCACCAATATTTCTCAATTTGGTGGAGCAATAACTATGGAGTTTCAGGACAGCAAAGGAACAGTTCAGTCCTCAATAGGCAACTCTGAAAACACAACGGACATGTTCAATTCTCTTGCAAAGTGTTCTGGTTTTTCAGGAAGTACGTCTTCGGCTGTGATCTTTCTTAACGACGACGGAGAATTTGTTCGTGCGGTAGGAACGAATGTTTTTCCAAACGGTAGTGTTCAGACTCCGTTTCCAAAGTTCAATGCGTATTTAAATTCACTGTACATAACATATGGAACAGATAGCGTTGTGAAAAAACTCACGAATTTGGCTCCAGGTGCTAGCGCTGGTGGAGAAGGGTCTGCAGGTTTTCCTTCAACGACCACTGCAACAAAGGTCACACCGAGTACCTCCTCGGATACGGTAATCTACAATCTTGATTATCATTTTACGGCCCACCTTACTCAGGTTGAAGCACCGGGGGGAGATACTCCAAACGGAACATATAGCGTGAAATTGAAGGGGCATGTAAATGCGACCGCTGCCAATCCAGGTACGGCGATTCAAAGTCATAAGTATGATGATTTGGAGATTGATATTGCAGCAGATGTTCTATCGACAAATAACTTGTACATGACGAATTTCATCTATCAGGCGGCATTGACTGGCGCAGGGATCGATGTGACTAAATCAGGTTGGGATGCATTTATCAACGACTTTGGCTCGGCGAATGTTGAAGCAGCAGCAATCAAAAAAGCAGCAGGTGACTTCGCAGAGGGTATGACCTGTGGCTTCCCTGGAAGCCAGACGTATGCTACTTCCGATCCGAGTTCAAAACTAGGAGAATTGACAAGTTATGAGTGGTGGCAGAATTCACAATTGGCGTACTCTTTGGCACAAACAACCGAGAGTTATTATAGTAAGTACGGAAACGCAGTGTTCTTGAATTCGAATGGTAACAATGCTGGAAATACTTTTAATTATGAAGGTGTGTACGGATCTCCTTACGATGATCGCTTCGCTTTAAATTTGATTTCACCGGACGCAGAGACTACGGATATGGTCATCACTTTGATGGCTGATGGAGACCTAACGCCAACAACTACTGGCTAAAATCTAGATGTAAGAATTACTGAGAATGCACGTCGAGAGTCGTGCATTTTTTCGTTACCCATGCGGGGCTAACTCTACGAATATCAAACTAAAATCGGGTTGAGCTGTATCATTGAAATTAACGAATTACTAGAGTGGTATATAAATCCTTCCTTGCTTTACGTGCAAATCGCTAGGCTCATTTTCTACATACAACGAGCCCGTCCCCAGTCCTTGCGGCAGATCATTTTTATATTCACCAGCCAATTGACAAATCACCTCCAAACCAATATTTGACTCTAAGGCCGAGGTCATCCACCATGGAATATTTCGTGCTTCGGCTAATGCAATCCATTCTTGCGTGCCTGAAATGCCTCCGTGTAAACTTGGCTTGAGAATAATGAATTGTGGCTGAATCGTATCGAGTAAGCGCTTCTTTTCTTCCGTTTCGTTGATACCTATTAGTTCTTCGTCCAATGCAATTGGTAAGGGAGTTTTTCGACAAAGATCATGCATTGCTTCCCAATTTCCTTGTCGAATGGGCTGCTCAATCGAATGAATGTCTAATTCGTCCAATCGCTCCAATTTCTCTAATACGTCTAATTTATCTTCCGACGGGCGCTGAGGTTCTCGAAGTGCATCATTGCCAAAAGCCCCATTCGCATCAACTCTAAGCGTAATTTCTTCTTTAGAATAGCGCTCACGAATAGAGCGAAGCAATTTAATTTCCGTCTCGAAATCAATTGCGCCAATCTTCATCTTGATGGTTGTGAACCCTACTTTGATCTTCTCTTCGATTTGTTGTTGCATGAAGTCTTCTTCTCCCATCCAAATCAATCCATTAATGGGTAGAAATGTTTCTCCACGTGAAAAGGCATTATCGAAATAAAAACGCCTTCCTCCAGATTTTAAATCCAGTAGCGCACTTTCCCAGCCAAATTTAATCGAAGGCCAATCGGTAATATCTTCGCTTTCGGGATTCTTACAAAAGCGTTCCAGTTTACTTTCATAAGCTTCGAAGGATTCGAAATCGGGGGACAATCCCGGAATGATACTACACTCTCCAATGCCTTTGATTTCTGGGTGCTCGCTATGAATTACCGTCAAAAACCAAGCATGCTTTTCTCTTAGTATCCCACGACTGGTGCCACTGGGGCGCTTGAATACGAAGGTTTTTTTTTCGAAAGAAACGTTATACGGCATAATGCTTTACGTAAATCAGTCCGGCGAATAACAACACAGACAATGCAAATGTCGAAAGCGCTACCTTTTTCAATTCTGGATCAAAGTCCTTCGGGTCTGTAGTGCGCATCACTGTTCGCAAATGATATATCAAAAACAATCCCGGGAGCATAGTAAGAAACAATATCGGGCGCTCCACAAGGTTGATGAATTGTCCAATGCATCCAAGTGCCATCATGACCAAAACGACTTGATACAATTTGCCAAGATTCGGGCCCATTCGAACCACCAAAGTTATTTTTCCTGAAGCGTGATCGTTCTGGAAATCACGCATATTGTTGAGATTCAATACAGCAGTACTTAAAAGTCCAAATCCAAGAGCCAACAATATGTTTTCTTCCAAGAATGACTTTGCATACAAAGAGTAAACACCGAGAACGCTTGCACCTCCAAAGAATAGTAGCACCATCAAATCGCCGAGTCCCATATACCCATAGGCACGTTTACCTACTGTATAAGTGATTGCTGCTGCTACACAAAGCAATGCCAATCCAGCGTAGAACCAAATCATGCTCGAAGGCATGTTCTGCGTTCCAAAGTAAATGAGCAATCCTGCAGAGATCAAACTAAGAACAGCATTTACGATTACACCGTTTTTCATTTCTTTCGGAGAAATAACCCCAGATTGTACAGCGCGTTCCGGCCCAACACGATCATCATTATCGGTTCCTTTCACACCATCACCTAAATCATTGGCAAGATTCGAAAGTACTTGAAACAATACGGTGGTGGAAATCGCCAATCCGAAAATCAATCCGTCCCAAAATCCATTGAAATAAGCAACCGCTGATCCTGCGATTATTCCCGCGAGAGAAAGCGGTAAAGTTCGTAAGCGCATTGCTTGAATCCAGGCAGCTCCTTTTGACATCTAACAAAGGTAAGCAACGGAATTTAAAATCAGCGATGAAGATGTGCGTGCATAGTAAAAAATTGTATCTTCATCGCATGAAATTAGATCCTTCTCAAGTAGCACTGAGCAAAATGCTCAATATTGAGTTCCCACTGATTGTCGCACCCATGTTTCTGGTGTCCAACACAAAAATGATCATTGCAGCAATCGAAGGCGGTGTTACCGGTGCCATTCCAGCGCTGAATTATCGCACTACAGATGAATTGAGAAATGCCATCCAAGAAATAAGAGCTGCAGTAGATGGGCCTTTCGGAATTAACCTGATTGTGAACAAATCCAATTTTCTTTATAAAGATCAATTGAAAGTATGTTGTGAAGAAAAGGTAGATTTCATTATCACATCCTTGGGATCTCCACGCCAGACAATTGAAATGGCGCATCAAAATGGTGTTTTGGTTTTCTGCGATGTGGTTGATGAAAAATATGCAAGGAAAGTTGAAGAATTGGGAGCCGATGCCATCATTGCTGTAAACAAAGAGGCAGGCGGTCACGCCGGGCCAACATCTTATAAAGAATTACTCCCACGTCTAAAACAAGCGTGCAAAATCCCTGTCATTTCTGCCGGTGGAGTAGGAAACGGAGAGGAAGCATATAGCATGCTAGAACACGGAGCAGATGGCTGGTCTGTGGGTTCACTGTTTATCGCTTCCGAAGAATCGGATGTTTCTCAGGGCTACAAACAAGCCTGCGTAGATTACGGTGAGAAGGATATAGTTATGACCACCAAACTTTCAGGAACACCATGCACCGTGATCAATACGCCATACGTGCAAAAGGTAGGAACCAGACAGAATGCGTTTGAGCGATTCCTGAACAAGAACAAGCGTCTGAAGAAATGGATGAAGGCATTAACCTTTGTTCGAGGTTCCAAGCGATTGCAAAAAGCAGCATTTAGCACAACTTATAAAACGGTATGGTGCGCCGGCCCTTCTATTGAACACGTGAATGCTATTCGACCAATCAAAGATATAATTGAAGATTTAAAAAATGGGTTCGATGGAGCAAAGCAAACGTCTTAAACAAATTCAAAAACAGGTTTTTCTACTCGGTTTTTTCAAAATTCCGATGCTCTGGTTTGTTCGTCCCAAGGTCATTTCCATTGACGAGAATGAATGTGTTGTCAAAATTCGGCTGAGACGAAGAACGAGAAATCACGTACGTTCCATGTATTTCGGAGCGATGGCGGTTGGAGCAGATTTATCAGCAGGGTTGCACACTTTTTACTTCGCCGGGAAGGATCAGAATAGAATGCATTTTGTCTTCAAATCAATGGCCTGTGAGTTTTTAAAACGGGCTGAATCCGATGTGCGATTCATTTCACGCGAAGGCGACAAGATTAAGGCTACTGTAGAGAAAGCGCGTGAATCGGGTGAACGTCAAAATCAAGAAGTGATGGTCGAAGGCGTTGACAATGAGAACGAAGTTGTAGCAACCTTCAAAATGGTGGTATCGGTTAAATTCAAATAAGCGCAGAGAATGCTATCTTTGGCGCAAAATTCTGCACTTATGAAGTATATCACTCCACTAGAGTACAAAGAGCGTCAGAACAATAACGACGCAGTATTGCTTGATATCCGTGAATCTTATGAATTGGACATCTGTTCCATGGGAGGATTGCATATTCCAATGGCGGAAGTTGCGTCCCGTGCAAATGAGATTGATAAATCCAAAGAAGTAATCGTCTTGTGCCGTTCCGGTCGTCGCGCTGAGTCTGTTGCGAATTTACTACAGGCCGATTTAGAGTTTCCCAATGTTTCCATTTTCGAGGGAGGAATCCTTGCGTGGATCGACAAGGTTGACGCTTCACTAGAATCATATTAAGATGGGAGAACGCTCGCTACTACAATGGATGCTCATCTCTGTTCGAGGTGTGGCAATGGGTGCTGCTGATGTAGTTCCAGGAGTTTCAGGAGGAACAATTGCGTTCATCACAGGGATTTATCAGGAACTGATTGAAAGTTTAAACAACATCAATCTCAAGGCGTTGAAAATCCTATTCAAAGAAGGAGTCAAGCCATTCTGGAAACATATCAACGGAACCTTTTTTGTATTTCTTTTCGGAGGAATCATCATCAGTTTGGTGACATTGGCAAAAGGTGTTTCCTATTTATTAGAAAATGAACCGGTAATGCTCTGGAGCTTCTTCTTCGGATTAATTGTGGCCTCTGTTTGGTTGATAGGAAAAACCATACAAAAGTGGAGTGCAGGAGTAATTGCAGCATTAGTCATCGGAACAGGAGTCGCGTTTTATATCTCCACAATTCAAGCCGTTGCGAATGTTGAAGCCAATTGGTACATATTACTAAGTGGAGCCATCGCAATTTGCGCAATGATCTTACCGGGAATTTCAGGATCGTTTATACTTGTGTTATTAGGAAGCTACAAGATCGTCATCGATGCAATCAAAGATCGTGATGTGATGGTTATGGGCATTTTCGCCGTAGGCTGCGTTATTGGATTGATGACCTTTTCTCGTGTCTTGAAGATTCTCTTTGCAAAATACAAGGAAGTCACCATTGCATTGCTCACAGGATTCATGATTGGATCACTATATAAGGTATGGCCTTGGAAGAATGTAGATACCGATATTGTTTTGGCAAAGCATAGCGATGGAAAAATAGACTATGCAATGAATAATGTACTTCCCGGTGACTTTGTAGGCAATGATCAACTCATGTACGCAATCTTATGTGCAGTTGGCGGATTATTATTGATTGTTATTCTAGAACGTTTTTCCCCGAAAGAGAAATCATGAGGAAGTACGGGCTGATCGGTAAATCGCTCGGACATTCATTCTCTCCGACATTTTTCAAAGATTATTTTGAGGAGCATAAAATCGATGCTAGTTATGAGTTAATCGAATTGGACTCACTGGAAGGTTGTCGAGAGAAAATCCTTGAATTTAATGGCTGCAATGTCACCATTCCTTATAAGGAAGAAGTCATTCCCTTTCTAGATGAGTTGAGTGAAGAAGCGCAAGCAATTGGCGCAGTCAATGTAATAGAGGTGAATAGCGGTAAACTCATCGGGCACAATTCAGATGCCTTCGGATTTCATCAATCCATCAAACCCTTTCTAACAAGTGCCCACGAACGCGTATTGATACTAGGTACAGGTGGCGCGTCAAAAGCAGTGACATACATTCTGAAGAAAATTGGACTGGACGTTTTCTATCTCTCAAGAAATCCTGAAGGAGATAATCAGTTTCCTTATAATGCAGTGAACCAACAAATGATTGCGTCTTGCAAAATGATCGTTAACACAACGCCAATAGGGATGTATCCAAAAACAGAAGAACTCATTCCATTGCCCTATGAATTCTTGACCGAAGAACATTTGTTAGTGGATTTGATATACAATCCACGAAAAACACGATTTTTGTGTGAAGGCGAAACGAATGGCGCATCCATCCTCAATGGCGAAACAATGCTGAAGGAACAAGCGCTTAAATCGTACCGCATTTGGAACAAAGATGTCTGAATTACAACATAGAATAGCAGAAGGGGAAGGGCAGCAACTCGATTTTAAATTCCGAATTGACGATCAGAAGAAAATTGCACGAACGCTTGTTGCGTTTGCGAATTCAGATGGGGGTTCGCTTTTAATCGGAGTGAAGGATAGCGGTAAAATTGCAGGGTGCAACCCGGAAGAGGAATACCATATGATCGAAGGAGCTGCGGAAGTTTTTTGCAAACCAGCTGTTCCGTTCGAATCCAAAGTGATTCAAGAAGGACATCATTTAGTATTGGAGATTGTGGTCTCTCCATCGAAGGCAAAGCACAAGGCTCCCGATGAGAATGGCGATTTGAAGTTATTTCATCGATTGAAAGATCAAACCATGCTCGCCAATAAGATTACCTTTCTGTTATGGCGATACGAAAAAGAGGGAAAGAAGAAGGCCGAGTCTTTTACACCTGAACTTTCGAAGTTGCTGCAATTGATAGAGCAATATGAGCCCATATCAATTTCAAAATTGTTCCGCGAATCCAAATTGTCAAAGAATCTGGTAAATGAACATATTGCTACGCTTGTTTATTGGGAAGTAATTGAAAGAGAGGTGTCTAAATCGGGGGTGAAATACAAATCTCTTTGATAATTAATTTGTAAACTTGTAATTACAACACTACAAACTCAAATTACTACTACCTTGAACAAAGCCTTATATATCATCGGGATATTCTTCGCGATTGTATTCTTTTTCATTTGTGGATTCTATATCGTAGAGGTAAATGATGCCCGTTTGGTAGATCTGTATAGTTCCAGTTCATACGGATACGACTCTTACAGTTCTTATAGCTACGATTTCGGAATTGCGGATAGCCTGACAGAGGAAGCAGGATTTGTTTCACTATTCTTCTTTTTATCGTTTGTCGCAATTGACCTTCTCGGATTATTGAAAGTGAAAACCAAAACAACCAAAGTAATGTCCATCATTGGACTTGCCTTTTCTGGACTATTTATTGTCTGGGATTTTGCAATGATTTCATCTCCAGGAAGCATTTCATTTCATGAGGTAGGAATGGGCTTCTTGTTGTACTGCGTTATTATGTTGGCATTTTGCATTGTGGGATTGATTCAAAGTTTCCAGTATGCGAAAATACTGAGGCTTGAAGTCAAGAATATGTCGCATTAGGAGGCTGGCTATTGTCTCATAAAAAAACCTAAAAACAAGTTGAGATTCAATTCTTTTCGTATCTTGAAAAAATTGTTTTAAATCATAATACCTTAATTATATATGGGAAGACCAGCAACAAAGCCGGCGAGATTGAAAGATGGATTCTACATCGAGGTGAAGAATCAAGGAAGTGGAGGTATTCTTATCAGAAGAGATACCAAAGATCAAATGATGCTCGCAGCTGAGGATTATTCACGCATGAAAGTAGTAACCATTTTAGGCGAAATGAAAAACGACAAATGGGTGGATAAAACGAAGGGTAAAAAATAGAGACTTTACACTTTTAAAGGGAGAGGCGCCAGTAGGTGCCTTTTTTTATTCGCGCTGAATTTGTTGTCTCTGAAAGATTTATGAATGAAAGTGAAACTTTTTCAAAAAAAGATTGTTTAAAAGTGTTGTTGATATAAAAGAGATGTCTATCTTTGCGGTCCCCAATCGAACGAGATACGGGTTAGAAATTGAAAGGAGAGTCATTGTT
>JADFAL010000005.1 GCA_015665275.1 Flavobacteriales bacterium | reverse complement strand
TAAGTCTACGGTGATGAAAATTATCGCTGGACTGGATCAGGCTTATCAGGGCGATGTGGTGTTCTCGGATGGATATACCGTTGGTTACTTGCCGCAGGAACCAGAACTGGACACCAACAAAACGGTAAAGGAAATTGTGATGGAGGGAGTTCAGGAAACGGTAGACGTACTGAAGGAATACGAGGAAATCAACAATGCCTTCATGGACGAGGAGGTCCTCAATGATCCTGATAAAATGGAGAAACTCATTGCGCGCCAAGGAGAAGTTTCAGATAAAATTGACGCATTGGACGCTTGGGAACTAGACACGAAGCTAGATCGAGCAATGGATGCATTACGTTGTCCACCAGACGATCAGAAAATTGAGACACTATCAGGCGGAGAACGCAGACGTGTAGCATTATGCCGATTGTTATTGAAGAATCCTGACATCCTTCTACTGGATGAGCCTACCAACCACCTTGATGCCGAATCAATTGAATGGCTTGAGCAGCACTTGCAGCAGTACCAGGGAACAGTAATTGCCGTAACGCACGACCGTTATTTCTTGGACAATGTGGCCGGATGGATTCTAGAATTAGATCGAGGAGAAGGGATTCCTTGGAAAGGAAACTATACGTCTTGGCTAGAACAGAAGTCCAAACGACTGAAAGAAGAGGAAAAACAAGAATCAAAACGCCAAAAAGTCCTTACCCGAGAGTTGGAATGGGTTCGTACCAATCCAAAAGGAAGGCACGCAAAGAACAAAGCGCGTTTAGCGAACTACGATAAAATGCTCGCGGAAGACGTGAAATCGAAAGAAGATATGCTGGAGATTCCTATTCCGAACGGGCCGCGTCTAGGCAACAACGTAATTGATGCTGTTAACGTGTCGAAAGGTTTTGAAGACAAATTGTTGTACGGAGATTTGAATTTCAAGTTGCCGCCTGCAGGAATTGTTGGTATTATCGGACCAAACGGAGCCGGTAAAACAACCATCTTCAAAATGATCATGGACGAGTTACAGCCAGATGACGGTGAATTCCAAGTGGGAGAAACTGTTAAGATTGGCTATGTCGATCAAGCGCATGAGGACATTCATCCTGACAAGACGGTATTCGAAGTAGTTTCTGGCGGAGCTGAATACGTAGAAGTTGGAAGTCAGAAGATCAATGCACGCGCATACCTCTCTAAATTCAACTTTAGTGGGTCCGATCAGAACAAGAAGGTGGGGGTACTATCCGGTGGAGAGCGAAACCGCCTGCATTTAGCCATGACACTGAAGACAGAAGCAAATGTATTATTACTGGATGAGCCGACCAACGACATCGATGTGAACACATTGCGTGCTTTGGAAGAGGGAATTCAGAATTTTGCAGGATGTGCCGTAGTAATCTCTCACGACCGCTGGTTCTTGGATCGAATTTGTACGCACATTCTAGCGTTCGAAGGAGATTCCGAAGTGTATTGGTTCGAAGGATCGTATACAGATTATGAGGAAAACCGACGCAAACGCCTCGGAGATCACGGTCCGAAAAGAATCAAGTACAAAAAACTGATTAAATAAATGTCGCATCAGTCCAATGATCCGTTACATGGAAAAACGCTTGAATTCATATTGAATGAGCTCGTAGACCATGTTGGATGGGAACATCTGGGGCATTTAGTGCCAATCCGCTGTTTCAACTTCGATCCGAGCGTCAAAAGCAGCTTGAAATTTTTGCGACGAACGCCCTGGGCACGCAAGAAGGTAGAGGAAATATACGTGGAGCGCATGCATACATTCAAAGACAAAGGAGAGAACTCGAATTGATTACCGATCATTGAACGCATTGTAATTAATGAAGATCATCTCCTAAAAACTTATTGAAAAATTAAATTCTCACAAATGACTGTAAGAGATCTAGAACCAAAAATACTTTGGAACCATTTTGCTGACCTAAATGCTGTACCGCGTCCATCAAAAAAGGAGGAACGCGTCATTCAGTTCATGATGGACTTTGGCAACAACCTTGGATTAGAGACAAAAAAGGATGCTATTGGAAATGTGATCATCAAAAAACCTGCATCGTTGGGCATGGAAGATCGCAAGACTGTTATTCTGCAGTCGCATTTAGATATGGTACATCAGAAAAACGCCGATACGGATTTTGATTTTGACACTCAGGGAATTGAAATGGTTGTGAACGGCGATTGGCTGGAGGCTGTTGGAACAACACTTGGTGCTGACAATGGAATTGGAGTTGCGACAATCATGAGCGTGCTTTCTTCTGATGACATCAAGCATCCAGCAATTGAGGCAATGTTTACCATTGACGAGGAAACGGGTATGACAGGGGCGAAGGAGTTAGATCCGTCCAATTTTTCTGGAAGTATTTTATTGAATTTAGACACGGAAGACGATGACGAGCTCTCCATCGGTTGCGCTGGAGGAATTGATACGAATTCTTCGTATAACTACGAGCAAGTGGACTTAGAGTCCGATAGCCAAGTTCTAGAATTGACTATTCGTGGTTTAATTGGTGGGCATTCGGGAATGGACATTGACAAAGATCGTGGGAATGCGAACAAATTCATGAATCGCATCTTGTATCATTTGCTTTCAACAGTTCCATTCCAACTGATCTCTATTGACGGAGGAAGCTTGAGGAATGCCATTCCTAGAGAATCTTCAGCACTTGTAGCAGTTAAAAAAGATGAAATGGAGCGATTTGACCATGAGTTCAAACGAAGTTCTGCTACAATTCAACAAGAATACGGCAGTTTGGAAAAAGATCTCGTCATGTCCTTACAGTCCATAGATTCAGACGCTTCTAAGGCAATGGCTCAAGAGGATTTATTGAAAATGGTGAACACGATTTATTCCGTTCATAATGGAGTGTTTCGCATGAGTCCAGATATTGTGGGCCTAGTGGAGACATCATCAAGTTTGGCTAGAGTAGTGGTGAAGGATGGAAAATTTACAACGCAATCATTACAACGAAGTTCTGTGGAATCCGGGAAAGGTGATGTGGCCAATACAGTACGCGCCGCTTTTGAATCCATGGGATGCGCTGTAGTTCAAACCGGTGATTATCCGGGCTGGCAGCCCAATCCAGATTCTGAAATTCTTCAGTTAATGGCTTCGTTGTACCGAGAAAAATTCAACGAAGAACCACAAGTAAAGGCTTGTCACGCAGGATTGGAGTGTGGAATCTTGTCCAAACATCTTCCAGAAGTAGACATGATTTCTTTTGGCCCAAACATTCGTGCACCACATTCACCGGATGAGAAGTGCCAAATCTCATCCGTTCAAAAGTTCTGGGGGTATTTTCTAGACGCGCTGGAACAAACACCAGTAAAGAACTAACAGAGTAGGGAAGCTGTGCAGCAACACGAACTAGTCCAATTGGCGAATGCCAAGATGCATTATGGCAAATATCAAGGTCGCTATTTGATCCACCTTCCAGAAGCTTATCTGGTCTGGTACAAGCAAAAGGGCTTCCCAAATGGCAAGCTTGGCCGTCAATTAGCGCTTGTATTGGAGATAAAAATTAATGGATTGGAGCATTTAATCTACCCATTAATGGAAAAAAAGTAATATTTCATTACAATTCGTAAACTTGAATTTAATACGCTAATTAATAAGTGGTTAAATAGTTTTAAATGAAGCAAAACTTTCATCTTATTGTTTACATTTTTAAAATTTTCTTGAATTTTTCGTAACCATTGTTGAAACAGTGCCGTAAATGTGTTCAGATTTTGAAACAATTACGAAATGCAAATAACAACAATAGATATGATTAACAACCGAATCAAGCAAGCGAAATTCCAATTGTCACAACATAAGACTCAAGGGGTAAATAGTAGTTTATCTATTTTTGAAGTCGCCAAACTCATGGATACAGTGAAGAAAGGAGAGGAGATAAACCATTCTAAAGGTCAATCAATCTTCTTCTCGCTGAACTAAGAAATTGCATTAAATAGAAAAGAATAGGCCGTCCATTTTGGGCGGTCTTTTTTGTTGTAAATTGATTACATTTGTATAAAACAATCATAGTTACAAATGTTAATTCAAGATCGTATCCGTACCATAATCAAATCAGGTAACTATACCGCATCGGAGTTTGCTGATAAAATTGGCATTAAGCGATCTAATTTAAGTCACGTTCTAAGCGGAAGAAACAAGCCTAGCTTAGATTTTCTCGTAAAGGTGATCAACGCCTACCCAAACGTAAATGCTTCCTGGTTAATCACAGGCGAGACGCGAGAAGAGAATAGTACTCCTACTGTATCAGCTACAACTTCCAAACAGCCAACTATAGCCAAGAATACAAAACAGGAAGATTCAAAAGAAATAGAAAAGATTCTGATTTTCTATACAGACGGAACATTCAACAGTTATATTCCTAATCAGCAATAATTCCAGAAGCGAACAGCTCATCGTTTAGATAGAATGCCGCAAATTGCCCCGGTGTAATTCCTCTTTGGCGCTTATCAAACAATACATACAAGCCATCATTTAGGACATGCAGTATACCTTTCTGCAGCGGCTGACGGTAACGAATTCGAATATCACACTCCAATCCATTCAATTTTCCCAAATCGTAACGACTGCTTACGAAATGTACGTCTTCCAATTCAATGCGCAATGCCCAGCGGTTCAATCCTGGATGGTCATCCTTTTGACCGGTATAAACCGTATTTGTCTCAACATCTAACCCAATTACGAATGAAGGGTTCGGACGACCTCCGACGTGTAAGCCTTTGCGTTGACCAATCGTATAGTAATGCGCCCCTTGGTGCTCTGCAACGACATGCCCTTGATTTTCTGAGTATTCATATGAAGATGCCAATTCTTTAACGTGATCTGCCTGTACAGGAATACTTTCGTAATCCTTAAATGCTGTTAGATCTTCGGGAATCTCGATAATATTTCCTTGTTTCGGCTTTAGTTGCTGTTGCAGGAACTGGGGTAGACTGATCTTACCGACAAAACAAAGTCCTTGAGAATCTTTCTTGTCGGCTGTATGCAACCCCATTTGCTGCGCAATCTCGCGTACCTCAGGCTTTAAAAGCTCCCCGATAGGGAATAGGGCCTTCGCTAACTGTTCTTGTCGCAACTGACAAAGGAAATACGACTGATCTTTGTTTGGATCTTTTCCAGCAAGCAATCCGAAACTTCCGTCCTCATGCTCAATCTTTCGGCAATAATGTCCGGTAGCAACGTAATCCGCCCCCAATTGCATCGCCGCCTCTAGGAATACGTCAAACTTAATTTCGCGATTACACAACACATCTGGATTCGGTGTACGGCCAGACTCGTACTCGCTAAACATATAATCTACAATACGCTCTTTATACTCTTTACTCAAGTCAATTACTTGAAAGGGAATTCCTAATTGTTGAGCAATAAGCAGTGCATCGTTGGAATCATCTATCCAAGGGCAATCATCCGAGAGCGTAACGGACTCGTCATGCCAGTTCTTCATGAACATACCAATCACCTCGTATCCTTGCTCTTTCAGCAAGTGCGCCGTAACACTTGAGTCTACGCCACCTGACAATCCAACTACCACTCGTTTCATACTGCAAAATTAATACATTCTACATTGTTTACAATTGACACATATGTAACTTTAATGTTTACACATGTATTTACAATTGTAAACTGATAGATTTAACAATTGTTTCCATCCGTAAACCTTCCAAACGGCACCTTTTTTGTAATTTCATTTTCATCAAAGCACTTATAGTCATAACAAGCCTATTGATTTCCTCGCTTTCCTTTTCTCAGGACTGTGAGCAAGTCTTATTCTCTGGAGCAATTAAAGACACGCTTCAACCCCAAGGATTTTACAATCTAATGGTAGTGAATCGATCAACAGGTCGGGCTGTTTTCGGTCAACCGAATGGACATTTTAGTGTGTACGCGTCAGCCGGAGACACAATCAGCCTTTCTGTACGCGGGTACATTCCAGTGAACGTAATTATTACAGCAGATTCTAATTGTCAGCACCGATCGAACTATTACGTCGAAGGTAAAGCACAGGAAATTGCTGCTGTAGAAGTTCGACCATTAAAGTCATTGCAGGACATCAAGGAAGAACGTGAAGCATTAGCAATGCGAGAAACACGAACAGTTACAGGTATGGAGGTTGTTCAGAGTCCTATTACGGCATTGTACCAAGCATTCTCAAAGAAAGAACGTTCGAAGCGCTGGGTGGCCGAGCAAGAATACAAAGACGACCAACGACGTATTGTACGAGAATTGTTGCGTAATTATGTCGCTTATGAAATCATTGAGTTGTCTCAGGAGGATTTTGATGAATTCATCAGCTTTCTCAATCTAAATGACTTTTTCCTAAAAACGGCTTCAGAACTGGAGTTGATTCACTTCATTCAGGACAAGTTCGAGCATTACCAGCTGTATAAAGAAGGTCGGTAGTATTTAAGTTGTGAGTTCCAGGGTTATGTATTCAATCTAAAACTGAACTAGTATTCGTATAGATCTTCAAGTTTGCCGAGAAGCCTGGCTAAGCGTTTGAGAATGTTGAAGGACCTTATTCAACCAACCGTGCATACGATCTATCTTCTTCCTATCGTATTGTCTATGCGTCAGAGAATTGAGGGCTCAAAAAAGCCCTGACAATCTAAATCATCAGGGCAATTATTGATCCTTCGGCTATTTCGCCCTCGTGGGCTTAAGCCTTAGTCTTTAAAGGTTTCGCTATTCCTCATTCATTTCGTCTACACGTTGCTGACGTTGCATTGGGTTTTCCATTGTCTGTTTCTGACGGAACAGTTGATAACGCGTTGGCTGACGCTCTTCAGGCCAGCTATTGTTGTTTAAGTCTGTATCCGCTGTTTCTAGGAATGGATCCATGCGTACATTGTCTACTTTCTTTTCGAACATGAAGACTTTTGTCACCTCGTGTTCACTACGACGCCATACTTCGGCCGGGATACGAATCACTTCTTCGGAACCATCACTAAACGTGAAGCGCAGAATCAACGGCATTGGAATACCACCAATATTGCTGAATTTCAATTCATAAAATTGCATTCCTGAATTCAACAACTTCAATTCCTCCTCTGTAAGCCCTTCTTTGAATTCCTCGTATTCTTTACGGTGCAATGCATCAACGGCATAAATATCACGTTTCGCATAAAAATCATCGATATCGTTGTCGCGCTCGTTTACTGTCTCGTCAACCAATTCGCGGTTCCGTGTATCGCCAATAAATTCATCAGCCTTGTCATCCGCCGCCTTTTGAGCTGGCATTTCAACTTCTGGATTCATTGTATTCAATTCATACCAATTCACTTCATCCAAACTGATATCTACATGATCCGTTGTAAAGAACCATGATCTCCAGAACCAATCTAAATCCACTGCAGATGCGTCCTCCATCGTTCTGAAGAAATCTGCGGGGGTAGGATGCTTAAACGCCCAGCGCTCACAATAAATCTTGAAAGCATGATCAAACAACTCACGACCCATAATCGTTTCGCGAAGAATATTTAGTGCTGTAGCCGGTTTTCCATAAGCGTTATTCCCAAATTGCCAAATCGATTCTGAATTGGTCATAATAGGAGAGATATAGTCCTTGTCTCCACGCATGTAATCAGCAATTAAGTACGCAGGTCCACGACGCGAAGGATATCCGCGCTCCCATTCTTGCTCCGTCAAATACTGTACGAATGTGTTCAATCCTTCATCCATCCACGTCCACTGACGCTCATCCGAGTTAATGATCATCGGGAAGAAGTTGTGTCCCACTTCATGGATAATTACACCCCACATTCCGTATTTCGTTCTTTCAGAATACGTTCCATCCGCTTCCGGGCGTCCACCATTGAAACAGATCATTGGGTATTCCATTCCAATCCACTTGGAGTGAACGGAAATAGCCACAGGATACTGATAATCAACTGTGAATTTAGAGTACGTCTTTACTGTATGAGCCACTAGTTTCGTAGAGTAGCGCTCCCAGAGAGGATTCCCTTCTTTCGGGTAATACGACATACATAGGATATCTTTTCCTGCTACCGGCTGGTTTTGAGCATCCCAAATGAATTTACGCGATGATGCGAATGCGAAATCACGAACGTTCTCTGCTTTGAAGATCCATGTACTCTCATCTTCCGATTTTTCTTTCTCTTTTTTCTCAGCTTCTTCCTGAGTAACAATCATGATTGGTGTATCAGAAGTGCGCGCTTTTTTCAAACGTGAACGTTGCTCTGAAGTAAGCACGCTGCTTTCGTTTTGCAAAACCCCCGTAGACCCAACAATATGATCGGATGGAACCGTAATGGCTACTTCGTAATCACCGAATGCCAAGGCAAACTCACCACGCCCGAGGAATTGCTTGTTTTGCCATCCTTCAACATCGTTGTAAACACACATTCTTGGAAACCATTGCGCAATCGTGTAGAGGTAATTGTCTTCGTCCTCGAAATACTCGTATCCAGAACGCCCACCAATTTTCATTCGGTCGTTGATATTGTACCACCACTTAATTCGGAAAGAGATGCTCGCGCCATCTTTCAAAGGTGTATCCAAATCGATACGCAACATCGTTTTATTGATAGCGTAATTCAAATCCTTACCAGATGTAGTCGTAACTTCTTCAATTTTAAATCCACCGTCGAACTCGAACGTTTTTCTGGCAACATCTCCAATCGAACGGAAATCTTCCATTTTCTCAATGGTAATCAACTTTGAATCAGAGTCCTGTGCACGCATGTTTTGATCCAGTTGAATCCACAAGTACTCTAATTTGTCTGGAGAATTGTTGGTATACGTAATCTCTTCTTCACCATAAATGCGTTGTTCTTTATCGTCCAACCGCACCTCAATGTTGTAATCCGCCTTTTGCTGATAGTAAGCATGCCCTGGAGCTCCGGCTGCATTTCGGTATTCATTCGGAGTGGGCAATTCTTCTCCCAGTTGTGCAAAGCGATTTTGAGCAAATGTCAATCCCGGTAGCAATATGGCTGCAAGTAAGATTTTCTTCATTGTTCCTAGTTTTCGATGTATATCTGTTTGGTTTTATCTATTGGAGTAAAAGTGGCTGTAAAGGCTTTTCCTTTGTAGTACAGTGTCACTTTGTTTTGTTGCTCAGGAAACACGTTCATAAGCAAATCGTATTTAACTGAGATTTCTTCTTGAAAGTCAATAGGCTCTGATTCAAAGTACCAGTTAGAGGTTCCATCCAATGAAACTTCATTTCCCATGAACGTTAATTGGCTTTTCTCGGATCCGGATGTGATTATGAAGTGTTTATTAATATACTTCTGAATCACATTGATCTCGTCCTGGTTCAGGCTAGCGATATTATCTATTTCCGAACCTTTTTCCTCCAATGCCCGCTCGAAGTCATGCGTCGTCAGGGTTAATGTCATTTCAACACGTTGCGTAACCGCATTGTATTCCATTTCCACAAAGCTGAAGAAGTAATCGTGTGACTTAGCAACAAAGGGCATTGTCACGATAGATGCTATCAGGAGAAGAGTTTTCATTTTCGGCTCATAAAATTACGAATTTCTTCATCCTTCTTCGTTACCGCTTATACTATATAGTGTAATTTTACCCTTCAAAATTGAAAAACAGTCTGGTATGAAAATCGGAATAATTGGGTGCGGAAATTTGGGTACATCAATACTTGAAGGCATTGCCACTAAAATGCCTGAAATTGAAGTTTTTGCATCGAAAAGAAACATCAATTCCATCGAGAAATATTCTTCGGAAAAAGTAACAGTCACTAGTGATAACGTAGCATTGATTTCGAATTGTGATGTTTTGATCCTTGCCTTAAAACCATATACTGTTTTACCATTCATCCAAGAACACAAAGAATATCTTGATGCAGATCGACATACCTTGGTATCTGTTGCCACTGGGATTTCCATTGAGGAGATTTTGAAATCAAGCGGTTCGAATTTTGGCATATATCGTGCAATGCCGAATACGGCAACCGCGGTAAATGAATCTATGACTGCCTTGTCGTCCAATTCGGATCCATTGAATCGCGGTGAATTCGTAGCTGAGATTTTCAACGGATTGGGGACGACTGTTCGCATTGATGAATCGCTTATGGATGCTGCTACTATCCTTGGTGCATGCGGCATCGCTTATGTTTTACGATTTATGCGTGCTATGATTCAAGGTGGTATCGAAGTTGGGTTTGACGCGAAAACTGCAACTCAAATTGTTAGTCAGACAATGAAAGGCGCTTCAGAACTTATCCTCCAAAACGGTTCACATCCAGAGCAGGAAATCGATAAGGTAACCACACCGAAAGGCTGTACCATTGTAGGTCTGAACGAAATGGAACATTCCGGATTCAGTAGCTCACTCATTAAAGGGATTACCGCGAGTTATAAGAAGATTAATAATGAATAAGGAATCATTACTATTGAATAGTTATTCTTGATTCAATATTTGGTTATTCATTATTCTAGTTGTTTCCTTTCGCATAGTCTGCCAAGAATTTTTCCAAGCCAGAGTCTGTTAATGGATGATTCAACAATGCCATGATTGCTTTCAATGGAACGGTTGCAACGTCTGCGCCCAGTTCAGCACATTGTATGATATGCATTGGATGACGTATAGAAGCTGCTAAAATCTGAGTATCAAAAGCATAGTTGTGATAGATAGCTCCAATTTGTGCGATTAAATCCATTCCGTTTGAGGAGATGTCGTCTAGACGCCCTAAGAAAGGGGAGATGTACGTTGCACCAGCTTTTGCTGCCAGAAGTGCTTGTCCAGCAGAGAAAATAAGTGTACAATTCGTTTTGATTCCTTTGGAAGAGAAGTACTTAATCGCTTTCACGCCTTCCTTAATCATTGGAACTTTCACTACAATGTTCGGATGTAATGACGCCAAATGCTCTCCTTCTTTGATGATTCCTTCGTAGTCAGTAGCGATTACTTCCGCACTAATCGGTCCGTCTACGATTTTGCAAATATCGATGTAATGCTGGATGATATTAGCTTCTCCAGTAATGCCTTCTTTGGCCATTAACGAGGGATTGGTAGTTACGCCATCCAGAATACCAAGATCGTTGGCTTCTCTTATTTCATCTAGGTTTGCGGTATCGATAAAGAATTTCATAAGTCGCGGAATTTGATTTCCTCAAATTTAAATAGAGTTGGCCCAATCAGCTCTTGAAGGAATGGATACTTATACACTTGTTTTTAACAGGAGAACTGGTGGTAGATTAAAAGTTGAAAGTAGAAAGTTTAAAGAGACGATTTTGAAATCCATTCTTAATCCAATGCTATTCTCACCTGAGTAGGAACAATCCGATTGACAATCACCTTCATTTGTTTATCGCTTCTAAGATATTTCCAGATTTCCGAATCCTCATCGTTTATGGCATAATTGATGTCGTTTGAGAGCAGTATCAGTGAACTGTCAGAATCTCTTTGAATGGTGCTCTCTGAGTCATCATATTCCCCAGCAAATTCATCCATCAGGTAACGCGCATATTCATTAAAAACAATCTTCGATTTAGAACTACTCAAAATACGAGAGTAATATTTCCCTTCATGAAACACCACTTTAGATATGTCCTTTAAATCGAACTCCAAATAACTCATTGACATCCCCATATTTTCGATAGTTTCGAATTGAGAGACCATCTGCTCCTTTGAAGCATAATTAAATACTTCTTCGGGCATGTAATCTGTTCCGGTTACATAATCACCGGCATTGAATGCCGCTATCATATCCTTAAGATCTCTTTCGAAGATGGATTCTAATTCAGCTTTATCCGACCATTTCGACTCATTTTTTTCCTTTTCATCTGATTCCGTTTTAGCTTCTCCGTTGCATCCAGTGAGCACCAATAGTGTCAGCAGAATGATTCCATATTTCATAGAAGGTGTTTAAGGCAAAGTTAAGTAGTTGGAGTAATGAATTGAATCAGTATTAATGAAAATTGAATAAGGTTGACTGAATATCGCCTTCGAATAGATTCTTCTTCAACCGCGGCGAACAAGCATATCGCACCGCTACAACCAGGAAAAGTTAAGGCATAAAAAGAGGGAAGAGCTTGTGCAGCAAGTGAAGACGTAGTGACTTCTGCGGTAGCAGAACAAAACGAAGGTAGCTACTTCAGCCGCGGCGTAAAAGCATATCGCACCGCTACAACCAGGAAAAGTTAAGGCATAAAAAGAGGGGTAAGCTACTCATATCGCACCGCTACAACCTCATACCCTTGCTACGTTCCCGTCCTGGGGGATTCAGAGGGAGCTGGTCGTACAAGACTTACCCCAGCCGCAAAAATAGTAGCTTTCTTTGATCTGACAAGAGGCCATGAATCATTTTTTAATCTTTTATTCAAAATCAGCAAAAAAAAAGTCCGAATCTTTCGATACGGACTTTAAAAAATGGGTTTGAGATGACTAAAGATGCATGAAATCTTTCTTTGCCAATAGTTCATCCTCGGATTCGCGATATTCAGGATCGTCAACGCAGCAATCAACCGGACATACCGCAGCACACTGCGGTTCATCGTGAAAACCTACACACTCCGTACACTTATCAGTTACGATGTAGTAGACATCCATATCTCCTGGTTCTTCTTCATTGTCGGCCATTGTTTCTGCACCGTCCAATGTTGTGATCATCCCCGTCAACGACGTACCGTCAGAGTAACGCCATTCCGCACCACCTTCATAGATTGCATTATTCGGGCACTCTGGCTCGCAGGCCCCGCAGTTAATGCATTCATCTGTGATCATTATTGCCATAACGCGTAATTTATATTTGCAAATATAATGCTTTCGTGTTCCGATTCAATCTAGTACTGATAGAAAAAATGGACAATCCATCGTTGATATCGAATAGGCGCGCTCAACGGAAATCTATTAATTTTGCAATGTGAATCAAGAAACTATCATCAAAGGATTTGCGCAGCTAGGGAAACTAATGCGCGCGCTAGGCAACAATCAGGAATGGACGGATTTCTCTGTAGGCGTTACAGAACAGGAATTCGAATCATTGCAAATTACCATCAACAAGCAATTTTCGTACAACGGATGGTTTGTAAAAGAGAATGTTAAAAACAGTTTGTTATCGCTTGGAAATGAACTCACTGAGGAGCGACTAAGCAATTGGGCCAAATCGTATGCCTATTCGAATAATCCAAAGAAAGTAGCTGTGATAATGGCGGGAAATATTCCTCTGGTTGGCTTTCATGATTTCCTTTCTGCCTTAATCTCCGGACATCATGTGGTGGCAAAACTGAGCAGTGATGACGCAACCTTGTTACCTAAATTAGCCGAACATTTGGTAGAATTCACTCCAGATCTGAAATCAAGAATTACCTTTTCACAGGGTAGAATAGGCGCGGTTGATGCGGTAATTGCTACGGGAAGTAATAACTCTTTAAAGTATTTCGAGCAATATTTCGGAAAGTACCCGCATATTTTCAGAAAGAACCGAACGTCATTGGCAGTAATTGATGGATCGGAGTCGAAAGAACAACTATATGAATTGGGCAAGGACATTTTTCAGTATTTCGGATTGGGATGCAGAAATGTATCACACCTGATGATTCCAAAGAGTTATGATTTGAATCTTTTCTTCGAAGGAATTGTCGAACACGGAGATGTTGTCAATAACAATAAGTACGGGAACAATTATGACTATAACAAGGCGGTTTATCTCATGAATAAGGCAGAATTGCTGGATAACAACTTTGTTTTACTTCGTGAATCCAACGATTTGTTCTCTCCGCTTTCCATGATTCATTATCAACGCTACGCCGATCAACAACAAGTAGACCAATACCTCTCTGAGCATGAAGAAGCATTGCAAGTTATCGTTGGGAATTCTTACACGCCTTTCGGTAAAGCACAGG
Source organism: Flavobacteriales bacterium (assembly GCA_015665275.1). Taxonomy (GTDB): domain Bacteria; phylum Bacteroidota; class Bacteroidia; order Flavobacteriales_D; family Crocinitomicaceae; genus UBA4466. The sequence goes on along the minus strand of JADFAL010000005.1, from coordinate 2,740 downwards.
CTCCAGCATTAAATGATTATGCAGATGGAGTGGATACGATGCAGTGGCTTTCAAGTCTTTAATGTTGAATATTGAATAAGAAATAGTGATCATCGAGTAGATGAATCTGTGAGTTCGAGTTATGAGTTGACTAGGGAGTATCAAATTCCAACCAACTGGTAATTCATTATTTCGTATTCATGATTCCTGATCCAATTAATTCTCTACTTCAATATTCCTTATTCATGTGCGTTAGTTTGGTATCCTATTTGTAATTGTAGCCGAAACACGATAACTTGTTCGTAATGAACCAAATTAGCTTTTTACTTATTGCTCTCTTGATCAGTTTTTCTGGAGTCAGCCAGGAAGAAGATACCGCTGTAATGCGCACTCAGGAATTGCAAGCGGTTCGTTACGACCGAGATTTTGACCTGCATTATTTACAACAGTTCAATTTGATCCGTAGGACCTATCCATTAGCAATAAAGGCAAAAGAAGTCATCGATTCGTTGGAGGCCGAACTGGCTGAGGAATCAAAAAAGCGTAAGAAAAAGAAAATCACCAAAAGCCGAAAAAAGGAATTGGAGGAGGAGCTGGAGTTCCTTATTAAAGATCTCTACATGGGCGAAGGAAAGATGCTCTTCAAATTGATTCATCGTGAGACAGGAATGACGGTAACTGAAATTCTTGCCAAATACCGAGGCAATCTTTACGCCAAGACAGTGCAAGCGACATTTTCCCTTTATGGTCATCAGACAAACAGCATATTCGATGCAGAAGGAGATGACTGGATCGCTGAACTAGTAATTCAAGATATCGAAGCTGGTCGCCGCGTTATAGATATGAATATCAAGGGTATGACCAAAGGTGAATACAAACAGAACTTGAAGGAATACCGGGAATATAGAAGAGGTCTTAGGAAGAATGAGCGCGAAGCCAAGCGAAATACGCGGAAAGCGAAGAGGAGGGAGTGATTTGGAGTTTTGAAATGCGATGACTGAGGTTCTCGAAGTCGGAGCTGTAAATTGCAATAAGTGAGGCTCTGTAGGATTGAACATGTCGAAGTCGGAGTTTTGAAGTTATAAGCCATGAAATGTGCCCTCCGAAGAACTTTCTGCCTTCAACCGATTACTTTCGACTTTCCACCAATCATCTTTGCACCATAACAATCCACTTTTTTTTATTTTTAAATCATGGCTGTAAAAGTGAAAGATCTACCAGGCCCGAAAGGGAGGCCTATTGTTGGAAACTTGTTCTCATTGGACTTACCGCAACTTCACAATTCCATTGAGGATTGGAGTGAAGAGTTTGGCGATGTTTTTCGCTTGAATCTTGGCATTTTTGATCAATTGGTGATCACGCGCCCATCGATGCTTCAGAAAATCATGAAAGAGCGACCTGCCGGATTTGCGCGCAATTCTAAAATGAATCAAATTATCCGTGAAGGCGGCGTACATGGGGTTTTTAATGTAGAAGGTGAGGAGTGGAAAAGGCACCGTCCGATTGTTGCGAAAGGATTGGATGTTAAGCATCAGAAAGCCTTTTATCCTGCAATTGAGCCTGTATTGGGGCGTTTGTACAAGAAATGGACGGAGAGAGCTGATTCTGGAGAGCCGTTTTACATCCAGAAAGATCTATTGCGATTTACCGTTGATGTTACTTCATCGCTGGCCTTTGGTTACCCCATGAATACGATTGAAGAACAGGGGGGAGCGATTCAAGATCACATGGAGAAGGTATTTCCAATGATCTTCAAACGTATCAATATGCCGGTGCCATGGTATAAATTGTATCGCACTAAAGACGATAAGGAATTTGATGTTGCAGTGGAAGAAATGAATCGCCTAGTCGATGAATTCATCAGCGCCGCACGAAAACGATTGGATGAAAATCCGGAATTACGCGAAAACCCGCCATCTGTCATTGAAGCTATTATTGTTGCAGCCGAAGAGGAAGATGATATTTCGACGGAAGATGTACGCGGCAATCTTCTAACCCTATTAATGGCGGGGGAAGATACTACTGCAGTTACGCTCAATTGGATGATCTATCTGCTTTCTCAAGAACCAGACGTAACGGAAAGCATGCGAAAGGAAGCGAAGGACGTTCTTGGCGATAAAACCTGGGCTTCCGCTTACGAGGACAATGCCAAAATGAGATATATCGAAGGGGCGGCTTTCGAATCAATGCGATTCAAACCGGTTGCACCCATTATGCTTTTCGAAGCGAATGAGGATATCGAACTGGAGGAGGTTTTCGTGAAAAAAGGCCAGCGCATTCTTACACAACATAGATTTGGATCGTTGAAAGATGAAAACTTCTCAGAAGCTAGTCAATTCAAGCCAGAACGCTGGTTGCGAGAGGGGAAATGTCCTGTTCATAATACAGACGCTTTTTCTCCATTCGGCGGAGGCGCGCGCTATTGTCCTGGACGAAATCTAGCAATTTTGGAAATCCGAATGGTGATGTCGATGCTCTTGAAAAACTTCGAGGTGGAACTCATTACTCCGTATGATTCTGTTAATGAGAAAATGGCCTTTACAATGATGTCGAGTCCTTATCAAGTGCGATTGAAGAAGTTGTGGGGTTAAGTGATGAGTGATAAATTTCGAAGTCACGGTATTCAGGCGTTTAGAGAAGTGACAATTGTCATTTTTTCTCGGGGCAAACCTCCTTATCTTAGTATTAAAAACGGATATGGAACAAGAACTTGAAATTCAGAACCTAAAATGCGGTGGTTGCGCAACGACAATTTCAACAG
>JADFAL010000034.1 GCA_015665275.1 Flavobacteriales bacterium | reverse complement strand
GCGGGAATTGCCATTATTATGGACTTCGCGCAATACATTATGGAAAATCCGGATATTCCACACCCGTCAATTAGAATCTTGTTCACTCCAGACGAGGAAGTAGGACGAGGCGTAGACAAGCTGGACATGGACAAATTAAATGCCGATTACGGATACACATTGGACGGTGGTACTTTGGGCTCATTGGAAGACGAGAGCTTCTCGGCAGATGGAGTCAAAGTTATCGTACACGGAATCGCAGCCCATCCGGGTTACGCAAAAAACAAAATGGTGAATGCCTTAAAAGTTGTTTCCGAATTTGTTGCTTCACTTCCAAAAGACAGCTGGTCACCGGAAACAACAGAACACCGCGAAGGTTTTGTTCATCCTCATACAATATCAGGCGGGATGGAACAAGCCTCCGTTTCCTTTATCATTCGCGATCATGAAACAGCCAAACTTGCTGAATACGAAACACGACTGGAAGGAATTCTAAAAGACACCTTGTCGAATTACACAAAATTGCAATACACGTTTGAAGTGACTGAGCAATATCGCAACATGAAGGAAATTATCAAAGACGTTCCTTTCGTTACAGATTACGCATTGAACGCAATGGAAAAAGCAGGAATTGAGGCGAAACCTGCCATCATTCGAGGTGGAACAGATGGATCACGTTTATCTTTCATGGGATTGCCTTGTCCGAATATTTTCACAGGAGAAATGGCCATTCATTCGCGTCACGAATATGTAAGCGTTCAAGACATGGAAAAAGCTTCCAATACTTTGGTTGAATTGGTTCAAATCTGGTCGAAGCACAATTAATGGATCACTTACCGATCATAAAACAAATTGAGGCGAAGCAATTCGAGCCTATTTACTTCCTTCATGGTGAGGAGGCTTATTATATTGATGCCATCACCGACGCTATATTGAAACATGCTTTGGAAGATCATGAAAAGGATTTCAACCAGAGCATTCTCTACGGAAAGGATACGGATGCGATGTCTTTAATCTCAGAGGCGAAGGGATATCCGATGATGGCGGAACGACGGGTGGTGGTGCTAAAAGAAGCGCAAGATTTTAGAGGCATGGAAGATCTCCTACCCTACTTCGAAGCACCATCGCAGCAAACCGTTTTTGTGATCAACTACAAATACAAAAACTACGATTCCAGAAAGAAATCCATAAAGGCCGCTCAAAAGAATGGATTGGTTTTTAAATCAGCGAAAGTTCCAGAATACAAGCTTTCAGATTGGATTGGATCCTACGTCAAGAATAAGGGATTCGGAATCACTCCGAAAGCGACAATGCTACTAGCAGAGTTTCTTGGGAATGATTTGAGCAAGATCATCAACGAGCTGGAGAAATTGAGCATTCTGGTAGAAGCTGGAACAACGATCAACGAGATTCACATCGAAGAGAACATTGGGATTTCCAAAGATTACAATGTGTTCGAATTGGTGAATGCCATTTCTGTTCGAGACGTGCCAAAAGCCTTGAAAATTGTTGATTATTTCGATCACAATCCGAAAGCAACCTCCATCATCGTTGTTATTTCAAACTTGTTCAATCACTTCTCGCGACTGATGAAAATTCACTTCATGGAGAACAAATCGAAAGACGCCATTGCTAGTGCATTGCGCGTTCCTCCTTTCGTTGCTAACCAAATGATGGCTTCGGCAAAAATCTACAACCCTAAAAAACTAGCAGTAAACATTTCCATTCTTCACGAGTTCGACCTAAAATCGAAAGGGATCAACAACAGTTCTTTTTCGGAAGGTGAATTGATGAAAGAAATGGTTTACCGCCTGATGCACTGATGCGCCTTTTTTACGATGCCAATATCGACCCAAATGCCGCAACGTATCAACTGAGCGAAGAAGAATCAAAACACATTGTTCGGGTTCTTAAAAGTCAAGTGGGCGATACTGTTGGGATATTGGATGGCAAAGGACATTTGCTTTCATGCGAAATTACAGATGCACATCCGAAACGCTGCCTACTAAAGATTATCGATGTTGATTTTCAGCCGAAATCAAAAACTGAAATCCATATCGCCGTTGCCCCAACAAAGCAAATGGAGCGCATTGAATGGTTCGTAGAGAAAGCAGTGGAAATAGGTGTTACTAAAATCACACTACTCGATTGTAAGAATGGCGAACGGGCACGAATCAAAACAGAGCGATTGGTGAAAAAGGCGATTTCCGCAATGAAGCAATCGCAACGGAGGTATTTACCCGAAGTTGTGGAATTGACTTCCTTCCAAGACTTTTTGAAAGCCCATCCATTCGGATTATTGGCGCATTGTTACGAAGAAGAAAAGAAAGATTTTTCGGAAGTTTTCCAATCGAAAGATTGCCCGATTTTAATTGGCCCAGAAGGTGATTTCTCAGAATCAGAAGTTCAGCAAGCCCTTGAACAAGGATATATAGCTGTTACCTTGGGTACCAACAGACTTCGAACTGAAACGGCCGCACTTTATGCGTGTATGCAGGCGAAGTTGCTTATAGGAACATAAACATTGTTAATTCTTATTCCTGCCGTTGACTTCTTTTTGATGAAAACCATGAAAACAATTACATTAGAGGCATGACAGGAAAACTATTCGGATTTGCACTTGCACTGATCTTGAGCATAGCTCCATTTCAAAGCAATGCGCAATCAACCTATCAACTGGCAGTTTTGAAATACAGCGGTGGCGGTGATTATTATGCGAACCCAACGGCAATTCCAAATTTGATTCAATTCTGCAACAACAATCTTTCTATGTCCATTTCAAAAGAAACGCCGTACGTTGAAGTTGGAAGTTCTGATTTGTTTCTATATCCATACATCCACATGACTGGGCACGGAAACGTGGTTTTCTCATCGGCTGAAGCAGAGAATTTGCGCACCTATCTTGAAGGTGGTGGATTTCTTCACATTGATGACAATTACGGGATGGACGAATTCATTCGAGTAGAACTTCAGAAAGTCTTTCCTGACAATGAGTTGGTAGAATTGCCTTTTGACCATGAAGTTTTTCATCAGAAATATGATTTTAACGGACTTCCTAAGATCCACGAACACGACGGTGAACGCCCCCAAGCTTTTGGAATTATTATAGACGGAAGATTGGTTTGCTTATATACGCACGAAACAGACTTAAGCGATGGTTGGGAAAACCGTGAGGTGCACAACGACCCCGAAAACAAAAGAATGCAAGCGCTTCAAATGGGAGCAAATATTTTGATGTACGCGTTTTTGTTTTAATCTGCGAACATCTTTTCGGTAGAACCGTCAGAAAATAATACAACAACCATTTCATTCCTTGGATTTTGAACCTCTCTTCCAAGTAAATCGAACATCTTCATTATCTCCTTATCTTCTATGGATACCTCTGTCATATTGGCAACTCCAAGGAAGAAATCATTGCAATACGCGTCGTTTCCAACAACAAGGTCTGTGAGTTCGTTTGCATAACTGGTAAAAGGGCAAAACTCTCGATAGACGCTGTTCCCTTGTCCAAAGAAGTTATTTTCTGCATAAAACAACCCTAAATCAAGAACAACAGAATCGCCTGGTGGCAGATTTAATCCGGAAAAAGACTCCTTATAAAACCATTCTCCGCAGGCAATCCCTTGAGAGATAAAATTATTGACAATACACGAATGCAAAGTATCCGGTCCGAAATTAGTTAACGTGACACTCCCCCATAACTCCATACTGAACAAATCAGGAAAATTAGAATCCTGAGAAGTTGCAATATCATTGATTATCAAATTGGTAATACCCACATCCGTCCTATCCAAATCAACAGAAACATTTGACAATAATGAATAATCCTGATATTGAACCGCAGTACCATCAAACAAATTGAACGTTCTAGCGACTGACATATGCTCATTGCTAAACGCTACTTTAAATTGATTGGCATCATCTACAAGAATCATCTTAGAATTGATCACTTGCAAACTATTGTCTAAGGTAAAAACTGTTACCTCCGTTGCAGTCCTGCTCGCAAAACTAATGGTATTGACTCCGAGCGAAAGAAAGTCGTAATCGTTGGTTCCGGGAACGTTATCCGCTCCGATTAATCCAAGGGTATCGTTGAATTCGAAGATGCTATCCGCCGTTAACACGTAGAGCGTATCGTTTCTTGTTTCGAGATCCCGAATTGGCCCTGTAATATTGATTGATGATACTACGGAAGAATTACTGTAGTTGTAAATGGTATTGTCATCAGCACCGATTAATTCGAAACCGGGCATGCTCGTAAGATGTTTAATGTCATTGAACCCAGCGCCGTAACCCGTTGTATTGTAGCCAAGAGAATCGCTCCCTCTGATGAACGTACCATTAATACCGGCATTAAAATAGGTAGTTACCCAGATAGTAGTATCACCAGATTGGTGAATTGCAGAAGAATTAGACGAATAACAATCTAGATCGACCCAGATTTTCGACCAATAATCCGTACCGTCTGGCAAAATTTCCATTAAAAACCAATAACAGCCCCCGCCGACATCACACACTTCTCTCACAAAGCCCGTAATGTAAACACCTCCTTTTTCAGAACGCATCATCTTCCTTGCATCAACAATTTCAGCTGGATGCGGCATCAATTGCACATTCCATTCGGTTTGCCCGTTGGTGTCGATTTTTGAAAGATATGATCGTTGTTGACCAAGCATTGTCCATTCATCACGAAGTAGAAATGTATATTCCTCCGCGATCAAAACATCCTTTGCTTCTTGATAGTTATGATCATTGAAGCCTAGCTCAACATTCAATCCCTGAGCAAAAGATGGCCATAACATCAAGCCAAAAAAGAACGCTGTTAAAATCCCTCTCCTCATTTCTCAATTTGTATTTTCTTTTCAGTGGTTCCGTCTGAATAGTAGATAAACATCAACCCTTCATTAGCTTCATTGATTTCGCGCCCCATGGCATCAAACATTTTAATGACCTCCTTTTCATTTAAATGTAATTCATTAAGCGAAACAAATTGATAAGGATTGCACGCAGTTCCAGTAGGACTATACAAGGCAAAGGTATCGTCATCGTAGCAGTTGAATTGCCATTGAAAATATTCCACAATGACATTCGAATCGCATACAAATTGATTCGGCCAGAAATATCCATGCGCTCCTCCAGACACACTTCCCATCCGCTCATAAATTCGGCCGTTGTATCCATAATTTGACTTCTCTCCTCTTTCCACATCGATGAACCGCAAATCGACACCGTTAATGGTTTGAATTCCCGAAGCAGTAACGTGAAGTATTGACATTGAATCACAAAGCGGACTGGCGCCATGATCGTTATGGATAATCAAAGAATCTCCCGTTTGAGCACCGATATCGAATAGTGGAAAAAACTCATTGTCTTTATACCAGAAAACAGTATCACCCGAAAATCGTGTATATCCTAGTGATTTTGAAATCGGTCCTTGATATGGTCCATTTGGGCCCGGATACACGAATTGCTGACTGCTCTCAATTACTTGCGCCGAGTAGTTATCAATGATGGTATCGCGATCGTATCGAAAGATGGTGGTTCCTTCATATAAAATCAATCCTCCAAACTGATAATGCCATATTGCTCCGGGAACACCCCAGACTTGCGCTTGTAAGCTGGAGATCAAAGAGAAACTTAAAAGAAAGAGAAGAATTTTCATTGTGCGTGGTTTTCACGAAAGTTACGACCAAAAAAAAGGAAGACTAACAGTCTTCCTTCAAATATTTTAGATGATTGGGATTAAGATCCGCAACCTACACAATCAAAGTGGCTGTCCATTGGTTTCACACCTTTCAACTTCATTTCTAGGTTATGAATCTGGTCTTTGATTTCCATATCCTGGAACATATCACCAGTCAATTTTGCTTTTAGTGCATCAATTTCTTCTTGCAAGGTAGTTTCTGTAGCCATGGCGTGATTATTATAATGTGTATTAACAAATATGCAAGTCGTTTTGCAATGTTCAACCAATGTTAACTGAAAGTTATTAACGAATTATCGTTAATTAAATTAGCGTTACAACTTCTTGCTTTTTTTAAACGTCCTTAGTATGTGTTACTATATTATTTTCCCTATATTAACTCATTGTTAAGTACTACATACATTATGAAACGAATTGCACTCATCGCAATACTACTATTCTTAGGCACCACAAGCTTCTCGCAGTATTGCGAATCAGGCGGCCCATCTTCAACGGCAGATTCGAACCTTGGAGCATTATCCATCGTTGGAGCCTCCGGAAGCATCAACTTTACGGGGTGTCCTGGAGTAACAGGAGTCCAATATTATACAGCAGAAACAGTAACATTAAGCGCCGGAGCTTCCTACGTTCTCAATCTACAGTTTGGAACATGTGGAGGAAATTTCTCTAGCGTTGCCGAAGTATGGATTGACTATAATGGAAACAATGTTTTTGAAACTTCAGAATCAGTTGTGACTTGGTCAGGACAACCAATGGGAGCGCCAACCGGTTATGTAATTACAGTACCTGCAAATTCCGTTGCCGGAATGCACCGAATGCGCGTGATGCAGGCAGAACAATCTACATTACCTCTAGATCCATGTGCTGGATTTACTTGGGGATCTGTTACAGACTTTAATGTGACATTAACCGGCGGCATTGACTGCTCTGGATACATAGGAGATGATCGCTTCAATCCACGTGTTGTAGGAAATATTCCTTTCTCAGAAAATCACAATTCATCCATTTGTTACAGCAATCAGAGCGCTGCCTACGTCTCACCGGATGTATTCTACAAAATTGTACCAAACGGATTGGGCGCAATTAAAGTTTCTCTTTGTGGATCAACCTTCGATACATTCTTGTCAATTCAAGATCAAAACGGAATGGCCATTTATGGGAACGACGATGCTGGCAACTGCGGTACCTCTTCAGAAATTGAATTCCCTACAGCAGGATACGATACGGTCTTTGCAGTAGTTGAAGGCTGGGGAGTTGCATCAGGAGACTATACTATCGTAATTACAGAAGGTTCTTTGGATCTCTCCGAAAACGAACTCACTATCGGAATGCATCCGAACCCTGCAAACAACATCATTTATTTGGAATCAGCACAAAATGGTAATGTACAATTCTTCTCGACGCAAGGGCGACTCATTTATGAAACGATTTTGAACAATGACTTTGAGATAGATGTATCGCACTTGCCGAGAGGGTTGTATATGGTAAAGCTGATTGGTGATCAACAAGTGTCACAACAAAAAATTATTCTCGAATGAAAAACTTGTTACTCGTTCTATCACTTCTTGCAGGGAGTTATTCGTTTGGCGCAGCCTGGATACAAATGTCAGATTACGGTGGAGAAGCACGGCACCGAACAACCATGTTGACCCTTGGCAATAAAATCTACGCCGGACTCGGACACTACAATGGTGCAGGTCCAAATATTTTGTTTGATGATTGGTGGGAATACGATCCTGCAACGAATGCATGGTCGCAAAAAGCAGATTACTTGGGCGGCATCTGTTACCATGCAGCCGGATTCGCAATTAATGATATTGGCTACGTAGGAACAGGAAGGATTTCACCGTCCGGAAGTACCCTCGTGAAGGATTTCTTTAAATACGATCCAGCAAGTAATAGCTGGGAACAACTTACAGACTTTCTTGGTTCAGGTAGACGCGGTGCTGTAGGTTTTGCCATCGATGGTTATGGGTACATTGGAACAGGTAGCTTTACAGATGACATATATCGATACGATCCAGTGAACGACACCTGGACCCAAGTGGCCAATGTTCCCGGAGGAGATCGAATGTCAGCTATTGGCTTCGAACTTAACGGCGAAGGATACGTTGGGACCGGATACAGATCCGATATTGGATGGTCTAGTACCGACTTTCATAAATACGATCCAGCTACCGATTCCTGGACGCAAATTGCAGACGTTGCAATTGACCCAATAGAAGGAGCTCTTCCAAGAATGGAATCCACAGGATTCGGGCTGAATGGAAAAGGATATGTTGTTACAGGAGTTACTATCTCTAGTGGCGATAACTATAAAGACTTCTGGGAATACGATCCAAATACCGATGCATGGATACGATTGGAAGACTTCCCTGGAACTGCCAGAAGATACATGTCTGCCACCACTTTAAATGGCTTTGCTTATGTCGGGCTAGGGACGAACGGAACCAACTTCAAAGATTTCTGGAGATATGATCTTGCTTTATCAGTCATTGAAAAGAACATCGATCAAATTTCTGTCAACACGTATCCCAATCCATCAACGGAATTTGTAAACGTGGACATCGATAATTTCCCGAACGCATCACCGGAAAACTTATCCATTCAGATGCACAATTTAGTTGGACAGAAGGTCTATAACGGTAAGCTAACTTTGAAAGAAAACCGAATTGAAACGGGGAACTGGCAAAGCGGCAATTACATCTACACTATTTGCTACAACGATTCCCCGATAAAAACAGGAAAAATTATTGTTTCAAAATGAAAAAGTTAACTCTATTCATAGCGATTGTTTTTTGTTTGGCTGACAATGCGGAAGCCGGATGGATCAAACGCGCAGATATGGCAGGAGGAGCCAGACACCGAGGAACAGCATGCTCTATCGGCAACAAAGGCTACATGGGGCTAGGACACTACAATGGAACGGGAGTCAATATTGTTCTTAAAGATTGGTGGGAATACGATCCTGCAACGAATGCATGGTCGCAAAAAGCAGATTATATCGGAGGCACATCAGCAGGGAATTACGGAGTATTAACGCTAGGAATAGGTGAATACGCCTACATTACCGGAGGTGCTTTTACCGATCAAAACCTGTACAGATATGATCCCAAAGCGAACGTTTGGACAACTGTGGGAGCAGCTCCAGATTTCTTTTCCAACACAGAAGGTTTTGCGGTGAACGGAAAAGGATATGCCGTAAAAGGGAATGTAGTTCACGAATTCGATCCAACAATAAACACTTGGTCCATTAAAAATCAGGCTCCTTTCGGATCTTCAGTCTGGATGGGTGCCATGGCAACAGATGAAAAAGGATATGTAAGAACCTCAGGTGGATTCTATGAATACAAGCCTACTACAGACCAATGGGTGCTGCGTGCTTCATTTCCCGGAATTGCTACCTCAGCATCCATGAACTTCACACAACGTGATAAAATTTATGTCGTTGCTGGTTACGGAGGAGGACTTTCAAACGTAACGAGAGAAGTTTGGGAATACAACCCCTTCTTGAACTCTTGGACGATGTTAGAAGACTTTCCTGGAACCAGTCGTCGATTTGGCGCAGCATTCTCCGTTGGCGATCGCTCGTATTGTGGTAACGGAACAAATGGAACCAACTTCGCCGATTTTTGGGAATTTGATTCTGAATTGTACCTATCTACCGATTACCTCAGCATTGAGAAAGTAAACCTGTATCCCAATCCAGCAACAAATTACGTAAACATTGATTTAGAGGGATACAATCATTTTGATGTAACCTTAACAGATGCCATGGCGCAAACGGTTCGTCGAATTGAATCCAATTCTGGTACGCTTCGAATTGATCGAGAAAACTTACCATCCGGCCAATATTTCGCAAATATTGATGTGAAAGGCCATCATTTAGGAACTAAAAAACTAATCTTCCAATAAAATGAAACAACTACTACTGATATTATTTCTGGCAGTAACAAGCTTCGGGTTTGGACAAAATCCGCCGCCACCCAATTCATGGATTAAGAAGGCCGACTTCACCGGTTTAAAGCGTGAACGCGCCGTGGCTTTTGCAATCAATGGTGTTGGATACATCGGAACCGGGGTAGATACTGCTGAAACTGTTCTGAAGGACCTTTGGCGCTATAACGATGCAACAGATTCATGGACGCAAATGGCTGATCTTCCGGGATCAGAAAGAAGAAATGCTGTTGGGTTTGCCATTGGTTATTATGGCTATATCACAACAGGGATGAATACGCCCAACGCAACAGATATTGGGGCCACCAAACTAAGTGATAACTGGCGCTATGATCCCTCTTCAAACACTTGGGCTGCCATGGCAGGATTCCCCGGTAATAACGGCGGAGGAATGTATTTCGGAGCGTGCTTCGTTTTAGACGATGAAGCGTTTGTTGTAGGTGGAAAGCACGGACCCAATAATTATACACCGAACATGTACATGTACAATCCAGCACAGGATTTATGGTACTTGGCAGCAGATTTCCCTGGCGGAGTTCGTTATCAATTATCGGCCTTAGCTGTTGATGGTAAAGGGTTCGTAGGACTTGGAACCGATCAGGATTTGTATCGTAAAGATTGGTGGGAATACAAACGAACCACCAACACTTGGGCACAACGAGCGGATTTACCTGCCAGTGCAAGAGCTAGCGCTGTCACATTTACGATTAAAGATCGAGGGTACGTATGTATGGGAACTAACGGTGGAATGCTCGGTGATCTCTGGGAGTACAATCCATTTGATAACAGCTGGTCTGTAAGAGCTCCGTATGGCGGAAGCGCACGTAAAAATGCAGTAGCGTTTGTTCTTGGAAGTCGTGCCTACGTTGGAACTGGAAAGGGCGTTTCAGGAAAGAAAATGAGTATGCATGAGTACCATCCAATGTGGACTTTAGAATTGGATGAACAGGAATTAGAAATTGCTGTATATCCAAACCCAACGAGTGACTACATTCGTGTGGCCAGTAAATTCCAACCAGAAACACTTACCTTAATCAACATGATGGGAGAAGAAATTAGAACAGCTGCGAATACCGACAACCTGACTGTAAGCGATTTGCCGCCTGGCTCCTATCGACTCTTGGTACAAAGCGGAAATAAATCAGCCAATTCACCCATTACAATTTATTAATTCATGCGAATACTGCTAACATTAATTATAGGTGCGAGTTCCTTTGTGTCCTTTTCTCAAGGCGCATGGACCCCGAAAGACTCCGTTAACGGTCAGCCAAGATCGGTGGCTTCCTCATTCGTTTTAAATGGAGAAGGATATGTTATTGGTGGATTGGACCATGATGGCTTCCGAAGAAAAATGTATTCATACGATTTCTGGACAGACGATTGGGATGATGAACTTTCCATTGGTGGAATTTCCGGAGATGGATTGGAGCGCGGCTCTGCTTGTGCATTTTCTATCGAAGACAAAGGATATGTTTGTCTTGGTCAAGGAGAAACCAATCCGTTTTTTGGTGATCTGTGGGAATACGATCCCGTAACAGAAACATGGGCGCAAAAAGCCAATTTCATTGGATCGCCAAGACGTCAAGCTGTCTCATTTGTATTGGATGACTTAGCGTATATCGGAACGGGAATCGACGGAAACGGATTACAAAAGGACATGTATCGTTACAATCCTGCGACCAACATCTGGACTCAATTGAACGACTTTGGAGGAACAGCACGGAAAGAAGCAGTAGGCTTCAGCATGGGAGACCAAGGGTACATAGGAACCGGAGATGACGGTATCATGTTGGCAGATTTCTGGCAATACGAGCCATCAACGGATTCATGGACTCAGAAAACAGATTTCCCAAGCACTCCGAGAAAAGGAGCCGTAGGTTGGGGGCAATTTCCATCCGGTTTCATCTGCATGGGAGAAGACATCAATTTTAACTACAGAAACGACCTTTGGGAATACAATTATTACGCAGATGCCTGGGTTCAAAGAGCCGATTACCCTGGTCCGGGAAGATCCAACGCAACCACTTTCATTCAAAATAATTTTGCATTCGTAGGCACTGGGTTTAATGGAGATTTCCAAGACGATATGTATGCGTACCTGCGCATCTTGAATGTGGACGAAATTCCTGACTTGAATGTATCTGTGTATCCGAATCCGGCGGTAGACAAAATCACTATCGAGTCAGACTACAATGACTTTGATTTGCAAATCGTTTCTCTTGACGGAAAGACAACTATTGCCTCTTCAAACATTACCAAAACGCCTAGCGGTTATATCGTGGAACGTGGGAACTTGCCAACAGGAACGTACCTAGCCTACTTCACAAGAATGCATTCCAGTGAAATTCACGTCGAAAAAATTCAATTCATTTAATGAAGAGCATTGTACTTTTTTCGCTGACATTGCTCCTTTTTAGCTGCTCTGAGAACAATGAAACGAATACCAAAGAGCCTGTTGCACAGAAGGGAAAACCCATGTCGGAAACGGCAAATGATTGGTCATATCGTGCCGTACAAATAGAGAATAAAGGTTGGGGATATCAGCTCTATGAAGGAGCTCGAATGAAAATCAATCAGCAGAATATTCCAGCAATTAACGGCCTACACTATTTCGAATCAGAAGAAAAAGCGGAGATGGCAGCCAAATTAGCCCTAGAAAAAGTTGCGGAAGGATTCTTCCCCCCTACAGTGAATCCTGAGGAACTAGATAGCATCGGCGCCATCAACCTGGATTCATTGATTTTAGTCAACGAGGAATTATCAAAGTAACACTTTGACTTTACTGAAACTCAGTCATTCCTCATTCAATATTCAATTTATAATTCTTTATTCAAAATTGTCATTCGTACTTTTGTAATATGCAAAACATCATTGACGATCTCAATTGGCGCTACGCGACCAAAAAATTCGATCCCAGCAAGAAGCTTTCCGATGAACAGGTGTCAACATTAAAGGAATCCATCCGACTTTCAGCAAGTTCATATGGACTTCAAGCGTACAAAATTCTAATTGTTGAAGATCCTGCGTTGCGAGAAAAGTTAATGGAAGCTTCTTTTGGACAGCGCCCGGTGGTTGATGCCTCTCATTTGATTGTGTTTTGTGCCTACACTTCTGTAAAAGAAGAAGACGCAAAAACGTACATGCAGCTTATTTCAGAAACGCGCGGAACGGAAATGAAGAATTTGGAAGCATTTCAGAACGGCATTATAAATTCGATAAATAATAAGAGCGATGAAGATATTCTAGCCTGGACTTCGAAACAAACGTATATCGCGCTTGGGCAACTTCTACATACCTGTGCATCCATTCGTGTAGATTCTCTACCCATGGAAGGATTTAACCCGAAAGCTTACAATGAAATTCTTGGATTGGATGCGTTAAACCTTACAGCAACGCTCGCCTGTCCGGTTGGATTCCGTCATGAAGAAGATCCTGCACAGTTCAACAAAAAAGTGCGCAAATCAAACGAAGATTTGTTCGACTTGCGCTAAGTTTTTATCGTACCAATTTGAAGATATCTTCTCCTCTATCGGTTGTAACTCGAACCAAATACAAACCTGAAGCTGCATGAGATAAATCGATTACTTCATTTGAAGTTGTCTTTATTTGATTTCCTGCCGCATCTGCAATTTGAACCATCTCGATAACCGCATCGGACTTAACTATGAACTGTCCGTTACCCAAAGATTTCAAAACGGCCAAGTTGAAATTTCCTTCCAACAAACTCACCGTTTGAACATCCACTTGGTACGTTACAATATCTACGTTGCACTCACTAGTTGCTGTAAGCGTTACTGTGTAATTCCCGTTTGCCCCATACGTCACCGTTGGGTTTTCATCCGTACTGACTTGACCATCTCCAAAATCCCATGAATAGGTCTGGGCCTTAGTACTCAAATTATCAAAGTTGACCACTCCACTAGTCGTTAACGTGAAGCCGAAGTCTGCCTGTGTATGAACAGATTGATCGTGCAAATTCCATGTATCCAAACTATCCAGTACTACCAAATCTGCAGCCGCTTGAATCTGGCCAACAATGGTTGGATCAATTCCCATAGTGTAAGTGGCTCCTAAACACGGTTTTCTAAAAATTGATGTATAGAACGTACAAGCTGCCAAATAAGAACCATGCAAACTTGGGTGTGATTCGTCCGCTGTGTACAAATCAATCGTCGGATAATTATCTCTTACATATTTCCATACAGCTCCTACCGGAGCTACAGATCCTTGAACGGAATCAGCAAATCGTAAATAAGCACTTCTCAGTCTTGCCTGCATTCCCTCATATGTGGAAATGGGTTGCCACTGAGGATCTCCATTTTCGCGTCCCCAAGTCATATAATACATAACTTCCGAACAGAAATTATTGGCGTAAACACTATCCGCTAGTTCAATGGCATAAGGCAAGGTATTCGTGTTTACTTGGTTATCAGGAAAAGATGGCTCCTGACTTTGCGCTTGAAACACAACATAATCCCAAGCCTCTGAATTAATCTTATTGTAGTTCGTCTGGTTATTCGAATGCACCTCAAAAGTTGCTCCACCAGGCGTATTAGCATCCTTACTTATATGATCCCCTAAGGATGTTGCCAAATCAGCAACCATTTGCGGTAGGTTATTATAAGCGGTATAACTGTTTCCAATGAAAAGAACCGAAGCAGTATCTTGAGAAAACGAGAATAAGGAAAAGCTAGAAAAAAGGATAAGTAGTGTTTGTCGCATATTACGTATTTTGTCAGTTAAGACCGTCAAACCATTAGTAAGGTTGCCACGTCTTAGTAGATAGAACGTTCATTCGTAAGTAACTATTAGAATGCTAAACAAGATTTCATCCCTAATTATTTTAGGAATCATAGTGATTTTCAGTAATTCAGCCTCAGCTCAATTTGGATTTGAATTTGACAACACCGTTCCCGTTTTGAGAAATGGACAACCCATCTCGAATGCATGGGGAGGTGGATTGAATTATCCACAATTTTCAGATTTTGATTACGATTTCGATGGTGATCTCGACCTATTCGTGTTTGATCGAAGTAATGATAATATTCGAGTGTATTCTCAAGAAAATAACGGTCAACCATACTACGAGTTGGTATACAATGCAGCAGATCTTTTTCCGCAAGATTTACGTTACAGAGCAACGTTGGTAGACTATGACAACGATGGAAGAAAAGATCTTTGGACCTACGGAATTGGAGGGTTGAAAATCTATCGAAATGTAGGCGATGTTGGTAATGGCTTGCAGTGGGAGTTAGTTACGGATCTTTTGTATTCAGAGTACGTAAACGGATCCAGTCAATTGTACGTAAGTTCCTCCGACATTCCAGCAATTATCGATGTAGATGGCGATGGAGATATTGACGTATTGACCTTCAATCAAGGAGGAGAAACGATAGAATACCATCAAAATCAAAGCATGGAACTGTATGGGATTCCTGATTCCTTGATATACGAATTGAAAAATCAATGTTGGGGATTGTTTCGTGAAGATTTCAATACAAATGTCATTTCATTGAACGATCAAGGTGTACCTTGCGTAGGAGGCGGAATTCCTAATCCACTTCGAACGGCGCAACCTTCTAACGATCCCAATTCAGCGAAAAAACATGCAGGTTCAACCTTGCTTGCAATTGACATGAACAATTCAGGCGTTTTCGATCTCATACTCGGCGATGTCAGCTACACTACAATGACCTTGTTGATGAATGGAGGTACACAACCGAATACAAATTCGGCCATGATATCACAGGACAACTTCTTCCCTTCCAATACAACTCCAGTGGACATTGAATTATTCCCTGCAGGTTTCTTCTTGGATGTAGATTTCGATGGTGTGAAAGATTTATTGGTATGTCCCAACGCTCGAAATATCTCGGAAAACGAGACAAGTGTTCGCTTTTTCAAAAACATGGGGACAAATAGCAATCCTAACTTTGTGTACAATTCTCCGAATTTCTTCCAGCAAGACATGATCGAACACGGAACAGGAACCATTCCTATACTTTTCGATGTAAATGAGGATGGACTCAAAGACCTCATCATTCCAAATTACTTCCGCTACATTCCAACGTTAAGCAAGGAGTGTACTTTCGCCTATTATCGCAATACTGGAACGGCAAATGCGCCAGAGTACACATTCGTGGATTACAATTATTTGGATTTAGACCAACAGAATTACGGATTACGCACCGTGCCTACATTTGGAGACATTGATGGAGACAATGATGAGGATCTTCTTTTGGGTCTTCAAGACGGAACCATGGTTTACTACGAGAATACTTCTTCGGGTGGCGGCGCTCAATTCAATACTCCAGTTGCCGGCTTTAACGATAATACTGGAGCACCGATTGTTACAGAAGGATTTGCCTACCCGCAGTTCTTCGACTTGGATAATGACAATTTGCTCGATCTAATTTTGGGAACAAAAGATGGTCACATTGAATATTATCGAAATATCGGTGCGGCTACGAGCCCATCGTTTGAAATGACCAACGAATTCTTAGGGAACATCGACCTTACCATTTCCAATCCGAATACTTTGGCTTCTCCACATTTCTTTCGTGTTGGAGATTCTACGCACTTGTTTGCAGGATCAGCGGATGGAACATTGTTTTATTACGATAGCATTGACGGGCAATTGGATCCGGGAGAAGACTTTCATCTCGTGTCAAACAATTACCTTGATATTAATGTAGAAGCTTACAGTACGTTCTGGGTAGAAGATATAAATGGTGACGGAAATCTGAACATGTTCGTTGGACAAGATCTTGGCGGATTGTTTCATTTCGAAGCAGACCCAAACAGCTCGGTATCATTGCCTGAATTTACGTCTAGCAATGTTGCTTTGTATCCGAACCCAGGAAATCAAATCATCAACATGCGATCCGATATTCCACTGGAGGAAATTCGATTGTTAAACATGCAAGGTCAGGAATTGATGACTTATGAAGTAAATTCGGTAAACGCTACAGAAATTCAAGTAGCTGACCTTCCATTGGGAACATAC
>JADFAL010000059.1 GCA_015665275.1 Flavobacteriales bacterium | reverse complement strand
AATTCTCTACGCCCAAAGGCAGTGTCCCGTCTGTTTGCAGATTTGCAGGTGCTTCCAGCCATCCACCAAACCACATTACGAGCAATACCCAAACATTCAAAATCAACCCGATCCAAACAACCATGTTTGCGCGTTTGCGACCGTAAATCTCAGAAATAATGTCTGTACACAAGAAAGTAATGGGATATGGCAAAACACCTATGGCCAATGAAAATCGAATGGAGCTAGAGTCGCTGATTCCAACCCAGGAAGACAAATCGATGAAACGAGAAACTCCAAGGATGTTCAACATTGCAAGGGATCCCAAAAAGATTCCTGCAATTAACAAAAACACCCATTCCCTTCTTCTCTGAAATTTCAGATCGATATCATCCGCGCCAAACATGGGATTGAAATTACATTTTTTCTGTGAGAGTGAATCGCGCGGACTGAGACTCTCAAAGTCCACATATACAAATATTGTTTATCTTCGACCAAAGCGATAATATGTCCAAAATCAATGTATCGGAATTAAAAAAACTCTACTACTCCATTGGAGAGGTGGCCGATATGTTCGACGTCAACACTTCACTGATTCGTTTTTGGGAAAAGGAATTCCCGACCATTCAACCAAAGAAAAACAAGAAAGGAAATCGATTGTTTACCCCGAAAGAAATCGGTAAGATTGATCGCATTTACACACTTGTTAAGGACGAGGGATATACACTAGATGGTGCAAAAAAAGCCATGAAAGGAAAAGCTCCGGCAGCAACTACAACGAAGGAATCTGATTCGAATGAAGAAGTTGTGAGTCGACTGGAAAGCTTAAAAGCGCGATTGCTAGCATTGAAACACTAGTTCATGTTTATTTGCAAGTTCTTGTAGTGCAAAAACGCCTCTACAAATTGAGTTTCTGGAACTTCAATATCGTAAGAACAATCCCCGATTTTATTCAAAAGCACGCACAGAATGGAATTGTTCGCATTCTTCTTATCGTTGTATAACATAGCCACCATTCCTCCTACTTCATCATTCGAATAAGCAGGCAATTCATAGAATTCAAAAACAGCCTCCTGAATCAATCGGAAATCGTCTTCGGGCAACATTTCGCGGCGGTATGCAATATACCCCTCCATCATAATTCCAATGGCAACACAATGTCCGTGCGTTAAAGGAATTCGATTCATAAAATGTCCTTCCAAAACATGACCAATCGTATGACCAAGATTCAACACCTTGCGCTTTCCTTTTTCTTTTGGGTCTTCCGAAACAATTTCGTGCTTCACACGAATACAGGTCTCAATCAAATCCAAATTGGGAATTTCATCCTCTCGCATTGATTTCAATACGGAAGCGAACATCTCTGGACTGCGGATCAATCCATGTTTCAGCATTTCTGCATAGCCGCTTAACAATTCATATCCCGGCAATGTGGAAAGGAACACAGGATCAATATACACTGCTACAGGATCTGAAAACACGCCAATCTGATTTTTGTAATGTCCGAGATTTACACCTGTTTTTCCACCGATGGAAGCATCCACCATCGACAATAATGTGGTAGGAATATTGATGAACTCCAAACCTCTTTTATAGCACGAAGCAACGAATCCGCCCAAATCGGTGATCATTCCACCTCCCAGATTTATGATGACATCGTGACGCGTCACACCATATTCCGTTAAAGCTTCCCAAACACTTCCTACAATGTTCAGTTGCTTGTTGTCTTCTCCAGCAGGCAAAAGAATGATCTCCGCCTCATTCAATCCTGTGAAGTTGGTCAGCATGTATTCGAGGCAATTCTCTCGAGAATTCTCATCCACAATCACTACTTTTTTCACATCAGCGTAGGTCGTATTTAACTTCTCATCCAAAGACGAAGCGGTTATGTCTCCTATTTCGAGTCGGCAGTTGTTGGTATCGATGTACTTCACAGAATGAATTTGCAGTAAAAATACCCGTTTTGAACGATATTTAGGAATCCTGTAACAACGTTTAACATATGGCAAAATCAGTAGCAATAAAAGCGCAAAACGTAAATCATCAAAACGAAAAGAACGCTATTTTTGTTGAATGATTCTCTTTGACAATACCGAAGTCGCTTTTCGTAAAAGTTCGGATGGGGACCTTCGCCGAGCCTACTGGTTATTCCGCATGATTGGCAGTCCGGGGCTCGTTAAGTTTGGAAAATGGATGACGAATTTCGCATTGAAAATTCGCATGCCGTTGCGTTGGATCATTAAGCCGACCATTTTTCGTCAGTTCTGCGGAGGAGAATCTATTAAAGAATCGTTGAAAGCATCGAAGAAACTTGCCGATCGAAACGTCAAAACAATTCTTGATTACAGTATAGAAGGAAAGACTGACGAGAAAGATTTAGATGCGACCATGCATGAAGTCGTAGGAACTATTAAGGAAGCTCAAAGCAACGATGATATTCCATTCGCGGTATTTAAAGTCACTGGGATTACCACCTTCGATGTATTGGAAAAAGCAAATGGCGGCATAGATAAACTCTCGGAATCAGACCTGATTGGATACAACAAATTGGTAGAACGATTGGAATTTATTTGCGCTGAAGCTCATAAGGCGAGTGTTCCAATTTTTATAGATGCGGAAGAATCGTGGATCCAGGATGCTATTGATCAACTGGCTTATGAAATGAGTCTTAAGTTCAATCAGAATAGAGCCATTGTCTACAATACCATTCAATTGTACCGTCATGATCGCTTGGCATTCCTGAGAACGGAAATTGATCGCGCTAAGAAGGAAAAATTCTTCTTGGGTGTGAAATTGGTTCGAGGCGCTTACATGGAAAAAGAACGGAATCGTGCCGAGGAGAAAGAATATCCATCCCCAATTCAACCGAATAAGGAAGCTACAGACAGAGACTTTAATGCTGCATTGGAGTTGGTGGTAACAGAAATTGATCATGTATCGTTCTGCGCAGGAACACATAACGAAGAAAGTTCTTTACACCTGGCAGACCTTATGAGTAAGAACAATATCTCAAGCGACGATCCTAGGGCCTACTTTGCACAATTGTTAGGAATGAGTGATCATATATCGTTCAATCTCTCTAACGAAGGCTTTATGGTAGCTAAATACGTTCCTTACGGACCGATTAGAGAAGTTTTGCCCTACCTCATCCGAAGAGCAGAAGAAAACACTTCTGTTGCAGGTCAAACAAGCCGTGAATTATCTTTGATTATTAAGGAGCGAAAGCGAAGGAAGAAGAAATAAAAAAAAGCCGTGCTTCGAGAATCTTAACGACCAGCTTTTTTTAACATGATGATTTATGAGTTATGAATTAAGCGACGAGCCGCCGGCTCTAAATAACGGACTTAACTAAAAACGCCACTTCAATAAATGAAGTGGCGTTTTTCATATCTGTGAGAATTCAGAATTCATAACTTATAATTCTTCTATTGCGTCACATTAACATGACCTGTATCCGTGCGGCGTTCATCCGAAGCAATCGTTTTGAACTCTACTGTCCAAACGTACGTTCCATCTTGAACCATACGACCGTTGAACGTTCCGTCCCATCCTTGTTCAGGATCGCTTGACTCCCAAATTACTTGACCGTATCGGTTGTAGATCAACATGCGCCAATCATACGGATCGAAACCTGCAGTAAACACCGGCTGGAATGTCTGGTTGAACTCATCCCCATCCGGAGTAAAAGTGTTCGGAATGTAATAAATCACCTCTTCGTTGACTTGAATCACAGTTGCAAACGAATCGATACATCCTAGCGGAGAAATACCGTAAAGCGTTACCAGATATCCTGATGTTGCGTTGTCCGGGAATTCGTGCATTGGGTTCACTGTTGAAACTTGATCCGTTCCATCACCAAAATCCCATAGATATGAAGTTGCTCCGTTAGACGTGTTATCGAAAGAAACATCCGTATCCAAACTCAATACAGTGTACGTTGAAGGAATGAACGATGGATTCGGTATATTCTCTACATAGATGTAATCATCGTACGTAATTGAGTTTGTACAACCGTTGGCGCTAGTAACAGTCAAAGTAACATCAAACGTCCCTCCATAATCGTAAAGGTTTGGTACATCTGAACATCCAGTACCATAGTTTCCGTTTCCGAAATCCCATTGGCAATCTGTGAAGTTACCTACTGTAGTATTCGTGAAGAATAAAGTGTATGGCTCACAAATCGAAACAGTATCAGCTACAAAAGATGGCTGTGGAATTGGCTCAGCAGTCACTGTTACGTCGTCGATATTGACACATCCATTTGCATCTGTTCCTATAACCGTGTACGTAGCCGTAACAAGAGGAGTAATCGTTCCGCCATTTGGTGTTCCGTTGTCCCAAACAAACGTCTGAGCCCCTGTTGCTAACTGCGTATAGCTTTCTCCATCACACAACGTGATATCGTTTCCGGCAAATACTGGAGGAAGTGGATTCACAGTAATCGTTTGTGTACCGGCTGCGGCATTTGAACATCCAGCATCTGTGATTTGTGTCATTGTATACGTTCCTGGCGTATTTCCAAGAATAATGGTATCGTTCGTTGAATTTATTGTCTGAGGGTTACCGTCTAAATCGTATGAAAGATCAAACGGGCCCGTACCTGTTACCACAACAAAAATATCGTTCACAAAGTCGTTCGCACAATAAACACCGCCATTTTCAACAGAAGCTACGGTAGGAACCGCTTGTTCAATAATGGTTTCTGTGAAATTCCCAAAATTCGCACAGCTTGAATCTGTAATTCCAGTAACTGTATAAACACCCGGAACATTTCCAAGATTCACAGGAGATGTCGCACTTGTCATTTGCATTGGATTACCATCCAACGTATAATCGATAGTGAAAGGTCCTGTACCTGTTACATCAACCGTAACATCTGTAATCAAATCACCAAAACAATATACACCACTACCCATTGTCCCAAGAATCGATGGAGGAAGTGGCGCTACGTCCTGAACGTTCACCTGACATGCAAGATCATCCGAGAAATAAATCAAAATATCTACTGGAGATCCGTCTGCCGGAATTCCAGTAAGACTAAAGTTGGTCAACGTTCCATTGTTAAATGGAGGATTGATTGATTGCGTGTATGTACCCGTTCCAGTCGTTACTTCTACTTCAATTGTTCCTGTTCCGGGGTTTTCTACATAAATAAAGTCTCCCGTTACATCAAAAGTATTCGCTCCTTGACAACTACTCATATCGTAGTTCAACCCTGCGATTGTACATGGACAAGACACGTTAATCGTTACAGAACTTGAAGCCGAACATCCTGTCGCTGTATCCGTGATAGTTGCAAAGTAGGTTGTTGTATCCAAAGCACATGAAGTAGGCTGTTGCAAAGTTGGATCATTCAATGTCAAGGCTGGCGTCCAAAGAATTTCAAAATCAGGTGGATCACACGTAAAGTCAACATTGTCCAATGCCCAAGCATCATTATCCTGCACCTGCGTAAAAGTTGGTTGATGCCAACGGAAACGTGTTGCTGGCGTTTGTGCCATTGGAGGAATTGGAATCAAAAAGTTCTGCCAAGTAGGATTGTTATCCCATTGCGACTGATAATATGTATTCAACGTGGTCCATGTTCCTCCTCCATTGATGGAGTATTCAAGAACGATATCTTCACCCGCATCGGCATTCTCACAAGCTATTCCTGAAGAAGTGTTCCCCATGAAGAGGCTGAATTGTAAGAAACCACAATTTGCTGTTGCATCTACATCAACGGTAACCGCCTGACGAGTTCCTAGGTTCTTAAAGTACATTGCGTTTCCTGTTACGGATCCACATGCCCCAACAGAACCCGCTTGCGCCCCTCCGACATCAGACCACATATTCCCGTTAAATCCAGGATCGAAATCATCTACAATTGAACCGGCGTTATAGTCGATGAATTCTACATTCAAATCTGTACAGTTCGGACATAATACGTTCGTGTTTACTGCCGACGCTAGTGCGTTTACAGGAGAAACAACCACGGTAACCGTATCAAAACACGCTTCCGTTCCGTCCGTGTATGTAATGATATAATCTGTTGTGGTATTTGCCGTAACTAATTGATCATAAAGATCAGGCGATCCAGGTATGTTACTCCAATCGTAGTAGAACCCACAGTTTGTAGGAAGAATCTCAACGTTATCAATTCCCCAGTGATCGTTTACCGTAGAACTCGCGTTCGGTTGTGTCCACTGGAACATTGTATTTGCTGTCCAAGCACCTGGAGGTAACACAAAGCAGTAGTTCGCCCATTGGTAATATTGGTTAGCATACCCGTTAATTGGTTCGAAGTAAAAAATGTCGGTCCATGTAGCACCACCATCTGTGGAGTACTGGAAGAATACTCCTTCATCCGGTAAATCGGGGTCTTCACAATCTCCTCCGGCAACATCATCTGCTGCAAAATCTAGATCAAAACATACTTGTCCTCCACAAGAAAGGTCAAATCCAGTGGTAGTCAAAGTACGCGGAAATGGAACGTTTCCGAACCAAGCCGAAGGAGTTCCATCTAACGTAGGACCACACGGGTTGTTATACAATACGGTTGCCGATGAGGACCATCCAGCTCCAATCTGACCTCCGTCAAAGTTTGTTGACAATACCGCCGAATCGGACAGTCCGATAGCAGTTAGATAGATATCTGCACCACAAGAAGCGTAAAGGGTGTCGGGCCCCGCATCAACTGTACACTGCGCGTTGGACTGAAAACTTCCTAGCACTAGAAGTGCGAGTAAAATTCTTAATTTCTTCATCACTTCTGAGTTCCTTGATTAATTACGTCCATGTTCACGAATTCGAAATCCGTTAATGTCTGATTTGACATGCCTGGCACTAGATCGATAAAATGGCAGAATAAATAAACGCGCTTGTCCATCTTGCTAGTTCCATCACCTTCCAAAACTTCACCTGGTGAAAGTGTCAAGGATCTTTGAAATTCCTGCGTTTCCAATCGGTCACAGTTAATACAAACATCATTGCGGTATTCTTTCACAGCCCAGTTGAATGTTTTAATCTCGGTAGCGGATGTGTTCTTAAATTGGAACAGCACCAACACTTGGTTCCGTACATTTTGGTTGTTACATTCCTGAACTTTGTATTCCACCTCAATACCATTTTCGGATATTAAAGATGTCCACTCATCAGTAATTTCAATTGGATCGTAATCTACACTCTCGTTCGGTTGCGCATGCATGAAGAATGTCAGTGCTAGTGCAGCACTTAAGATAATTAGTCGTCGTTTCATTCTATTCGTTCGGTCTTTATAACAATCATTCGACACTATAGTCGGTACCTTAAAACTCATAGCCTTAAACATTAAAGACGGTACAAAGTTACAGTAACTCGCCTTTAATACCACTATATGTTAGTCTCGTAACTAGAAAACATCACTTTTGTGATAAAACTCACAAAAAAGGCGTCCTTCCGAAGTAAAGACGCCCATTGTTTGTTTTTGGTTGTTTTGGTTGCGTTATCTTATCAAATTAACATGACCAACAACCATAACTCGTTCGTCATTCATGGTGGTTTTGAATTCAATTTTCCATGTGAATGTACCATCTTGCACTTCTCTTCCGTAAAGCCCGTAAGTGGCATCCCAACCTACAGTTGCATCATATGATTCGAAGACAATTTCACCCCATCGGTTGAAAATAGTCAAGTGATAATCAAATGGGTCATACCCTTCCGTAAATACAGGCAAGAATACGTCATTGAAATCGTCCCCATCAGGAGTGAAAGTATTTGGCACCCAGTAGATCAATTCTTCAGAAACCGTGATTGTTAATTGTGTTGAATCCATACATCCAAGATCAGTGTATGCCCACAAAGTTACCGTGTACGTTCCTGCTTCATTCTCCGGGAACGTGTGCGTTGGATCTACCTCTATGCTCAATCCCGTATTATCTCCGAAATCCCACTCGTAACTTGTTGCACCTGTCGAATTATTATCAAAGATAACCTCAGTAAACAATGTAGAAAGATCCGTTTGAGATGCAGAGAATGATGCCAATGGAAGATCTTCCACAAAAATGTAATCTGTGTAAGTATCAGTTGATGTACATCCCGTATTCGATGTTGTTGTGAGCGTCACATCATACAATCCTCCATTGTTGAAAGTATACGATGGGTTGCAACCTATTAATGTCGTACCGTTTATCGTCCATTCACAATCTGAAATTCCACCTGCCGCAGTTGACAAGTTGGTGAAATTCACTGATAACGGTGCACATCCTGAAAGTACATCTCCCATGAAACTTACTACAGGTGGCTCCTCAACTGTAACCGTAATTTGGTCTGTTGAGATACATCCGTAGTTGTCGGCTGTTACCGTGTATGTTGTTGTCTGTGTTGGTGCAAATGGTCCTTGCGGAACTTGCGGTGACCAACTTAATTGTGCTCCCCATGGATTGGAAGCGACAATAGTCACGTTCTCACCCAAACAAATCGTTGTATCATTACCTGCATCGATTGGTGCTGGAGTGGCAAGAATGGTGATTTCTTGCGTTACCAAAGTTTGGTTTCCACAATCATCTGTGATGCTATACGTACGAGTGATAATCTCCCCGTTACATACGTTTCCATCACTCACGTCACTAACCCATGCTACGATTGGATTCACCGTACAGTTGTCTGCCTCATTCGTTACCACTGTTGGATCCGGGTTCGGGATTGGAAGTCCTGGAACCGAGATCGGTGTTGGGTTCGAAGCTGTTGGCGGTGTAGTGTCATCCACAACGATTGTTTGTGTTGTCGTTGTTGTGTTACCACAGTTGTCAGTGTATGTCCACGTTCTTGTAATCGTTTCTGGACAAGAAAGTCCGTCTGATACATCCGATCCTGTTACTGTTCCTGCTCCATCACAGTTATCTGTCCATCCCAAATCAATCATTGCTGGAACATCTCCGATACATTGTACCGTTACGTTCGCTGGTGAAGGATCCAAGACTGGTGCTTGTGTATCATTCACCGTGATCGTCTGAGTCACTGTTGCATTGTTACCACAGTTATCCGTGTACGTCCATGTTCTGGTGATTGTTCCTCCACATGTTCCTCCTACCAATGGTCCATCGGTTGGAAGTACAGCTCCAGTTCCATCACAGTTGTCTGTCCATGTAAGAACGTTTCCTGACAGAAGTCCACTTGTACATGAAATTGTGATATCTGCTGGCGCCGGTGCAAATACAGGTGCCTGTGTATCGATCACTGTAATTGTCTGTGATGTTGAGGATGTGTTACCACAAGCATCGGTGTAGGTCCACGTTCTGGTAATCGTCTCAGGGCATGATAGTCCGTCAGATACATCTGTTCCAGCTACCGTTCCTGCTCCGTCACAGTTATCCGTCCAACCAAGGTTGATCATTGCAGGAACATCTCCGATACACTCTACAGTAACATTTGCAGGTGCTGCTGCCATTACCGGTGCCGTTACATCCTGAACTGTGATGATTTGATCTACCGTGATCTGGTTCCCACAAACATCGGTGATACTATACGTTCTTGTAATTGTCTCAGGACAAGTCAGTCCGTCTGAAACATCTCCAACGTGAGCCACTACAGGTACTCCCTGGTTATCTGCCTCATCAGTGATCAATAATGGATCTGCTGCTGGAACATCTCCGATACACTCAACGTTGATTGGTGCTGGTGCCGTTCCTGTTGGCATGACTGGATCCGTAACCACTACTAAATGCGTCACTTGAGTGGTATTGCCACAATCGTCTGTGATCTCATAAATACGTGTGATTGTTTCAGGGCAAGGGTTGTTGTCTGATACTTCACTTACAAATGTTACCACAGGGTTTGCAGTACAGTTATCTGCTTCGTCGTTCACAACCAATGGGTCTACCGGTGGAATTGGTGTTCCCGCTGTAATTGTGGTCGTTGCAGGATTTGATGCAGTTGGCGGCGTTGTATCATCCACAATGATTGTTTGTGATACAGTTGCATTGTTTCCACAAGCATCTGTGTATGTCCACGTACGTGTGATTGTCTCAGGACAAGAAAGTCCGTCTGATACATCTGCTCCCGTTACGTTTCCTGCTCCGTCACAGTTATCTGTCCAACCAAGGTTCGTCATGGCTGGAACATCTCCTGCACATTCTACCGTTACGTTCGCTGGCGGTGCAGCAAAGACTGGAGCCTGCGTATCGATTACTGTTATCGTTTGCGTTTCAGTTGCTGTATTACCACAAGCATCTGTGTACGTCCATGTTCGTGTAATTATCTCAGGACATGTCAATCCATCTGATACATCCGCTCCTGTTACGTTTCCAGCTCCATCACAATTGTCCGTCCATCCGAGATTTGCCATAGCTGGAACATCTCCAATACATTCAACCGTTACGTTTGCTGGTGCTGCTGCGAATACTGGTGCCTGCGTATCGATCACTGTAATTGTTTGTGTCTCTGTCGATGTGTTTCCACAAGCATCTGTGTACGTCCACGTTCTAGTGATTGTCTCAGGACATGAAAGTCCATCAGAAACATCAGAACCTGTTACGTTTCCTGTTCCATCACAGTTGTCTGTCCAACCAAGGTTGGTCATCGCTGGAACATCTCCGATACATTCTACTGTTACGTTCGCTGGCGGTGCAGCAAATACTGGTACTTGTGTATCGTGAACTGTAATTGTTTGTGTTTCTGTTGCTGTGTTACCACAAGCATCTGTATACGTCCATGTACGAGTAATTGTCTCAGGACAAGATAATCCGTCAGATACATCTGCTCCTGTTACATTCCCTGCCCCATCACAGTTATCTGTCCAACCAAGATTGGTCATCGCCGGAACATCTCCAATACACTCTACCGTTACGTTGGCTGGTGCCGCAGCTAGAACTGGCACCTGTGTATCGTGAATAGTAATCGTCTGTGTTACGAAAATGAAGTTTCCACAATCATCCGTTACTCGATACGTGCGGGTAATTGTCTCAGGACAAGATAATCCATCAGAAACATCACTTTCAAATGTTACCACTGGTTGCGCTCCGTTATCCGCCTCATCAGTTACAACCAATGGATCTGGTGCTGGAACGTCTCCTGCACACTGAACATTCACAGGTGCGGGGTTACTTGCTGTTGGTGAGATTGGATCTCCAATTGTGATCAATTGAACTACTGTAGATTGATTTCCACACTCATCTGTGATGCTAAACGTTCTTGTAATGATTTCCGGACAGTTTCCATTATCACTCACATCATTTACCCAAGCCACAACCGGGTTCACTGTACAGTTATCTGCTTCGTCAGTAACAACCAATGGATCTGCTGGTGGAATCGGAGTTCCTTGAGTAATCAAAATTCCCGTTGGATTTGATGCCGTTGGAGGCGTTGTATCATCAACAATGATTGTTTGCGATACTGTTGCGTTGTTCCCACAAGCATCTGTGTATGTCCATGTACGAGTGATTGTCTCAGGACAAGAAAGTCCGTCTGATACATCTGCTCCCGTTACGTTTCCTGCTCCGTCACAGTTATCTGTCCAACCAAGGTTGGTCATCGCTGGAACATCTCCTGCACATTCTACTGTTACGTTTGCTGGTGGTGCAGCAAATACTGGTGCTTGTGTATCGATTACAGTTATCGTTTGAGTTTCTGTTGCTGTGTTGCCACAAGCATCTGTGTATGTCCAGGTACGTGTAATTGTCTCAGGACATGTCAATCCATCTGATACTTCCGTTCCTGCATCCGTTCCTGCTCCATCACAGTTATCTGTCCATCCAAGACCTGCCATCGCTGGAACATCTCCAATACATTCATATGTTGCATTGGCAGGTGCAGCTGCGAATACTGGTGCCTGTGTATCCTGAACCGTAATTGTTTGCGTTTCTGTTGCCGTGTTACCACATGCATCTGTATATGTCCAAGTTCGCGTAATCGTTTCAGGACAAGATAGTCCGTCAGAAACATCAGAACCTGTTACATTTCCTGCTCCATCACAGTTATCCGTCCAACCAAGATTGGTCATAGCCGGAACATCTCCGATACATTCTACTGTTACGTTCGCAGGCGGTGCTGCAAAGACTGGTACTTGTGTATCGTGAATAGTAATTGTCTGTGTTACGAAAATGAAGTTTCCACAGTCGTCCGTTACTCGATAGGTACGAGTAATTGTCTCAGGACATGTTAATCCATCCGAAACATCACTTTCGAATGTTACCACTGGTGGCGCTCCGTTATCCGCCTCATCAGTTACTACCAATGGATCTGGCGCTGGAACGTCTCCTGAACACTGCACGTTGATAGGCGCCGGGTTACTCGCTGTTGGAGGAATGGCATCACCAACTGAAATTATCTGTGTTACCAAAGTTTGGTTTCCACAATCATCTGTAATACTATATGTACGTGTGATAATTTCAGGACAATTTCCGTTGTCACTTACATCGCTTACCCATACTACAACAGGGGAAACAGTACAGTTATCCGCTTCGTCATTCACAATTAGTGGATCGGCTGGAGGAATCGCTCCTACCCCAGTCACTGAAATTGGTCCGGGGTTAGACCCCGTCGGCGGAGTTGTATCATCAACTATGATCGTTTGAGAAACTGTAGCTGTATTGCCACATGCATCCGTATACGTCCAGGTTCTTGTAATTGTCTCTGGACAAGAAAGCCCGTCTGATACATCTGTTCCGGTAACGTTTCCTGTTCCATCGCAGTTGTCCGTCCATCCAAGGTTTGTCATTGCTGGAACATCTCCTGCACATTCTAATGTTACGTTAGCTGGTGGCGCCGCGAATACCGGAGCTTGCGTATCGTTTACTGTTATAATTTGCGTTTCGGTGGCTATATTACCACAAGCATCTGTGTATGTCCAGGTACGAGTAATCGTCTCAGGACAAGAAAGCCCGTCTGAAACATCTGCTCCCGTTACGTTTCCAGCTCCATCACAGTTATCCGTCCAAGCAAGGTTTGTCATTGCTGGAACATCTCCGGAACACTGAACGTTTGCTGCTACTGGCGGTGCTGCGAATACCGGTGCCTGTGTATCATTAACAGTAATAGTTTGAGTTTCGGTAGCAGTGTTACCACATGCATCTGTGTATGTCCATGTACGAGTGATCGTCTCTGGACAAGAAAGTCCGTCTGAAACCTCTGATCCTGCCATGGTACCAGATCCATCACAATTATCTGTCCATCCAAGACCGGCCATTGCCGGAACATCTCCAATACACTGATAAGATGCATTCGCTGGTGGTGCTGCAAAAACCGGAGCTTGTGTATCGTCTACTGTAATTGTTTGCGTTTCTGTTGCAGCGTTACCACATGCATCTGTGTAGGTCCACGTTCTTGTCATTGTCGCAGGACATCCTCCTACAAGCGCACCATCTGTTCCCGTTACGTTTCCTGTTCCATCGCAGTTATCTGTCCAACCAAGATTCGTCATGGCTGGAATATCCCCCACACATGCCACGGTTACATTCGCTGGTGGCGCTGCAAATACTGGCGCTTGTGTATCGTTAATTACTATTAACTGCTGAACATCCAAAATGTCACCACAATCATTAGATACTCGGTACGTACGAGTGATCGTTTCAGGACACGATAATCCATCACTAACATCATTCAAGAATGCTACTGTTGGGTTACAAGGACCTGCTTCATCTGTCACCACTAAAGGATCAGCTGCAGGAACATCTCCCGGACATTGTACATTAGCCGTTGCGGGGTTTGATGCCGTTAATCCTGTCGTTGTACAACACGTATATGCCGCTGGCTGAACAAATGTACAGGTGGCAGCGGTGGCTGTTTGTTCTGTAAATGTTACATCCAGAGTGACATCAATAGTAGAAGCTGTCCATTCTCCCTGGTTCAATGATCCACAAGGAACTCCCGGAACGTACGTCGCATTGACAACCGGTCCTGGCGGGTTCGTATTAAAGAAGTTTGGATAGATGTAGACTTCAACAACGCTGTTCTCGTCAAATCCACCTGGAATTCCAGCAAGGTTGATTGTTGTATTAAAGTTGGCCGGCGCTGGAGGTCCAAACATTTGATCGTAAACAATTTGACCATCAACGATAATTGTTACCCAGTATTCATCGGTAGAAGTACCCGGAACGTTCGGGAAACAATACCCTGTCATGTCAACATCCAATGTCAAAGATGTAGCTACACCACCCTGACCGCTTGGTCCAAGAGTTGCGTATGCCGAGTTGTTCGTTCCTCCAAATGGAGAACTTGCCACAACAGCATCACCAACATTTGTCACCTGGTTGTATACAATTGGACCTAATGGTCCTCCAGTAGAACAGCAATCAGGTCCTCCTCCGACTCCAATGTATGAAACAGTGAAATTCTGGTTTCCGCTTGCACACGTATTTGCTGGCCAAGCCGATGGGTCGGGAGAAATCGTGAAAATTGTTCCGATATCCAGAGCATCACAATCGTTTTGTCCTGTTACGTCCCATTGACATGTTGCCGCATTCCATGAAATGTCAACCAAATCTGTTGAAGCCGTTGGAATTTGTGGATAAATCGTTACTGCATGTGTTCCGCTTGAGATCACCGCTCCCGTCTCGTCACAAACGATTGACCATGGAAGGTTTACGTTGATTGGAGTACAGTAATTGGCATTATCAAGGATGAACTGAAGATCGTGATCGGCACAATTAGCAACCGTACTAACTACCGGACCTGATGGTGTGTTAATGGTAATTGTGGAAGTACTGATGGATACATTTGCTCCAAAGATATTGGCTGCACCAGTTCCGAAGTTTCCTGTTACGGGTCCGGAAATGATTGATCCTCCCTGTTCTATTTGGTAGAACCCTCCAGTACCGTTGAATCCATCTCCGAAGCTATCAAAGATTTCCATTGTGAAATAAGTCCCTTCAATATTTGGATCAACGTTAACAACTGCACCAATTGCTCCTCCATCAAAACCTGGACCTCCGGATGCCAAAACGTTTCCTGTTAGGTTACTTGTCACCTGCCAGGTAATCTCATTTGCCCATTGTGATCCGTAATTCCCCACAACATCGAACGTCAGCAATCCGTTACAGGCAGTGTTTGCGACTTCAAAATCAAATAATTGCCCTCCACAAGCCTGATTGGATGCGGTAGCTGTATTGGCGTAATCCGGACAAGGTAAACTTGCCGAACAATCGATAACTGTTACTGTAGTTGCATCGGAATCATCACAAGGAGCGGCTCCAATTGTGTAGTTAATGTTGTATGTTCCAGGGGCAACAGATCCCGGATCGAATACTCCTGTTGGTGAAACTCCTGTTCCAGACCAAGTACCACCGTTATCAACAGCTGTTAACTGAACCGGAGCATCAGTCGTACAAAGTGTTGCTTGCGGAGTAATCGTTGCATCTGGAGGTCCAGTCTGAGCACTTCCGGCGGTTGTTCCCAATTCAAGCGTGAAAGAAGTTTGAACATTACTCCAATCTTCTACCAAAATCATAATTACATCTCCGGTATTCACCACAGGCGCTGGAGCTGTTGAAGCACATGGGAATGCCGTTCCGAATTGGTTACATCCACCAGCTGCGGTTGCATAGTTACAACCAAGTTCTGTTCCCAATCCAAGTGAGGCACATGGATCAGCTTGCCCTGTGATATCGAATACTGCCACATCGAGGAATCCTCCGGCTGTGTTTGCATCAATAAGTAGGTTCAGGTTACCTCCTTGCGTTATGTACAAGATAATGTATGCATAGTTCGGTGCAGCCTGTCCGTTCCAGTAATCCAAACATGATGAAGGATTGGCACTTGCCGGCGCAAACGTAAAAGGCCCAACCTGACCTGGGGTACAAATGGAAATATTCGTATTACATTGGGCTTGTGCTACGTTCGCAGAGAACAATAGCACTATCAATGTCAATATGGGTAGTAGGGTTTTCATCTAGGTGAGCTTTAGATAAGTAGAAGTAGCTGTGGGTTTCGGTGTATTTGTTGGTTTAGTTGGTCAATTGGTATCCGGAGTATCCAAACCTGGCGACCATCTCTTCTAATTCGCCAGTGGAATGTGTGTCTGGTAAAACCAATTCGATTTCCTGAGTGTTTGAATCAATGGAAATACTTACCAACTCTGGATAGACCGTTACAAACCTGTCTTCCCAACGTGTAGCACGCTCAGGAGACATCAATCTATTCGATACGAACTGATAGGTGTAATTTGATCCTGCGGAAGTACGGGTGATACTTGCAGAAGGAATTGTATTCAATTCTTCTTTGGAAGGTGACTCAGAAGGCGTATTTGGGGTTGATTTTGCTGTGTTCTGCGAGTAGCAAGCAGAGGTCAACAATAGCCCAAGTAGCAAGGTAGTAAGTTTCATATTCTCAAGTAGTTTACAGGCCTCGTAAAGGTGGGTATTAGTAGTACTATTAATTACGTTATTTTTTGTAATTGGTTGCTTCTCTGGGAGTTCCGTTTTAACAAATTGTTAAGCCCATCGAACATATTGGGGGTGCCAATGAAAAAAGGGCACCCGCCGGATGCCCTTTTACTATTCTGAATGAATATTTATCGAATGAGGTTCACATGCCCGGTAACGTATTTACGTTCGTCATTCATGTTCACTTTAAACTCAAGTTTCCAATTGTAGGTTCCATCTTGAACAAGTCCTCCTGTTCCATAGGTTCCATCCCATCCAACGGAAGCATCATATGATTCCCAGATGATCTCACCCCATCGATTGAAAATCAACAAGTGGAAATCGAATGGATCGTATCCTTCCGTAAATACCGGCAAGAACGTTTCGTTGTAATCATCTCCATCCGGTGTAAACGTGTTCGGGATGTAGTAAATCAACTGTTCTTCAACTACAATTGTAGCATAAGCTTCGTCCATACACCCAAGATCCGTGTATGCCGTTAACGTTACATTGTACGTTCCAGGCTGTTCTGGATACGTATGCGATGCATTTACATCCGTGCTCGTTGCTCCCGGCGTACCGAAGTCCCACTGGTATGAAGTCGCTCCTGATGAAGTATTTTCGAAGTTCACTCCTGTGAATTGACTTGATAAAATGGTCGCTGAAGGAATGAATGAAGCGATTGGATCATCTTCCACATAGATATACTGAGAATACGTGTCTGTTGAAGTACATCCTAGTGTTGATGTAGTTGCCAATGTCACATCGTATGTTCCTCCGTTGTTGAAAGTATACGATGGGTTGCAACCTGTAAGCGTAGTTCCATTGATCGTCCATTCACAATCTGAAATTCCACCTGCCGCAGTTGACAAGTTGGTGAAATTCACTGATAACGGTGCACATCCTGAAAGTACATCTCCCATGAAACTTACTACAGGTGGCTC
>JADFAL010000017.1 GCA_015665275.1 Flavobacteriales bacterium | reverse complement strand
GTGCTGTAATACCGTGGCAATAATTGTCATATTAAGAGCCGAATCAACATTTGTTTAGATTGAGTTTAAATAAAGTTTTTGCGCTTTCATTTGGATTTATCGTAATTAAAATTACTTTTGCCGAAACAACAAGAAATTAAGGAGGTATGTACTGGACATTAGAATTAGCATCCTACTTGGAAGATGCGCCATGGCCGGCGGCGAAAGACGAGTTAATCGACTTTGGTATCCGAACAGGTGCCCCTCTTGAGGTGGTAGAAAACCTTCAGGCTTTAGAAGATGAAGGAGAAGTGTATGAGAGCATTGAGGAAATTTGGCCGGATTATCCTTCAAGAGAAGATTTTCTCTTCAATGAAGACGAGTATTAAGAACTTCCCGACATCGTAAAGGTGTCGGGATTTTTTTTGCATATTGTTCCATGAACTTTCTGGGACACCTTTATTTCTCTAACAATGATCTTGACCTTATGTATGCCAATCTGCAAGGCGATTACATCAAAGGAAAAGACTTGTCTCACTTACCAGAAATTGTACAGCGTGGATCGCACTTACATCGTACTATCGACAATTATGTTGACACGCATCAAGACGTAAAAGAACTTCTACACCAACTTTACCCTCACCTGCCTAAAATTTCTGGCATTGCGGTAGACCTTTACTTCGATCATTTATTGGCAAGAAACTGGTCGCACTACCACCCTACCCCTTTGCGTGATTTTATCGATACTTTCTATCAGTACACCCCCGATTTCAGAGATAACTTTACCCCAGAATTTCAGTTCATGTTGGATAAAATGAAAGAATTCGATTGGCTCTACCAATACCAGTATATGCGCGGTTTAAGCAGCGCTTCTGGAGGTCTGTCCCGAAGAATTTCCTTTGAAAACAATTTACATCAGGCACCTCATGTATTTGCCATGCTGCAACCTGAGATTGAAACCGCATTTCAGAAGTATATGGAAAGCGCCCAACCTTTCTTCGAGGAGTACTTTAAGAAAAATTAATTACTAGTGTTGATAATTCAGGCCATAGGTTTTCACATAAAAACGCTGAAAAAACGTACTTTACTCCTTGCTAAAGCATAGCGAAGCAGGTAACACGCCCATGAGACATCGAATCAGCACTTTATTGATTTACTTTGGATTGTTGACAATTATTTTGTCGATAAGCAGTTGCGTTATGGAGGGACCTCCAAAACTTGATGACACGGAAAAGTTTACACGACGGTCGGCAAAACTAGACCTTCCAGATATCATCAAGCGTGGGAAGTTGGTCATTCTTGCCGAAAACAGTTCTACTTCATACTTCAATTACAAAGGCCGAGAAATGGGCTTCGAGTACGAAATCCTGCAGCAATTTGCCGAAAGTATTGGTGTGGAACTGGAAGTTGAAGTGGTTAAAAATCTCGACAGCCTGATTCTCAAATTGAACAAAGGCGAAGGCGACCTCATCGCTTGTAATTACACGATAACAAAAGATCGCGGAAAGCAAATCAACTTCTCTGAACCCTTCGCTCAAACACAACAGGTACTCATACAGAGGAAGCCCGACGGCTGGAAAGAAATGAAGGAAGATGAATGGATGGAAAATATAATTACTGACCCTTCGGAATTGGCCCAAAAGGATATTCGTGTATGGAAGAATTCTAGCTATTTCCAGCGATTGGTGCACCTCCAAGAAGAAATCGGAGACACCATTTTCATTCAGGGAATTGAGGGAACAATTGGAGGCGAAGAACTCATTGAAATGGTTTCTACCGGTTTGATCGACTATACAGTTGCAGAAGACAACATAGCAAAAGTAAACGAACAATTCTTCGACAATCTTTACACTGATTTGGATTTATCGGTGAAGCAAAAAATGGCCTTTGGTTTACGAAAATCAAGCCCGCTTCTGAAGGCCAAGTTGGATAGCTGGTTGAAGGAGTTCATGGAAAAACCCACCTACAGGTACATCTATCGGAAGTATTTCGAAATGAAGCATGTAGCTACAAAAACAAAGAACAGTAACGTTGTTCTCAACGGCGATCGCATCTCTCAATTCGATGATCTTTTCAAGAAAGCAGCCGATTTCTCTAATTGGGATTGGCGTCTCTTAGCTTCCGTTGCCTATCAAGAATCTAAATTCAATCCAGAAATTAAATCCTTTGGAGGCGCATACGGAATGATGCAGTTTATGCCGAACACAGGACCGCATTACGGCGTCTACCCCGACTCTCCCCCATCCGTTCAAATTATGGGAGGAGCAAAAAAACTCATGGCCGACGAAAAATTCTGGAAAAGTGTTCCAGACGAATTGGAGAGAAAGAAGTTTGCTCTTGCGTCCTATAACGCCGGTCGAGGTCACATCCAAGATGCCGTAAAACTTGCACAAAAACATGGTAAAGACCCAAATCGATGGGAAAACAATGTTGAATTAATGCTCTTGAACTTATCAAAGCAAGAGTACTATCAAGATCCGGTCGTTCGCAACGGAATGATGCGTGGCACAACTACCTATCGCTACATCCGCGATGTGATTGAACGGTATATGAATTGGGTTACTGAGTACGATTAAATCATGAATATTGAATCATGAATAAGTACCCATAATTCATTATTCCTTATTCATTATTACCTTAGCGCAATCAAACATCTCATCGTCATATCAGGACCTACAGCCAGTGGTAAAACGTCCATTGGAATCGCCATCGCCAAGCATTTTCAAACATGCATTCTATCAGCAGATTCTCGCCAATTTTATAAGGAAGTAAGTATTGGAACGGCGAAACCCAATCAAGAAGAACAAGACGGGATCAAACATCATTTTGTCGATTCTCACAAGCTCGAAGAGGAAATTACCGCAGGGCAATACGAACAACGAGGACTTGCCGTATTAGA
Source organism: Flavobacteriales bacterium (assembly GCA_015665275.1). Classification (GTDB taxonomy): domain Bacteria; phylum Bacteroidota; class Bacteroidia; order Flavobacteriales_D; family Crocinitomicaceae; genus UBA4466. The sequence goes on along the minus strand of JADFAL010000017.1, from coordinate 15,001 downwards.
AGAGGAATTTAAAGACAAAGACGTAGTTGTACTCGTAGGTGGATCGGGAATGTTCGTTGATGCGCTTTGCCTGGGTCTGGACAATATCCCTACAGATCCGGTGATGAAGCAACAAATTCAATCGGAGGTTGATGAGAACGGATTAGCACCACTCTTAGCCGAACTGGAAGAAAAAGATTTTGAGTATTTCAAACAGGTGGATCAACAGAATGCAGCTAGGATAATGCGGGCAATTGAAGTGATTCGAATCACTGGAAAAACCTATACTGAATTACGCAAAGGGACGAAAAAAGAGCGTCCGTTTAAAGTGCATCGATTCGTTCTCGATCATCCAAGAGAAGTGCTCTATGAACGGATCAATTTACGGGTAGACCTGATGATGGAAGCTGGTCTAGAGAACGAAGCAAGATCTGTCGAGCATTTACGCCATCTCACCTCAATGAATACAGTAGGATACAAAGAACTCTTTGCCTTTTTCGATGGAGAAACGGACAAACAAACGGCGATAAATCTGACAAAACAAAATTCTCGTAGATACGCAAAGCGACAATTGACTTGGCTTCGCAGACATCCTGAAAGTCACTGGATTAAATTCACCGATTCCCAATCTGTAGTAAAGGAAATTTTAAGCATTTTTGAAGAGAATCGATCTGTGCGTTGAGATTGGAACGATTCTTGAAATTACGTACCCAAACCATTCTAATGCATATAAAACTGGATCACATTATGCCCGAACCATTGGCTTCCATTAAACACAGTGAAGACAGTATCTGGGGCAATTTGATAGAACTGAAATCAGGGAACCAAATTATGTTGAACGCCTCAAGTGGCAAAGGAAAAACAACATTCGCGGGAATCATTTATGGTTTACGACGCGACTATTCGGGCACCGTTACCTTTGAAGGACAAGATATTCGAAACTTTAATCCAGATGAATGGACGAATATCCGCAGAACCAAAATCTCGGCAATATTTCAAGACTTGCAGTTGTTTCCTGATCTTTCGGTAAGAGAAAACTTGTTACTCAAGAATCAACTTACGGACACCTACTCTGAATCTGAATTCAAACAGATGTTGGAACGACTGGAAATTGAAGACAAATGGGATCAGCATTGTGGTTTGCTATCTATGGGACAACGACAGCGCGTGGCCATTATTCGCGCACTGGCACAACCCTATGAATGGTTGATTCTCGATGAGCCTTTTTCGCATTTGGATGTCGGGAATACCAATAATTGTCTGGAGATGATCCATGAAAGAACTAAAGAACAAGGTTCTGGGTTTGTACTTACTTCTCTTGGCAGTGCCCATGATTACGAATACGATTACGAACTAAAACTATGACCATGCTGAATAAACTCTTATTTAGAAATCAAGACAGTCGGCAACTGGTCATTGCAATGATCGGAGCCTTTTTGGGAATCACCTTTCTCGTTACCTCCATCCATTACCTGATCAAAGTGCAGGAATTTGGAGAAGGAAATGATGTCCTAGGCCCCAACACCATTGTTGTACAAAAAAAAGTGACCGATGCCAGTGCACTTAACTTATCTAAGACTGATTTCGGAGAGTCCGCTATTGAAGAAATTCGATCGCTACCCTTTGTAAGCAATGCACAACCCGTTGTTTCTCGCAGCCTATATTTTGAAAAGGACGACAACAAAATTCCAGTGGCCTTTGGCACAGATGTCTTTGTACAAACTGTTGACTCCGATTTCTTAGACTTGGAAGCAAAAAAATGGCAATGGAAAGAAGGCGACGACCACGTTCCAATTGTATTACCCAGACAATTCATGGTGATGCTAAATACATACATGGCCTCTAAAGGAATTCCTCAGGTTTCAGAAAGCCTGGCCAAACGCATTGGTTTCAAGTTAACTTTGGAAAGTCCGGATGGGAAAAAGAAAGAATCACATCGGGCATACATCGTAGGATTCACAAACTCAGTGGCTTCCATTCTGGTTCCGGGAGATTATATGCGATATGCGAACGAAAAGTTCTCTCCAGATGAAGAACAGAAGGTTACACAACTCATGATTTCCAGTAAAGACGGAGAATTCGGGAAAGTCGAAGAATATATGAACGAACATGGATTGGAATCTGCAAAGTCCGAAATGGATTTGAGTCGTTTGAAAAGTATTGTAGGAACCCTGTTCTTAGTTGTTATCGGAATCTCTATCATCGCAGTATTTGTTTCGTGCCTTGTACTCATTCAGTACATGCAATTGTTGATCACGCGAAACTTATACGAGGTTAGAACCTTAATGCGCATTGGGTACCATCCAAAATCGTTGGTGAAGAAATTTTTCATGTATTTCTCCATCATCTTCGCAAACATTATTTTGGTTGCGTTCCTAACCTTTGCGTGGTTAAAAACATGGTTGGATGAAATGTTCTCCGACGGTGGCGTATATATCGATAACAGCATGACTACGTGGAGTTTTGGTGCACTGATTCTCGCCTACGCGTTTTTCATGCTTTCAAGTTTCATTACGGCTCGAAAAGGAATCTACGCGGAGTACTAACGTTAAAATAATGTTAACGCGGTTCAGATGCGCATCGTGACACAAGATTTTGCCGTCTAAACAAGAAACTGTTAAATGTAGCTGTTACCTTTGTGTAGCAGACTGATTGAAGAAAATAGAACGAATTATATGAAGCAATTATTGATTGTATTGTTGGTGTTAGTTGGGTATCAGGCTCAAGCACAGAAGATTCACTTTAAAATTGACGGTCAAGAAAACGAAACTACTGTCCATCTAGTGAAGTATTTCGGAACGAATTTATTTTACGCAGATACGGCGGAAATGGTCAATGGTTCCGTAACATTTGATGGTTCAAAACAAAAAGGCGGAATGTTGGCATTGTACATTCCCAACCAAAATCTATTGGAGTTTGTTTTCAGTGGTGATGAAGACGTCGATATTCGTTCAAAGGGTCCGAACTTCATGCAGAACGCGGAAGCAAAGAAATCCAAGGAGAACGAATTGTTTTATGGTTACGTGCAGATGATTGGTACACGCCGCCCTCTTGTAGATCAATTCCGCAAAGACCAACAAAATCACGACGAAGGGTCTGAGCAATGGCTAGCCCTCCAGGAGAAGATTGAGGCAATGAACAAAGAGGTGGAAGATTTCCGCAACAATTTACTGGAAAAGCATAGCGATATGCTCGCCACAAAGATTTTGAAAATGTCGTTCGAAGTTGAAGTACCTGATGGCCCGGTAGATGAAGAAGGAAAACCACTGGACGAAAATTTCCGATACAAATACTTCAAAGCGCATTATTGGGACAACATTGATTTGACAGATGATCGATTGGTGCGCACCAAAATCTTCGGAGAAAAACTAGATTATTACTTCAGTAAAAAGATGTTATTGCAACATTGGGACTCCATCCTTTTAGAGGCGTTTGACTTCATTGATCAGTTTGACTTGAAATCGGATTATTTCCAATACTGCGTTTCCACCTTAACAAATAATTACAGTAAGAGCAAAATCATGGGGATGAACAAAGTCTATGTTTACCTTGGAAAACGTTATTACTGTGGAGACGAAACGGAATTCAAATTGGGAGATCGCGTATTCAAAGGCGTTTTAGGTGAGGATGGAAAGAGCGCGGCACATTGGACAAAGGAATCCCAGCGATTGAAATTGTGCGATAACGTAAATACGCATTTCAACCTCGTAATGGGGGCAACACCACCAAACATTAAATTGCACGATACAACGGACGTTGTGTACCATGATTTCATGAGTCTGGATAACGATTATAAGGTATTGTACTTCTGGGATCCAGAATGTGGGCACTGTAAGAAGATTACGCCAAAACTTCAGACTTTGTATGAGAAGAAATGGCGCGATCGAAACATTGAAGTTTTCGCAATCGGTAAAGCCGATAGCAAAGAATTGTTTGATAAGTGGAAGAAGTTTATCGTAGAGAACAACCTTGAATTCATCAACGTGGCACTCACATACACCATGAAAGAAGCCGCTATGGATGAAACTCCAGGGCAACCAAAACTGCGTCAGCTTTTGACGGAAACAACATTAGAGTCGCTGAATTATCAGCAGCAATACGATATTTTCGCAACTCCGAAAGTTTGGATTCTCAACGATAAGAATGAGATCATTGCGTATTCATTGACAGTTTCACAATTGGAAGACTTGTTTGATAAACTGCAAGATGTGCAAGATGCTGAGAAAATCTTCCCACCAGAGCAAAACCAGGAAGACGAGCAAATGCACTAGAAAACTGGTCGGTACATCGAGACTCTCGAAATGCACCGGCATTTGAACAATACTAATAGCCGGCGCTTCGAGAACCTCAGCGACCGGCTTTTTTTTGCTACGATAAACAGCTAACAAACGCTGAACTATGCTGGTCGGCATTCACATCTTCCCAAACGCTCATAATGCCCCCTTCAGATGTTTTGATGGATACATTGGGAAACAAATTCGTCGGAAAGATTTAGCCTTCGAAACGGAATTCTTGGGATGTTTCCGAAGTGAGGAAATAAGCATCATTTTTAAGATTAGTAGAACAGCGGAGGCGCTTGTCGTTTGGATGCCTCATCCACTCCTTCGTTAGTTGTACTTCTTAAAGATGATGAGCCGAACGGCTTGAAGCCCTCCTTGATTTTTTCATTCTTTTTGATCAAGCAAAAAGGATCACTAACCATCTTTGCCTAATTGTAGGAAATCAAGTACAAATACGTAAAAGATACCGTACATGTGCTTAAAAGAATGTTAAGCGCTAGGAACGTGAATTAAGAATTCCTAAATTACTATTCCATTGATTTCGTTTGACCAACAGATCAACGGATTGGGTAAAATGTATGAAGTTCTAAGGAAATTCATACACTGCACTCCCCTAACTTAATCACTATCCGCAAATGTTTGCACCGAAACAGCAGAAGAATGCTGGGCACCATCCCAACAATCAAAATTCAGAGAGAAAACCCTTTGTATTGCAACGACAAGGTGAGAATGCGGGTATTCAAGAAAATTTAAAAGTTGGTCGTAAAGATGACGCCTTTGAAAAAGAAGCCGATTCCGTAGCTGATACCGTTACCTCGAAATCCGAAACTCCAAATGTAGAGGTAGCCCCTACTCGTCCCATTCAAACAATGACCGTTGGTTCTGGCGATCTCGCACAAAGAGAACCCGAAGAGGATGTGCAAATGCAGGAGGAGGAAGTACAGCTTCAGAGCGAGTCAGAGAGTGAGAGTGAGGTGCATATGCAGGAGGAGGAGGAAGTCCAAATGATGGAGGACGAATCCGTTGAAACCCAAGCCATGGAAGAAGATGCTTCGAGTACGGAAATGGGCACGGATGAATCGGATAATGTACAAATGCAATCGGAAATGGCAAGCGCTACCGAGATGGAACCAGCTGTTCAGGCCAAATCCGATGCTGCCGAAACTACCCAATTGAAGGCAATCACTCCGGAACCACCCAAAGCTGTTCCTGCTCCAACCGTGCAATTACAAGCAGAAACTTCGTCAGAAGAAGACCTTCAAATGAAGGAGGATGAAGAAATGACGGAGGAAGCGGACAACGTTCAAATGAAATCCAGCACAATGGATTCGGGGGAAGACGTTTCCTCTCAGATTAATAATGCGAAGGGAGGTGGCTCACCGTTAGATGAAGTTATCAAGGCAGATATGGAAAGTGGCTTTGGTTATGATTTTAGTGACATCAGAATTCATACCGATAACACTGCTGCGGAGTTGAACAAGACATTGGGTGCACGTGCATTTACCACCGGAAACGATATTTTCTTCAATGATGGTGAGTACGATCCTGAAACGCAAGACGGCAAGCATTTGTTGGCGCATGAGTTAACGCATACGATTCAACAAGGGCATGCAGGAGTCAGTATTCAAAGACTGGATGATCCAGAATTAATAAATGAGCGAACAGAACTTTACAAAGAGGTCGGAACTCTATGGTCATTAACCAATCGTTTACAGTCTGAAAGTGGTGATGATAGTTACAATCTAAGAAACTTACAGAAAGCCTTTTTTGAAAAGGGTACAAGCTTTAGCGGGAAAATCAACGCAGACGGGGGGATTCCAGGGCTATGGCCAAATTTAGTTCTGATTTATTACTTGGTAAACAGAGCATGGACCACGTCCGACCCTTTTCCGCAGGTAAAAAGCCAGTTGGTTGACGGAAAATTGGTGGTACTATCGGAATTCCAAGGGCATATTATTATGGCTGCAGATGTCAAAGGAGAGTTCCAAGGTGAAAGACGAAATATCCAGACCATAACAGTTTATAATCACATTGGTGTAAATGGACTTAAAGCACAAGCTGAAGGAGGTTTCTACATCGCAAATACTGTTGCTGCATTTGATTCTCTTGTTGCCTCCACTCCTGAAACATTTTCAACACTCATTTCCGAGTATAGAGATACGGGTGAAGTCCGTTCTATGGGATACAGAATTGCGGAAAGCCAATTTAATGCTGAATATCAACTTCTTCGGGATAATGGTTATGATAAATCTCTATCCGAGTATCGTCAAAACCCTATTTCCTTAAGCGAGCACCTTGAAGGAGGTAAAGACTTTAAATGAGTCAAGAAGCCTGGAATTGTGGATAGTACAGGAGGAGTACAATTGAGGAAAGCACCGTTCACAGAAAAGGATGTTATGAACCTCAAGGATTCTTATAAAGGGCCGAGTGATCTGAAAATAAAAATACTTCCTTTTAACACAACCTTTACTGCTTACAGGGAGACTACCGATCCTAATGAAAAATGGGCATACATTAAAACCGATAAGGGTGAACGCGGATACATCTCCATGGTATATGCCACATTGGATGTTCCACACGCTGGGGCATTCTTACACCACATTAAAGAAGAAGAAACGAAGTCTTCAATCGCAAGAAAGTACCGAGATTGGATAATTACCGAAGACTTTGTCCTTGCCATTGAACATTTTAATCCAACAATTAAAGGCAAAAAGTTAACACCCGGTCATAGACTTTGGATACCAACTATCGAAAAGGCAAAGCAGTACATTTTATCTTTGCCGAAATCCAAACGTAAAACGAGAACGCCTTCGGAATACCAAACTGCAGTCGCCAAGAAGATTTATGCTATCAAGACGCGCGAAAGTGATGTTTCAATGTACGATTATATTAACTCGCAAAAGAATGTGGATTGGTTGGGAGTAGAGCGTATTTATGATAAAAAATACAGAAAATCGACCGATGAAGACAACTTCTATGAAGTCATCTACAAAAAAATTCTCGGTAACGAAGAGAAGTTTAAAGCATTCGAAATTATTGTTGACAAGCATGGATATGAGCATCATTCTATAAAAAGAAGGTTGTTTGTCACAGGCATAGACGGGCATGGAGGTGAAGATAACAAAGGTGGTTCGTTCAGAGTTAAACTTATCAGAAAATCACTTGTATCGGAATTTGGACATGAAATGGAATCTGTGCAAGCGACGGGAACCTCATCTCCAGGAGCTAAAAAGGTGCTTTGGAAGGCACCAGGTACAAGTGTAAGGATTCGATCTGGAAAGATTGTATTCATAGACATTACCGAATCCAAATCTGGTTATTACGATTTCATATTCTTCTACTATCCTCACCCTAATAAATTGATCCCTCTTCGAATTCGACATAGAATAATTTCTGTCTCGGACATGCGAGCGAATGCTCTTTCTATTGCTCCAGCGTTGGAATACGACGACTACTTAATGAATTTAGAATACACCAAAATTCAAATTGCTGGTGGCGTCACAAAAGAACAGGGGAAGGGAATTGATCCTCATATTGTTATGACGGGTAGAAACAACCCTTCCGAATGGGGCGATGCTTCGAGGTTCGTAATTGAGTCAACTGAACCCAATGTTACATATGACTGGTATGCTCACCAACTAACATTTGGCCTCGGAGAACGTAGTTGGGGATGGCCAATTTCAGGTACGACAATACGAGACGCAAGCAGTTTGGGAAATACAACATGGTATATCAAGGCACTGGAAACGATATTCATTTTCTATTTAATGATGTTAATGGCAAAAGGTTAATTCTTGCTGAACAAATTGGCAGCGATGGCAAGCCAACAGGAAAAATTGCCCAGTATGTTCATAAAACATTGGAAAAAAGGACAGATGCTCAACTTAATGAGTTAGCCAGCTCTGAGTCGCTTCAATACAGAGGAGTTAAGGAGTCGATGAAAAATGCGAAGGAAAAAATTAAGCTTATTAAAGGTAAGCCTGTTCCTGTTCGAACCGGGTACATTAACAATGAAACGGGAGTTGAAATGGCACTCCCAATATATGTTGGTAAAAGTGCAGATCCATCAGAAGGAGAATACGTTGTTGACTTACTTCCAAATAAGGAGTTCTATAAGTTCTATGGAAACTCATCTGCAGAAGCTCTTGAAAAATTTAGAACTGGAAATACCTATCCAGACGGTTACATCTTTATCAAAATTGAAGCAAATGACGGCGGTATTAAAGAGAACAGCCTGTACTTCAAGACGGATGGAAAATCTGCCTGGCAAACCTTCACAACCGCCACTGGTTGGGCATCCATTCTACTCTTTGTAGGTGGTGCAATTCTTGAATTTGCTCCTGGTGGACAAGTAGCCGGAACGTATATGATCGTAGCTTCGATGACATTAGGTGTTGCAACAGGTGCAGCCAATCTTTATGAGCGTTCAAAGCACGGAGATATGGACGCTGGATTTGTCACACTGGAAGTAATGAATATTGTAGGAAGTATGCTTGCTGGAGGAGGGAAAGTAATTTCAGCACTCTCTAAAATATCTAGCACGAGTAAAACCGCACAATTCGTATACTACGTAGGAGAGGGGCTTGATTTGGTTGATGGAATATACTTGACCGTAAGTGGAATAGAACAACTGGCGGAAATTATAGATTCGGACATGTCCTTTGCTCAGAAGAAGGTGGCAATGGTGAGAACAATTTCTAGTCTTATTTTGGGAGGTTATTTGATTGCGAATGTTACTGGCTTCACCAAAAGATTGTTTAATGTTGACAAATCTCTTAAAGCTTCTGATGAAGCGATTGGTGTTCTTAAAAATGGAGTATACAAGTTAAACCCAACAACAACGAACGTAAAAAATTGCTCCAAAAGAGCTGTTCTTTTATTGCAATATGATTAATAATGAGAGACCTGAGACCTGGAAGTATCATTTCGAAACAATGACAATTGAGGAAATCAAATTGGATGCATCCGAATTGGAAGATATGTTCGGTTGGAGAATAAATATTTGGTTATTCGATCATTCAGAAGTTTCCTTAAACATCAAATTTGACCGAACTTCCAACCAACTTCAATTCATGGAGTCAACGAATCCGTTATTTCTATATTTTGAATTGGATGGATGTCAATACTTGTTTAATTATAATGGGTATACCTAATTCACTCATCACCAATTCCTACTCTTCATCATTTCCCCTTCCGCTACTCTACCAATTTCCGTAATTTCGCTTCAAACAACGGAATAATGCTACGATTGACCTTCCCTATCTTATTTACATCCCTATTTGCTTCATTTACAGCAACCTCACAAGACTACTGGCAGCAAGAAGTCAACTATACCATCAATGTAGAACTGGATGACGAAAACCATTTCCTGAATGCATACGAAGAGTTCGAGTACATCAACAACTCGCCAGATGTTTTAGATACCATCTACATGCATGTATGGCCCAATGCCTATAAAAATGGAGAGACGGCTCTCGCGAAACAACAGTACGGCAACAAAAAGCAAATCCTGAAATACGGAAGCGAGGAAATTAAAGGATTTATCGACCAATTGGACTTTAAAGTCGGAGGACAACCGGTGAAATGGGAATACCATCCTGAGTTTATCGATGTGTGTTATCTTGTTTTAGACACCCCGCTAAACCCTGGCAAGAAGATAAAAGTAAGCACCCCATTCCGTGTACAAATTCCATCTGGAAGCATTTCTCGATTGGGACATATCAAGCAATCATATCAGATTACACAATGGTACCCGAAGCCAGCCGTATACGATAAAAACGGATGGAATGCCTTCCCGTATTTGAATCAAGGGGAATTTTACTCGGAATACGGTTCATTCGACGTTTCTATTACCCTGCCCGACAATTACGTTGTGGGAGCCACTGGAGATTTACAAACGGATTCAGAAATTGCCTTTTTGAACGAACGCGCACAGACTACGGCAACGAACGTAGAAAAAGGAACCAATTATACCAAGTTCGGAGATACGACGGAGAAAAACGGATTTCCCGAATCGTCCAAATCAACAAAGACCATTCGATACACACAGAAAAACGTACACGATTTTGCATGGTTCGCAGACAAGCGTTTCAATGTATTAAAAAGTCAAGTAGAGCTCCCCCACTCCGGTCGCATGGTGACTTCTTGGGCGATGTATACCGAAAAGGAAGCAAATCTTTGGATCAAAGCAAGTGAATACCTCAACGACGCTGTGTATCATTACAGTCTTTGGAACGGCGATTACCCGTATAACAACGTAACAGCAGTAGACGGAACCATCAGTGCTGGTGGAGGAATGGAATACCCGAATGTGACCGTGATAGGGCGCTCTGGAAACGACTATCAATTGGAAGTAGTAATTGTACATGAAGTGGGACACAACTGGTTCTATGGACAATTAGGAACCAACGAGCGTGTGCATGGTTGGATGGACGAAGGAATGAACACCTTGAATGAAGTGCGTTACATGCAAACCAAATATCCAGACAATCAAGCGCTTTCGGATATGGTTTTGGGAGGTGCTTTTCATTTCAATGATTTGGACCATCACGACATGTCAGACCTTTCGTATCGAATGGTGGCAGCTTTAGGAGAGGATCAACCAATCGAAACACATTCGGCAAAATTCACTTCTGCAAATTACGGCGTGGTGATGTACCAGAAAACAGGATTGGTATTCCTCTACCTCCGTGATTATCTGGGGGATGAATTGTTCGACAAAAGCATGCGTGCATACTACTCGGAATGGGAATTCAAACACCCGCAACCGGGAGACATGCGTCGTTCTTTGGAGAAGGCGTCAGGGAAAGATTTGGGTTGGTTGTTCGACGATTTAATTCAAACCACGAACCACGTCGATTACAAATTGAAGAAAGTAAAAATAGACGAGAACGTTTTGGTAACCGTTAAAAACATTGGACAAGTAGACGGACCAATTGAGGTTGCAACGCTTTCGAACGGTAAAGTGGTCGAAACGAAATGGATAGAACCGGGAGCAAAGAAATCTGTGGTTCAATTTGAAAACACAGAGATCGACGCGGTTCGTATCGATCCGGGAATTGACATTCCTGAAATCAACCGACAAAACAATTCTTGGAAGAAAGCGGGACTTTTTGGCAAGTGGGAAGGATTGAATACAGAATTCCTTATTGGAGACAACGAAGCGGAAAAAACCAATTTGTTCTGGCTCCCAATGATTGCCGGTAACCTTTACGACGGATTTATGATTGGTCCAACGTTCCATAACTTCGGAATTCCGTTCAATAAATTTGGGTACTTGGTTTCCCCTTTCTTCTCGTTCAAAAGAGAATTTGTATCAGGAGTTGCCGATTTCAATTACAACTTCTATCCGAAACGCAATCTTAAAATCTCCAAGTTCGGATTGTCCGTAAAATCTTTCAAACAAGACTCTTCCGTACGCGCGAATGATGGATATTATCTAGCGGTATTGCCTTATTGGACAGCAAAAATTGGTCATCGCGGTGACGATAAACCATTCACTCAAACTATTCGAGTACAGTCGATGTATCGACAAGATGTATTACAACCAACTACACAAGAACGCGTGGGAGGTTATGTTGAGTACGCATTCACATTTAGCAAGCCTGATCATTATTTTGTTGGGAAGGCGCGCAATGAATTCATTACTGAAATCAATTCAAATAACGACGATCAAATAGGGCGCTTCATGATTGAGGGAACCTACAAATATCGCTACCTGAAAAACAAGCAAAAACGTTGGATTGAAATCCGCGGATTTATAGGAAACACCTACCACGAAGTATTCACTGGAAGTTCAAATACTTTCCCATATTCCTTCTCTCTTTCGGGAGCAACTGGTATGCAGGATTTGTTCTTGGACGAATATTTCATGGGAAGAAATGAGTTCATGGGGACGTGGTCGCAACAGCGCATAGAAAACATGGGTGGATTTAAAAGCACAACGTACTACGGAACCAATACGGGAACTATGGTAGCAGGGAACCTTTACATGGATCTTCCTTTCAAACCAGGATTGTTTGGAGCCTTCTTAGATGCTGGATCTTTTCAAGATAACTCAGGATCAATGAGTCCGGTGGCGTTGAATGCAGGGCTAGGGGTTCGATTAGGCAATATCTTTGGAATTTATTTCCCGATGTGGATGTCCGATGAGTTGGTGCAATCTTACGGACCGAACCTTGGCATCTTTGATAAATATGGGCGTAAAATCCGTTTTACCTTGCATTTGAACTTGGTGAACAAGCCGTTGAATTTGTCTACGTTTATCTAATTTGTTTATAGATTTTTGAGGCAATACGAATTGTGCATTCTTCCAACCTAATTGACCACAAAAACGTCGGTACAGTACAAATTAAAACCTGCATTCCTTGAAAACAATTATTACGTTGTTGCTCATTCTATCAGCTGGAACTCTGTACTCTCAGGATTATGAAAAAGTTCTCTTAGGGGGCTACTTGGCAGAAGTTATAACGCATGATAATGGCAATGGAACGCTCATTGCAGGAACCCAGAACACCGATTTATTTGTTGTTAGACTTAAAGACAGCGGGGACATTATTTGGCAGAAGAATTATGATTTCGAAATCAACGGAAACTACTTAAGTATTGTTGAAGTCTTTAAAATCATTCCAACTACAGACTCGTGCTTCCTTCTTACGGGAAGGTCGTACAACTCCATTAATGATACATACGACTCCTTTCTTTTCAAAATGGATGCTAACGGCGATGAAATTTGGCACTCTTTCTTTGAATATGGAGGCGATCACAATTGCACAAGCAGCACAATAGTTGAAACATCTGATTCAAATTATGTCTTATGTTGGGGCAACAAGGCTCCAACGAATGGCGTTTCAAAAATTGTATTGGAACCGAACGGAACCATCATTTCAAACGAATACTTGGAATGGAGCAATTTGATTGATACTGAAGCAATTGAAATTTTAACGGACACCACGTTAGCCCTCATTGGGAACACCTATAATACTACCAACTTTCAACGAACCGGGTTTTTCTCAGAAATGGGCAATGACGGAGTAATAAATTGGACAAAGACATACCCAAACACTGAATTTCATGATCTAATCGTTACTGATTCAAGTGTGTTTATCAGTGGGAAATATCTATCTACGACTGTCCAACGAATGTTGATGAAGACCAATATTCAAGGAGCTATAGACTGGATGCATGATCCTCTTGGAGATGTAGATTCTTTCACCGACGGCACGTCGAAATTTGCAACCATAACCGACTCCACAGCGCTTTTATATACACGCGAAAATAGTAATCCTGGGTATGGGATTGTATTCGATTATAACGGTGGGATCGTCGAAACGTTCGAATCCTTTATGTCCGGTCAGGATGTAATGGCTACGGGAAATGGCGGGGCATTATTTCTAGGGAACGGTCCGCGTTTTGGAATAAAATTATGGGAATCTGAAATTGGTTTGGTTCAAATGGACACGGCATTTTATGCAACAAGTTGTTTTTATCCATTTTCAGGAAATGTAACGCAACTATCAAACTGGTCCTATCAAGATACGAGTTTCGCCCTTGGAGCTTCTGCAACTGTAACAAGCAGTACTTTGACTTTCTCTCCATTTAATCTTTCTCCTGACGACCGCTGCGTTTCTCTTACATCTGACATAATTGAACTTGAACAAAGTTTTGTGCATGTTTATCCTAATGTTTCTGACGGAGTTTTCCACTTTGAAATAAGTCAGAATTACGAAACTACAATCGAGGTGTACTCTTCTACTGGGCAACTTATTTATGAGAAGAAGAGTGTCTTAGAAAAAACCAGCATTGATCTTTCAAGTTACGCTGCAGGTTCGTATTACTTCAAAGCAACGTTGAAGAACGGCAGATCCGATACTGGAATCTTAATTATTCAGAAGTGAAAACTAATTAATGATCATAAAGTGTTTAACTAGTACATTTGACTAGTTTCTCTATCCATGTCACCTTTCTGTCTTCGTGGTCGCTAGCTCCCTTCATTCAACACACGGATCTTCCACGCAATATTTCCTCTCTCAAAAATGCGGAAAACAGTTATTACAATGTTGATCCAAACGCCCGGACTTACAATTTTCTTCCCAAAATTAAACACTTCTTCATCTCGCTTGACAATGTATGCCGCATGTTCGTCAGGGCTTAATTTACTGTAGGCCAAAGCAACGTCCCAGGCGGCATCTCGAGCAATCCCCATAGCAAAACCAGCTATTTTCTCATCTGCACCACCCGCTAGCTTATCTATTATTTTCAGGGGCCAGAATATTTCCGAGAGCTCGTCCTGAACCAAATCGGTAAGGTTCTCAAGAATGGTGTTGATTTTATTGAAATCGTCATGTAGCGAATCAATATCATCTGGTTGCACAATTGCCGCTGCAATTCCTAAATCCAATCCGATATGTGCATTCATTCCAACAAATAAATGCTGAATCACTAATGGGCGCCAATTCGAACACGTTTCAAACGCCAATTCCCAGGACTTCGTGCAGGGCTCGTTATTGGTCCAAGCGGCATGCGCCTCGAGATATCGATTGGCAAACACAACATCCAGCTTCTCCATCCGCGGATTATCATCAAAATATCCTTCGGCAATCTTCTCTTTGACTGTTGCGGTTACTCTACGATACAAAGCGGCGAAATACCCTGCTCGGTTTTTAGTCTTGATAGAATCGTCAATAATGACATCCAATCTTTCGATGACCTCATCAATGGTTATTGCTGGTTGAAATGTAGAC
>JADFAL010000009.1 GCA_015665275.1 Flavobacteriales bacterium | reverse complement strand
CCAATGAAGTATGGAAGTCGTTTCGAGACAATTTTTGAGATTCAAATCGCTCAGATAATAGCTCGGCGATATCATTTCGGGTATCGAAATAAGATTGGATATATTGAGTTAGGTCTTCCACTATTGTAACTACATCTTAAAACCAATGCATAAGTTGGCGATTAATCCTGTTTGGCGAAACTCATTAAGGGTAAAGGGTGTCTGATCGGCATTTACATTTACTGAACGCCAAGTCTGTCTTGAAATATCAAAATGATAAGAGGCTCGCACTCCAATAACAAAATCACCAATTAAGAATTTAGGACTGAAAAAAACGGCTGGTGCGAAGTACGGATTTTTTTGAGATCTTCTGTTTTCGCTTACCATACGAAGCCTTCCAGTATTAAAACCAATTCCAATTGGGAGACTACAGAATTTAGATTTTGAGGTAAGATCATACGATGCTAGGCTAATTCCAAAATTAAAACCGTTGATTCGAGCACTTAGGGCATCATAAAGATTTATGTCTTGAGGAAGAATTTGATCATAAGAATAATGAAAACCAAATCGTTGTTCACTAAGACTTGAAGTGAAGCTACTAACTGTTATTCCTAACGTTTGCACCGGTGAAAATTCTATGTAATCGTCGAAAGTATTGAATTGATCAGCAAAATTGTTCCAGTACATGTGGGTGCCGTATGTCAGCTGAAAAGCGAGGAAACTAGAATTATCTTCAGGCAAGTCTGTGGCGTAAGCACCTCTTTGTCCAAAGGAGGCTTTCGCGAGTATGAAGCAAACAAGAAGGACGGTAAGATGACGCATTTGATAGACTTAAGCTTGAAGCAAGGTACTAATTAACTACAAACAAAAACACCCTTCGGACGCTTCCGAAGGGTGACACATACTACGAATTGTGTTTTAAGCCGCCTTTTTCATTTTCTTTTCCAATTGTGCAACGCGTTCTGCCTTCTCCTGAGACATCTCTCCAGTTTCAGCCATTTTTTTACGCATCATTCCGTTCATCATTTTACCCATCAAACCTTTCGATTCGAATTCTGCCTTCATGATCAATTTACTGTGCGTATCGTCCACTGCAACAACTGTCCAATCTTTCACAGCTTTGGTAACGAAACCGGGCATGCCTTCTTTAACGGCGTAGACCAAGTTCATGTTTGACTCATTATACTTTGTCAATTCCTCACTGATTTTATCGAATCCTTTTACGTTTACGTTACAAACGCGCTCGCTACAAACAGCTCCTTCAAATTCAGGCGATCCTGAACCTTCTGCGTGGTCTACGTTCGATGACCATTTGTATACTTCTACGAAACCGGGGCCAACCATTTCTCAAAGGTCTGCTGCTGATATGTTGATTGTAATTTCTTTCTCTAATGTAAATCCTTGTTGTGCCATTACTGGTCGATTTAAAGGTTAATATAAATATTAAACCTCTATCTTAAGTTTAAGCTCGTTCTAGTTCACCTTTTGCTGACGTCACACAGTTTGTAGGTCTCCTTTCTCACATCTTCCCAAAGATCCAGGTAATAATCAATAGGCTTTCCGACCAATTCCTCCTGAGCCGTTTCCCCAAGATTCAGGGCTGTTTCCCACATCGATTCGTCTTTGTTGAATCCACGTCCTTCGAAGGTGTACAGTTGATAGTATTTCTCTGTGGCGGCCAAATGCAAAATCAATGCTCCCACTCGATTTGCGTTCGAATCCAACAGGAAATCAGTTCCTTCCTGATCTAAGTTCATCACGCTTCTTTCTACAGGATCTTTTAAGTCATCGAGCATGGAAACTAACACTCCGATTTGAGGGTCGTAACCGCGTTTCTCTTCAATGACCTGACCAAATGAGAAACTTGAAATAAAAAGGATGGAAATGAGGACGAATTGTTTCATTGTGTTGGTTTTCGTGAATTCTAAAGTTAGTGATCAAAGAGCTGTTTCATTGGCCTGAAGCTGTAACTAAACTATTTTGCTGTTTGTTTTCTGATAACACGCTGTGAATTATAGCATGGATACCGTAATTGGGGTATTCTGCTGAGAATTTGCATTACTTCATCAAGCATAACTTATATTTACGTCGACAATAATTGAAACTTAAAACAACTTTGAGTATGAAAAAGAATGCATTTATTGCTTTTTGCGCAGCTACTTTTTTAATGGCGTCGTGTGTGGGCGAAGATACTACAGAATCAAACGACGAATCGGGTGAAAAAGAAGAACAAGAAATGACCGTGGAATCGGTAAGTTATACGCTTGATAAGGAGGAATCGTCATTGACTTGGAAAGGAACTGAAGGAGAACACGAATTCCATGTTGGAACTATTGACTTCTCTGAAGGAAATTTAGTTATGCAAGGAGATGCTGTAGAATCAGGTTCATTTGTGGTGGACATGACAACGATAGCAGTTACCGACGAAGGAATGCCAGATAAATACAAGAACAAATTGCAAGGACATTTGGGAGCTGAGGATGTTTTCAATGTGGCACAATTTGCGAATACAACTGTTACGTTGGGAGAGTATAAAGAAGGCATGTTAGATGTAACGCTTTCGGTTCTTGGAAAAGAGGTGAAGTCATCAATTGCTGTGAGTGTAAATGCAGATGAACAAGGAGCTAAAATTAGCGGACCTTTCTCTATTGACCTTTCAAGCGTTGGTATTCCATTGTTCGAGCCTCAGGAGGAAGAGGATGAATCTATTTCACCTGTGATCGAGTTTAGATTAAATGCTATTCTAACAAAGAAATAGTCAAATTCAACTATAGAATTGAAGGGTCGCTGAGAAGTGGCCCTTTTTTAGTTTCCATTAAAATACTCCTGCATCGGCGCGAAGTAATGCTCTTTCCAACCGTTGATGTATTGTTCGCCATTTTCTGACAAATTGGTGTGAATCAGCGTTAGGTTCGTTTGATCATTTGATTCCTCAAACAGGATTTCGATTCGAGAATCTTCTTCACCTTCTTCAAATTCGGAAGTTCTCCAGGACTGAACAATTCGTTTATTCGCATCCAGCGCAATATTGCGTCCTTCAATGTAGCCATCCCAGGCCGAGAATGAGGCACCAACTGCATTATGAATTTCTGCTTCTCCACCCGTCATTTCTGAATGTGATTCACTGTTTAGCCAAGCATCGTAGACTTCTTTTGCTCTGGCGTTCAGGGTTGTTGTTAAAGTAAATTCCATGGGTTAGGCTTTGAGGTTAAATTTGATCAGCATCCTTCACTACCAGGTTGGTGATATTGACATTTGGCAATCCGTCTTGAGATCTATTAAAAACGCCATTAGTTAACTCGAAGGAAACGAGATACCATTCTGAATTCTCACGCTTGTCAGCTTCTTTGGATACTGAACATCTTACATTCCCACTAGTTACAGGCCACCATCGAGAAGAACTGGTGTTCGGGTAGACAACATCAGAAGCTAATTCTGGAGGAATACTATCTGGATGCAATTGCCATTCGACGTATTGGATATAGCTATTAGCATTTAAATCGTTTGTTGAAAGGTTAGAACAGGCCGTGCCGATGTTTAAGTTTTCGTCGTCCATATAGAATACCATCGCGCTTGTATCTGAAAGGTAAACTACTTGACCAGCACCAAATGATATCTGAGAGGTATGAGTAGCATTTACCTGCGCAAAGCAGTCTGGGTATTCTGGTGTTTTATTCTTCTTACAGCTAACGAGCGCGACAGCTGTGAATAGTAGTATACTAAATCCTTTCATATGAGCAATTTACGCAGTGACTATGGATTTTCAAAATGAATGTTCGCGCAGGTCGGTTGTGAAGTGTTAGTAGACGTTTAGAATTAGAAACGTTTTTACGGCTGATACTGGGTCGGTCTGCACGGTTTTTGTAATAAAGCACCATTTTTTTCGAGCCATATAACTATATAACCATTTGGTTATGAATCAATGTTTTCGGTATTATAAATGAATATAAACGGTTACAAACGAAAAACAGTCGACAGAAAATGACAAATACCCGGATAATGTTTGGATGCCACTGCACCTTTGCCCTGTCGATGTCAACGAATGGGTTGATAAGTGACACAGAAATAAAGTTTAGTTCTAAAAATTGTACAGATGAACGCATTAAGAAACAAAGTGAGTTTGATTGGCCGCCTCGGAGCGCAGCCTGAGTTGGTAACATTTGAGAGTGGGAAAACGTTGGCGCGATTCAGTATCGCTACAAACGAGAGATACAAGGATAAAACCGGTGAATGGCAGGACCAGACACAGTGGCATAACATTATTGCCTGGGGGAAGACAGCCGATCTCGTAGGAAAAATCTTGAACAAAGGACAAGAAGTGATTGTGCAAGGGCGACTTGTGAATAAGAGTTACGAAACGAAGACGGGTGAAAAACGCTTCGGGACGGAAATCGAAATGAATGAGTTTCTAGCACTCGGAACTAAAAAGGATGACTAGTCCCGAAATCGATACTTCGAAAGAAGTTCTCATTCGAAGAGCTGGAACAGAAATTCCTGCTTCCAGCTCTATTTTTTTCACCACTAAACACTATCACATGAATCATGTAAATCTCATTGGAAAAATAACTTCTCAACCTCGCTTTTACGTTTTACCAACCGGCCGAAAAGTAGCGCAATTTACGATCGCAACTAATGACACTTATCTAGACGGTGACGGAAATCCAAAAGAAAAAAGTCATTGGCACCGAATCTGTGCTTGGGGACGTTGGACAAAGGTACTTGAAGAATTAGGGGATGTTGGATTGGAGTTGGCCGTTGAAGGAAAGTTGACCACTCGATTTTATCATAGCAACGGGCAGCGCCACTTCGTCTCGGAAGTAGAAGTAAATGATCTTGTAATCTTATAAATTAACCTAACCACATTATGCAAACACTTAAGAACCACATAACGCTGATTGGAAGTTTAAGCACGAAACCGGAAATCACCAATTTTGAAAATGGACGCAAGGTGGCGCGTTTCCGAGTTGCAACGAACCGTTACACTATGAAAGACAAGAAGGCCCGAATCGAGTGGCATCGCGTTTTTGCCTGGGGAAACATGGCTCAGTTCATGGAAAACCACGCAAAGATTGGGAATGAACTCGCTATTCACGGTCGACTTGTTCACCGAACCTACCTAACTAAAAACGGGGAAGAACGGAAAATCACCGAAGTGGAAGTAAAGCACGTGATTGGTTTATAACTGAGTTACATGGATACCTAACCTACAAACCATCACGTGACGCCCCCTGATTTCAACCTCATCAGGGGGCTTTTTTATTCTTTGAAATTTAGGCTGTTGTTTTCGTTACATTTGAAGCCGAGAATTACTTACTGAGTACTTATAAAACTGACTTAATTTTGACTAAAATTGCGAAGGCATCGTCGTACGCTCTTCTTGTCTTGGTGCTTCTTCTTTCATCTTGTTCTAAACCCGAGGAACTTGATTTAGAATACTCTTTTCAAGCTGCTATTGATGTGGATTCGACGGCAGAAACCTTTGACGAAATAAATTTTGAATCCTTTGACGATTTGAACTTAGGTTTTTATTAAGGTCATGCTTTCATTAAGCTTGAAGTAGAGAATGGCGACCGCCCGGCGGCCTACATGATTACGAATAATGACTTTATTAATCGAAGTTATCGCTTCATTAAAGTAGATTCAACAAATCAGGACATAATAAAGGACAAACTATTTTCGATACGTAAAAGGGGGGACGATCGGTCGTTTAAATATGTAAACCCAAATTTCAGAATGGACCTTCTGCCAAATGAGAAGGCAACGTTCATTATTGCCGTTACAAGCGATGGAAGAGTGTTAGATGCTACTCCCGAAATAATGTCTCTTGAAGAGTACACCCTGTTCATCAATCAGAATATAGTTTGGAGTCTTGTGTTTTTAGGAGCAATTGTGGTTCTGTTAATATTAAACTCATACCGATGGCGCATGCTAAAACGTAAGATTTATTCCTATTACGTTTTTTACATGTTTGCCACATTTCTAATGTATTTAGGACTGGAAGGACATATACATTACCTAAACCTTGACAAACTTTACGTAGATCATATAATATTCATTCTGATTCGAATATGGGTATTTTCGTTATTAGTATACACGGCAAATTTCTTGGAAATTAAGACCGTTGCGCCAAGGTACTTTTACTTTCTAAAAATGACGCTACTGGCAGTTTTAGGAGGAACAACGGTATACCAGTTTGTTTTCTTCCAAACTTCAATAGGTCAATTACACTATTTCGAAAATGTACTTTCTTTTGTTTGGTTGCTACTAATTTTAGTGTCAATTTGGCTTTCAAGAAAAGAGCGGAAGCTGGAATTGAAATACTATCTAATTCCTCTTTTAGGTTTTCTTCTTTTTGTTGCCATCGGTCTTATTGATGGTCATTTCCAATTGCTACCAGGTGAACCTTTCTTCTACATCAAAACGGGAACAATACTCGAGTTTATTGGCTTCACTTATTTTATTGGGAGACTTGTGAAAGTAAAAATACGGTCAACAGCAACTTTAGAACGTGAATTGGCAGAGTATCAGGAAGCCTTAAGCCTTGCTGCGACAAAATCAGAAAAGGATCTAAGTTCAATGGCACAATCAAATTCCAAACTGGATAAAACAGAATTACTGGGCATATTCAAACTTTTAGAGAATTCGCTTTCTACAGATGAAGAATGGGAAGATTTTAAGGTGAAAGTGGGTGCTCTGAACCCAAATTTTTACGAGCAACTATTCAACAAACATCCTGACCTTTCTAAATCAGAAATACGCCTCCTGACACTAATCAAAATTGGATATTCGCAAAAAGAGATTGCCAAGATCCTAGTGATTGAGCCGAACAGCGTCAAGAAGGCAAAAAGTAGAGTACGGAAAAAATTAGAACTATCCAGTTCAATTGAACTCAGCAATTACTTATCACGATTTTAAAAGATCACTGCTTACTTTAAGGACTCTCTATGTAATTAATTTACTCGTTTGATTAGTAGTGTGTTGTAAGCTTGCCCCCCCTTTTGTCCCCTTCCATTTAAGAATAGTTATTGCTTCTTTACATATGTTTGTTTGGCAAGGGGCTCTTTCTTTTTGAGCTGAGCAGAACGCTTATTTCGCACTATATAATAGAGTTTAAACATGTTTGATTTAATAGAACAGTATCCAATAATAGCTTGGACACTTGTTGGCTTTGGAGTATTGGCACTTCTAAGTAAATACTTAAAATTCGACCCGATTGACAACTTAATTGACCGTGTCAAAAATCGGTACAAATATGAAGAAATCAACCATTTAAATGATGCGCACTTAAAACAACTGATTGAAGATGTAAACAACAATCAATTTGATAAGGTGAAGGCATCCTTTGAGAGTATTGAGCCAAGTTATATTTCGTTCGGATTTCGCTCTTTAGGTCAATATGCTAACCCTGACGCCATAGAAGCATGGATAACAAAAGAACCGACCAATTCGCTCCCACAAATCGTTAAAGCCTATCAATGTGTATTCAAAGGGTGGGAGGCACGAGGAAGGCAGACCATTGATGAAGTATCTGAGAAAAACTTAAGAATCTACAAGGATTACCTTAACCAGGCGAAAGAGTTGCTCTTGCGCATTGGGAAAGATTCTAGCTATCAGGCGAATGTCAATGCTCTTTTGCTAAAAATCTATAAGGCCATTGACGTTGATAGAAATACGATTCATCAAACTTTTTTAGAAGTTGAAAAAGGCAATGAGGACCATGCTGAATTAAACTTCAATTACTTCTCTGCCATTTCTCCAAAATGGGGAGGAAGTGAAGTGGAGGTAAAAGCTTATTTGAATACGCTAGAAAAGCGATCGGAGTTTATTGGAAACCTGATTTTAGTGCAGTATTATTTCGACTACGTACGCATGGAAGGTGGCGAAGATACCGACCATGTAATTCAAGCTTTTATTGAAAAAATGAAGTCCTTTTCTATTAGCGATAAAGAACTTTATAAGTATGAATTCTATTTACTTCTCTATTGGTTGTCCAACAATTTAATTTACGTCAATTCAGAAAATCATTTCAAGGAATTGGTTCATCCGTTCTGGCGCGATTAGTATGAATTCTTGTTGAATAACGTAAAGTTCTAAGTCACAAAAAACCAAACAAACGATACAACTATGGAAAAAGCCCTAAAGGTTAAAAGCGAGTTTAACTCATTAGAAAAGCTATAACAGTATTCAACCAATGAAACTCCCTATGAGAGTTCTTTGGAATACGATACTTGGGAAATGAGAACGGATGCGAATGGACAGATGGAAAAATGTTTATTGGTTAAGAAAAGCTCGATGCATGGGATTAAGGTTTATTTCACCAATGCTGATACAATTAAAATTAGCCAAGTAATACCGAGTAAGACAAAAAATGCCCTCTTGGGAGCCAATCCGGAGAAGCGAAGAAATATTATTGAGTTGATTACCTCGGGAATCAAAAATGCAATTGTGAAGAATTCTCAAAAGAAAGCCTTTAAAGAGGTTCAAACTATTTTCGATAAAGTAGCAGCGTAAACATTATACATAACCACTTAGTTTAAAAGTCCCCCTGATCTTAACCGCATCAGGGGGCTCTTTTATTGTATATGAACCGTTTATGTAGTTTAACGTTATTCGAGTGTAACATTTCGTACATTCAATAGTCCTACAAGCAAACGACTTATACTCATGAAATCTATAATAACGCTTCTGCTATTCTTCTTTGCTATTAATTTGAATGCACAGATCGTCGTGGGAACCATCAACGACGAAACAGGAGCACCAATTCCATTTTCGAAAGTTTGGGTGAAAAGCACCAGTTATGGAACAATTGCAAATGGTAAGGGAGAATTCAAATTGGAACTTGAGAAGACAGGGTCTTACGAACTACGTTTTACGGCCGCAACCTATGAACCGCTAGACACAACTTTAGACGTAAGTACAGGAACGGTATATTTTTCTCCCAGTCTTTCTCCAATAACCCTCGAAGTAGGAGAGGTGACCGTTGAAGCAACTAGTAAGAAAAAGCGCGGAAAAGAACTCATGAAAAAGGTCATTGATAAGCGTGGCGAATTTCTAGATGCTACAAGTTTCTACACCTGTAAAACCTATTGCTTTACATCACTCGACAAGCGAACCGAAAATACCTCCGATACGATTCCCGATGAATCACCATTGAACATGCAAACTATGAACATTACCGAATGGTCAGGGCAGTCGTATTACAAGTCGATGAATCGCTACAAGGACGTTATTAAAGGTTATCGCGATTATACAGAGAAAGCAAATAGCTCCTTTGAGGTTTCCGTTTCGTTTGGAGATGATGAACTAGGGGAGCAAGGATCCTTGCCAACGAATCCGTACGTACTAATCAACGGTTTGGAAGATGCCGACATCAACATTTTTAGAAATTATATTAATTCTCCACTGATCTCGCAGCGCCCGTTGATTTCCCCAATGGCATACAATGCTTTGCTCAATTACAATTTCTACCTCGAAGGTTCTTTTTACGAGAATGGATTTGAAATTGCCGAGGTGCGTGTAGAGCCAATATTTGAGCAGGAAGGACTGTTTTACGGAACACTGTACATCAATCTCACAACTCTTGCTCCTGTCTCATATGAATTGGGAGTAAATGCGGGAGTGATGCACTATTTCAAAGACATGCGAATTGTCGCGCAGTACGAAATGATTGATGAGCGCCCAACGGTGAAGAAGCGAGAATTTATCTATCGAATCAAAGAAGGGAAGAACTTCATTCATGGTAAAATTCAAGTTTCGCACTTGGACTATGAATTTGATTACAGCACTGATGAAAGAAGTTTTTGGACTGAAACGAGAAGTTATGTTCCCGATGCTTTTGATAAGGACACCACCTATTGGGCGAACTTGAGACCCTTTCAACTGAGTGATGGTGCCAAAGAATTTATTCGAAAACAAGACAGTATTTATACATACGAGTCGAGCGAAGAATTCTTATTGATGCAAGACAGCATTTATAATACGTTGACCATTTGGGACTTCCTATTCAACGGTGTTGGGTTCAGGAATACGTACAAAAAACAAACGATTCGATTTACGCCGCTAATCGAGCAGGTGATTCCGTTTGGAGTAGGTGGATGGAGGCATGCACTGGGAATGTATTACAGCAAAGGCTTCGACAACAATAAGGAAATTGAGTTCCGACCAAGAATTGACTATGGATTCAGAAATAAGGATATCAAAGGAAGTTTAGGAATCGGTTTTACCTATGATCCCTTGCGTTTTTCGAGATTATACGTTGAAGGAGGAGACGTCTACGATTTCGTAAATACCTATGAAAGCATTCAAGGAACTTTAGGACCTGCAAACCGCGTAAGGAATCAAAAATTCGTCATTGAACATGATTTCGAAGTATTTAACGGCTTCTATCTAGCCACCAACATGTTGTATTCTCGCAGACGTTCCATCGATAGTTTGGCATTTCCAGAGTGGAATAGCGTTTTTGGCAATTTCCAACAACCGACTCCTTTCGATGATTATAACACCTTTATGACCGAGGTTGAAATAGCGTATTATTTCCAACAACGCTATATCATTAAGAAGGGTAAGAAATACATTACTAGTAATAAGTGGCCAAGATTGTCCTTGTTATATCGAAAGGGATATCCGAATGTTTTTCAGGCGCAATCGGATTTTGATTACCTCGAATTGGGCATCCATGATCGCATAGATTTAAAAGGACTTGGGCAATCTGAAGCTAAATTGGTCGCAGGATCGTTTTTGAAAAAGACAGATTTAAGATTGATTGAAAATAGATTTTTCCGAACTTCAGACCGTTGGTTCTTCTCGAATCCGGTAACGTCCTTGCAGATGTTGGATACTGCTTTGAACACTTCGAATTCGTTTTTGCAAGCCAACTTCATCCACCATTTTAATGGCTTCTTCCTAAACAAAATTTGGGGGATTAATAAACTGGGATTGGAGGAAACGATTGGTGGCGGATTGCTTATGGTACCTGAATCGAACTTCAATCAAATTGAATTCTATGTTGGCTTGGAGCGCATGTTCCGAATTCGAAAGCAATTGTTCAAAGTTGGATTCTATGCCGTGGCTTCAGATAACAATTTCGAATCGGCAGCAATACGGTATAAATTCGGAATCAACTTCTACGATTCCTTCCGCAAGAAGTGGGATTATTAAATAAAAAAACCCGTGATCCGAAGACCACAGGTTTCCTGAATTAACCTCTCGATATTAATTAGAGATTGTAAGAAAGTCCAAGGCGGAATCCGGTGGATACAGGCATGAAATAGCTTCGCCCTCCGAAAACACTTTGCGCTCCAACACCTATTGCAGTTTCAATATTGAAGTTGACCTTTTTAAGCATGGTAAATTGTATTCCGATTGGAACTTGAAGGCGCGTAAACATGCTTGATTTTGCATCGTAGAAACTATCCGTGTCAGAA
Organism: Flavobacteriales bacterium; assembly: GCA_015665275.1. Taxonomy (GTDB): domain Bacteria; phylum Bacteroidota; class Bacteroidia; order Flavobacteriales_D; family Crocinitomicaceae; genus UBA4466. The sequence continues at coordinate 7,706 of JADFAL010000009.1, read as the reverse complement.
ACCATTAGCCCAGTTTCGTCGTATGAGCACTCCATCACAACAAGTTGGCTGTTGAATGCTCCGCCTAGTGAAATTCCTGCTCCGGTGTATGCACTGAACCATCCCTTTTTACCGAACGACTTGCGTAAAATATAGGCTCCATCCAATCCAATTTCATTGACCACATTACAGTAGATAATTTCGTCGCGAGCCTCCATCTGCATTATATCAAAAGGATCGGAATAAGAAATCATAGGTTCTCTACTTGAATAAGATGCTCCTAATCGAATTTCGTGACCGATAGTAGCGTTAGGTCGTTGAGCAGTCAAAGTTGTTTGGAGTCCAAAGCGAACACCGGAGGATTCTCGATATAAGTTTTCATACAGCCCAGAAAGATCTCGATTTAAAAGCGCTGGGTTTTTGGTGAAATCATACATCATATCTAGACTCATTTCTTGGTAGCGATCATAAACGCTTCCGTAGTTAACTCCAATGGAACTAAATTTCCAATTAGGTGATTTCTCTGTAGTTTCTGTTTGAGCCGAAAGAGTAGTGGCGGTTAGCATAATCACTACCAATCCGTACATTGATTTGTTCATATCATCTCGTGTTAAAGTATGTTTCTTCAACCATGCAGAGCGGGAGATATTGCGGAAAGGCTGGGTTTTAACTTTTAGGAAACGTAACTAAAATAGGAATGCTTAACTCACACAATAAAGTACGAAATGCGATTCGCACCGAGCAAATGAACCGCTAGTATGAAAATCAAAAAGAGAGTAGTCTCAGAAGAATTGGATTCTTAGTAGTTTCGATAGTCGTTCCAAAGATTCGAGCGAAGCCCAACTGAGAACAAATGCTGTACATTATTATTTTGTACGGTATACCTTAGATTGTATTCGGCAAACAACGAGGCTCCATACAATTTTTGCAATTTATAGGCGATTCTCCATCGGAACAACCATGTGTTGGAGGCAATTCCTTGACCAATAAAGTGTCCACGTTCGTATGGGCGATTGATATATGGAAGATAGATGTCGGCGCCGTAATTCAAACTATCCGTATCTCCACCGCGCTGCGCATAATTTACGAAGAATTGCCCGCGCCAATTGCCACGACCCCAACGAACCTCACCTAAGATTTCGGCAAAATTAGCCCCATACGGATGTGCTAACGGTCTTCCTTGATTCCCATGGTTCAACTTGTCGTTTAAATGCGCGTAAGTATAGGGGCGAACAAAATTCATTTCAGTTCTTACGAAGAAAACATCCTTCCCTGTTCGGAAATTGGCTTTCACCCCAAATTGCCCACCATACTTGTTGGCCCACCATTGAGATCTAGCACGAATTTCTGCTAGGAAAAATTCATCAATAATGAATTGGCTGTAGAAGGTGAAGTTTTTATGTCGAGCCGTAAGGTCTAGTCCGAGAAGAACGTTATCGGAAGATCCCAGAGAGTATTCCTGAGGTCGGTAAAACACCACTGGATTGAGATATTCAACTTCAAAGCCTCGACCTAACAAGGTATCTGAAGGATTGAAAATTACCGTTTCGAAGACTCCAATATTCAACCATTTTGCAGCATTGAAAGAGATATGATGCGAAGAGGCAAATTTACCCTGATAATCTCCCGGCATTCCCTCGCGCATGAACTGATACAATACAGTATACTCAACGCGCCAGAAGTTCGCTTTGATCATTCCAAATGGATAGGGATTGCCGTAATCACTAATGAACAATGACCGCGATCCTTCACCTATATGATTGTGATCCAATCCCGCTTGGAAATTGAAAACCTTATTCGGTGAAAATGAAATCCGACTGCGAATGTCCGTGTACAAGCGCGTATTACCTTCCTGCCAGTTGAAATAAGATCGGGGCATGTACGATGAATCACCGTCATACACTCCGGCAACACCTGCTAGATGAAAATTCCATTTATCCTTATAATGACCTCGCCAATACACTCCGGCGCCAGTGCGATAACCCTGTTCGAAATCGCTGCCGTTAGGGTTGCTCCCGAATCCATTGAGATCGAAGAGTGGTTTCCATTTCGTCTCCTTAGAAATTATCCCCGGATACGTTTGATAGCCTCCCATGGTGATGGGCTTGATTGAATGATGGGTAGTGAGCCCAAATCGATTAGAAGGTAAAAGGTCCGTGTCAAAGTTATAGAAGCGAATTCTTCCTTTGTACGAAACCTGGTCGTATACGTTAAAGATATCATTATGGCCCACTGAATCAGTAACAATAACGGAAATAGAATCCGTCGTTTGCTGACTTTTCCCAAAGAAGGCAATGACAACGAACAGATATGTTAGCAAGAACTTACCCATCAGAAATCATCGTATTGGTTCAACAAAGCGGTACGCATTCCAATCTGAAAAATAGTACCGTTAACAGGATCTACTTGACTTGATCTTCGGATGACACTTCGTGCAAAAACACTGAAATTCAGTTTCCGATTGAATCGATATCCCAATTCCAATTGAATATTGGTTGTATTGAAGGAACTTTCAGTCCCTTGGTCAATCAAGGCGTTTGTGGGCAATAATCCGCGCGGATTGTAATTGCGAAGCATCATATACGAGACAAGCAAGTCAACGTAAGCACGCTTGTACTCATAGTTTGATCGAATCAAAATCTCCTGAATTCCATCACCTCTAATATGTCCAATTGGAAGATTGTAATGAACATAATTCAATCGTGGATTTTGAGAAGCGTACATTTCTTCCGGAATGTAATTGAACTCTCCTTGAATCATAAAGTCGTTCAGACCGAAGAAATTGTATCCTCGATAACCGAATTGAAATCCCGTGCGATCAAACGACCAATTTGGAATGGCAACTTGACCATAGAGTCGATGTACATCTTTTAATTGCATCGATGCATTCAATCCAATCATACTATTGACTTCATCAGAACCCATTAATCCCGCAATTCCGGGAATTGGATTGTAGAATAGGGGATGTGCAGATCGATACGAAACGGAATCGCCTCGATTCCATATTACTCCTTCGAACAAACTAATAGTAAGATTCTCGTTTGGCGCCCAGGTTAAGTAATTCACCGAGTATCCTTTCGCTTCATAGTACGATTCAGCCGAAGTGGATAACGGTCTTCGAAGCAAGTTCAACAGTTTCGAACGCAATACGCGTACTTGGAATTTTTCATGAACTTGCCAGTCGATTCGAAAATAGGGTGCTGAATACGAATTGTCCGAAAGGAGCAGGGATCGATGCCCGGAACCAATGAAGTGACTGTTGTTACCAACGGCAATAGTAACTCGCTTCCACGGCTGATATACCACGTTTCCAATTGCATACCCAAAGTCGAAACCGTTTTCTTTGAAATCCTTTGTTCGACCTTCTCCCGGAATGACGGCGTTTTGAGTGAAATATCCATTTTGATTCAAGTACAATTCTCCGGCATCTGAGAAATATTGACTTGCATACCGTGCAAATGTTGCCTGATTTTCATAGAAGGAGGTAGAAAAGGAAACTTTTTCTAACAGGTCTCCTTCAATTAGGAATCCTCTGGTATTACGAGTTAAACGTGTATTAGTAGTATCATCCAAATCTGCTCCAAAAGAAAAATTGAAGGTGGGGGAAATCGTTAGGTAATAGCTATCGCCTTTCAATTCGAAAAGGTGCTTCTTAAACAATGTTTCGGTGACGTCGTAATACTGCTTCGAAGAATCGTTAATGACCGCCATTAGATCGTACGACGCTTCCGTGTAGGGAAAGAAGTCTCCCGAATTGAATGGATTTGATTGCTTATTCGCGAACGTTTGGTCTTTATAGAACGTTTGGGGCGAAACAAGACTTACCTGGGCCTGTAGCATGCCGGAACAAAATAACGCAAGAAGAAGAAGTACCTTTTTCATGCTTTCAACAAGGCTTTAGTTTTTGCAATAAACCTGGGATTGAATAATTCCTCCTTGTTGTAGCGCAAGGGTCGATTGTGTTTTACCGTAACAACGCTTCCTCCCAAAGCTTCGAGAATGGCTTGACCAGCAGCAATGTCCCACTCCATAGTAGGTGCAAACCTTGGGTAGACTTCGGCACGCCCTTCAGCTAAATCAAAGAATTTTAAGGCACTCCCTTTGTAGATGTAATTCAACTCCCCAAACTGTTTTTCCAGTTGTTGCATGTATTTGAACCCGCTTCCATGCGTGTAGCTGCGAGAACAAATAACAGTAACCGGATTGTTAAGGCGATCTCTAGAGGAAGTCGAATCCCATTTCTCTTGTTGATCTATGTCGTCAAATGCTGCAATGAAAACACCAGTTTCAGGTCCGCCAAAAAGAACTCTTTTTTGAACCGGGTCTGCAATGATGCCAAAGACAGATTTGCTTTGAACTATGTGCGCGATATTTACAGCAAATTCATCATTTCGACGCAAAAACATGCGTGTTCCGTCCAATGGGTCTACACACCAGTTTTCTTTCCATTGTTGGCGTTCTTCGAACGTAGCTTTTTCCTGCTCTTCTCCCAGCAAGGGAATACCGGTAGTGTTTAAAATTTCTTTGATGATTTTCGATGAGGTGATGTCCGCAATTGTAACTGGAGATCCATCCTCTTTTTGAACTGCCACCACCTCACTCTGGTAGATTTCCAGAATAGCCTCGGAAGCCTTTACAGCAGCCTCTAGCGCGGTCATATAGTAGGTGGGTAATTCCAATACGTTCTTTGACGTAAAGGTAGGCAAAAAGGACCCAAAGAAAAAACCCCGATCATCGAGCGAAGTCGAGATGCGGGGTTTTAAAATGTATTTAGAGAACGTCCTAATGGCGGACAATAACTTTACGACTCACACGCGTTCCTTCGGCGGAAACTGTTACGAAGTAAATACCATTTCGGAATTCTGCAACATCTATTTTCGTAGATCCTGACAAAGTTGAAGTCATTACAGTATTTCCAAGTACGTCTACTATTTTGATATCTGCTGATTCAAATCCTTCTGCCTGCACATTAATGAAGTCAGTTGCTGGATTTGGATGAATTCCAACTGTTAGCGTTGGTTCTGGAATGCTAAGCGGACTCAAAGTCATTTCAATATCGATTGAATCCATTTTAGGATTGCTAGGAGTTCCTACATAATAACGATAAGTATAAGTCCCCGGATCATTATAATCAGGCCAAATCTGAGCCTTTAACTCAACTGAATCATTAGGTGCGACAAAGGCACCGTTTCCTGCAGATAGCTGATAAAAATCAGTGTTCATATTGCTGGGATCAATACAAATTCCAAAACCTGAATTACCTTCCCAACATAACCCATCCTCCCAAGAGGTAGGAACAGGGGTAACTCTTTGACGCGCAACTACAAATAAACTATCCATACCTGAGTTGTTTACGAAGTCAACGTAAATCGTTCGTTCGCTGGTATCTAAGGCCTGATAAGAATAAGTGCCTCCAGCGTAATTTGTGCCGGTTAAATCTCCTTGAATGTAAGCTCCAAATTGCCCGAAGGATTGAGAAGCGAATCCAACGGAGATTAGTAATAATGTGTATAGTTTCTTCATGATTCTAATTTGATACTGCTAGTATATGGAAAAACCGGATGGCACACTAAATTTGATTCTCGTAATTCGATGAATCCTAGCAATTAGGGTAAGATTCCTATAATAGGAGAACTAAAGTTTAGGGCAAAAAAAAGCCCCGGTACAACCAGGGCTTTTCAATATTATTTGAGGACGTTTAGTGTCTCACAATTACTTTACGACTCACACGAGTACCTTTTGCAGATACAGTCACAAAGTAAATTCCATTTCGGTATTCTGCAACGTTGATTGACTTCGATCCAGAAACTGATGTGTTCATGATTACGTTTCCTAGAACATCCACAATTTGAACAGAAGCATTATCTACTCCTCCTGCTGTAATCGTAATATTATTAGAAGCTGGGTTTGGCTGAACTCCAAGAGTCAATTCTGGTTTTGCCTCTTCAATAGATGCAGGTGCTATAGTCACATTTAAATCCATAGAATCTTGAAAAGGATCTTGGTACGTTCCAACATAGTAACGGTACGTAGCTGTTCCTGTATCTGTTCCACTTGTTTCGCAGTGCGCTGCAAGGATACCGTATTCACCATCCAAAGCAGTTACGTGATTGGATGTCATTTGAAACAATTCCATGTCCATCGCTTGAGCACCGATACAAATACCACCGAATTGATCTGTTTCGTGTCCCCAACAAAAATAATCTTGCCAGTTCGCCGGTTGAGAAATACGTTTACGACTAATGATCCATTCTACAGTTGAGCCTGACTCATTGTAAAAGTGAATTTTTCTATCGTTATCTGTAGCGGGCGAAGCGTCATAGCTATAAGCACCTCCTCCGGAATAATCCGTGTTTGTTGCATCACCCTCTACATAAATCTCAATTTGAGCCGAAGCTGAAAGAGAAATGCTAGCGAGTGCAACAAATGATAGTATTAGTTTTTTCATACGTTTTCAATTTCGTGCGTCTAACAAATATATGCATAAAGCCTTTACAGATCAAGAGTACAACAAGGATTGCGCCAAAAAACATCAAAAAAGGTTCGAAAGAATTGTAATCCTACGAAGCCCCTATTTTAAAGGGGTAGCGAATGCGCAGCTGCTAGACTTGTATAATTTTCTTGGCATTACATGTAACTCAATGCCAGTGTATCCGTAGAATCTCGCTTATCCTGTTGTTCGCGAAATGAAGTTTTCGGCTGCCTGAAAAAGGCGTACTTTTTTCTCAGAATCCATCTTTTTTAAGGTGGAAACCATCATCGACATGCGCGGATTTTTTTTGAATGTTTCCTGATTTCGTTCAATAAAACGCCAATAGAGTCCGTTTACCACATCTTCCCATTCGCCTTTCGGGTAACGACTCATTTTTCGAATGTAATTGGCTCCTCCAATGTACGGCTTGGTTGCGAATAATCCGCCATCTGCAAATTGACTCATACCGAAGACGTTTGGAGCCATTACCCAATCGGAAGAATCTACAAACATCTCCATGAACCATTTATACACTTCCTTTGGATCAACCTCGCTGAGCAGCATGATATTTCCCAGAATCATCAAACGTTCAATATGATGCGTGTAACCGAAGGTATTTGCCTTTAAAATGGAATCATCTAAAGGAGGGATGCCTGTTGTTCCATCGTACCAACACTCTTTTAGCTTGCGCTGATGGTTGAAGTAGTTCATGTTCAGCTTGTCATCACATTCATGATAAATGCCACGGATGAATTCCCGCCAGCCAATTATTTGTCGAATGAATCCTTCCAAACTTGAAAAGTGAACATCGTTTTTATCGGCAAAGGTGAGCGCAGCGTTCACAAGTTCCAGCGGCGTTATGAGCCCCATGTTGATGTAAGGTGAAAGCACCGAATGGAATACGAATACTTCGTTGGCATCTATAGCATCTTCATAAGGACCAAATTCTTGAAAACGTTCTTCAAAAAAGCGTTCTGAAAGTTCCAATACCTGACGTCTCGTTGTAGCCCAACAGAAATTGGATGTACTTCCCGGATGCGTGGGAAACTCAGATTGGATCAATTCACTAACGTCCTTTGTGTGCTCGGTCCACTCAGGGAAAACGATGGGAGGAATTGAAATTCCCTTGGGTAACTTTTTTCTGTTATCTGCATCAAATGACCACTGCCCGTGGAATGGTGCTCCCTTCGAATCGACAAGAATCTTCAACCGTTTTCGCTGCTGTTGATAGAATGTATGCATAAACGGCCTTTTG
>JADFAL010000055.1 GCA_015665275.1 Flavobacteriales bacterium | reverse complement strand
TTCGCGAGTGACATTTGGTACTTCAAACGTCGCTTCTCCAAATCTGTCAACGACTTCACCTTTCGTTGGTACAAGCTATCCATACGTTCGTACTGATATTCGGCTGTTGCCAAATCAACAATGGCCGCCTCCAGTTTGATACTGTCGTTTTGCACCTTCAGCTTGGTTTGCTGCATTTTAATTCGCGCCTGATCCAATTTCAACTTCTGTTGATCGCGCAATGCTTCCAATTGTGCTTGTTGTGCATCTTCCTTTTGAGAATACGCATCTACCACTCCTTTTTTCAAGTTGATCTGGTTCTTGGTACGTTCCAGAAGTCGGTCGTCCATGTAGGCATCCTTGATCTCTGAAATCACCATCAACGTATCTCCCTTATCTACGCGCTGACCTTCAAAAACAAGCCACTGGTCTACTCTACCTGCAATAATCGTGTGAATTGTTTGCGGTCGGTGCTCCGGAAGTACTGTTGTTACCACTCCAGTAGTAGAAACATTCTGCGTCCACGGCAACAGCATAATCACGAAGATCGAGAAGAATGTCCATTTCAACATGCGGATCATCAGACGCTTCGTTTGCTTCGACTCTACATAATTGAGCGTCGAAAAAACGTTCCAGTTCATGCGATCCTGGATCTTATTTTCTGAAATGTTTAACATGATATATTTTTTATGTCAATAATCTGTCCTTTATTGAGTACCACGCGTCGGTACTTCAAATCTTTCAAGTTCTCTAATGGTTGTGAACTTGTCAATAACACCGTCCATTCGTTGTTATGATCCAAAAGGAACTGCAAAATACTCTTGCGATCTTCCTCACTGAAAACGGAGAAGCTGTTCTCCAATAACAACAATCTAGGACGGTCGACAATACTTCGAGCAATTAGAATTTTGGCAATGGTACTTTTCGAGAACTGACGACCTTGTGGAAGCACTCGTGTATCGTAACCATAAGGCAAATCATTAATCAACTTGGATAATCCCAAAGACTCGGTAGCCCAGCGTACATTTTCAAATGTGGCGCCATCTCGTCCAAGTGTAATGTTTTCTAACAAGGTCCCTTCGAATAGCGCTTCATCTCTCAAATACCCGCCAATGCTTGATCGTAACGACTCAGGACAATAGTTATTCACCGGAATACTATCCATAACGATGGATCCACGAGTTGGGCTATACAACCCTCCAATGAGGTAAAGTAATGTCGATTTACCACTATCGTTTTGACCAGAGATTACAACGCGTTCGCCGGAGGCAATGTCCAGTTCGATATTATTCAATACCGTTTTGTTTTCTTCTGGGTATTCAAATGCCACTTGATTCACGTTCACCTCCAATCCTTTGGTATCGTTGTTCAATCGAATTCCTCCCTCTGAGTCCAATTCAAGATCTGTCACTTGAGCAATTTTCTCCAATGACGTCAAGATGTCGTAGATGGTATCGAAGTTCAACATTACCTTCTCGATGGAGTTCATTACTAATAGAATAATGATTTCTGCTGCTACAAACTGTCCGATGTTCAACTCTTGCTCGATTACTAGCAATCCTCCAATTAGAAGAAGGCCAAATGCCACAAGTGCTTTAAAGGCAACCATCAATCCGTACTGGCTCACCAATACTGAGAAGTGAGATTCACGTGCCCTTACATATCCTTCTGTTTTTTGATTCACCTCATTCAGCGGCAACTGCGTTTCACCCGCTAATTTGAAGGTGTAATTGGCTTTTGCAACTTCTTGCAACCAGTGCGCGATTTGATACTTGCGTTTCGATTCGTCCAAACTAGTTTCCAGTCCTCTGCGTACCGTGATACGTAAGATCAACATCACAATTACAATCAGGAATAAGCTGAACAGGATAAAGAATGGGTGATACAAGGAAAGTAGAATCAATCCGAACAATGCTTGAATACCGGCGGATGAGAAATCGATCATGATTTTCGGAAGCGCCTTTTGCACAGAAACGATATCAAAGAATCGGTTCATCAATTCTGGAGCGTAGTGTTTGTGTAATCGCTCTAGCTTGATTCTCGGAATTCGGTAAGCAAATTCGAATGCCGCTCGCGAGAATACTTTCTGTTGCAAGTTCTCCGTTATGTGCAGTTGCTTAATCTGCAGGATTCCTGAAAGTGCGATACCTCCAACTACAAAGAAGATCAAAACGATCCATGAGGTACTTACTGCGCCCCCTTGAATCAAGTTGATAATAGCCTGAATACCAATAGGTAGAGAGAGGTTGATCAACCCAATGAAAATGGCGTAGATATAAATATTCCGAATCTCGATTTTATCTGGCTTGAGCAAAAGCCAAAATCGTTTCAACGGCGTTGATTTCTGATTTTCCATAATTTCTTGTATGAGTTTTGCGATTCACCTGAGTGAGGTAAATGCTTCATTTTTCGAGAATTTTTTTGGTTAGTTGCCCATAGAACGAACAGATAGAATCTTCGCCATCAATCACATTCGTCAAGCGCGGCAAATGGTTTGCAAAGAATCGTTGGTGATTGGTTCCTTCAATAATGGTGGAAACCAACATGTGCGGATATTTAAAATCTGGTCGTATTTCTTCAATGATGTCTGCCACCCTTTGTACAACGTCTTTGTATGGAACAAAGAAACCATGGGTGTTATCTTCCGCCACCTTTTTATTAAGATATACTTTAGATGATTCCTCAATTACGATTGATTGTAACTTCACCTCATTCACTTGAGACACCGTAACATCCTCAGTTACATGATCGGTAAGTACTTCAATACAATTGTCTAGGCGTTTTTGGGGATCCTCAATATTCATTGTTGCCATGATTAAGCGGTACTCTACCCATCGCCAATACCACATGACAAGGTAAGTCAATAAATTATGTTTGTTCTCAAAGTATCTATAAATTGATGCTTCTGTTGAAGAGATTTCAGTTGCCAGCTTCTTAAAGGTAAAGTCATCGAAGCCTATTTCCTCAATCAAATCAATGGAAGCACGGATCATCTTCTTGCCCAAATCACTCGATAACGGATCCTTTAAGAAAACGTTCTCGTTGATGCGAAACGAAATTTTGTTTTGAAAGTCATGCATTCTATTCGAATATTAAGAGTAGCAAACATAATAGTATTACTATCAACTCGGCAAGCTTTAGTATCATTTATGATATTAATACTACTAATATAAATAGTAAAATAAATTTATGGGTTAAGCTACAGCCAAGAGTTTACAAGCAACCAGAGGTAGTAAACGGCAAAACCAGTAAGAAAGATAATGCCAGCCCAGCTAAGATACTTGAGCCATTTCTTGGGATGATACGATGCTGGAACAAGCAATCCTGTAACCAACTTGTAGTTTACAATGGCAATTAAAGGCGCAATTAAGAAGCTCAGCGTCGTGGCGATATCGACCAAATCTTTCAAGTTCTTACTCAGGAAATATACGATTGCAAACGAACCCGCTACCACAACAGCAATTCCCCAGCTATAAATAGAACTACTGGATTGAACCTCCTGGCCTACCTTATCGCTTTTGATCAACGCCCAGGTACGCGACAAACTGCGACCATATCCATCAAACACGGCAATTGCTGTTCCGAACATAATAGAAAAGGAAGCGGCCGCAATAATAAGGTAGCTCCAATCACCAATAAAATTGGTAAACATTCCTATGACCGCACTTGCGAATGGTCCGGCACCTTCCGGTAAACTATTATTATCTGTTCCGAAGAGCATATACGCTCCAAGCGTAAGGAAACATAGCGATAAAACGGCCGAAACGATATATCCAAAATTGAAATCCAACAAGGTTTCTTTCAAAGTAGGGTGATATCCAGTTTGTTTCATTCGCTCAACGGTCCAAAGGCTATTCCATGCACTCAAATCAACGGCGGTTGGCATCCACCCCATTAAGGCAATTATAAAGGGAATGGATGCATCTGACCATACTTCCGGTTGCTCAACTGCGTGCTTCGCCTCAGGTCCTTGAATCAAGGCCAAGACGAATGCCAGCAATGAAGAAAGCAAGAGTACGGCTCCGATAATTTTAACCAAAGAATCGAGAACACCATATTTTCCGAGCATGAGGATTATGGCACACCCGAGAAATAGAATGATAGTAACCATAAGTCCGTAATCGGTGAGTCCGAAAAGATTTTGCATGAAACCGGATGTCACTGCTCCTACGGCAGCACTCACAAAGAACATGGTTCCGATGGTAAGTATAAAATATGACCACAGCATCCACTTCCCTAATCGCTTATAACCATCAATAATACTCTCACCTGTGGCATTCGCATACCGACTTCCAAACTCGAAAAATGGATATTTAAATACGTTTGCCGCAATAACAAATGGAACCAGAGCGAATCCAAATGCTGCTCCAGCTCTCGTGCTTTGCACCAAATGAGAAACACCAATGCACGTACTAGCGAAAAGAATTCCCGGGCCAAGCGTTTTAAGTAAATTCGAAATGCGCTGCTTATCCATTTAGAAGACCATTAATACGGTGAGAAAGATAATGGAACCAACGAGCATCAATGCGAAGGTGTAAGGAAGAATTGCGCGTGCTTTCAAACCTGTAATTCCTAGTAATGGTAATGCCCAGAATGGCTGAAGCATGTTCGTGATCTGATCTCCGTATGCGAGCGCCATGATTGCCTTTGGAGCGCTGACACCAATGTGCGCTGCTGCTTTGATAATAATAGGGCCCTGAATGGTCCATTGTCCTCCTCCACTTGGAACAAAAATGTTCACCAAACCGGATGATATAAATGTATACAATGGGAAAGTAAATGGAGAGGAATGTTCCGAGAAGAAGGTAGAAATTTGCCCTACCATTCCGGAATGCTTCATAATTCCAAGGATTCCAAAATACAGCGGGAATTGAATTAAAATTCCGGCCGCACCCCCAATAGCCTCATGCACCGCATTTAGAAAAGATCGGATGGATCGATGCAAAGTCAACCCCAATCCAAGCAGGAACAAATTGATATAATCAGGATTGATAAATCGTGTGCCACTCTCAGGAATTGCCTTCACCGCCCTGTAAATCATATACGAGAAGATCAATCCTCCGATAATCATCCCAAACCACTTCGAAACGTCCAGCTTCTCCGCTCCAACAATGTCTTCAGAATCTGCAGCTTCCTTAGCCGTATCTGTTTGAATTTTTGGTAACGAAACAACCTTCTCATTTCTACTCCCCAGCCAGTACATGAACACGGGCAAAATAATTGCCAAAAGTACAATAGCCGTCAAATTCATCCCCCCGAAAACTGTTTCAGACATGGAATAACTTTCCGGCAATTCGGCAATTTGATCTGGAGAATAAATTCCAGCCATGAACTCTTTTACATGTCCCGGATCTGCCGCTTTAATAGGAGCCGATCCTGATATTCCGCCGTGCCACACCATTAAACCGCTATATCCCGCAGCACCAATAATCGGATAATTCAGTCGAATATTATTACGAACGGCGTGTTCTCCAACTTTTCGAGCCAGAATTGCCCCAAAAATTAACCCCAACCCCCAGTTGAACAAAGCAACGACAATCGTTAAAACGGTTACAATTGCCGCAGAATTCGCTGTTGAATTGCAATACTGCGTTACGCGACTCACCAAATAATCTATTGGTTTGGTTAATGCTAAAACATGCCCGAGCACCAGCATCAACATCATCTGAAAGGCGAACTTCAATAAGGGGGTGTCCCACAATCCCTTTTCCCAGAAATCGATAAGTTGCATTGCACGATCTACTCCAGTTACGTTACTTCTCATTGCGAAAAAGGCAATCACAAACGTCAATACGGTCAACAAGACCGCGATACTGAAAGGACTTGGCAATAAGGCCCGAAAAGTCTTTTCTATAAATCGGAAGAATTTCATTCGTAGTTCGCTTCTCGGATAAAAATAGGGATAGCTTTTGAAATGACTAATAAACTTCCTATACCCTTTTCGGTACGCTTTCATACATGCCATGAATGTCACCTCCCACAATCCCTCCTCAAGTAGTGAGGATATCTTCCTTCAATCTAAGCATAACACGCTCATTATTTCTACTTTTAGCCTTGTGAATTCAGACGAAAAATACATGCGCCGTGCCCTAGAACTTGCTTCCCTAGGAGCGGGTCACGTAGCGCCGAATCCAATGGTGGGAGCTGTGGTGGTTCACAACGACGTAATCGTAGGGGAAGGATATCATGAGAAATACGGCGAAGCGCATGCAGAAGTAAACGCAATTAACGCTGTTCAAGATTCCGAAATTTTGCGTGAATGCACTATATATGTCTCACTGGAACCGTGCGCACATTATGGAAAAACACCGCCGTGCGCAGATTTGATCGTCGAGAAAAAACTTAAACGTGTCGTTATCGGATGCGGTGACAGTTTCGCACAAGTAGATGGTAAAGGCATTGAAAGATTGAAGTCTGCCGGAATCGAAGTAAAACAATTTGTTTTAGAAGAAGAGGCACGCGCATTGAACCAACATTTTTTCACTGTTCAAGAAAAGAAACGTCCGTACGTTTTGTTGAAATGGGCCGAATCTAAAAATGGTCGCATTGATGATTTCGCCGGAGACAAGAATTCCATCACATGGATATCTCGTCCTGAAGTGCAGCCATACGTGCACAAACTCAGAAGTGAACATGCCGCTATTTTGGTCGGGAAAAATACCGTTGAAAGTGACAATCCTTCGTTGAACGTTCGAGCAGTTAGTGGCCCCAACCCTATGAGAATTGTTCTGGACAGTCGCTGTGAACTGACTCATGATCGCACGGTTCTTTCCGATGGAAAATCGACCGTTGTGTTGAACCTCCTAAAATCTGAAGAACTGGGGAATTTGCGCTACGTACAAATAGACGCAATGACTCCCGCTTCAATATTAAATGCCTTGAACAATCTCCATATTCAATCTGTTATGATTGAAGGCGGTGCCGCAACCCTTCAATCGTTCATCGATGCAAATCTTTGGGACGAAGCCATCCAAATTGTTGGTCAAAGTACTATTCAAGAAGGAACCAATGCTCCATCGATTCAAGGAAATCTTATCGATCAACAGAACTTATTCGGTGACATTGTAAATCAGTTTCGTCCATGATTCCGTTGATACTTTCCGTAGCCAGTTCAAGTTTGATCTTTGTCATCTTCAAACTTTTTCGTCGCTTCAACATAGATACGTTTCAGGCTATAGTTTTCAATTACGCAACAGCCTTTTCCATTGGCATGATCTTGTACGGAGATCAATGGAATAGCTCATATCTGAACGAAACCGACTGGATGTACGCAGCCCTCGGTTCAGGAATCTTATTCATCGGCCTGTTCTTTCTGATGGGAAAAAGTTCTCAATTGAATGGCGTGGCATCTACTTCCGTCGCTGTAAAAATGAGCATGGCGGCCTCCTTGCTAGCAATGATCGTCATCTTCGGGAAACCGCTGGGTATTTTCAATGGAACAGGAATAATTTTGGCAATGCTTGGAGTATTTCTTGTTTCTTATTCCAAATCCGACAAGGTCAACTCCTCCTGGATGCTAATCGTGCTTTTCCTAGGAAGCGGCTTGCTCGATTTCCTTTTGTATGTGGTGCAGGATAACCTGTTGCAAGGACTTCCTGATTCCATTTTTACCGCCATCGGATTGGGAACAGCGGGAGTCTTTGGATTCATCATTCTTTCTACGCAATGGATTACGGGCAAACGCAAATTTCAATGGAGAAACGTGGTTGCTGGATTCGTTCTTGGTATCCCAAACTATTTCTCCATTTACCTTCTACTAGTATCGTACAAATCAACAGGCTGGAGTGACGTTACCGTGCTTTCAATTACGAACGTTTCCGTAGTTATCACCTCCGCCTTACTTGGATTCTTGGCCTTTCGCGAGAAGGCTTCTTCAAAGAAAATTCTCGGATTGATTTCCGCTATATTTGCCATTGTACTATTGTATCTTTCAAACAGACCGTAATATGAAACTTTACCCCTTAAACACTGGAAATTTCAAATTGGACGGAGGCGCCATGTTCGGAGTAGTTCCTAAATCACTTTGGACACGAACAAATCCTGCAGACGATAACAACATGTGTGATTGGAGCATGCGCTCTTTACTAATCGAAGACGGGGATCGTTTGATATTGATTGATACGGGGATTGGCGACAAGCAATCGGAAAAATTCTTTTCGCACTATTATTTATCCGATCACAACAGTTTAGAACCCAATCTTAAAAAATTAGGTTTCGGCTTGGATGATATTACCGATGTATTCCTTACGCACCTGCATTTCGACCATTGTGGCGGGGCGATAAAATGGAACAAAGATCGCACAGGATTTGAACCCGTATTTAAGAATGCCACGTATTGGAGCACCGAAAATCATTGGCAATGGGCCACAGAGCCAAATCCGCGCGAAAAAGCTTCCTTCTTAAAGGAAAATATTATGCCGCTTCAAGAATCCGGACAATTGAAATTTATTGATCGGGAGGGAGATTACACGAAAAATGTATTCAATAATTTCGATGTCTTTTTCGTAGATGGTCATACCGAAAGCATGATGATTCCGCACATTCATTACAAAGATAAAACCTTGGTATTTATGGCCGATTTGCTTCCAAGCGTTGGACATATTCCACTGCCTTACGTGATGGGATATGACACGCGACCGCTACAAACATTGAAGGAAAAAGATTATTTCTTGAAAAAAGCAGAGCAGGAAGATTTCATTTTGTTCCTAGAGCACGATTCAGTGAATCAGCTGGCCACATTGAAAAATACAGAGAAAGGAATCCGATTGGATCAAACTTTTGACTTCAATGAAATATTCTGATTTTTTGTAATTTACCTCCTCCAAACGCGCTACCATGATTCAATACGTCGAGAAACTATTTCAAGAAACCAAAACAATCATCTTACCAGGACTGGGTGCTCTAACGATCACAAACCCTGACACCAAAGAAATGATGTTCATGCCTTATCTGAAACACGATGATGGAGCATTGGCAGGTTTCATTGTAAAAGAGGCGGGAATTTCCGAAGACGAAGCGAAGAAAATGGTTGCGGATGAAGTGCACCGAATGCTCAACGAAATTGAGAGCGGGAAATCCGTTCCATTTGGAAACTTTGGTAGCTTCCAGAAAGATACAGACGGAGATGTAATCTTTGAGAATTCAGAAGGAGCTACTTCATCGAACGAGCCAGTTACAGCCCCTGTTGCGGATATCGATGCTGAAGCTGAAAAGAAAGCTAAAGAGGAAGCTGAAGCAACTAAAGCGAAAGAAGCAGAGGCTAAAAAGAAGGCCAAAGAAGAAGCTGAAGCAACCAAAGCAAAAGAAGCAGAAGCCAAAAAGAAAGCCAAAGAAGAAGCTGAAGCAAACAAAGCAAAAGAGGCAGAAGCCGAAAAGAAGGACAAAGAAGAAGCTGAAGCGAACAAAGCAAAAGAGGCAGAAGCCAAAAAGAAGGACAAAGAAGAAGCTGCAGCAAAAGCGGCCGAAACAAAGAAAACTGCTCCGAAATCAGCTGTGGTTCCACCAAAAGTTGATACACCAAAGGAAGAAAAACAGAAGGAAACTCCGAAACCAGAAGATACAGCAGCAAAAGCCACCGTTAATCAGATTGTTCCGGATTTAGATCCCCTAAAGGATGCTCCAAAAAAAGAAGAGGCAAGGAAAGTGGCACCGATAGCTGCAACTTCAGCAACTTCGGCAAATAAAACGTCTGAGAAAACCATCCTCGAAAAAGAAGAAATTGCTGCCAACCAAAAGAAGTTAGACGATCTTAAAAAAGGAAAGGAAGAGCCGAAGAAGAAGCGCAAACGTGGCGCAGGTTTCTATATATTACTGAGCCTTATTTTCATAATTGTTGCCGGAGGTACTTTAGTTGCATTGAATTACGAACAGGCGAAAGAATACTTGCCATTCTTAGCAGATAGCACAGCTGCAGAAGCTTCTGAAGACGATGAAAACGATATGCTTAGCAAGCCGGATGAAGAACCAGCAGATGATCAAGAATCGGAGGATACAACAACTGATGAAGAAGAAGATTTGCCGGTAGATGAAGAGGAAGAAATAACTCCTGTGGAAATCCCCGAAGACCCGAAACCGGAACCAACTCCACCTGTAACTGGAAGTAACGATCAACCTTATCATATTGTTGCTGGCGTATTCAGTGAATCGGCAAATGCGGAAAAACTTGCAACAAAAATTCAAGGAATGGGATATCCGGCGAAGACCATACAACGAGGAGCACAAACTGTTGTGAGTGTTCAATCATACGCCAGTGCGGCAGAAGCGCAAGCTGCTATTTCATCTGTAAGTGATGCTGCACCGAAAGGGTGGGTATTGTATTGGCCTTAAGAGTAGACGCTAAGACAAGAGACTCTAGACGCGAGACTATCAGACACTTGACTAATTTGAATAAAAGGTAGAAAGTTGATGGGAATTCTTCCTATTGCTTCAACCTTCTCCTTTCGACATCTTTGAGTTAATTGGATTCGATGCTTAATCGAAAAGTCGAACAATCTGCGCGTCGAATTATCAAAAGATCAATCATACGCTTCACAATGCTTCCATTTCTTCCCAGGTCCTCGATTCAATCCATGACTTGGCTGAAATCTTCCACGACATTTTGGATTGGAGAAAATTGGAATTTTCAAATGCACGTATACATCCGCACAGTACAGATTCGTATTGGCAATCCAGCTCCATAATTTATCCGTTCCCAAAGTCAAAGGTCCCAAACGCAATGCCGCTCCCATCTGTGGATATCGATATTCGTACAGACTGAATGGAACCGAAAATTCGATCCAACGCGATTCATAGCGAGGAGTTACCGAAAGGCTGTTCGCATGCCGCACCCCGAAAATTCTTCGACCCGCTGGAATTCCTTGAATCCACGTAGCATTGATATAGATTCTCGAAGCCCATGCATTGTAATCCAATTGAGCTGAAATAAACGTGGGCAGACTCATCTTATTCGGTTGGCGCACTTCTCCTTGTTCAATATTGCCTTCCTGCTGTGCGAACAAATCAACAGCGTTATCTTCATTAGCTTCTGCTTCTTGATATTGCTCCCAATCGAAATTGCTGAAATTGTATCCAGCATACAAAACCTGATCTTCTGGAAACTTAATCGATCCCAAATCCATAATTGATACACCAATCTTGTATTTGTACGAATTGTCTCGACATCCGTACTTAGAAGAATTGGGGTAATACGTAGATGCCTCTCCGAGCATGCGTTGATAGGTAAACCCAAGATCCAGTCCCCAACCTCTTCCAGTGTTGAACTGGGGATTCGGGGTATACATGGCGTCCACTACAAAGTCATTGTAGTTGATAACGGAATCATTGTCAACTACGAAATCAACATCGTAGATATTGGCACCTCCCCCCGCTATCGGGAAAAATTTTGAGATCGAAATTCCTGCCATAAACATGTCCTGACGACGCTTCAAAAAAGTATAAGCAAATTATCCTTTGATCTCTCCAAATTGAGAAGAGGCCACTCGCAATCGTTCCATTTGATAATTGACATCATGCTGCACTACATAATCGACTACTCCATTTTCAATGAACTGCGCCACATAATTGGGCACGCCACGAACATCCGTATAACTTCTCACTCCTGTTGAAAGGCCCGCAGCAAAATCTCCTTGACTCCAAACAGCCGCTAAGGCATGAACAAAATTTCGATTGTAAACATGGTACTTATTTCTGGACTGATTGTACTGAATATCGTCCTCAGAGATATTGAGCGTTCCACGACGTCCATCTCTTGCAATTCCCAACCAGTTTTGGCCATCCAGATATACAAGGTCGTTATTAACATACGATCCTGCCCCAACGAAATTTATGTCCAGCCAAACCTTTGCATCCAACATAGACGACGGGTTAACGAACACGCTATTGGTCGGCATGTAATTGCTATGCAGTGAGCCAAAGTTGTTTTGAGAATAACTGATTAGGCCACATAGCAAAAAACTATATGTTAGTAAGCGTTTAATCAATTTGTTTTATAATCGTTGAAAAAGGTCCACCAATCTGTTGGAATACCCTGCTTCGTTATCGTACCACCCCACAATTTTAACCATATTCCCTATCACACTTGTAAGTTGTGAATCGAACAAACAGCTGTTTGGATTTCCTAAAATATCCACAGAGACCAAAGGATCTTCCGTGTAGGCAAGTATGTTTTTTAATTCTCCTTCAGCAGCCGACTTCATGGCCGCATTGATTTGATCTTCCGTTGGTGGGTTTTCGACTACCAAAGTCAAATCTGTTAATGATCCGTCCGGAACCGGCACCCGCATTCCACAACCTCCAATATGACCATCCAATTCAGGAAATATTTTCGCTAAGGCTTTCGCTGCACCCGTGGTGGTTGGAACGATAGACTCTGCGGCCGCACGCGCTCTTCTCAAATCTTTGTGAGGTGCATCGTGTAAGCGCTGATCCGAAGTGTATGAATGTATTGTAGTGATAAAAGCACTATTGATGGTACAAAGTTCTTGCATCACCTTGACCATTGGAGCAGCCGAATTCGTGGTGCACGAAGCATTTGAAATCAAGGTATCATCAGCTGATAGAATATGATCATTTACCCCGAGTACCACCGTTTTAATGTCCGCTGACTGTGGTGGTGCCGAAAGAACAATCTTCTTTGCTCCTCCTTTGTAATGGTTTGAAGCTAACTCGCGTGTTCGGAACAAACCAGTCGATTCTAAAACATAATCTGCACCGAATTGAGACCACGGAATTTCCGCCGGGTTTCTAAATTGCGTGAAGGTCACTTTCCGTCCATTCTCGAAGATGATCGAATCGCCCTCCACCGAGAAGTCCATAGGGAATCGACGATGTACGCTGTCGTATTTCAAAAGATGCGCAAGGGTTTCAATCGGAGCCAGATCATTTACGGCAACTACCTCCAAATTTTCATTCGAGATTGCAGCACGTAAAAAATACCGACCTATGCGGCCGAATCCATTAATTCCGACTTTCTTCATTTTCCTTGCTTTCTTATAAATGTAACGATCTCAAATGGCAATTCCGTATGTGTGGACAAAAAAAAGAAGGCTAAATCCAAGCCACTTCGGAGTCAATTGATTGCAAGTGATTTGTCCTGAACGACTTCTTAATGTACTAACTACATTTTCTCAGAGTAGCTTCGTGTAAAAGTCCTTCGAATTGGTGATAACTTACCGCTAATCTATCCACACTGAAACGTTATATCGTGTAGTTTTGTAACTCATTCGCAAACGAAATCGAGAAAATGGAAAATCAAGAATTAGAACGCATTGCTTCACAGGTAAGAAGAGATATTGTTCGTATGGTATCTGCCGTAAGTTCAGGTCACCCCGGTGGATCTCTCGGATGTGCCGACTTTCTTACTATGCTCTACTTTGATCAAATGAAACACAATCCCGAGGCATTTAATATGAACGGTGAAGGTGAAGATCTTTTTTTCCTTTCGAACGGACACATTTCTCCGGTTTGGTACAGTACTTTGGCGCGCGCCGGATACTTCCCTTCTGAAGAATTGGCAACATTCCGTAAGATTTCCTCTCGTTTGCAAGGGCATCCATCCACAGACAAAAAAGTTCCGGGTATTCGCATGGCTTCTGGATCATTAGGACAAGGGCTTTCGTGTGGAATTGGTGCAGCTTTGACGAAAAAATTGAACCAAGACGACACTTTGGTGTACACACTTCACGGTGATGGTGAGTTGCAGGAAGGACAAATTTGGGAAGCAGCCATGTATGCGGCAGCGAACAAAGTGGACAACCTTATCGCTACTATCGATTACAACGGACGCCAGATCGACGGAGATGTTGATGACGTGCTTTCATTAGGCGATTTAACTAAAAAGTGGCAAGCTTTTGGATGGGAGGTACTTGAAATGAACGGACACGATTTCGAAGATATGAGGGCTACTTTTGCAAAAGCGAAATCGTTAATCGGTAACGAAAAGCCTATCGTCATCGTTATGACAACAGAAATGGGACAAGGTGTAGACTATATGATGGGAACACACAAATGGCATGGGGTTGCTCCGAATGATGAGCAATTGACTGATGCCTTGAACCAGTTAGAAGAAACTTTAGGAGACTATTAAACAACTACTCGCCATATTATTTGTCTTTGGAGCATTTATTTCAAATGCCCAAGAAGAGAAAACACGTATTCTTTTCATTCTCGACGCATCCAATAGTATGAATGCCAAATGGGATGGAGAAACACGAATCCAAACGGCAAAAAAACTATTGAGTAAAACGGTAGACGAACTTGATGATATTCCAAATCTTGAAGTTGGACTTCGAGTTTACGGACATCAATCTGCCATTACCCCAACCTTTGAAGATTGTAACGACACCAAATTAGAGGTTCCTATTGCAGCGGGAAACAGTGCCCAAATCAAAAGTCGCATTCAAGGGATTCAGGCCAAAGGAACTACACCTATTGCCCGATCACTAGAAGCAGCAGCAGAAGATTTCCCAGATAACACTGGGCGAAACATCATCATTCTAATCACCGATGGTATTGAAGCATGTGACAACGATCCTTGTGTAATCGCTAAAAAGTTGAAGGACAAAGAAGTGAACGTTACACCCTTCGTGATCGGACTGGGATTGGATCTTTCTTATCTCGAAAAATTCAACTGTATCGGGAATTATGCCGAAGCGGAAACCAAAGATGCCTTTGAAAAGGTGTTGGAAAGTGTAATCGCCAAAGCAGTTCTCAATACAACGGTTCAAATTAACTTGAACACAGTTGACGGCGTACCTCTGGAAACAAATGTGGACATGTTCCTATACCAGGCCGGAACCACTGACCTTAAATACACATACACGCACACGTTAAATCGTAAAGGAAACCCAGATACCTTGGTTTTGGATCCTGAAATAAAATACGATTTGATCGTAAACACAACGCCACGCGTCGAATTGAAAGATATCGCCATTCAGAAATTCAAACACAATACCATTAATGTAGCTGCCGGTCAGGGAGAAATTCAATTCCGATTTACAAACGCCAGTAAGCCGTATCAAATTGATGCCCGGATTTCCCAACAAGGAAAACCGCAAACGCTCAACACGCAAAAGATTGGTGAAACGGATAAGTATTTAGTCGGCTGGTACGATATTGAGATTCTTACCTTACCTCGTATCTACGTTACTGCGCAAGTAACACAAAGCGGATTGAATACAATCAAAATTAAGGCTCCAGGATTTGTGAATTATACTTCTGGAAAAGCCATTGTTGGACAGATTTTTACGAAAAATGGAAACGGTAGCTGGGACTGGGTATGCAACTTAGATGATGCTGCATCGAAAGGGCGCTTCACCTTGCAGCCAGGAGCCTACAAGGTTATTTACCGAATGAAGGACACTTACAAGTCCGAATACACATTAGAAAAAGAATTTAGAATTAATTCAAACAGCACGACTACTCTGAAATTATGATGGAAACAATAGAATTTGAAGTACTTGGAAAGAAAGACACTCGCTCAGGATTTGGCGAAGGATTACTCGAAATCGGGAAACAAAATAAAGATGTGGTTGCGTTGTGTGCCGATCTTACTGGGTCATTAAAAATGAATGCTTTCGAGAATGAATTCCCGGAGCGTTTTTTCCAGGCTGGAATCGCTGAAGCAAACATGATGGGAATGGCTGCTGGTATGACTATCGGTGGTAAAATTCCATTCACGGGTACCTTCGCAAATTTCTCTACGGGACGTGTGTACGACCAAATTCGTCAGTCGATCGCTTACTCAAACAAGAATGTGAAAATCTGTGCTTCGCATGCAGGATTGACACTCGGGGAAGACGGAGCGACACACCAAATCTTGGAAGACATCGGAATGATGAAAATGCTTCCGAATATGACGGTTATCGTGCCAGCTGATTTCAATCAAACGAAACAAGCTACTATGGCAATTGCCGCTCATAACGGACCGGTTTACCTTCGCTTTGGTCGCCCATCTGTTCCTATTTTTGTTAAACCAGACGCCAACTTCCAAATTGGAAAGGCAGATGTGTTGATCGAAGGAAGCGACGTGACGATTATCGCATGTGGTCATTTGGTATGGAAATCCATTGAAGCAGCGCAAGAATTAGCCAAAAAAGGAATCTCTGCAGAAGTAATAAATATGCACACGATTAAACCTTTGGATACGCAAGCTGTCTTACAGTCAGTAGTAAAAACAAAATGTGTTGTTACTGCAGAAGAGCACATGATTAACGGAGGATTGGGGGATTCTATTGCACAGGTTTTGACACGTAATCATCCGGCACCGCAAGAATACGTTGGAGTTAATGACACCTTCGGAGAAAGTGGAACACCGGCTGAATTGATGACAAAATACGGAATCGATACTCCAGACGTGATTGCAGCTGCAGAACGCGCGATTCAACGTAAATAATCTATGGCAAAACCCCTTGACGATTCTGAAATCCTGCAGCAATTTTCACAGGGGGGACAACAGGCTGAACTGGCGTTTCGTGCGCTGGTAGATCAGCATGGACCTGCATTGTACCGTCAAATTCGTGGGATGGCTAAATCGCACGAACTCACGAACGATATACTTCAAGACGTTTTCGTAAAAGTATACCAGAACCTCGCCGAATTTAAGGGCGAATCTGCTTTGTACACATGGATGTTTCGCATCGCCAGAAACGAATCACTCAATTTTCTTCAGAAAGAACAGCGCCGTTCAGGTGTGGATGTTGATGAGCCTATTCTGGAAATCAAAGCCGGACACGCAGGACTCGATCAAACCAGTGGTGAAGAAATAGCACAATTACTTCAGGATGCTATTGCAATCCTGCCCGACAAACAGGCAGCTGTATTCCAGATGAAATATTTCGAAGAACTTCCATACCACGAAATATCCAAACGACTGGGAACAAGTGAAGGAGCGCTGAAGGCCAGCTTTTTTCACGCGAAGAAAAAAATACAAGAATTTATCCTAACCCAATTAAACCATTGACTGAGTTAACTATCTAACAAGAAATGGAAGAGAAAAAAGACATATTTGATTTCATCGAAAAGCGACCGATTGAGACGCCAGATTCCAGCTATTTCAAAGATTTAGCGGATAAGGTAATCGCGGATGCTTCGACCTCTTCGACAGGCACAGGGCAAGTAACCGATCAATCGAAGGCGAAGATCATTCCATTGTACCGACGTCCTGCAGCGTGGATTTCCGCAGTTGCAGCAGCCGTTTTGGTCGCCTTTTTAATGCTTCCCGAATCTTCGGACCCTGTAATAATAGATGGCGGCGCTGCCTCAGTTGAACCATCCCGCGCAGAAGTTTTGACATATGTAAATGAAAATATTGATGACTTTGATGAGGAGTTATTGGTAGAATTCATTGCGATCAAGAATTTGGCATCCAAATCGGCTTCATCACAAGAATCAGAGCCAGAAGAAGAAGCTTTGGAAACCATGATTGAAACGGAAACAGAAGATTTGCAGGAATCATTAAAAAATATCTCTGACGAAGAAATCCTTGAGTACCTGGAATTAGAGGGCGAATTGGATGAAGAAGACGAATTCATCCTACTATAAAACCGAATATTATGAATACACGATACTTTACCCCATTATTGGTCATCTTACTGATGGCATTCAGCTTTGATGCATACAGTCAGCCTCCTCGAGGACGCAAACCCGGACAGCGCCAGCAGAAGAAAGAGCGCGTGAAACAGCTGAAAATTGCCTATTTCACGGAAGAATTGGATTTGACAGAGGGAGAAGCGGAAAAATTCTGGCCTATCTACAACGAGATGGAAGAGAAAATGAAAGCGGAAAAGAAGAAAAAGAACACCGCCACAAATGACATCAAGAATGGTTTCGATACTCTGAGTGATGCTGAAATCGAATCGAAAATGAAGGAAGCCCTTGATGCTCGAATCGAAGAAGCCGAGGTTCAAAAAGAGTATCTAGTAAAAATTGGTGATGTCATCGGATTTAAGAAAGCCGCAAAAGTGTTAAGTTTGGAAGCGCAATTCAAGCGGGAACTCGTAAAGCGCTTATCAAACGATACCAATGACAATTCCTCCGAATAAGAATCAACAGGACTTTTTAGATCTTCAGGGACAAACCAATCCCTTCCCATATCTTATTGATGTCGACCGTGCCGAAGGAAGTTGGATCATTGACACTTCTGGGAATCGGTATTTAGACATGATTGCCGGAGTGGCAGTAAACAACATTGGCCACAATCATCCAAAAGTTGTTGATGCCATAAAATCTCAGGTAGATCGTCACTTGCACGTTATGGTGTATGGCGAATTTGTTCAGGAATCAACATTGAATTTTGCACGGAAACTTACGTCACTCCTACCCGATTCATTGAATTCCGTCTATACGGTGAATTCCGGTACAGAGGCAAACGAAGCCGCATTGAAATTGGCCAAACGTGTTACTGGAAGATCGGAACTTCTTTCCTTCCGAGGTAGTTATCATGGATCTACACACGGTTCATTAAGTGTTTCTGGTAATGAAACCAAGAAAGAGGCATTTCGCCCTTTGCTTCCCGATGTTCGTTTTTTGACCTTCAATGATAGTTCTCAACTGAATCAAATCTCGGAGAAAACGGCTGGGGTTATCATCGAAACCGTTCAAGGCGATGCAGGGGTCCGTGTTCCTTCCAAAGCATTTTTACAAGCATTACGCAATCGCTGTTCCGAAGTGGGCGCACAACTAATCTTTGATGAGATTCAATGCGGCATGGGTAGAACCGGAAAACTTTTTGCTTTCGAACACTTTGATGTGGTTCCAGACATTCTTACGTTAGGAAAAGCTTTAGGAGGAGGTATGCCAATTGGTGCACTCGTTTCCTCAAAGGAATACTTAGATCAATTCACCTTCAATCCTATGTTGGGTCATATTACAACCTTTGGTGGACATCCGGTAGTTTGCGCTGCGGGACATGCTTGCTTGGAAGTCCTCGAATCTGAAATTGACTTCACGGAAGTTGAGCGTTTGGGAGCATTACTGGAATCATTGCTTCAAGACGAACCGGAAATCAAAGAAATTCGCCGCATCGGAATGATGTTCGCCTTCGATATGGAATCGTTTGAACGCGTCGAAAAAGTTGTCAAAAAATGCCTCGAAAAAGGATTGATCAGCTTCTGGTTCTTGTCGCATCCGTACAGTTTCCGATTGTCGCCACCATTGAATATTACAGAGGAAGAGATTCGAGAGGCTGCGAAAATTATTGGAGAGGCGATTGAGGAGACGAGAGATATCTAGATGCTAGACCGCTGCGCTCAGAGACATAAGACGAAAGACTAGTATTTCCTGTAAGTCTAGTAAACAGGTTCGTTCCAGTTACATACCCCTCCATGATGCGAGCAGGTTCCACGACGACTAGTCGAGTAAGAAATTGAACCATCACAACAGCGAATATTATAACCTGAAATTTTTCGCCTCTCCGGATTAATTCTATCGTGCAATTTATATGCATCATCATGACCGAGATTAATAGCCCTTTTAAGATCATTCACTGCACTTTGTCTATCTCTCAATTTCTCATAGAACAATGCTCTGATATAATAACAAGTATCTTTCTTAAAACCATTGTCTATGGACGCTTGATACCATTCTGTCGACAACTCGTACTGACGCACCTTGAAAAGATAGCCAGCCTTTCTATAAGACAATTTACCTGTCTCTTTTGTGGAAATCAACAGTGCTGAATCCAGTTGGACAATACTCTTCTCAATAGCTCCTTCATTGTATAGTGAATCTGAAAGAATTACGTAACCTTCCAGTTTTTCGACTCGTATTCGTTCCTCTTCCCGCCTTCTCTTCTCCGCTTTTTGAGCCTCTTCACCTTCTTCGTTAATTGACGAAAAATCACAAGCAAAAAGCAAAAGCAACAATAGAAAAATTGAATAGATTTTCATTGAAAAGTGTTTCTTGTAAAGAAAGTGCACCAATCTGAATATGTCAATAAGCACTAATACCTAATTTCCTAGCATTTGGCTAATTAGTCTGCTGTATCTAAGCATAGGTATTGTTTTAGGAAGCATGGAAAATCGAATTTGTTAGAAAAAAGTTCAGTTCATCGAAGCGGAATTTCTCGGAGTGGTTCCGAAGTGAGGAAATTAGCTGAATTTTCAAGATTAGTAAAACTGCGGAGGCGCCTGTCGATTGGATGTTCCATCCACTCGTCCGTTAGTTTTACTTCTTGAAAATTTCGCGCCGAACGGCTTGAAGCACTCCTTGATTTTTTCATCCTTTTTGATCAAGCAAAAAGGATAAATGAGCACTTACTAGCCTAATGCGAGGAAATTGGGCATAAATACCTATTTTCTGCTCATTCATTTAGATTATCGCATAACCTTGAACAAGGCATCCTTCTATCTAACTTCGGAATGCTTGACTTCGAGAGCCTCAGTCTGCGCTTAACCTTTATACATCTTGATGTTTTTCCATTCTTATTCATTGAATTTGATTGATTCTT
>JADFAL010000033.1 GCA_015665275.1 Flavobacteriales bacterium | reverse complement strand
CAAATGTCACTCGCGAAGGAAACGGAAGCCAGAAACAATTGGTTCAACAGCCAGAATGAGTTTATTCGATTGCGTGTGGACATTGCAACCATTCGAGCTGAGTACGATACCTATCAGGCGAAGATCTTGTCTGAAAAGTTTACAACTGCTTCCAATCGCTTGGATTCTGAAGGGAGTATCAACAAGATGGAGAACCAATACAGCAACTACAGAAAGCGTACTGGGTATTACTACATTCTTGCCCCTCAAAGTGGATACGTAACAAAAACGTTCGTAACTGGAATTGGGGAAACAATCAAAGAAGGTCAGCCTGTGATCAGTATTATGCCTGATGAGTATGAATTGGCGGCAGAGATTTATATCGATCCGATAGATTTACCATTGATGCATGTTGGAGAGCACGTTCGAATTCAGTTCGATGGTTGGCCGGCGATCGTCTTCTCAGGATGGCCTGACGCAAGTTATGGAACGTATGGAGGTGAGATTTATGCGATTGACCAGTACATCGGTGAAAACGGTAAATATCGAATGTTAATCAAGCCAGACGAAAGAGATGTTCCTTGGCCGAAAGCATTGCGCTTTGGTGCTGGGTTGAAAGCCATGATCTTGTTGAATGATGTGCCTATTTGGTACGAACTATGGCGACAGGTCAACGGATTCCCGCCAGAATATTACAAATCTAAAACGGACAAACAAACCGGAGATGCAGTTAAAGAAGAGAAAAAATAGCGGACTTTTGCTTGTTTTCCTGCTGGGATTATTTGTCTCTGGACATGCTCAAACGGATACAATTAGCGTTCCTTCGGACAGTGCTTCCGTAAACGATTCGCTCTTGACGTACGATCAGTTCATTGAGCGGGTATTGAAGCATCATCCGATGGTTTTTCGTGCGCGAATGAAAGCCGAGGCAGGTGCTAGAGGCTTACAGGGTGCCAAGGGAGGATTTGATCCTGTAGTGAACGGAAGTGCGAAACAGAAGTACTTCGACGACAAGCAATATTACAGTCATTTGGATGGGAATTTGAAGGTTCCTACGTGGTTCGGATTGACGGCAGAGGCGGGATACATGCAAACGGATGGAATCTTTTTGAACCCAGAGGCGCGATTGCCCGAAGATGGACTTTGGTACGCCGGATTGAACCTTGAATTGGGGAACGGACTCCTGATCGATCAACGTCGGGCTGAGTTGAAGAAAGCACGCATTTACGAAGATATGACCTTGCTGGAGCAACGCGTCATGACCAACCAATTGATGAACGAAGCGACCATCGCTTATTGGAAATGGTCGAAAGCATACGAGATTTTGCAAGTATATACAGAGGCACTCGTAGCAGCAGAGTCTCGATTGGAAGCCGTGAAATCCTACGTGGAATTTGGAGACCTGCCAGAAATCTATATCACGGAAGCGTCGATGCAGTACCAAAATCGACAATTGAGTTTTCAGCAATCGCTACTGGATTGGCAAAATGCTAGTTTGAAATTGGAGATTTACCTCTGGGATCAAGGATTTGTGCCTTTGCAGTTGAATGCAGCCGTTCCCAATTTAATTAGTGAAGTGGTGGAGGGAATGGACGTTTTGTTTGATGTCAATTCAGTCATTCAAAATCATCCGATGGCTCAACTGAATAGATTGGACGTTGCGCGTCAACAGGTGGATTTGCGCCTGAAGCGTGAATACTTGAAACCTAAATTGACCTTGGAATACCGCGCCTTGAATGAACCAGCGACTACAGGATTCTTTTCCGAGTACACAGTCGCTGATTATACCTGGTGCGCCAAGTTCAAATATCCCTTGTTTACAAGACGCGAAAGAGCAGATGTAAAAATCGGTGAGTTGAAAGTGGAAACGCAAAAACTGAAAGGATCAGAGATTGGAGCCAAGTTAGAATTTCAATTAGGAGCAGCGAGAAATACAATTGAGAACCTTACAGGACAGTACGGCATCATTAGTGAAACAATTCAAGCTGCATCTGATTTATTAGACGCTGAACAAATGTTGTTCGATAACGGCGAAAGTTCTTTGTTCATGATCAATGCACGTGAATTGAAATTTTTGGAAGTTCGCATCAAGCAGGTAGAACTCGCTAGCAAAGTAGAGATCTCCAAGTCTGAACTCAACTATGGATTACTCTTAATACTGCCTTAAGAAGACTGTTTGATTTGATGAAATTTGATCCCTAAAATACGTTCGTAATTTCGGAGTGTTTTCACCTCTGAACTATCTACAAAAACCATGGAAACACCTTCCTTTCCGGCACGGGCAGTTCTGCCACTTCGGTGCGTATAGTATTCATCGCTTTCAGGAAGTTGATAATGTGCTACAAAAGTCAATCCCGGAATGTCAATTCCGCGTGCGGCTACATCAGTCGCAACAATCATTTGTAACGTTTCATTTTTGAACGCACGCATTACTTTGTCACGATCTTTTTGAAGCATGTCGCCATGAAGTGCTTCTGTGGCAATGTTTTTAGCAATTAATTGCTTTGCCAATTTTTGCGTTGCGGACTTCGTTTTACAGAAGATGACGCCTCTGTTTTTGTGTTCAGACTTCAAGAACATCTGCAACGCATACAATTTGTTGCTTTCGTCACAAATAAGGTATTGATGCGTGATTTTTTTGTTCACGATATTCTCAGGATTGATTTTTACACGTTCTGCATCCTCTTGCAAATGCTTCGATATAATTTCCTGAATCCCGTTCGGTATGGTAGCTGAAAAAAGCCATCTGTTTTCAACGTTGGGTAAGAAACTTAAAATTTCATCCAGTTCCTTTTTGAATCCCATGCTTAGCATTTCATCTGCTTCGTCCAAGATGATAGTTTTAACCTGACTGAGGTCTATGGCTTTTCGTTTCACCAAGTCAATCAATCTGCCGGGCGTTGCCACCACAATATGTGTTGGACGCTGCAAGCTTTTAATCTGACGATCAATATGCTCTCCGCCATATACAGCCTCAGTAAAAATCTTTTCGGAGTACTTTGTGAACCTGAATAATTGCTTTGAAACTTGTTTCCCGAGTTCACGCGTTGGACATAATATTAGTCCTTGAATGGCATTCTCGTTCGCATCCATTTGGTGCAAAAGTGGGAGGCCGTAAGCTGCCGTTTTCCCAGTGCCCGTTTGCGCTTGTGCTACCAAATCCGAAATACCGGAAAGAAGCATAGGGATAACCTTCTTCTGTATGTCGGTAGGTTCTATAATTTGCAGCTCCGTCAAACCTTTGACATATTCATCACGGATACCTAGATCTTGGAATGTATTCAAAACAAATGGAATTAAAATCGGTACAAAGGTACTCCTAAGTTGAAGTGCACAATGAACAGGGGCAACTATTTATGCATCTTTTACTCAGAAGCACCCGGCTTTGCGTCGCGCTCATCACGCGGGCCTCTGCGCTGAATGATCAGGCCATTGAGGAAATTACGTAAGATTTGATCCTGCAATTCCACGTATTTGGGATGGTCTTCTTTGCGACAAAAATTCCCGATTTCTCCTTTGGAAATGCGAAAATTAGCAAGATCCAAAATCTCAACAATTTCATCATCTCGAAGTTTTAACGCAATTCTAAGTTTCTTGAGGATATCGTTATTGGTCAATGCCATAAATTGATTTTTTTTGAAAGGTACTGATTCAACCGCTTGCAAATGGATGTACGCTAAACACTTGTCCCTTCGGAAATGTTAAAAAAGAATTCTTGAACAATAGATCAAATTCATCCGGCGTTGATAAAGAAAAATAGCTACTATGAAGACGTATATCGCACTACTCGCACTGACCCTGTCTTTTACATCGTATTCACAAGCACCAAATTTCAAACATGATTTAGGATTAAAACTGAGCACGTTCCAGCCAGAGTCCTTTCAGGTATAATACCGTTACCACCTGAATGAAAAGTGGGCACTCAGTGCCAATGCATATTTCGGCAGAAGAACTTTTAATTCGTATTATGGAATCTATATAGTTCAAGACTCAATTTACGAATCGTATTCAACGCAGTACAGCCAAAATTCCTATGGAATTGATTTAGGGGCAGTAAGAAAACTGAGCTTCATGAAGCACAATTTCTATTACGTTGGTGGAAGTGTTGGAGTGGGCGTTACCACATTTTCTTCAAACAACCGTTGGACTTTGTATATACCTGTTTTACCAGACCCTGGTGTTGCGTATGGTTATAACTTTCCTCCGCCAATTGATCAGGTTATTGAATTGGACCAATCCGGGTACGTAAATAATATCATACATATCAAAAGCCGAATTTTCGTAGGGGCGGATGTTCCTATTATCGATCGCCTATCGTTAAACGTAGAATTAGGTGTTGCACTTGATGTAAGGCAAGGATTTGGTTCTGAACTATTTAATATTTGGGACGTACCTGGATATGCATCCGGGGGACTCCGATACCGATTCGGAAAAGTTGATTCTTAAGATTTTCCATAGAAGGTCGCGAAGACCTAGCCACAAAGAGAAGATCGTCAAGCAATTGGCGATCTTTTTTCAAGCTAAGGTGTCATTCCTTTGGAGCATTCATGATTTCTAGTATTTCTTCGGGCTCCAAATAGACTTCCTTTTTGAAGGTCTTGTAGGCTTCGGTGCCATTAGATTCTTCTAGAACGAAATAGGCCCAATCGTATAAATGCAACCCAAGTTCTCTGGAGATGGTCAGTTGATCAATTTCTTTCTCAAAACTCGATTTACTGCGTTTTCCTGTGTAGGCAAAAAGCCTTTTAATTATTCCAAAAAAAGAGCGTGTGCTATAGTCAAAAATGTGGCCTAACTCATGTCCGAAGACACCAACGCAAGCATTAAATGGAGCATCCTCTAGAAGAATGAGGCTGTCCTTCAAGCGCGTATTAACTCGGATGACATATTTACGTTTTTCTTTGCTTCGAAATAACAGAGATGCTATCGTAGGTCTTGCGTTCAGTGAAGTACTGATTTTTGCTCGCTTTACGATAATTCTTGTGCTGTCTAGTTCTGGGTACTTTGACAGCGCTGCTATGAAAGGAATTTGGTAGTCTTCCGCTATAGTTTTATAATAACCTAACTCGCTATAAAGTGAATCATACTGAAGTGCCACAAGAATGCTGTCTTTCCTTGTTTGCTGATCTTGCTGAGAAAGCGATACGTGGGTAAGAAGAACAAAAAGAATAAAGATGCTTTTCAAACTGTACTGATTAGAGTTGACGAAAGATAACAAATAGATGGCTGTTAATTCTCTCGTGCAATAAAGATCCGGTTGGCATGTAACGGGGAAGGGGCAAAAAAAAGCTCCAGATCTTATCGACCGAGAGCTTCTTGATTAAGAGTATATTTTCTTAGTGATTCGAAAGGTATTCAGCAACACCTTCAAACGTGTCCTTCATTCCTTCTTCACCTTTTTGCCAGTTTGCTGGACAAACCTCACCATTCTCTTCGAAGAACTGCAAAGCATCAACCATACGCAAAGCTTCATCTACGTTACGTCCGAGTGGGAAGTTGTTCACCAACTGGTGCATTACAATTCCGTCTTTGTCGATCAAGAACAATCCGCGGTAAGCGATCATTGGTCCTGTAGCGATCATATTTCCTTCAACATCGTAATCGTATTCTCCTGCCAATACTCCGTATGCTTCAGAGATAGTTTTGGAAGTGTCTGCAATGATTGGGTAAGTAACTCCTTGAATTCCTCCCTGACCTTTTGGTACTTGCAACCATCCCCAGTGAGACTCCGGAGTGTCTGTAGAAGCAGCAATTACTTTTACGCCGCGCGCTTCAAATTCTCCTAGCTTCGCTTGGAATGCGTGCAATTCAGAAGGACATACGAATGTGAAATCCTTTGGGTAGAAGAACAAAACAACTGGGTTCTTTCCAACATATTGATCCAATGAGAAATCGTTTACGATCTCACCTCCATTGATTACCGCTTCAGCGTTGAACGACGGTGCTTTTTTTCCTACTAATACTGACATTTAGTTTGTTTTTTTATTGTTTCTGTAAAGATAAAAATTGTTCTCTTCACTACGGTCTGTAACTCGGAAGAACTGGTACAAATTTACACACCTTATTGTATAAGTATAATCGAATTTATTTAATTTAGTATAAATTATTGTTATATGGTTTCCATCCAACAAATTCAGTACATCGTCACGGTTGCAGAAGAGCGCCAATTTCAGCGTGCCAGTGAGCGTTGTTTCGTAACACAGCCTACGCTTTCCATGCAAATTAAGAAGGCGGAAGAAACCTTGGGGAATAAGATTTTCGATCGATCCAGGTCTCCCTTGGAATTAACGGAATACGGAACCAAGTTACTTCCTATTCTGCGCGATGTAATTTCTGAATACAATAGGGTCGAGGCATTGTCTAAACAAGAAGAAGGAACCTTCAGAGAGCAATTGCGGATTGCAGTAATTCCTACGATTGCCGGATATTTGCTACCAGATATGTTCGATAAATGGAAAGGAGAACTGGATGACATTGAATTGACCATTGAAGAGATGAAAACGGAAGAGATTCTGGTGGCGCTTGAGGAAAAAACCATTGACGTGGGCATTTTGGCCGGTCCGGTGCATCACCCCAAATGGCGTACCAACATTCTCTATCACGAGGAAATTTTTGCATACACTCCACAATTCAAAAGTCGTGTGGTCACCTCCTCCGAATTAGAGAAAGAACATCCTTGGTTATTGAGCAAAGGAAATTGCCTTCGCACACAAATGGTGCATTTTTGCGAGTTGGAGCCAGAAAGCGATCAAGGATGGAATTACGAAGGTGGAAACATCGAATTGTTGGTCAAAATGGTCGATCTTCATGGAGGCTATACGCTCATCCCAGAGCATTATGCGGCTTCACTAAAAATAAAGGGTTTGAACCGTATCGAATCAGACGATCTGCGCGAAAATCCTGCTCGAGAAATAATTTCAGTCTGCTCGAATCGAACTCCGAAATGGCATGCGATCGAACGTCTTATCCGAACGGTTCAGTTGAAATACGGACAGAAGGATATCAAGAATTTGAAGTTGTTGAATTGGGATTGAATTGCTCAGGCAGATTTCAGCTCCGATTTGAGGTTCTCCAATTGTACAATTGCATTCAAGGTTATGTTTTTCGGAACGAACCATGCCGAATCCCGGTGAAAATTAATATGATCTTTTGGGCGAAATGGTAGTGCAGTAAGATCGTATCGACTGGGAATAGCAAGTTTAACTCAGGATGACGAAAAAAGCGAACAAACCTGAATACATTACATAGTTTACGCTAAGGAGATCATTACTGCGGATCTTCATGGATTTCCAAAGTTGTAATTGCGGCTCCGTTCGTTCTGTTCTTAACTGTAATTGTGGCCTTATAGTCTGCACCACCAGTGCCATTTGCTCTATATATAAAATAGCTGTCACCACGATGAAAGGTGTCATTTGCTGCTGGTACATTCCCTGCTGCAGCGTACATTATAACAGT
This sequence comes from Flavobacteriales bacterium, assembly GCA_015665275.1. GTDB lineage: Bacteria > Bacteroidota > Bacteroidia > Flavobacteriales_D > Crocinitomicaceae > UBA4466. The sequence goes on along the minus strand of JADFAL010000033.1, from coordinate 13,300 downwards.
GTCCTGACCATGCCCAACTGCTGAAGACACTCCAGTGTTAAACGTATGTACATTTATAGTAGATTTGACTTCGCCATGTTGTGCGGGTGCGCCCAAACGAGCCGATTCGTAGTCAATTCCTTCATCAACTATTTCTTCTGGATCCAAAGCTCCATAAGCAACATTATAACGCTTAAGGTCTGCTCCGGCCACCCCTCCTGGACCAATTACATGATTCGCATCAAATGGAGCGCTCCATTCATGTACTTCAAATGCCTCACCGCTTATGGTTGTGGCCGCTTTATGCCCCTTTGCTGCTACGTTTGCTTTTAAGACTCCGTCGTTCTCAATTTCTTGGTTTTCTGCACGGCCTTCTATTACATCCATTCCACCATCAAATTGATTTACAGCATTGTAGGCTGCCGTCCAATTGTCTTTGGCTTGACGATATCCTGATATGTCAAAAAAGGCCTGAATAGGAGCACGGTTATCATGAATTGTGGACGTTTGATTCCGCTGATCTTGAATGGAATGGACTTCATTGGTATTGAAATGTGTTCCTCTTACTTGAATTTTGTTGCCTTCCAACTCTTTATTCAGATGAACAGCGTTCGCCGAGGATTGCGACATTGTTTCAGTCGCGTTTTTCTTTCTTGATTGCATGATTAGAAAATTTAAACAGTAGTTCCCATAAAACTAGGAATAATTGAAGGACAAGGCAATACGTAGAAATAGCATTAAAATCAGTTATTAATACGTAAAAAGGGATCCGTTATGTACAAATCAAGAAACGTCCAATGAACAGCGAGAAGGAACTTGTATTTCTAGGGTCTTTTCTCAAACCACAAAGAAATAGCCCATATTCTAATGATAATCCATAGGCATCATCATAAGCGTTCTGAATCGTGGCTAGAATACATTTCTTAGGTAATTCAGATAAACCCAGTTGCGTATAAAACTCCGCTAACGTACAACTGCACTGAAACAAGTGTTTTTGAGTTTGAACAGGAAGAAATCAAGAAATTGAAATTGTTGAATTGGAAGTGATAGTCTTCACAGCAATTCTTCAAGGTGCCAAGATTTACGGATGAAACATTTGAATGTCCAACCCGAATAGAATACATCTCGTTTCCATAAGTATGAAGCTCCCTATTGCCGTAATACTATCGTTTTCTATTTCTACTTCTTATAGTCAGCTGTCTATTTCCTTTGGAGCCAACTACCAAGTTGATAATTTCTTCGAAAACGAATCGAGAGATGGGAATCTCGAGCCACGTGTGAATCATTACAACGCATACATCTTTCAATTAGATTTCTGTAATAAGAACTTTCGCGGTTATTCAGAGCTTGGATTTTTCTCGTTTCAATCGCCATTTATTGAACATAATCATAATCCAGAGGTTAAACCGGATCATATAGGAATGGACTATAGAGACTATTATTTTGATTCTCAATTCAGTTATATCTCTTTGAAGGTAGGGGGCGGCAATTGGTGGTTAATGAAGACATCCAAAGATTTCAGGTGGACATCTTCTTTAAATTTCTTCGTTCAATTAGATCAGCTTGTATCTGAATCCGAAACACAACACCTCTACCAACGAAGATACTACACCTTTTATAACAACGCTGCGTGGCCTACTACTTCAATAGATGATTCCGAATTTGATGGTATTGAACTGCAGAAGAAAGTGAATCATTTGGGATGCGAGTTCAAAACGCGCTTTCATTGGAAGTCATATTTCCTAGAACTCTCAAGCTCACTAGCAGTGGCGGATAAGTTGCGTCAACAATTAATCGTTGAGAACGACTATGGTTTTCAGCAAAATCAGTCTTCAACGTGGAGTTTTAATTCTGGAATTAAATTAGGATGGAACTTACCTTTCGCTTCGATAAAATTATATCATGAGAATTAAGATGATACCTCGAAATAATCGCATGTTGGTAATTATTTTGATGCTAATGTGTATGCCAAAAGTTTCAAAAGCGCAGTTTTCTATATCTGCAGGAGGTGCGCATCAAGTTGATAATTTCTTCAGAAACGAAGGGAGGCTGACTTTTTTCAATCCGGCAATGAATCATTACAACGGTTGGTTGGGGCAGTTGGACATACAGAATAATAAGAGTCAATTCTACTTTGAGTTCGGAGGTCACACTGGCGGGTTTCATTACCGCTTCGATTCTTCACAGGTTACAGTAAGTCCTGTTGGAAACATAATTACAAGGAGGTATGAACTGAATTCAGATGTATCATTGGCAGCGTATACTTTTAAAGCGGGCTATGGTAATGTTTTTGACTTATTCGAAAAGAACAGCTGGTGGTGGACGCTTTCAGCGCATGGATTTGTGCAATGGGATGTGAATAATGGCGCAAGAGAGACGAATCGACGTACTTTCGGAGCCGTTACCCAAACATCAGGATCTTTAGAAGAACTGGTTTACGAATTTGATGATCCTGCGGGAAACCTGTTTACATTCAGTGATACCTGGGTTCAAATGGGGCTCGAGCTCAAAAATCGTTTCGGGTGGAATGCATTTTTTGTTGAGCTAAGCGCTGCAATGGGCATCCATAACAGACTCAGACTGGAACTGTCAGAACCGCATTACCATGGCAGTTATAGAGCGCAAAAATCTAGATGGAATATGCAGCTGAGCATTAAACTCGGGCGTACCTTTAATTCAAAGAAGCAAAGTGTTGAATACAAGCCTGAAAAAGTGAATTGAAAGCAACTGTTTTTCCTCCAGAAACTAACCCCCAATGATCAAATCATACATCTTCTGAGATGCCCCGCGGTTTTCATCTACAAATGATTCCGCTTTTTCATCGATGCATTCTTTGTTTTCGAGCACGTACTCGATACGGTGTTTTAATTCCTCAGAAGTGGAAACATCAAATCCAAATCCACATTTGATGAATAAAGATGCTTCCGGAAAACGACTGTGGTTTGGGCCAATAATGACTCCCATTCCGAATACAGCCGGTTCGAGAATATTGTGAAGGTTGCCTGAAAATCCGCCACCAATGTAAGCCACTGCGCCGAACGAATAAGCACTGGAAAGATGACCGATGGTATCGAGTACCAAAACTTCCGCATCCGACTTTAAATTTGAGTTGGTATAGCGTGCATGTGGCCGTCGTAGGGATTTCATAATTCCCTGAACAGACTTCTCATCAATGTTGTGGGGCGCAATGATCACCTTACATTCCATCTTATTGATTACCGGAAGCAAAATGTCTTCGTCTTTCGGCCAACTACTTCCAATAATAAAAACGCGATCGTTCCCGCAGAATTCAGCTATTTTGGCGTCAGGTGTGTGCGAAATCTTCGTCTCATAAACTTTGTCGTAACGACTATCGCCCACAATAGATACATTGTGGATCTCAATGGAAGAAAGCAAATCGACGGACGCATCGTTCTGAACAAAGAACCAATCAAATTGTTTTAGTGTATCTCGGAAGAAAGAACCGTAGGACTTGAAAAAACGATGATCTTCGCGGAACAATCCGCTGACGTTATACACCTTAGCCCCCATCTTCTTGGCTTCAATAATGTGATTCGACCAGAACTCGTATTTAATCAAACAGAAATATTTCGGTTTGAAATGGGACATCATGGTTCGTGCATTACTGGGGGTGTCCAAAGGCAAGTAACATACGTGATCTGCCGGATGATTGCGTTTGTGATAATGCTTTATCCCTGAAGGAGAGAAGAAGGTAATCACGAGGTATGCTTCTGGGTGTTCGTTGCGAAATTTCCACATCAATGGAAGGCCCTGATCGAATTCGCCAAGAGATGCACAATGAAACCAAATGACTTCACGCTTCTCCGTGTCAGGTAATTTCGAGCGCCACTCTTTTCGGCCGGCTACCCATTCTTTCGACTTAGGATTAAACAATCCATGCACGCGAACACCAATCCCTAATAAGAGGATGCCAATATTGTATAAGAAGTGCATCAGTCGAAGTAAAAGTCCTGAGGTTCTCTCGGGTAAATTGGAATCATCCAACCCACACGTACCCCAAATTGAAGATCCAAACGTGGTGCTGTTGGCACCTCAAAATCCGGTTGATCAAAGAAGATGGTGCGACGCTCATAAGTAATGCCTTCCTGTACGTAAAATCCTCCGTAAAATTTCAAAAAGCTTTGACTAGACATGAATGCGTAACCAAGGAATTGATTCGTTGTAAATCCTTGAACCAACCTATCGTACCCTTTGCGATAATCCAATTCGATAAGCGGAACAACATGATCTTGCGTTTCCACACGAATTTTATGGGCAATCCATCCCAGACCAACACTAGCGTACAATCCCGAATTTGGATTTGAATTGAAAATTGGAATTACTTTTCCTACGTTTCCGTTGATATTCAATCCGCGGGATGCAGTAACTACTACCGCCTGATCACCATTCTGATCTGTAAGGAACCCTTTGTCGTCTGCCAAATTTGCAAACATGGTGGCTTTGTCTGGAGTTACCTTGTTCCCAAACATATAGCTGGCATCCAGTCCATACACCCAATTTTTACCGGTCTTGTATCCAGCGAAAAAACCAAGGTGATTAAAATGTCCATGGCGCTCTGCTAAATCAGCACCAGTTAAATTGAATCCATACTGAATGGAAACCCAAGGCATGGCGATAGCAGAATCCTTAAAGTTCAACTGCGCATTCGCAGAGAATCCAAGCGTAAGGACAAATAGGAAGGCAATGAATACGTTCTTCATGTTAACACAAAAATAAGTCTATCTTAATTGGTTTGCAATGGTTTTAACAGAGAATAAGAGAAGTTGTAGAAAAGACACTAGATCGCTGCGCTTTTAGACAATAGACGCAAGACTTGTTTTTCCTTCAACCTTCCACTTTCTACTTTCCGCCTTCCACTTTCTACTTTCTAACCTTCAACCTTCCGCTTCCAACCAACTACTCCCCACGCTTCACCAAAAACCAAGGATTCAACAGATCTTCCCGATTGTACAACAACGGCTTTTTCGTTTCCCAGTTAATTACAGTACATCCCGAATGATTACAAATGGCCTGTCCGGCAGCCGTGTCCCATTCCATTGTTGGGGCAAATCGAGGGTAGCAATCCGCCGATCCTTCAGCCACCATGCATAGTTTCAGGGAACTCCCTTTTGACAATGTGTCGACCTTACCGTGTTTGGATTCCATTTCATTGATGAACATTTGCGTGTCGCCAGACAAATGAGAACGGCTAGCAACAACAGTGTAAGGACGATTGCTTAGTGGCATAGGCAATTGATCCGAAGAAGAAATACGTTCTTGAACGGAAATTCCTTTGTTCAAATTTGTTGTCTTGAATGATCCGATTTCTGTGGAAGAGAAGTATAATTCTCCCAACGCCGGAACCAAAACCACACCCGCAATCGGAAGTTGATTTTCGATCAAGGCGATGTTTACTGTGAACTCACCGTTTCGCTTAATGAATTCTTTGGTTCCATCGATTGGATCCACGATCCAAAGTTGTTTCCAGGCACCACGATCTGCATAAGGAATGGATTTCCCTTCTTCTGACAAAACAGGAATTCCGGTCGTATCAAGGTACTCTTGAATGATATTGTGAGCGGCAATGTCTGCCTTTGTAAGCGGTGAATTGTCCGATTTAAAATCTACGCCGAAATCGTCGGTTTCATAGATTTTCATGATGCGTTTTCCAGCATCGATTGCTGCATCAATAGCAGTCTCCAGTAATTTCTCCATAAAATTTTGATCGTTATAAGATCATTCCAGCAGCGACCGTTTCATTCGTCGCATCATCAATTAAAATGAAACTTCCCGTAGCTCTGTTTTCGCGATACGAATCTATCATTAATGGCTGGGTGGTTCGAATTTTTACACGACAAATGTCGTTCATGCCAATTTCTTTATCTTCCAAATCGCGCTCCAGTGTATCGATGTTCATCTTGTAAACGATATCGCGAATCATTGCCTTTTGTTCGTTCGTCGTATGCAAAATGCTGAATTTCGTTCTCGGTCGGGCCGGCTGGTTGTTCAACCAACAAATCATGGCTTCGACGTCTTGTTCTGGCTGTGGCTGATTGTTCGCTTTTACGATCATATCTCCACGACTGACGTCAATATCTGTTTCCAACGACAGAATTACTGACATCGGAGCGAAGGCTTCGTCCAATTTTTGCGTATCGAAATCAATTCGAGAAATCTTAGATTGAAATCCTGAAGGAAGCACTACGACGTCATCTCCCGGACGGAAAATCCCACTTGCTACACGTCCTGCGTAACCTCGGAAGTCACGATTTTCTTCACTTTGAGGACGAATAACTGTTTGAACGGCGAAACGGGCATCCACCTTGTTGATATCACTGCTAATATGAAGCGTTTCTAGAGAATGCAACAACGGCGCTCCCATATACCACGACATATTCTCCGAACGATTCACCACGTTATCACCTTTCAATGCACTGATTGGAATGTAGTGTACATCTTTTACCAACATTTTGGAGGCGACAGCTTCGTATTGCGAAACAATTTCATTGAATCGATTCTCATTCCAATCCACCAAATCCATTTTGTTCACGCAAACTATTACGTGAGATATTTGCAGCAATGAGGCGATATAAGAATGTCGTTTGGTTTGCTCAACAACGCCATGGCGCGCATCAATTAAAATAATGGCTGCATTCGCCGTTGATGCTCCCGTCACCATATTTCGGGTGTACTGAATGTGTCCCGGGGTATCTGCAATTATAAATTTTCGTTTTGGCGTGGAGAAATAACGATATGCTACGTCAATGGTAATTCCTTGTTCGCGTTCGTCACGAAGCCCGTCAGTAAACAAGGCCAAATCTACGCCGTCATGTCCCTTCCGCTGACTTGTTTTCTCAATCGCGTCTAGCTGATCTTCAAAAATCGATTTTGAATCGTACAACAAACGACCGATGAGCGTGCTTTTCCCATCATCTACACTACCAGCAGTAGTAAATCGTAATAATTGACTTGTTTGTTCTGTCATACGTAAGTATTAGAAATATCCTTGTCGTTTTCTATCTTCCATTGCGCTTTCTGAGCGTTTGTCATCTGCACGATTTCCGCGCTCTGTCTCTCGCATGGCAGCCACTTCAGCTACAATTTTATCGAGTGTATCTGCATCAGATTCAATACCTCCAGTAATGGTAATATCCCCCAGCGTTCGGAAGCGAATTTTCTTTGTAACGATTTCCTCGTTTTCTTCGATTTGTAAAAACTCCGATTCTGGAATCCATGAATTATTGCGCCACAAAACACGTCGTTCGTGCGCATAATAAAGCGAAGGAATGGCGATGTTTTCTTTTAGAATATAACCCCAAACATCCATCTCTGTCCAATTGGAAATAGGGAACACACGGAAATGTTCTCCTTCAAAATGTTTTGCGTTGAATAAGTTCCAGAGCTCTGGGCGTTGGTTTTTTGGATCCCATTGACCGAAATCGTCGCGGTGCGAGAAAAAACGTTCTTTCGCCCGAGCTTTTTCTTCATCTCGGCGTGCACCGCCAATGGCACAATCTATCCGTTCTTCTTCAATCGTATCCAGCAAGGTGGTGATTTGCAATGAATTTCGTGTGGCATTTTTTCCACGTTCTTCTGCCACGCGCCCGTCATTTATAGATTTCTGAACCGATCCCACAAGGAGGTTTACTCCTAGTGAACTCACCAAACTGTCACGGAATTGAATGGTTTCAGGAAAGTTATGCCCCGTATCAACGTGTAATAATGAAAATGGAATCTTAGCCGGATAAAACGCCTTCTTTGCCAAATGGGTCACCAAGATAGAGTCCTTTCCTCCAGAAAATAGAATAACAGGATTCTGAAAATTAGCAGCCACTTCGCGCAAAACGAAAATCGCTTCGGATTCCAATTCTTCGAGGTGATTCAAGTAGTATTTATTCATGCAATGCCAATTTCGTTGAAATATACGCTAATACTTTATCTGCTGCTTCTTCGATAGTCAATTCTTCCGTGCGAATTTCTACATCGGGTTGCTCAGGAGCCTCGTATGGAGAAGAGATTCCGGTAAAAGATAGAATCTCGCCATTGCGTGCTTTTTTGTATAATCCTTTCACGTCACGTCGTTCGCATTCTTCCAATGATGTATTCAGAAATACCTCTACAAAATTTTCCGCTCCGACAATCTCTTTAATCTGATCACGACTTTTGGCAAAAGGAGAAATAAAGGATCCCAAAACTACCAGTCCGGCATCGACGAAAAGTTTACTTATTTCCGCTACCCGTCGGATGTTTTCATCACGATCTTCCGCCGAAAATTTCAGGTTTTTGTTGATTCCGTCACGAATGTTATCTCCATCTAATGGATACGTATGCACATTCATTTCGTGCAACTTAACTTCTACGGCATTGGCTAATGTAGACTTCCCGGAGCCCGAAAGTCCTGTGAACCAAATGAGGAAAGATCCATGCTTTTTGAGTGACTGACGGTCTTTTTTCGACAGTTCAAATTTTTGACGGATGATGTATTGATTCATTTGCTTTTTCGTTTCGATTTATCCAATCCGAAATTCGATTTGTACCAAGCACGCTCATGAAAATAGTATAGCACCATTTTAATTGCGGCTTCGGCAATTGCAACGCCAGATGCTTTTGAAACAGCATGTTTGTCGTCTTTAAAGAACAAATAGGCCAGAACAAAGGTGGTAATTGATGCAATAATGCGCCAAGTAATTGTTTTAGCGAGATGTCGTTTCTTGGATGCGTCCATAAGCGTTCGATACGAACAAAGATACATTTTCCAAGTATTATATATTCGTGCCGATCACCGGGATATTTTCAAATAGAACGAGAAATTTGTGATTATAGAATAAAGAGCAGTATGAAATGGTCATAATCTAGCGAACACTACAAAATCAAGCTTAACCTGCACGGAACAAAATATTCTTTGCGCTCCTTGCGGCCTTTGCGCCTGCCAAAAGGAACTGCAGGCAGGTTGCGATGAAAATAAAATAAATGAGCTAAATAATTGGCGCTTATTTCAAAGCATCCCAATACCAGGCAATGGCTTCTTTTAAACCTGCTTCAAGGTTGTGTGATGGGGCATATCCCAACAAGTTTTTTGCTTTCTCTACAGAAGCCAATGAATGCGGAATGTCACCAGCGCGCTCCGGTCCATATTTTGGATTGATAGCAGCAATTTCTGAATCAAATTCTGACAACAATTCTTTCAAATGCCCAACAAGTTCGTTCAAGGTAGAGCGATCTCCAACGGCCGTGTTAAAAACTTCTCCAATGGCATCTTTATTCGTTGTTGTTGCCGCCAAATGATTCATTTGAATCACATTATCGATGTAGGTAAAGTCTCTGGAATTGGTCCCGTCTCCATTAATGGTTGGAGATTCATGATCCATAAATAGTTGAACAAATTTCGGAATCACAGCAGCATAAGCTCCGTTGGGAGATTGGCGTCGGCCGTATACATTAAAGTAACGCAACCCGATGATTTCCATACCGTAGTTCAAACCGAAAACGTGCGCATACAATTCGTTCACATATTTCGTAACCGCGTAAGGTGAGAGCGGCATTCCAATTTGATCCTCCACTTTCGGTAGTTCTTTCGAATCTCCGTAAGTTGACGAACTTGCTGCATAGATAAATCGCTTCACTTTCGCATCTCGAGCAGCGACCAACATGTTCAGGAATCCTGTAATATTAACTTCATTCGTAGCAATCGGATTGTTCAATGATCTGGGAACAGACCCTAATGCTGCCTGATGTAAAACGTAATCAACTCCTTTTGCAGCCTTGTGACATGTTTCCAAATCACAAATGTCACCTTCAATAAACGTGAAGGCATCCAGTTCAAGGAATGGAACAATGTTGTCATGGTTTCCAGTAGAAAGGTTGTCCAGACATACAACTTGGTTGCCGTTTTTCAGCAGGTCATCACACAAATTGGAACCAATAAATCCAGCTCCTCCAGTAACTAAAACTGTGCTATTCGTAATGCGTTGATATGCCATTTTTCGTCCTTTGCGCGTTGTTTATTGAGATTACCTCAATTGCGATGCAATATTACGAGATTTCAATGAAAAATAAAGCGTTTGCCCGCATCATAATTGCGAGATGCATTCCTCTAACGCTTGCTTCCAGTTTCTTGGTGCAATTCCAAAGTCTTTTTTCAGCTCGGATGTATCCATAACAGAGTAAGATGGTCGCTTGGCTGGTGTAGGGAACTCGGAACTTGGTACCGGAAGCACTTTGCAGTTACTGCCCGTCAATTTCATAATCTCCGTAGCGAAGTCAAACCATGTAATTTCTCCTGAATTTGAAAAGTGATAGATGCGTTGGTCAGAATTCCATGTTTCGTCTAGCAATTGTAAGCAAATTGCTCCGAGGTCCTTTGCATAGGTCGAACATCCGCGCTGATCATTTACTACGTTCAAAGAATCGCGTTCTTTTCCAAGTCGCGTCATCGTCTTCACGAAGTTGTGTCCAAAAGTAGAGTACACCCATGAAGTTCGAATAACGATTCCATCAATGTCACTATTCAAAATTGCTTCTTCACCTGCCAACTTGGATGCTCCGTAAACACCAAGAGGTGCTACAGGATCGTTTGTTTTGTAAGGTGACGTTCCGTTTCCAGGAAACACGTAATCGGTAGAAATATGAATGAGTTTGCAGTTTGATTCAGCGCAAATGGCAACCAGATTCTGAACACCTTCTCTATTCACAAGGAATGCCTTATCTTGTTCCGTTTCGGCTTTGTCTACAGCTGTATATGCAGCACAATTGATGATCGCCTGAATGTTATGATTTGAAACTAATTCCTGAATCTGATCTTTGTTCGTGATGTCTCCATCTTTCGATCCAACAAAAACGAAATTGTGTTTTGAAGTCTTTGCTAATTCTTGCAATTCCGACCCTAACTGACCGTCGCGCCCTGTAACAAGAATGTTCATGAGAATTGACTTACGTAGTTTGCGAAATCTTGTTGTGATTCATCTTTTTCTGAAAGTCGAACTTCGTCTGCAGGTAAGTGCCAATCGATGTTCAACTTTGGGTCGTCCCAGCGAATGCCTTCTTCCAATTCTCTTGAATAGGAGTTGTCCACTTTATAAGAAAAAACCGCCGTTTCACTCAATACCGAAAAGCCATGTGCAAATCCTCTGGGAACAAACAACTGCTTTTTATTTTCGGCACTCAATAATACAGTGAAATGCTTTCCATACGTTGGTGAGTTTTTTCGTAAATCAACGGCAACATCCAGAACTTCTCCTTGAACCACGCGTACCAATTTGGCTTGTGCCATGGGAGGATTTTGAAAGTGCAAACCTCTCAATACACCTCTGGAAGATTTCGATTCGTTATCCTGCACGAAATGCGTGTCTGCGATCTCTTTTTTAAACCACTCCTCGCTGAAAGATTCCATGAAGTAGCCTCGGTCATCACCATGAACAGTAGGTTCAATCACATATAAATTCTCAATGCCTGTCTCGGTTTTTTTCATTTCGAAACACGTTTAATTAAGTATTGACCGTATCCATTTTTAGCCAGTGGTTGTGCTAGTTCCAAAACGCGCTCAGCTGTAATAAAGCCCTCCTCATACGCGATTTCTTCCAAACAGGCTACTTTCAATCCCTGACGTTTTTCAATCGTTTGAATAAAGCTGCTTGCTTCAAGCAAAGAATCATGCGTGCCCGTGTCTAGCCATGCATACCCACGTCCCATCAATTCAACACGCAAATTACCGCGCCGCAAATAGGCTTCGTTCACGGAAGTGATTTCCAATTCTCCACGTTCCGAAGGCTCGATATTTTTTGCAATTTCAATAACGTCATTGGTGTAAAAGTACAATCCAACAACAGCGTAATTCGATTTCGGATGCTGCGGTTTTTCTTCCACGGAAATAACATTTCCTTCCGCGTCAAATTCAGCGACGCCGTATCTTTCAGGATCATTCACGTAATATCCAAATACTGTCGATTTACGATCTTTTTCAACGTTTTCTCTGGCAGATTTTAGCATTTGCGTTAACCCTTGCCCGTGGAAGATGTTGTCTCCAAGAACGAGACAAACATCGTCGTCTCCAATAAATTCTTCCCCAATGATAAAAGCTTGTGCAAGTCCATCAGGAGAAGGCTGTTCTTTATAGCTCAATTTCACACCAAAATTGCTTCCATCGCCCAACAATTTCTTGAAGTTGGGTAGGTCAACAGGTGTGCTGATAATTAAGATATCTCGAATCCCCGCAAGCATTAAAACAGAGATTGGATAATAAATCATCGGCTTGTCGTAGATCGGCAATAATTGCTTCGAAACTCCTTTCGTAATTGGATACAACCGGGTGCCCGATCCACCAGCTAAAACGATTCCTTTCATTGAAGTGTAGTTTTTACGTCGTAAAAGTAGGTAAAATTAGCGGCGAAAAAAGATTTTAGGGGGATCATACAGGGATACAATTAAACGCAATCTTCTCCGTTATTTGCTATCAATTGATTAATTTTACGCGCTCGTTACAAACGGCTAAAGACAACGCTGGATGAAAAAAATACAAATGGTCGATTTGATCTCTCAATATCAGAAGATCAAACCGGCAGTCGAAGAAGCGATAGGAGGAATCCTAGAAACCGCTCAATTCATTAACGGTCCTGAAGTAAAAGGATTTCAATCAGAACTAGAAGACTACCTGGGAGTGAAACATGTGGTCCCCTGTGCAAACGGAACTGACGCATTGCAAATCTCAATGATGGCTCTTGGGTTGCAACCTGGAGATGAAGTGATTACTCCTTCGTTCACATACATTGCAACAGTGGAAGTTGTGGCTTTGCTCGGATTGAAACCCGTCTTTGTAGAGGTGGATGACAAAACCTTCTGCATGGATCCTGAAAAATTGGAAGCGGCGATTACTTCAAAGACGAAAGCAATCGTTCCAGTTCACCTTTACGGTCAGGCTGTGAACATGGAAGAAATCATGAAGATTTCGGACAAATATGGAATTCCAGTAATTGAGGATAATGCGCAAGCAATTGGAAGCGATTACCATTTCAGCGACGGACGTACACAGAAAACGGGAGGGATTGGAACTATCGGATGTACATCCTTCTTCCCTTCAAAAAACCTGGGTTGTTATGGTGACGGAGGAGCCATTTGCACCAATGATGATGATTTGGCTGCCACAATGCGCCAGATTGCCAATCACGGACAAAGCAAAAGATACTACCACGATCGCGTGGGCGTGAATTCTCGTTTGGATAGCATTCAAGCAGCAGTACTTCGCATCAAATTGCGTGAGTTGGATAACTACATTGATGCACGTCAGAAAGTAGCAGATCATTACGATGCATTCTTTGCACAATTCGAA
>JADFAL010000050.1 GCA_015665275.1 Flavobacteriales bacterium | reverse complement strand
TCTGCAATGCCTCTTGAAAAGAGCGGCCAATTCCCATCACCTCGCCTACTGACTTCATTTGAAGACCAAGCTCACGGTTCGCGCCAGGGAATTTATTAAAGTTCCATCGCGGAATCTTTACAATCACATAATCCAAAGTTGGTTCGAACAATGCCGAAGTTGTCTTTGTAATTTGATTGCTTAATTCATCTAAATGGTAACCGATTGCCAATTTAGCAGCGATTTTCGCAATTGGATATCCTGTAGCTTTCGATGCCAACGCTGATGAACGCGAAACACGCGGGTTGATTTCGATAGCGATTATTTCTTCTTTTTCATCAGGAGAAACAGCAAATTGCACATTACATCCACCGGCAAAGTTTCCGATAGAACGCATCATGTGAATTGCCATGTCACGCATTTTCTGATAAGTCGTATCAGAAAGTGTCATTGCTGGCGCAACTGTAATTGAGTCTCCTGTATGAACCCCCATTGGGTCGAAGTTCTCGATAGAACAGATGATTACAACGTTATCGTTCGCATCTCGAAGAAGCTCTAATTCGTATTCTTTCCATCCCAGAAGCGCTTTGTCAATCATCACCTCGTGAATTGGCGATAGCTGAAGCCCTCTTTCTAATAAATCATCAAATTCATTCGGGTCGTGTACAATGGATGCACCAGCTCCACCAAGCGTGTATGATGCTCGCACACAAAGAGGAAATCCAAATTCTTGCGCAATCTCTTTTCCTTGTAAGAATGATTTTGCTGCTTTCTGCGGCGCCATTCCGATACCAATCTCCGTCATCAAGTCACGGAATGCCTCACGGTTTTCCGTAATTTCAATCGCTTTGATATCAACTCCAACGGTTTTAACGTTGTATTCCTCCCAGATTCCCATTTCCTCGCATTGGATACAAAGGTTCAATCCAGTTTGACCTCCCATGGTTGGAAGTACCGCGTCGATATCATGTTTCTCCAAAATCTCTATAATGCTTTGCGGCTCTAGAGGTTTTAGATACACGTTATCCGCAACGACTTTGTCAGTCATAATTGTTGCTGGATTCGAGTTAATAAGCGTTACTTCAATTCCTTCTTCACGGAGAGATCTTGAGGCTTGTGATCCAGAATAGTCAAATTCACAGGCTTGACCGATCACAATGGGTCCACTCCCTATTATCAGAATGGACTTAATCGAATTGTCTTTTGGCATTTTATGCGCAATTAAGGGGGTTCAACTTCACGATAGTTCGCGACAAATTGAACGCAAATTTAATACAAAATCGACTAGGGCTAAACCCATTTTGCAGACCTTTTTTCTAATGTTTTGAACAATCTTCGTGGATAACTCCGATTCGGCTCATTTTACCTTGCAAAAAGCTCACAATAATTGAAGGGAGAAACTTATTTTTTGTGATAAATCCAAGCGTCTATGTCGTGGTTGATTTTCAATTGCTTGCGAAGGGTGTTAATTGCACTCTGAGAGTTTGACTCCCCTACAATGACATAGTTCGAACTATTCGGGCCAAGAGCCATGAAAGCCTTGATTCCAATCGATTTATAACGCTTTACCTCATTGACGGCATTACTTTTCACGCTGAACGCTCCTGCCACGATATAGAAATTGTTCTTGTGTAACTTATTGGATTCAGACGATTGTGTAATTTTTGTTTGGACCGACTCATTCTTTGGCTCCTTCTTAACAGTTGGCTTCTTTTTCTTTAAAGCTGACGTAGATTTTTTAGAGACAACCTTTTGTTTTTCCGCTTTCTTCTTCGGCTGTTTTACTTCAGCAACCAAATCTTCCTCCACCACCGTTTCGTTTTCACTTCCCAAGCAATACAAATATCCATTTCTTGAAGCAATGAAAATTTTTCCTTTATCAGCGACTGGTGAAGCCTCAAATACTCCCTGCTTCTTGACTTCTGAAGCTATCTTTCCACTTTGATCAATAGTGTACAAATTCAATCCGTGATAGCCGGCCGCAACAATTTTATTCTGAACAAAGATTGGTGTTGATATTGAAGGACCAATATTCCGTTGGTCCAACAGTTTCGGCATTGGGTAAACCTCGATATTGTTTGGTCCGGAGCATGTTTTTTCGGAATCAATTGTTTTGTGATCCACGAGGTACATTTTGCCGTCAATTCCTGTGAAAACTGCCATGAATGGATATTCTCCTTCGTTATATGAATCGTTTATAGCAACACTTCCAATTACTCCACCGTGCCAATCTGCGAATTCACGATCCCCCGTTGGGAAATACCACACCACGCATTCCTCTGGGCTCTTTTTAGGATTCAACTTAAACACACCGCCTTTTCCTGAGATATATTGTTTCTCTACTGTAATCAATAAGCAACCATCAGAAGTCACCACAGGAGAACCGTCCAAATCAGAACCAATATCGAAGGTCCAATCAATTGCTTTAGAATTCAAATTATACCCGTATATATGTCCAGAACCAGAAGCGATGTAGATATGATCGTAGATTCTTGCTGGAGATGCTTCTGTTACAAGATTACCGCCATGTTTCCATGCGTCTTCTTTCTCATACAAGGGCAATTCTTGAAAAACATCGGGTTCAAAATAATCTGTAGATTCTATAGGTTTTAGATGCTCTTTTCCCGGTCCGAAAGAAATAAACGATCCATTCTCCAATCCGATATAAGCAGTGTCACCAATGGTAATGGCTGAAGCATCCACATCGCGACTATAGCTATCGCTTCGTTTGCTATTCATGCGCCACATCTCTTTTCCTGTTGCATACGAAATCGCGCGATAACTATATACAGAAGGAGCCGATAATGAATTTTGATTGCCCAAACGACTTCCCTGCAGGATGACCAAGCGGTCCTCTGGAGATTCAGCTTTTTCATTGTGCCAAATACTTCCTGTCCCTTTAATTACATCATCGTACTCATAAGACCAAACCAGTTCGCCTGTAGCCGCATCAATTTTTTTCAAGTTGTGATCATAACAACCCAGTAATAAGAATTTTTTATCATGCTCTCGAACAACCAATGGTTGCCCCGTCCAGCCGGCCCCACTCCATTCCACAGGGCCATCAGCTAAATTAGTAGTCCCAGTACCTAAGTGTAGTTTCCACAATTCTGTTAATTCACCCCCTACACTATCTCCGTAATAACTGCGTTGATCGTTGCCAAGAAAAGTTCCGTTAATTATTTCAATAGAGTCGATTTCCTTTGCTTCATCCAATGTATTTACTACCGCCATTGAAGTACCCGGATTTCTAGATTCACTCTGGGCTTCACAGCCCCACAGCAAAACTGCTCCGCTAAGAACCAGCGAAAAAGCAAAATAGCTATATGGAGTCATGCTATGCATGTGAATAGAAAAACTAATACTTATACTTTAAATACCGCTGAAGGTTACCTTATTACTATCTTTGTTTGACTCACAATACGATATGCAAGAAATCCTATCACCTGTTCAATTGGAACAAAAAATTGAACGACTGGCACATGAACTTCTCGAAAATTGCTTTGAGGAAAAGGATGTATTCATCGGAGGAATACACGGAAACGGAATTTTACTCGCCAAAAAACTTCACGAGATCCTCAAAAACACAAGCGATGTAAAGTTTCATTTGTTCGAAGTAACAGTAAACAAAGACGAACCTTGGTCGGATCCCATAGTTTTAAGTATTCCACGTGAAGAAATGAAAAATGGATTCATTGTACTGGTTGATGATGTTTTGAATTCAGGTAAAACCATGCAATATGCATTAACGGAACTCCTTCAGTTTCCTACAAAGGCGATTAAAACCTTAACGCTTGTGGATCGCACACACAGACGTTTTCCTGTGAAGGCTGATTTCGTTGGGATTCGCCTATCAACTACTTTACAGGAACGTGTGGAGGTTCAAATGGACAACAACGGTACAAAAGCATATTTGGCATGAGTCAACGCATTACGGAATCAGAATCATTACACAATAATCTAGAACAACAAACTACGGAGTCCCTACTTCGAGGAATCAACGAGGAAGACCAGAAGGTAGCCTTGGCAGTTGAAGCTGTTATTCCTGAGATAGAGGCTTTTGTTGACGCCTGTCACAATAAGATGAAGAACGGAGGACGTTTGTTCTACATCGGAGCAGGAACTAGCGGTAGACTGGGAATTGTAGATGCCAGTGAATGTCCACCGACATTTGGCGTTGATCATAATACAGTTATCGGCATTATGGCCGGGGGCGATGATGCCATTCGAAAAGCAGTTGAATTTGCCGAAGATGATACCGTTCAAGGATGGAAAGATTTGCAGGAATTTGAGATTACAAATCAAGACACTTTGGTCGGCATTGCTGCGTCAGGAACGACTCCCTACGTCTTAGGAGCGCTAGAAACCGCAAAGAATAAGGGGTTGATAACTGGAGGGATTACCTGTAACCCGGATTCTACGCTTTCTAAGTTAGCAGAGTTCGCAATGGTGCCCGTTGTAGGGCCTGAATTTGTGACCGGTAGTACCCGAATGAAATCAGGAACGGCTCAGAAACTTGTTCTTAACATGATTAGCACAGCTTTGATGATCAAGTTAGGCCGTGTAAAAGGAAATCGCATGGTAGACATGCATTTGAGCAACAATAAGCTAGTAGATCGAGGAACAAAAATGGTTCAAGATCAATTAAGCATCAGCTACGAAGAAGCGGCCAATCTCCTAGAAAAATATGGAAGCGTAAGAAAGGCCGTGGAAAATTATCATTCTAACTAGTCGCTTTGGAAGAATTAATAGATAGCAATAGCTTTTTAGATACTAATGAAGGTCAAAAATCGAATACACCTGAATCAGAGAAGTGGGACCTCCCCTATACGAGCAGTATCTATTATAAGAGTATTTTCGGTCTGATATCAACACTCAGCATTGTAGGATTCATGGCTGGACTGTATAATGAACATTGCATTTAAAAGGTCACAAGAGATGCTGCGTGACTATGAGAAAAGTCCTCACAAATACACTGCATCTTCTTTTAAAAGAGTGAAAATTGGAAGGAAGATTGCTTGGATCACCTTGTCCATTTGGATCGGTGAAATTCTAGCGTATTTACTCCTGTTTTAAATTCAGGCTGAGGACTTTTAATCATGAATGATGTGCGTTTTACGCAACTTTACCCCATAAAAAAGGGAACCGAAGTTCCCTTTCATGCAAGTAGAGATTCTTACCTCTATTTAATTATCACCGAACAGTCAACTCATCATAGAGTTATTTTTCTTCCTGCTTCGGCTTTGATTTTGACTTTTTACCTTTTTTGATGTCAATTGTCAACTCAACCTCTCCTTCTTTGTAATCCATTTTAATGGTATCACCCTCTTGAAGATTCGACTTAACAATCTCTTCCGCTAACGGATCTTCGATCAATTTTTGGATAGCTCTTTTCAATGGACGTGCTCCGAATTTCTCATCATACCCTCTCTCAACGATATAATCCTTCGCTTTTTCCGTCATTTCGATAGTGTATCCAAGATCGTTCAATCGACCGTAAAGCAAATCTAGTTCCAAATCGATTATCTGATGGATGTCTTCACGCTTCAATGAGTTGAACATGATCATATCATCCACACGATTCAAGAATTCCGGAGAGAATGCTTTTCTCAAGGCATTTTGAACGATCATTTTCGCGGCATCATCTGCCTGATCTACTTTCGCCTTTGTTCCAAATCCAACACCTGTACCGAAATCTTGCAACTGACGCGCTCCAATATTCGAAGTCATGATCAAAATTGTATTCTTGAAATCAATCTTGCGTCCCAATCCGTCTGTCATGTGACCATCATCCAAAGCCTGTAATAACAAGTTGAAAACGTCTGGATGCGCTTTTTCGATTTCATCCAATAAAACAATTGAATAAGGTTTACGACGTACTTTCTCCGTCAACTGACCGCCTTCCTCGTACCCAACGTATCCTGGAGGTGCTCCCACCAATCGAGAGATAGAGAATTTCTCCATGTACTCGGACATATCAATTCGGATCAAAGAATCTTCAGACTCGAAAAGGTATCTCGCAAGAACTTTCGCTAATTGCGTTTTCCCTACACCAGTTGGCCCTAGAAAGAAGAACGACCCGA
Organism: Flavobacteriales bacterium; assembly: GCA_015665275.1. Taxonomy (GTDB): domain Bacteria; phylum Bacteroidota; class Bacteroidia; order Flavobacteriales_D; family Crocinitomicaceae; genus UBA4466. The sequence goes on along the minus strand of JADFAL010000050.1, from coordinate 14,683 downwards.
TTGGCTTGTTTGGATCTTTCAATCCTGCACGGTTACGTTGAATCGCTTTCACGACTTTCTGTACCGCTTCGTCTTGACCAATTACGCGTCCTTTGATTTCATCTGACATCACTGCAAGTCGACCTGTTTCTGACTCAGAAATTCGCGTTACAGGAACTCCAGACATCATAGAAACAACCTCTGCAACGTGTTCTTCCGTCACCTCTACTCGATTCTCCTTTGATTCCTCTTCCCACTTATTTTTGGCGACCTCCAATTCTTCTTGAAGTTTGCGTTCACTATCACGAAGTTCAGCTGCTTTTTCATACTGCTGTGACTTGATTACCTCATTCTTCTGATCTTTGAGATCTTCAATCTTTTGTTCGATATCCAAAATCTCCTGCGGAACGTTAATGTTTGTCAAGTGTACACGAGAACCAACTTCATCCATCGCATCAATTGCTTTATCCGGCAAGTGACGATCAGTTATGTAGCGTTCTGTTAAGCTCACACAAGCATCAAGCGCTTCTTTTGTGAAACGCACAGAGTGGTGATCCTCATAACGCTCTTTAATATTATTAAGAATCTGGAAAGTCTCTTCTTTAGAAGTTGGCTCAACCAATACCTTCTGGAATCGACGCTCCAAGGCTCCATCTTTCTCAATATGCTGACGGAACTCATCCAAAGTCGTAGCTCCAATCGCTTGCATTTCTCCACGTGCTAAAGCCGGCTTAAACATGTTGGATGCATCCAAAGACCCAGAAGCTCCACCAGCTCCAATAATTGTATGAATCTCATCAATGAACAAAATCACATCTGGATTCTTTTCAATCTCCTGCATTACTGCCTTCATTCGCTCTTCGAACTGTCCACGATATTTCGTTCCAGCAACCAAAGAAGCCAAATCCAATGAAACAATGCGCTTGTTGAATAACACACGAGATACTTTACGTTCTACAATGCGTATTGCCAATCCTTCTGCGATTGCACTCTTACCAACTCCAGGTTCTCCAATCAATATCGGATTGTTCTTCTTTCTACGCGACAAAATCTGGCTCACACGCTCGATTTCTTTCTCACGTCCAACAATTGGATCCAATCGTCCGGCTTCTGCCATTTTTGTTAGGTCACGTCCAAAGTTGTCCAACACGGGAGTTTTGGATTTAGGATCTGCTTTTCGCTGCGATGAGAATGATTCTTCACCTCCCGCTGGCTCGTCGTCTGTTCCACCAGGAAACTCAGCCCTCGGTGTAATTTGATCGTCTTTCATTGATTCTAATTCGTCTTTTACGTTTTCATAAATCACGCCGTACTTGTTTAAAATACTGCATGCTGCACTGTCTTCATTTTTCAGAATAGACAGTAAAAGGTGTTCTGTCCCGATCATTGGGCTCTTGTATAGTTTCGCTTCTAGGTATGTTAGTTTTAATACACGCTCTGCCTGTTTTACCAACGGAATATTGGTCAAGTTTTGCGTACCCATGGCTGTTGCAGCCGACTTGGATAAATTTTGCTCTACCTCTTTGCGAATCATCTTAAGGTCAAGATGAAACTCATGCAATACAGCAATTGCCTTTCCATCGCCTTCACGAATGAGCCCTAATAATAAGTGCTCCACCCCGATGAAATCATTCCCTAACCGCAAGGCTTCCTCGCGACTAAAGCTGATAACATCTTTCACTCTTTGTGAGAATTTTGCTTCCATACTGAATGCTATTTACAATACTTGTATTGAGTTGTGAAAAGATAATTCTCACGCACTCCTACAAATATATAACGTATAAAAAACATAAATCGCAGGGCGAATATGTTCTTTTTCACATTTTCCTGTTTGAATCGAAAGAATCAATAACCGTTCCGATTGTTTTACATGGACATTCTGTCAGCCAGTTGTCATATATTCGCATTGATACCCAGACCAATAACGTCATTCATCTATCTGACAAGCGAATGGCAGACATGCAGAGAAATTCGGAAGGACATTTATTTCCTCTTTTAAATAAGGTAAAAATGCGTTTTTCTGGCCTTAAATTCAAAATTGTTAATAAGTCGTCCAATTCGGCCATTTTCCACAGGTTTTTGTTAGTAAATCCGGAGTTTTCAACAAGTGCTTTGTGCCCCGAATTGACTAATTTCGAAGCTTGCTTTTGAACACGCACAGACCGTGCTAAACACTAAACGAATTATAGACTCATGGCAGACGGAGAAAGAATAATCCAGATCAATATTGAGGATGAAATGAAATCGGCCTACATCGACTATTCCATGTCGGTGATTGTGTCGAGAGCATTACCAGATGTTCGAGATGGTTTTAAGCCTGTACACCGCCGCGTTCTTTACGGAATGCAGGATCTTGGTGTCTACTCGAACAGACCTTATAAGAAGAGCGCGAGAATTGTCGGAGAAGTATTGGGTAAGTATCACCCACATGGCGACAGTTCCGTATATGATACAATGGTGCGTATGGCCCAACATTGGTCTTTACGCTACCCTCTTGTCGATGGACAAGGAAACTACGGATCTGTCGACGGTGACAGTCCGGCAGCAATGCGTTATACCGAAGCGCGCCTTCGCAAGATCTCGGAAGACATGCTTGCGGATCTTGAAAAAGAAACAGTAGACTTCGCTCCAAACTTTGATGATAGTTTGCAGGAGCCAACAGTACTACCTTCAAAAATTCCCAACCTTTTAGCAAACGGGGCCAGCGGAATTGCTGTGGGTATGGCCACGAATATGGCGCCCCACAATCTAACGGAAGTAACAAACGGGATGATTGCCTACGTTGACAATAAGGATATTGAAGACGAAGAACTTTTACAGTATGTGAAAGCACCAGATTTCCCAACAGGAGGAATTATTTACGGTTACGATGGCGCTCGCGAAGCTCTTTTGACAGGGAAAGGTCGAATTGTGATGCGTGCCAAAGCAGAGATTGAAGAAACGAAATCTGGAAGAGAAGTTATTATAGTAACTGAAATTCCATACCAAGTAAATAAGGCGGACATGATCCGCAAAACGGCAGAGCTTGTAAACGATAAAAAGATCGAGGGAATCTCAGACATTCGAGATGAATCCGACCGTAATGGAATGCGCGTAGTGTATGAATTAAAGCGCGATGCAATTCCAAATGTCGTACTAAACAAGCTATTCAAGTACACATCTCTACAGACCTCATTTTCAGTAAACAATATCTGTTTGGTGAATGGACGTCCAGAGTTATTAAACTTGAAGGACATGATTCGCCACTTCATTGATTTCCGTCATGAAGTAGTAGTTCGCCGTACCAAATATGAATTGCGCAAAGCTGAGGAAAGAGCACATATCTTAGAAGGATTAATCATTGCTTCTGACAACATCGATGAAGTAATCGCATTGATTCGTGGATCGAAAAGTCCCGACGAAGCGAGAGCAAAGTTGATTGAACGATTTGAATTATCTGACATACAGGCACGCGCGATTGTTGAGATGCGTCTCCGCCAATTGACAGGTCTGGAACAAGATAAACTACGTTCCGAATACGAAGACTTGATGACTTTAATAACAGACTTGAAAGATATCCTCGATCGCGAAGAGCGTCGAATGGAAATCATCAAGAATGAGTTGATCGAAGTTCGTGACAAATATGGTGATGAGCGTCGTTCAGTGATTGAATACTCTGCAAGTGAAATGCGTATTGAGGATTTGATTCCAAACGAAGAAGTTGTAGTAACAATCTCTCACGCAGGATACATCAAACGTACAAGTCTCGCAGAATACAAAGTTCAAAACCGTGGTGGAATGGGGTCTAAAGGCTCTGCTACTCGTGATAAGGACTTCCTAGAAGAATTATTTGTGGCAACTAACCACAACTACCTATTGATCTTTACGGAGAAAGGTAAGTGTTTCTGGATGCGCGTATTCGAAATCCCAGAAGGCTCCAAGACCGGCAAAGGACGTGCAATCCAGAACTTATTGAATATTGCACAAGACGACAAGGTGAAGGCGTATGTTAAGGTTACCGACCTGACTGATAAAGACTACTTGGATAATAACTTCGTAGTAATGGCAACTAAGCGTGGAGTCATCAAGAAAACGTCTCTTGAGGCGTACTCTCGTCCACGAAGCAATGGTATTAACGCAATCACTATCCGTGAAAACGATGAATTACTTGAAGCTAAGTTGACAAACGGGTCCAACGAGATCGTGCTTGCTACAACTAACGGACGTGCCATTCGATTTAACGAAGAGAAAGTTCGTGCAATGGGGCGTAATGCAGCAGGTGTGAGAGGTGTATCTTTAGCCGATGAAAATGATTCCGTTGTTGGAATGATTTGCGTGGAAGACGTATTCTCAACCATTCTTGTTGTATCTGAAAAAGGATATGGAAAACGTACATACCTTAATGATCCAGAAGACGAAGAGCCAGTTTACCGTATTACAAACCGTGGTGGTAAGGGAGTTAAAACTTTGAATATTACTGATAAAACTGGTAAATTGCTTTCGATTAAAAATGTGACAGATGAGGAAGATCTCATGATTATCACGAAATCAGGAGTCACGATTCGAATGCACATTGATACAATCCGAACCATGGGGCGTGCCGCTCAAGGAGTTAGGCTAATTAACCTTAAAGGTAAATCTGAAATTGCCGCAGTAGCACGAGTTCCGAGAAGTGACGACGAAGAAACAGTTGAATTGGATGAAGATGGAAACCCAATCATCAATGAAGATGCAACTAACGACAACACTAATAATGAAAGTGGCACGGATATTGAAAACGAAGGTGCTGTGGAATAAATGCAGTTCATGCATCTAAAGAATAAAGTAACTATGAAAATGACATTGAAAAATGTAGGGCTAGTATTGGGATTGACAGCAATTTCATTCTCAGGATTGGCTCAAAAAAGTAAGGTAACCAGTGCAGCCGTTGAGTACAACAAGGTAGCAAACGCACTTCTTATGCCGATGCTTCCAGCGGAGAAGATTACTGAAGTAAAACAAGTATTAACTACGGCAAAAGGGTTTATTGACCAAGCCGAAGTTTGGTACCGAGACAACAAGGACGCAAAGGATTACGACAAAATGTTCTTGTTTAGAGGAAGAATATACTCAGGCCTAATGCAAATTGAGACTATGGACGCCGTGGTTAATGGAGCAGATGTTGATGAAGCAACCATTGAGAGCTATATGGACATCTCTTTATCATCTCTTTCTGATGGCTACAAAGTAACGAGCAAGAAAAAAAGAGATTTCGTTGAGACTGCTCAAAGAATTGCTGGAAAAGCAGGACAGATGGCAGAAATGGCATACCAAATGGATTCTCTAGAGATGGCCGGTGAAGCTTACCGCATGGTTCACAGTTACCTGAACACTGTGGAGATGCTGGATAGCGGCTCTGTTTACAACTCAGGGATTTGTTTCAAGAACGTAAAGAAGTATGAAGACGCTGCTTCTATGTTCGAAATTCTTGCAGATGCAGGGTATCGAGGATCAACTGGAGATGTTCTTGCTGCTTCATGTTATGCCGGAGCGAAGAACTTTGAAAAGGCACATACTACATTAGATGCAGCGGAGAAAAAGTATCCAGGTGATATTGACATTCTTAAGCAACGCGTTGATGTATACCTTCAAGAAGAGAAAGATGTGGAAGCAAAGCAAGCTTTGGATGATGCAATTACTGCAGACCCGAACAATCCTATTCTTTACTACTCGATCGGAAGTATCCAAATGAAATTGGAAAACTATGATGAGGCAGAAAAGGCACTAATGAAGTCATTGGAACTTGATCCTAAGAACGTAAATACTCAGTATCAATTAGGAGCATTGCTTTATAACTGGTCTGGTGTATTGGTCGTAGAGTCAAAAAACCTTCCGCTGGGAGATCCGAATGTATCTAAGTTGGAGCAGAAATCTGATGAAAAGATGAAAGCGGCCATCAAGTATTTGGAAATGTATCTTGAAAGTGAGCCGAAAGACAAGTACGTATTGGACAACTTGTACAAAGCGCACTACAAACAAGGAAACGAAGAGAAGTCTAAAGAATACAAGGCACGATTGGACGCATTGTAGAATTAGTCTCAAAAGATTAAAAGCCCCGGCATCGAAAGATCGTCGGGGTTTCTTTTTGATTATCAGTTGTATTAAAGATTAAATCCATATCTTTGCACTCCCTTTCATGTGTTAGGGAAATTAAATTTGTCGCAACCCTTTAACAGCGCGACTTTTATTCATTCTTTCGGATTTTTTAGGGTTTACCGAAATACAATTATTAAAGCCATTATGGCAGAAGACAAAACAACGCAAGGAATTGCGGATTTCGACTGGGATGCATTAGCATTGGACGGTTACAACGCAGCAGAACGTGCTGAGCTATCAGACAAGTATGACGGGACTTTGAACTCCGTAGCAGAAAAAGAAGTTGTTGAAGGTACTATCGTTACCATGAACAAGAAGGAAGTAGTAATCAACATCGGATCTAAATCTGAAGGTGTAATTGCTACGAACGAATTCCGCTACAATCCGGATTTGAAAGCTGGTGATACTGTTGAAGTATACGTAGAAACGCAAGAGGACAAATACGGTCAGCTTGTAATTTCACACAAAGTAGCTCGTACTCATAGCGCTTGGAGAAAAGTGAATGAGGTATTGAAAACGGGTGAAGTTATTACAGGATACGTTAAGTGTCGTACTAAAGGAGGATTGATCGTAGACGCATTTGGTCTTGAGGCTTTCTTACCTGGTTCACAAATTGACGTTAAGCCTATCCGTGACTACGATATGTACGTAGGAAAGAACATGGAATTCAAAGTAGTTAAGATTAACGAAGAATTCAAAAACGTTGTTGTTTCTCACAAAGCATTGATCGAAGCGGAACTTGAAGAACAGAAAAAACAAATTATCTCTGGTCTTGAAAAAGGTCAGGTATTGGAAGGAACTGTTAAGAACATCACTTCATACGGGGTATTTATCGACCTTGGTGGTGTAGACGGTTTGATTCACATCACAGACCTTTCTTGGGGTCGCGTGAACCACCCAGAAGAAGTGGTAGAATTGGATCAGAAATTGAACGTAGTAATTTTGGACTTCGACGACGAGAAGAAGCGTATCGCTCTTGGATTGAAGCAGCTTGAGGCACATCCTTGGGATTCTCTTGATGCTGAAATGAACGTTGGAGACAAAGTAACAGGAAAAGTGGTTGTTATGGCTGACTACGGTGCATTCGTTGAGATTGCTCCAGGTGTAGAAGGTTTGATCCACGTTTCTGAAATGAGCTGGTCTCAGCACTTGCGTTCAGCACAGGACTTCTTGAAAGTTGGAGACGAAGTTGAAGCAGTTATCTTGACTTTGGATCGCGAAGAGCGTAAGATGTCTCTTGGAATCAAGCAATTGATGCCAGATCCATGGGCAGATATCGAAACGAAATTTGCAGCAAAAACACAGCATTCAGCTAAGGTTCGAAACTTCACAAACTTTGGAGTATTTGTTGAATTGGAAGAAGGAGTTGACGGATTGATCCACATCTCTGACCTTTCATGGCAGAAGAAAATCAAGCACCCATCAGAATTCTGTAAAGTTGGAGACATGATGGATGTTATTGTTTTGGAAATCGATCGCGAAAGCCGTCGTATCTCTCTAGGACACAAGCAGCTTGAAGAGAACCCTTGGGATGTATTCGAATCTACTTTCACAGAAGGTTCAACGCACGAAGGAACAATCATCGAAAACAAAGACAAATCAGGGATCGTATCTCTTCCTTACGGATTAGAAGGAATCTGTCCAGCGCGTCATATGCGTAAAGAGGACGGATCGAACGCGAAAGTTGATGAGACTTTGAACTTCGTAATTATTGAATTCAACAAAGATGCTCGCAAAATCGTTGTCTCTCACACGAGAACATTCGAAGAAGGTGAAGATCACAAACCATCTAAGAAAGGTGGCGGAGGTTCATCATCTACAGCGGTTAAAAATGTAAACCAAAGTTCAGCTAAATCTACTATGGGAGATTTAGATGCATTGGCTGCGTTGAAAGAAAAAATGGACAAGGGAGAATAATAATTCTCTACTGAATATTGGAAAGGCCGTCTGAAAAGACGGCCTTTTTTGTTTATAGAATGTTTAAATTAAAGATACCTCTCTTCAAAAACGCGCTGATGATGCATTTGATGTCCGGATGTCAGGTATCCTAGCGCGCGAACCGAAATCATATTACCACTCGCCTTACCCATTCTGAGCATAGCTTCATCTGAAAAACTGCCAAATAAAGTAATTGACGCCTGACGCACAGCAATGAATTCATCTATCAGGGATTGCAAGGATCTTTTGTTCGCTTCGGCGTATTCATTAAACTCATCCTGATCGAATCCTTGTAATTCCGTATTGTCATTTCTACCAATGCGAAGTGCCCTGTATTGAAATATACGCTCTGTATCAATTACGTGCAGCAGCAACTCCTTAATCGTCCATTTGCCCTCAGCATAACGATATTCCTCCTTTTCTTCTGGCAGAGACAATAGCAATTCCACAAATGACTGAGCACTAATCTCCATCAATTCAGTGATAGACTCTTCCCTATCTGCCAATGGGCCAATGTACGTTTCGAAATATGGATGGTATTCGTTCTCGTTGATTTTCATAGTCTTTTGATTCGAGGATTGAAGGATTAAAAGATTCGAAGATTCTAGAATTATTGAATTTTCGAATTACAAAGTAAGATCGAATTTACAAGTATGTCCTTACAAAACGAAAGGTAATATTGAGCCTATCCTTCCCTATTTTTCTTTCTTTCGGCAATTCGTGTTTCCAGTGATGTTGCAATGTACCTTTCATTACGAGTAAATCTCCATGATTTAATGGAACGATCAATTTTTCCTTCGAATCTCGCTTTCTAAAAATCATTTTTCTAGTCGTTCCAAAGCTAACGCTGGCAATCGTTGGGTTTCGCCCCAATTCCTTTTCGTCATCCGCATGAATGCCCATACTATCATTGCCATCACGATAATAATTGAGCAATCCGGTATTGAAAACAACACCACAAATTTCAGAACAATTCTGTGCTATGGCATGGAGGTTTCCCGACCAAGGCAAGGCTTCAAACAACTTACCGCTGTATTTGTAAGTTGTCCCTGCTTTTCCATACAAACGAGATAATCTGGGCTGATTCACTTGTTTTCCAAACAGCACAATAGACTCTTGTCGCAATTCGAATTGATCTAACTCCATCAACATATCAACTTTTTCGAAATAGCTTGGATACAATACAATCTCTCCCGTTTCGTCCTTCAGAATGGTAATCACGAATCTAGAACTTCAGAATTATTTTTGTTCCCAATCAATAATTGCAGGAATATAGCGACTGAAATCACAACCGCACTACCGATGATATTATACATAAGGTAACTCAATTCTATTTCCCCATAAACTACAAGAAGGTGAATAGTCAAAACAACAATTTGCCCAACTAATCCAGCGATAAAAACTGCTGTCCCTCTCACCCATTTAAAGAAGAAAGCAACAAGGAATACTCCTAGAATGGTTCCGTAAAACAGGGAACCAAGGATATTTACCAATTCGATCAAATTGTCGAACAATCCCGCTATCAAAGCAATAAATATGGCCATCACCCCCCAAGCTACTGTCAAAAGCTTACCGACGTTCAAATCGCGTTTGTCGTTATCAGATTTCGAGATGAATTTTTTATAGAAGTCAATAGTGGTCGTTGAAGCCAGAGCGTTGAGTTCCCCTGCCGTTGATGACATTGCTGCTGAGAAAATTACAGCTAGCAACAAACCAATCAATCCGATGGGTAATTGATTCAAAACGAAGGTCAAGAAAATATAATCTCCATCCTTGTCCTCATAATTCTCATCGTACAACGAGAGCTTCGCCTTATAACTGGTACGCAGCGTATCCTGATAGCGCTGCATTGCCTGAATGGGAGCATAATCGCGTTGTGTCGGGTATTCCGGAAGGTTGATGATCGCCAGACGCTTTTCCTCAAAATTGACATCGTATGCCTTTTCAATTTCATCCAGTTCCGCTTTTTCCGTTTGTGATAAATCAACGGTGTGATCGTTAAACACAATTGGTGGTTTATTGAACTGAAACGAAATGAAGACCATTACCCCAATGAATAGGATGAAAATCTGCATCGGAATTTTCACCAAACCATTAAACATCAACCCGATACGTGATGCCTTTAGCGATTTTCCGCCCAAATAACGCTGCACTTGCGATTGATCTGTACCGAAATACGACAGGGACAAGAACAATCCTCCAGTCAGTCCAGAAAGTAAGGTGTATCTATTATCCAAATCTGTTGAAAGGTCAATGATCTCCATCTTACCAAGGCTTCCTGCAAGATTTACTCCTTCGGAGAAACCAAACGAATCTGGAAAGCTTTGCACCACGAAAAATGCAGCGGTAATCATTCCCCCCATAATGATCATCATTTGCCATTTCTGAGTAAGTGAAACCGCTCTACTTCCACCGGAAACAGTATAGAAAATCACAAATCCACCGATCATCACACAGGTCAATTCTAAATTCCAGCCAAGCAAGGTGGAGAGAATAATGGACGGAGCATAAATAGTAATCCCAGCCGCTAAACCACGTGATAGCAAGAACAATAATGCTGTAAATGCCCTCACTCGGACGTCAAAACGTTGTTCCAGATATTCGTAAGCTGTAAATACTTTGAGACGGTAATAGATCGGAAGGAAAAACGCCGAAATAATAATCATTGCTAGCGGTAATCCAAAGTAGAATTGCGCGAATCCCATGCCTTCTTCATACGCTTGTCCTGGGGTAGATAAGAATGTAATGGCGCTGGCTTGGGTCGCCATAATGGAAAGTCCGATGGTCTGCCAATTCTCAGAATTGTTTCCCTTCAGATAGCCTTCAAGATCTTTGTTCTTACGAGTTTTCCAACTTCCATAAATAACAATTGTCAGCAAGGTTAAGAAAAGTACTGCCCAATCTAACCAATTCATACCTTATACATATTGGTGATTAGTAAATACACAATAATTTGGATGGCCAAAGCAGCAATTAGCCCCATGTACCAGCCGTTCCAATTTGTTGGATCGTCTTTCGGTTCTTGCTCGTCTAAAGGATCTTCTATCATGGTTTATAGCTTAACAAGTTAGCAAACAATCGGTATGCACCGACAACTCCCTTAGGAAGTTCACGGAAAAATGAAATTCCTGTATAAACAAACTGTCCTTTACCATGTTCCATTACGATCAAGGCTCCTAGTACAGGCTCTTCTTCCTTATCTGCCCACGAGAATAGCGGTGTATATGCTTCATCCCATGCAACGGCGAAGTACAATCCGCGTTCTTGCACCCAGTTTTCAAAATCTTCCTGAGTAATTTTATTTGGAGAATTTAAGATCGGATGATTGGGATTAAGGAAAGTAACATCGGCATCCTCCTCCGTTACTCGGTTCCTAGAAAGACTAAATGGTTCAGGTCCGAATTCATTGTTGCCAGAACGAGATGCAGTATTGTATTGCATGATTAGGTTCCCGCCATTGAAAACATATGAGTGCAATTTTTCTTCGAAATTTCGCAGCTCAGGATGGACGTTATAGATTCGAATTCCCAGAACCACGGATTGATATCCTGACAAATCCAATTCTGCAAGGTCACTTACTTCAAAGGTTTCTACCTCGAAGCCAAGTGTTGCAATAGCCGCCGGAACTGCATCTTCCACTCCTTTAATATAAGCGACCTTACCTGTTCGAATTTTAGCCGTTATTGGAATGCATTCCAATTGCGCTGGAGTGAAAATAGTTTGCGTTGGGATATGATCGTAAGCAATTTCCAGATATTGAAACAACGGATTCCCTTTTCCGTCTTTTAAAACGAGTGTACTTCGCTCCGACTCTTTTGATGTTGCTTTTAAGTGGAAGGATAACCAAGCTTCACCTCCCTTGTTATCGATTTTTACCGTTAAATCTTCCTCTTCAATCTCCCATCCGGTCAAATCTCCCCAAGTAATTTTGCCGTTCAAGTTCTCTTGAAAGCTTCTGACTTTAACTCGTACTTCCTGAGTTTCTCCAGATTTTAAAAGCACAATTTTCTCTTCAAAACTTGCCGTAAACGCAGGCGCACCAATAACGGGCCTGGCTCTCTCTCCATAAGAAGGGTCACGCCATTTGTATATGGCCTCAATTGGCAAATCTACTTGCGTTTCATTAATTACTAAACGTAAAACGCCGTGTACGGAGGCATCGCCTTCAGCTCGTAAGCGTCCATCGACATGTGCTACATCAAACACTTCGCTGAATGGCTTATCTAACCAGAAAGGTGAACCAAAAGCTTCCGAAGTTGGAATCTTTAATTCATGTGACGTAAGTTGATTTTGCTCCAAATCTAAATTGATCACTTCTCCCTTAAAATTATGCGGGGTGAATTGATCTACATGCACTGGTGTGGAAGAGCGATTGAGTAATTGCAATTCAAATTCTACCGAGTTTCCTGCTATATAATAATAGTCCTTACCAATAAGTTCTGCCCGAAGACCGAGGCAATCTGAAATGATCTGGCGACAACGGTTTAATTTCTCCGTCTTGAAGTACGATTTCGGCAAGGTTTCCAGTTCCTTGTATATCTCAAGTAAGGCAGGAACATTATTTGCAGCTTCAATGAAGTCGAAATTCTCCAAGAGGTTGTTGAACATAGTATCCAAAGCCAAGTTCAACATATCCGACCAAGTCCTTTTATTCTCTTCGAACAATGAATTTTTCAATTTTTCACCATCCAAATGCTGGAAATACTCTTCTCGTGATCCACGCTCGATAATGGCTCCGAAACCTTGACACTTATGTTGACTTCTGGCAATCGTTCCAATTTCATTATAAGACATTCCCAATAAAGAATTGTAATCACCAATTTCATTGATCAAATAATCTGGATTGTCTACAGCGTATTCCCGGATGTCTTTATCCCACCAATAGGAAGTGTTCCAATAAATAGAGGTGGTTTGCCAAATTCCATATTCTTCGATCTGATTGGGAAAAATAGAAGCATCTGCAGCCTTACTGAATGCCTCAATTGCCAATTCAGCAGAAGCAGTGTGATGTCCATGCCCTGCTCTTTCATCAGGCGGGAAGCGCGTTACAATCACATCAGGTTGGAACATTCGGATCATTAAAACCAGATCTTCGAGAAGTGCATCTCTACCCCATTTTTCGAAGGATTCATCTGAGGATTTGGAATAACCGAAATCAACTGCTCGTGAAAAATATTGTTTCGCACCGTCATTAGATCGCGCTGCTAATAACTCTTGTGTGCGCAAAACTCCGAGTTTCTCGCTAAGTTCATTTCCGATTAAATTTTGACCTCCATCTCCCCTTGTCAAAGAGAAATAAGCTGTTTCTGCCTTCTCTCCTAGCGAAAACCATGCAAGAGCGCGGGTATTCTCATCATCCGGATGCGCTGCGACGTAGAGCACGCGCTTTAACGAATGTAATTTTTGAAGGTTAACGTAAATGCTTCCGGGATTGTCATTGGCACGAAGAGAAACCGCGCTTGTCATGAAAAGCAGTAAGAGAAATGCTCGCATATTGAATTTTCAAGTGAACGTAAATTTACGAGGAAATAATGAAAATACTTTCCATGGTAAAGAATTTTCATTTGGTCTTAACACAATCAGCTTGGATTGCGTAATTTTAGGGCAACTAAAACACAGAAGCATGATGAAAAATATACTTTTTGCTCTTTCGTGTACGGCAGTGATGTCGGCATCAGCGCAGATAGAAACGCCGCAGCCAAGCCCTGCAGCAGAGGTGAAACAAACGGTGGGACTTACAGAGGTTTCTGTAGCATACTCGCGTCCATCTAAGAAGAAACGTGATATTTTCGGAGCATTGGTTCCATATAACGAGATGTGGAGAACCGGAGCGAACAAGAATACGATGATTACAACGGATAAAATGTTGATGTTCGGAGGTGATACATTGCAGCCGGGTACTTACGCAATCTTCACGAAGCCATCCACTGGTGCATGGGAAGTGTACTTTTATACAGATACAGAAAACTGGGGGACTCCTGAAAACTGGGACGATGAAAAAGTTGCAGCAAAGGTTTCTGGTCTTACTTCTTCTTTAAATGATGTAACGGAGTCATTCACAATCGGTTTTGAAAATTTAACTTCTAAGGGAGCAGATTTGACAATAACGTGGGACAAAACAAAGGTTTCTGTACCATTCAAAGTGGGTACTGTGATGCAAGTAATGGCTGCGATCGACAAAGTAATGAATGGACCTTCAGCAAATGAGTACTACGGTGCTGCGAATTACTATTTAGAAGAAAAGAAAGACATGAACCAAGCTTTGACTTGGATCAATAAGTCTATCGAAATGAATGGTGGTGAAGGTAAATTCTGGGTATTGCGTCGTAAGGCATTGATTCAGGCAGAATTGGGAGATTACAAAGCTGCCATCGAAACTGCAAAGAAGTCAAAAGCAGGTGCAGAAGCAGCAGGTTATGACAACTACATCAAGATGAATGAAGAGTCTATTAAGGAGTGGTCTTCAAAGGTGAAATCTACTTCAGGTAGCAAGCCGCAAAGAGATAAAGCGAAAAGTTAATCGCTGGTTTATGAATTGAAAAGGTCGGTGCTTAGGTGCCGGCCTTTTTTTTGGGGTAAGTTGGACTGTTGGATATATTAGGTAGGGCACAAAAAAAGCCGGAAACTGAATTTATCAGCACCGACTTTCAAT
>JADFAL010000112.1 GCA_015665275.1 Flavobacteriales bacterium | reverse complement strand
TTGATTGAACCGTCATCGCCAATTAACTCCTCAGGACCAATCAATTCCATCGCATCATCTGAAAATTTCTGCATTAGCTCAATGCGTTTACTCGTAATTTCCATTCCTTGAGAGCGATGGTCTCCTGTATCATATACTTTCCTTGAAATACTCTGATTTATGCCAATTCCGTTGTCTTTAATAGAAATTTCAAGTATGCCTCCCTTCTCTTCAATATTGATTTCAATCAGGCCTTTCTTATCTTCCTGCGGAAGAATTCCATGAATAATACTATTCTCAATAAATGGCTGCAAAATCATCGATGGAATTTTGTACAACTCCAAATCAATGCCTTCTGAGGTAATTTCAAACTCAAAGCGGTCTTTAAATCGCATCGATTCAAGGGATAAGTACAATTCAATTCGCGAAAGTTCCTCTTCCAAGGTGATCATATTATCTTCTACTGAGGCAGAATCGAGGTTCTTACGAATCAACTTGGCAAAATTAGTGAGGTACTTGTTTGCCGATAATCGATCGCGCGTATTGATAAAATACTGAATGGAATTCAACGAGTTGAAAATGAAATGTCGGTTCATACTGGCATTCAACGATTTTTGCTCCAATGCCAACAACCGGGCTTTGTAAGCAAACATTTCGTTTTCATTAACCTGTTGGATACGTCTCAAACGCAGTCGGAAAGTTAAAAGTACAACTCCTGCCACCGCTAAGATGCAAAGTAAAATAAACCACCAGGTCTTGTAGAACGCCTCTTCAATGACAAAAGGAATGCTTACTGATTCTGACTGCCTCCCTTCCAGATCAACCGCGCGAACCATGAGTTTGTATTCTCCAGCGGGCAAGTTCGTATACGTTATGGATGCCACGGATGACATTGGAGACCATTCATTGTTCAGCCCCACCAATTTGAATTGATACTTGAGTTCTTTGTGATTCACTAGGGCAATTCCATCGAAATCGAAAACGAGATTGTTCTTGTTGAAAGGAAAAACCATCTTTTCCGGAATTCCATTGGGTAAGATTTTTTCGCTGTATAAAGAGTATTCAAATGGAGCATAGTTCAATAAAATGGATTTGAGATGAATTAGCGGTTTCTTCGCTCCTACCCCTGAAAAATCCTCATGGAATTTCACCAATCCATTTGAGGTTCCGAAACAAAACGTGCCACTTTCATCGAAAAATCCTGAGTTCAAATTCGTTTCTACGTCCGGGATTCCGTCACCAGGTCCATAGCGTTTCACCTTGTATCCATCCCGTGCTTCCGAAATGATAATCAAGCCGTTGTTCGTACCTACGTAGAGTTTTTCATCTTGATATTTCAAGAAGTTTACGATGTTCGCACGCGGATCGTCTTGCAATAGTCTCAATTGCGACACTTCGCCATTTTTCAAACTATACAAGCCGGACTCAGACCCCATCCATATCGTGCCTTTGTCATCAGCAACCACGCTGTAGTATACTCTCCCCATACTAGCCTTGATGGGATAAAAGTCTCCTTTCCTGAACTCAAAAGCTCCGAGATTACTCACACAATACAGTCGGCCATTGACCATCTCCATATCACGTACAGTTCCGAGATACTCATTGTCTCGACTTCCAACCTTTCTGAAGGTACCATTCCGGTATAAGCTCACACCATCATTCCCGCCAATGTACATGGAGTTTTCATCCAATCGAACAAAAGAAACAATTTTAGTGCCGGGCAAGCCAGGGTAATCACCCTTGTAAAATACCTGGGTATTACCGGCTCCATCAACAGAAACGAGTGAGTTTTGCGTACCAAACCAATTTTTTCCATCGACATCTTTCTCTGCAGCCCACACCGTTATACTGGCACCATCAACCTCAACTTTCTCCATGGGCTTGCCCTTCGGCTTGTACAAAATCCCTTTGTCGAAGGTTCCATAGTATAAATCTCCATTAAGCGTCTCGAACCCACAAGTTATCAGGTCGGATAAGAACCCCGAACTTTGATCATAATACTGGAAACGCATTCCGGGAAATCGGAAGATCCCTTTTCCTTCGGAACCGATCCATACGTTGCCGTTCATGTCCTCATAGACACATTGAATTCTATTTACCGGCAAACCATTTTTTTGGTTGTATGCATACTGACTCCCATCTGTGTGAACCGAAACCACACCTTTTGTCCCATGCAACCAAATAGTTTTGTCACTAGCAATATAACATCCTCTGATAGAAGTTAACCCAATAGGATTCATTGTAGTTATATTGCCAGTTCTAAGGTTCTTACGAATCAACAGTGAATCGAATGTGGTGGCAATAACTTCGTTTTCATCTCCTGAAACTCCTGAAAAACTATGATCGCCGAACTCCGATAGTACTTCGAACTTTTTGAGATCGCTGGTCACTACGAGACCTTCTTTCATGGCGAGGTATAATTTGCCCTCACTCACATATCCACTGCGAACACGTCGAGAGACAAGTCGAACCGCATTTCCAGAGGAAAGCAGATCCAGGTCAATCTTCGTCAACCGATTATCTTTCAACTCAAAAAGCCCTCCGCTATTCGAACAAATAACCAGGTGATCTTTGAATTTTAATATTTGTTCTACGGGACGTGATTTGTCTTCGCCCGTAAAACTGTACTTCTTGATCGTATTTCCTTCGATAGAAGAAATTCCACCATCATGCCCCACCCAGAGGGTATTGTCCATATAGACTAAACTGGTAATACGGTTGTTAAGGAGTCCTTCGCGAGATGTGTACGGGACTAAATCTTCACCATTGAATCGTGTCAATCCTCCAATAGTTCCAATCCACAAATAGCCTTTGTCGTCTTGAGCAATCGCATTTACTTGAGATTGTGGCAGTCCTTCCTCGGTACTGTACGAAACAAATGCATACTTCTGACTGAAGCTGGCAAATGAAAAGGTTAAGAAAAGAAATAATAGCGGTAAAATTCGCATTAGAGTTCTTTGAGCATTTTTACGAAGTCTGTAACTCTGTTTCTTGCGATTGGAACTCGGATATTACCCTCCAATACTGCAAAATGTCCGTCTTCGTTAACATATTCACGCATCAAACTTAAATTGATGATGTGTGATTTGTGCACGCGGCTGAACTTAGAAGGATTCAATAAGTTCTCGTAAATTTTCAACGTTCGGGTATCCAAATAACGTGAACCATCTTTGAAATAGATCGTTGTACAGTTACCGCTTGCTTCAAGATGCGTGATTGTATTATCATCCACAAGTTTCAATCCTTTCGTATGCGAAATTGCGATTCGATTGCTTGTTTTGTTGTTCAATAAATTGTGCGAAAGATCTTTCAGAGAATCGAAATAGGTAGAATAGTTCTCCGGAGTTTCATTGAATACGCTGCGTGTTTCCTTCACGCGTTCGATTGCCAATTGCAATTCTTCGATATCTACTGGTTTCAACAAGTAGTAAACTGCGCTTGCGTTGAATGCACGGATGGCGTAATCTTTAAATGCTGTAACGAATACCACGAGGAAATCTTTGTTTTCAATTTCTTCGAGCAATTCAAAACCTTCTGCTCCGGAAGGCATTCGAATGTCTAGAAATACAACATCGGGATTTGATGATTCGATAATTGCTTTCGCCTGCTCTTTTCGGGATGCTTCTCCAATAACTTCTACATCGGGACAGTATTCCTCCAACAACATAGACAAGTTTTTTCTAGCAAATTCCTCGTCATCAACAACCAGTGCTCTTAATTTCATATTCAGTGCAGTTTAAGTTCTATATCGAAGATAGTACTTTCCTGAGACTTGAATTCGAAAAAGACTGCGGGAATACTTTCATTCGCACCATTTAAAATTAAGATTAGAACCGTTTAATAAACCCCAAGCGCACTTTAGGTTTTTTCTAAAACTTCAGGTCTTAAACTCTGTATATTAGCTATATATCAACCCCTCAAAACAAGTCTTATGAATTCAAATTTACATTCTACCCGCCAGTTTATCTGGATCTTTAATGATAACGGCAACTAAGATTTTCGTAGTTCCGTAGAAAATCCCGACACTTACAGGATGTCGGGATTTTTTTGTGCTTAAACTTTTAATTTGGTACCTCTCATAGAATTTTCGATACTATTTTAATCACATCTTCCGTTGCTTCCAAATGAGCCATATGTCCGGAAGCAACCACGTGAAAGTTCTCCATGTGATGTACCATCAATTGCTCCATACGATCTTTTGGTGCGATGGGATCATTTTCCCCTTGAATTACATTCACAGATAAGGCTCCACTGAAAACAGCTTCTGAAAAATCACGACGTTTGCTCATGGCAATGCTTGCCCGACCAATAGCTTCTTCTTCCATGGAAATTGCCTCTTGAATCAACGATTCAACTTGAACTGAATGATTTTCCGGTGCCTGAAAAAGATTTGGAATAGCCTCTGATACGAATCGTTCTTTTTTGGTTTCCACCAACTTCGCCATGCGTTGACGATCTATCACCTTTTGATCACTATCAGTCCAAACATTCGAATTCATTAGGATAACTCCGTCGCATTTGGCATCCATTTGAAATAATTCCAAAGCAACATAGCCTCCCATCGAGTGCCCAAGAACTTTATACGATTCCACGTTTTCTTTCTGCAGCACTTCGTAAACGCCTTGCGACATTTCATACATCGTATCGATATATTCCAAATTGCTTTGGCCGTGACCCGGCAAATCAATAAGAATCAGTCTGGCAGTTTCTTCCAAATGCAATTCAGACCACATGGTTAGCGATTCAAGAAATCCGTGCAAACAGACAAGTGTAGGAACGATAGCCTCAGCCGGCTCAGTTTTTTCTACAATTTCGTAATGAAGCATTAAGAGTTCATGATGTCTTCAATCTCGTCGGCTTCAATAGGAATAGACCCCATCAAATTTAATGGTGCTCCAGATTCCTGTACTACCAAATCGTCTTCAAGACGAATTCCAAGATTCTCATCCGGAATGTAGATTCCTGGCTCACATGTGAATACCATTCCAGCTTTCATTGGCTTGTTCCATGGACCAATATCGTGCGTATCCAATCCGATATAATGCGACGTTCCATGCATGAAATACTTCTTGTATGCTGGCCAGTTCGGATCTTGATTTTTTACATCTGTTTTATCAATCAATTTCAAATCGATGAGCTCTGACTCCATCAACTTCCCTACTTCCTTGTGATACTCGGCAAGCATGGTTCCTGGAACCAACAATTGTTCTGCGGCTTTCTTAACGCGAAGCACAGCATTATAAACTGCTTTCTGACGGTCCGTGTAGCGTCCGTTTACCGGGAAACTTCTCGTTAAATCAGAGGCATAATTAGCGTACTCGGCACCAACATCCAATAGAATTACATCACCGTCTTTACATTGGGCGTTATTCTCAATGTAGTGTAAAACGCAAGCACTCGCTCCGGAAGCTACAATTGGCGTATACGCGAATCCATTAGAACGCTGACGCACAAATTCATGCAACAATTCCGCTTCGATTTCATATTCCCAAACACCTGGTTTTATAAACTTCAACAATCTTTCTATCCCGGCTTTTGTCAAATTACATGCATGTTGCATCAACTCAATTTCGATCGGATGTTTGATCGATCGAATCTCGTGCATGATAGGCGCACTTCTTACAGTTTGGTGCGCTGGGTAGTCTGCTTTCACCTTCTTGATGAATCGATCTTCGCGTGTTTCAACCGTAGTATCTGCACGTAAATGCTCATTCGTATTTAGATAAATGAAAGCTGTTTCACTCATCAATTCTTTGAAAACGCGATCAAAATCTTTTAACCAATACACCGTTTTAATTCCGGATACCTCAAAGGCTTGCTCTTTGTTCAACTTTGCTCCCTCCCAAATAGCTATGTGTTCGTTCGTTTCACGTAAGAATAAAATCTCTCGATGTTCTGGCTTTGTTGCATTCGGCGCAATAACCAAAATGCTTTCTTCCTGATCCACTCCAGACAAGTGCAAAATGTCTCGATGCTGTTGAAAAGGCATGGTGCTATCGGCACTAACCGGATAAATATCATTGGAATTAAAAACCGCTAAAGCGTTGTCTTGCATTAGGTTCACGAAGCGCTCGCGATTGTGTATGTAAAGTGCTTTATCTATTCGATCGTATTTCATGAGATTGGAATTCTAATTTGACTCCGAAAAATACTGTTTCTCCTTCGAATTTGAGAGAACTTCGGTGAAAAAGTGCACCTCGAGAACTTCGGTGTAGCTTTTTGTTTTTTTTTACATCGTAAATAGATTACGTTCTGCTCCTACATCTTTGTATCGTAACAAAACACAGAACGTCATGGAGGCAACACATTCAAATTTCAATGTACAGAGTATTTTATTCGAATCCAACGATCCAGAGGTGCTAATGCGCGGAACGATGGTTAAGGGAGTAATGCAGTATGAGTCTGAAATAATTCTTACCCATACGCAATTGAACATGGTAATGAATTTGCTGCAGCAACAAAATGCCGAAACCACTATTCACGATTTTATTTCGAGCGAAACCATGTACGACGGTGGTTTGTTATACTCAGGAACTTTCGCGGGATTACCAAATGCTTCCATCGCATTAAACAGAATCTCCACAAATGTACCGATGAAACAAATCCGTGCCTAACCACTGTTCACCCAACGGATTTGCGTAACCTTTCGTTATTTTTTTCGTAGCTTAGCTGTAACTTATGTTGCGGTCTAATTGTTACACATTTAGACTTAAACAAATAAAACTGCAGATCATGCTTAAGAAAGGTATTCTTATAATCGGAATTTCATCATTTGTTCTAGCCTCTTGCATTGAGCATGAGGTAATTCCGCCACCTGAGCCTACAGTTGAGTTAAACGCCCATTTCTACGGTGAGGCGAATGGAGCTCCAGTAGAATTTACTGAGAACGTATTAGGATATACAAACAGTTGTACTTCTGCGAAGTACATTCTTCCTCCACCTGATTTTTCAGAGGCTGTTTATTTTGCGGAAATGTCTTCCAATCAAATTGCGACTTCGATAAAAATTGGATTGGGTGCTTCAACTTGGGATGCTAGTTTGACAAGCGAACCAACATTGGCAACCTTTAATAGTTTTCATCAATCAAATTTATTCCCAGCGTATTCTGACGATGGTCTTGCTGGTTTTGAAGCAACGTATCGGGATGGAACGGGACGTGAATGGAAATCAAGCCAAACAAGTTTGAATGTTCAGAATGTTGAATTCACAGGAGTGGTTCAGGAATCGGACAACTCTGGAGATTACTCTAAGTTCATTTGTAACTTCGACTGCTGGATGTACAGTCTGCACCCTGACAGCCTTAATTTAAACCCACCGGTAATTCAGCTGGACTCTATTCATATGGAAAACGCCGTTTACGAAGGTTGGTTCTGTAGATAGGCTAGAATGATGTGATCACATTACCTGTAAGGAACTGGATCAAAGTATCAAAATAGCGATCGTTGGTGATTACAATTTCACTTATAACTCTCATCATGCGACGAACCTAGCGATTGACCATTCCGGCCATTTTCTCGAAATTGAAGCCAGTTATTACTGGATCAAATTAGCCGAGTTTATTAAGTTTCGTCCGCAACAATTTGATGAGTACGATGCCATTTGGATAGCCCCTGGACCTATTAAAAATCCATTCTTTCTTCACGGAATTATTAAGGATATCGTGTCCAAAGAGATCCCCGTTTTAATTACTGGCGAAGGATACCGAACCTTGGTAGAAGTGCTTATTCAGATGTATCAATTGAATTCCAAAGGTGAGAAACTCATTTCGGAGAACTTGGTGGAAGGGGAGCAGTTCGAAAAGATTCACATTGCCCCACATTCCGATGCCTTCATTAAACTATATGAGAACTATTCGAAAGTAGAATTAACTTCTTCCCGATACAGCCTATATCCGCAACTTATTAATTCTTTGGCCGATGACATTGCCGACATTGAAGCCTATAATCAGTTTGAGGATCCAGAGATTATAAGTTTGAAAAACCATAGTTTCTTTGTGGGATGTGGTTTCTGTCCACAGATTAGTTCCACTCGGGAAATTCCTCATCCGTTAATCTACACGTTCATGAAAATGGCGATGGCGAGAACGAACGATTCGAAGAAAGGAGCTTAGTCTGGTACCTGGTGGAAAGTGGAAGGCTGAATGACATGGGAACGTTCGATGAAAAAAGGTTGAAAGCAGTTGCTACTTTCGACTTTTCACTTTCGGCCAATCATCGTTACTTTCGTCCAAAATCCGCAGGAATTTCCCCCCAAACTTTTGTTTCCCATTTGAGAATTGGATTCTGAAAAGTATGCGATGCTAACCAAGCTTCGGCACGTTGAATTAATGCAGCAACTTCGCCGCTAGGGCGTGCTTTTGTTCTACATTTTTTTGCTTTAATCCAACCCATGGCAATTTTTGAATCTGAATAAATAGGCATGGTCTTAAATTTCGGATCCTTCTCTTTACCGAAATGCGCCAATGCATGCACAAGTGCTAAAAACTCTCCGATATTATTTGTTCCTCCATTGTATGGACCTTTTCGAAAGAATACAATATCGCGATCAAACGTCCAAATTCCTTGATACTCCATCACTCCGGTCATTTCATTACAGGCAGCATCTACAGCCAAACTTAACTCAATGGGGTCTCCAATTTTAGCAATTTGTCCCGCGGATAAATCTTGAGTTTTTCGAAAGTCTTTCCCCTTGTAATTTCCGGGTCCATCTTTTAATGCTTTTTCAGCCAATACTTTACTTCCAAATGTTTTGAAATGATCTCTCGGCACCCCTTTCAGGTTCTTTTGCGCCACATCCCAATCCGTGTAAATTCCAGAGTTTTCTCCATCCCAGATAACATAGTAACGCGGCTTCTTTTTCTTAGGGGTAGATTTCACCGAATCTGGATCTTTAAAGGCGGCTTCAGCCTCTGACCTTGACAGAAACGATTTATACTTGGCACCGGAAACGCCCTGAATCAAAGTTTTCACTTCGTTCCACGATTCAAAGACCCCTGTCTTCTTACCTTTCCACACTACGTAGTATTTATTTGCCATACCGTTCATCCTGAATTTCGGCAACTAAGATATCCAAATCTATCATTGACATAAAACAATGGAAACTTTTTACATGTAAAAAGTTTCCAAAGTAAAAATAGTTTCTACATTTGCCCCTATGGATGAAAAAAGATTGGAAATTCTAGAACGCACCTCCACCGTATATATGCGGTTGGGAATTAAGAGCGTTACTATGGACGATCTTGCGCGAGAACTGGGAATTTCAAAGAAGACTATTTACAAATACTTCGATGATAAATCCGATTTGGTGCGTTCCATCGTGGAAATGAAGATGGAGATGGATCAGGCTCTCTGTATGAATTGCATTAATGAAAGCGGAAACGCCATTGATGACTTGATACAGGTCAGCAAATTGATCGCCGAACACATAGGCAACATCAACCCAACTGTTTTTCACGATGTGAAGAAGTACCATTCCGATGCATGGCAGCTGATGGAAAATCACCGCTGGGGATTCGTACTCAATATGATTGTTAGTAACATCGAAAAAGGCAAAAAAGAAAGCCTGTACCGTGACGATCTGAACGCCGAAGTAATTGGCAGATTGTATGTATCATCCATTGATACTCTCTTTAATCCGGACATTTTTCCGTGGCCAAAATTCACTTTTCAAGAAGTGTATTCGGAACTAATCCGCTTTCATATCAAAGGGCTCGTTAATGACAACGGGCTAGAATATTTACGACAAAAATTATACAATGGAGAATTCTAAATTTCTTCTAGGAGCTTTGTTACTATGGGCTGGTTCATCTTTTGCTCAAACCCAAAGCTTTAATCTAGAAGAAGCGAAAAATTACGCTCTAGAAAACCACATTTCTGTATTGAATGCGGAGCAAGATGTTACTGCAGCGGAATACCAAAGGCGTGAAACCGTGGCTATGGGACTTCCACAGATTAGTGCAACCGGATCATTTTCAAACTTTCTAAACCTACCGGTTCAGGTATTGGATGCATCTTTCTTTGGAGGACAACCCGGGGAATTGATCTCATTTAGAGCTGGTACGGATTACAGTTCATCCTTCAACCTCAATGTTAACCAACTCTTATTTAGCGGGTCATACATTGTTGGACTGAAGCTTGCGAAGCACTATGCAGGAATGAAATCAAACGCAGCAACGCTCTCGAAAGAAGAAGTGATCTACAACCTAATAATGGCATATGAAATTGCTGCGGTGTCTAAAGAGAACCTTGTTTTCATGGATTCCATGGTGGTGGTTACAGAGCAATTGGTTGAAAAGCAACGAAACTATCTGGAACTTGGGTTGATGCTTCAGGAAGACATGGATCAGTTAAACTACAGTCTTCTTGCAGCAAAACAATCCTTAACACAAGCACAATTGCAATATCAAAATTCACTGGAATTATTGAAATTCTCAATGGGATACCCGATGGATCACGACATTGAAATCAGTGCAACGACATCGGAATTGATGAACACACCAGGAATGACTGGTGGAGATGTTAAAACGAACTTAACGTATCAGGTAATGAATGATCAGGTTACGTTACAGGATTATGTAGTCAAAAATGATAAGGCGGCCTACTTGCCATCCTTGAATGCATATTTGCAGCATGGATTCAATGCTTTCCGAAACGAGTTCGATTTCTTCGATTCGAATCAGAACTGGTTTACTCAGACATCTTGGGGATTGCAATTAAACATCCCGATTCTTTCCAGCGGACAGCGTTATTACAAAACTGCACAATCGAAAGTGGCTTTGCTTCAGGCACAAAACAACTTGGACCAAATGGAGCAAACATTAACAATGCAGTCACTACAAGCTAATAACAATTTGAAGAGTGCTCGTTCCAACTACGATCTTCAGCAAGAAAACGTTCAATTGGCACAATCTATCTACGAGAATGAGTTGGCAAAGGAACAAATCGGACAAGGGAATTCCATCTTGGTTTCACAGAAATACAATCAACTGGTAATGGCTCAAGCACAGATGGTAGGTTCTACTTTGGAACTCTTGCAAGCGCAGTTAGAGCTGAACAAAATTTATAACAATCTTTTACCTAACGGACAACAATAGCGACATGAAAAAACAAGCAATCATATACGCATTCTTAGTAGGATCGGCATTTATTATACCTGCCTGTGCTCCTGCTGAGGACCAAGAAAAAGAAGAAAAAGGTACCGCTACAGCGAAAGTTGAAGTTGCAGAAGTGGAGTCTACCTCTTTCGAACACCGCATTCGTGTTCAAGGAAATGTAGAAACGGATGAAGATGTCATGCTTACAGCAGAAATGGGAGGACTTATTACTTCTGTTCGTGTAAAAGAAGGACAGTTGGTAAACAAGGGAACCATCATCGCTACGGTTGACGGTGCTACTTTGAACTCAAGCATGCAAGAATTGAAAACGCAATTGGAGTTCGCAGAGTACATGCTCGAAAAACAAGAAGAGTTGAACAAACGTGGCGTTGGTTCAGAATTCGAGCTGGAGCAAGCGAAAAACCAAGTGAATTCCTTGAAGGCAAGTATGAATTCTATTGGAACGCAGCAAGGAAAAACAATCATTCGCGCTCCTTTCAAAGGAACAATTGATCAAGTTTACGCTGTTAAAGGTCAGATGGCGGGTCCTTCTGCTCCAGTGGTGCGGTTGGTAAACAGTAATGAAGTCGATATCACAGCTGCGATTTCAGAAAAGCATTTCCGCAGTGTAAAAGAAGGAACAAAGATGATGGTGGCGTTCCCGAATTACGGTGACATGACCATGGATCTTAAGGTGGAAACAGTTGGAAACTACATTGAACCGACCAACCGCACTTTCCGAATCAAAACAACAGTGAAAAACAACAAGGAATTACTTCCAAATATGTTGGCTGAAATCAGCATTACAGATTTGTCTGTTGAGAACGGAATTGTAATTCCCGCACAAGCGATCCTTATTGATCAAGAAAGCAATGATTACGTATACATTGTTGATGAAAAAGACGGAGAAAAAATGGCCAAGAAAGTAAATATTAAGGTCATTGAACGTTACCAAGGTCGCGCCTTAATTAAGGAAGGAGCCATTAGCCCAGGACAAACTGTCGTGGTAAAAGGTGCCCGTGGAATTGGAAACGGAACCATTGTACAAACCAAGTAAGAACGGTTAGAAATGGAGAAAAAAACAAAAGGCTTTGGGTTATCGACCCTTGCCGTAAACAATAGAAAAACCGTCTTCCTGATCGCCGTAGTGATCATCCTTGGAGGATTGGGTGCCTATCAATCAATGCCGAAGGAGAACTTTCCGGAACTTCAAATCCCGGAGATCTACGTTGGTATTGCGAAACCAGGTTCATCGCCTGAGTACATGTCGGAGAAAATTGGTAAAGCCATTGAGAAAGAAATTGGTGGTATCAAACTTGTCGAAGAAATTAACACGAACTCGGTTCACGGTTATACAACGGTTCGTGTAGAGTTTGACTTTAAGATGCCTGCGGACAAAGCCTTACAAAAGGTGAAAGATGCAGTAGACGACGCACGTGCCGACGGAAGCTTCCCAGATCTTCCAGTTGAGCCTAACATTTTCGAATTGGATCCATCTGAGATGCCAATTATGAACATCAACCTTCGTGGAGATGATGCAGGTAAGCTGAAAGAAATTGCAGAGGAGTTGGAAGATTTGATTGAAGAACTTCCAGAAATCTCTGAGGTTGACATCCGCGGTATTCAGGAACAAGAAATGCGTGTGGATATTGATCCGATTAAAGCAAATGCGGTAAACGTAACGATTGATGATATTCAGAATGCAATCAATTCAGAACACCAAAACATTCCCGGCGGCGAAATCCTCATGGATGGAATCCGTAAAACGGTTCGTGTAGACGGTGAATTCAAGAATGCTGAGGAGTTGAAACGCATCATTGTAAAACAAGATGATTTTCTTCCTGTATACCTGGAAGATGTTGCCGAAGTTCGATTTGCCAACGGAGACACTACTTCTTACGCGCGTGAATTTGGAAACCCGGTTGTAATGCTCGACGTCAAGAAACAAGGGGGACAAAACCTCTTGGACGCAGCTGACAAAATCGATAAAATTCTTAAAGAAGCAAAAACAGACGGAACAATTCCTCCGAGCGTGACGGTATCTATTACCAGCGATCAGTCAAACAACACGCGTGAGATGGTATCCAACCTATTGAACTCGATCATTTTCGGGATCTTGCTTGTAGTTGGTGTACTCCTCTTCTTCTTAGGACTCCGAAACGCATTGTTCGTGGGAGTCGCGATTCCTCTTTCTATGTTGATGTCCTTCCTGATTCTAAATGCGATGGGCGTTACCATGAACGTAATGGTATTGTTCTCATTAGTACTCGCTCTGGGGATGCTCGTGGATAACGGAATTGTAACCGTCGAGAATATCTACCGAAACATGTCCGAAGGGAAAACCGCCACACGCGCCGTAATTGAAGGTGTGGGTGAAATTGCGATGCCAATTATTGCTTCCACAGCAACTACCTTGGCAGCCTTCATTCCATTGGCGATTTGGCCGGGAATCATGGGAGAATTCATGAAATTCTTACCAATTACTTTGATCATTGTATTAGGTTCTTCCTTATTTGTAGCCTTGGTAGTTAACCCAGTTTTGGCAGTAACCTATATGAAGGTCACAGAAAATAAGCCACGACGCAAACGCGTATTGATCATCTCTGGGATCTTGGTTTCCATTGGTATACTAGCAGTAGTTTCTGGCGCACTTGCCTTTGGTAATTTGCTCATTGCAATCGCCATACTGTCGCTATTAAACTTGTTCCTTCTATCACCAGGAGCGAATAGATTCCAAAATGGGTTCTTGCCTCGTATGGAAAATGCTTACGAGCGATTCCTAAAATTTGCTTTGAAAGGAGCGCGCCCTGTGTACTTCTTCCTTGGAACGCTTGGATTATTGCTTCTTTCCTTCATTTTGATGGCGGTATTCCCTCCAAAAGTCGACTTCTTCCCTGTGAACGAACCTAACTACGTGAACGTTTTCGTATCGCATCCAATCGGAACAGACATTGAGGTAACGAATGAGACAACTTTAGAGATCGAGGAAAAACTAATGGGGAAAGATGGACTTCTTGAAAAATACATGAAGGATTCTAGTTCAGTTGAACCCGAAAATCGATTGATTCGTTCCGTAATTTCTCAAGTGGGAGAAGGAACTTCCGATCCTGCGGCTGGAGTGCAAATGGGGAATACACCTCATAAATCTCGGATTACTGTCAACTTTACGGAATTCCGACACAGGAATGGTATTATGACTTCTGATATCCTCCGCGAAATTCAGGAAGGATTGAAGGATGAATTTACCGCTGAGGTGGAAATCACAGTAGACAAAGAAGCGAACGGACCTCCGCAAGGACCTCCAGTAAACATTGAAGTAACCGGTAAGGTTGATTACGGTTTGCTGATTGCGGAAGCTGAAAAAATCAAGAACTTCTTGAACAAGAAAAATGTGAAAGGAGTAGAGACCTTGAAATTGAATGTTCAGGCGAACCGTCCGGAAATTCCAATTATTGTAGATCGTGATCAAGTACGTAAGCTTAATGCTTCGACGTATCAAGTCGGTATGGCGATTCGAAAAGCGCTTCTTGGAGAGGACGTAACAACCTATACGAAAGGAGAAGATTCCTACGACTTGATGTTGCGCTTTAACAAGAACAACCGTGAGAGTTTTGATGCCTTATTGGATCAGCGCTTGATTTTCCGAAACAACAAAGGAAAGCTACTCAACATTCCTATTCGATCAGTAGTTGATGAGACGAAGGAAGTAACCTCATACACGGGCGTAGTTCGTAAGGACCAAGTTCCAATGGTAACCATCTCTTCCAACGTAACCGAAGGAGCCAATCCGAACGAAGTAGTGGTCGACCTGAAAGAACATATGAAAGAATATGAGAAAAAGGGAACCATGCCAGATGGCGTAAGCTATAAGTTTACAGGGCAGCAAGAGGAGCAGGCGAAGGAAATGGCATTCCTTGGAAATGCATTGATGATTGCCGTATTCCTCATCTTGTTGATCATCGTTGCACAGTTTAATTCCTACTCGATGCCGACGGTAATTTTGCTTACCGTAGTACTTTCCTTAATTGGGGTTTTACTCGGATTGTTAATCAGTCGTCAGAACTTCGTAATTATCATGACAATGATCGGTGTGATTTCACTGGCCGGAGTCGTGGTGAATAACGCGATTGTATTGATCGATTATACCAATCAGATTCGAAAACGGAAACGTGAGGAGTTAAACTTAGGTGAATTCGATCAGCTACCGTATGAAGAGATTGTGAAAGCAGCAATTCAAGGTGGTAGAACGCGTTTGCGTCCGGTATTGTTGACGGCAATCACAACTATCCTTGGTTTGATTCCTTTGGCTATTGGATTCAATATCGACTTTTTTACGTTGCTATCTGAATACGATGCCAACATCTATTTCGGAGGAGATAACAACATCTTCTTTGCTCCGTTGTCTTGGGCGATCATTTACGGTCTAACCTTTGCTACGTTCTTGACACTGGTTATTATTCCATCGCTGTATCTATTGATGTACCGTTTAAAGGTTTGGATTTACAAAATCGGAAAATGGCAAATGCGAAGTAATCTCTAACCGGAGTTGGATATAAGTTACACGAAAGCCCAGTCTCTCAAATTGAGAGATTGGGCTTTTCTTTTCAGCAACTTCCCTCAATGAGGTCGTCAATCATTGGGTAGGACTGCAACTCCTTGCTTAATCATATACAATTCAAGTTTTCTACAACTTCTAGGAGCCTGAGGTCTTCGGAGCGCGCAAAACTGAAATAATTCTTTGCATTTTCAGCAGTAGTTTTCCACTGCAGTAAAGCGGCATTTTTAAAGGTTGCTGGTCCTTAAATTAATTCATACAATTAGCTCTGATGTGAATGCCACACTTTCTCCACTTTAACATCGAACATGAAAACCAGATGATAAGCGTAATAACTAAGAGGGTATTGACTTGAAGAGCCTCAATATTTGTAAAAATGACAATAAGAGAACTAGTAAAGTGAAGACTATAAAATGCAACCAAGCACATTAACTCACACGATTAAAAGGAGTTAGCCATCATTCCAATTGATCCTTTTGCCATGCATGTTCGGTTTGATTGTAGGGGTAGCATTCAGAGCAAAAATTACTATGAATTACATATGCATGCATAGCAGATACCGTTTGACATTAAAAGAATCCGTTCATATTCGAGCGACATAAATGGCTGTTTGATAGAAAATATGGGTTATTTGACGAAATATTACATTTTTTTCGACTTTTAGGAATCCAAGCATTTTGAAAAGTACCTTTCTATGAACGCCTCTTTTCCCCCCACCAATCAACAAAAATGTTCAATAGACTTAACATTATCCTAACATTGGACTCGAAGAAATTTTGAGAATTGCGAATATGAAGGGGAAATTTCTTTTTACAATCTGAATTTCAGTTGTATCTTTGATCTGTAAAGATTGATTTAGTATTTGGTATTTTATCAAACTAGAAGTCTTTTTCAGTGAATAGTGGTTAGGTTAGGTTATGGTAAAAGCAGCTCACCCGAGTTGCTTTTACTTTTTTAGGTACCTAGCAACTGTGTTATTTAACTCTATACAATAAGTAATTCTTCATAATTCCATAACGTGATTAGCTAAGACAATTCCACGAATGTAAAAGTTAAAGCAACTTTGTTTACCGTTCGTTTCGCAGCGGTATGATAAACGAATGAAATAAAGTACTAGTGCAGATTAGGCGACAACCATCGCTCCATATCTTCTACTGAATATCCTTTGCGCTCTGCTAAAGATTCAACTTGCTCCTGATTGATTCTACCAACTCCGAAGTATTTCGATTGAGGATGTGCGAAATACCATCCGCTCACACTTGCTGTTGGATACATCGCCAAACTATCCGTGAGCGTTACCCCGGTTCTCTTTTCCGCTTCCAATAATTTGAACAATCCGATTTTCTCGGTATGATCAGGACAGGCAGGATAACCGGGAGCCGGACGGATTCCTTGATAACTTTCCTTGATAAGTGCTTCATTATTCAAATTCTCATCCGTTGCATACCCCCAAATGTACGTGCGCACTTTCTCGTGTAATCTTTCCGCAAATGCTTCTGCCAATCTATCGGCAAGGGCTTTTAAAAGAATGGAGTTGTAATCATCGTGATCTGCTTCAAAAGCCGCTATGCGCTCTTCTATACCAAGCCCAGAGGTGACTACGAATCCTCCCATATAATCTTGAATTCCTGTTTCCGCTGGCGCTATAAAATCGGCCAAGGCAATATTTGGAACTCCAGGGGCTTTCTTTAATTGTTGACGAATCGTATGCACGACGTGAATTACGTTATCGTTCGTATCCAGTAACTCCACATCATCTCCCACAGAACGCGCTCGGAAAATCCCAACCACTCCTTTGTGCTCTAACCAGTTCTCTGATTGAATTTGATCTAACATTTTTAAGGCATCTTCAAATAATTGTTGTGCTTCTGCCCCTACTACTTCATCCTTTAAAATCGCTGGATATTTCCCGTGTAATTCCCACGTTCGGAAGAAAGGCGTCCAATCGATATAATCGCGCAGTTCTTTTGTAGAAAATTCAATATCGATTACACCTCCTCTATTGGGACGAACAATGTCCCTTGCATCCCAATCTATTTTAAACTTGTTTTTGCGAGCATCCTCGATGGAGAGTAACGTTTTCTGCGCGCGGTTTTTCGTGTGATTCTCACGAACCTTTGCATATTCCTCTTGCAACCCCTTAACAAAGGCTTCCTTCTTCGACCCGAGCAAACTTTCTACTACAGTCACAGAACGCGAAGCATCCAAAACGTGTACCGCTTGATCTTTTGTGAAATGTTCTTCAATCTTTACGGCGGTATGCACTCGCGAAGTTGTTGCCCCACCAATCATTAAAGGAATACCTAGTTCGGCACGTTCCATTTCTTTCGCAACGGTAACCATTTCATCCAACGAAGGTGTAATCAATCCACTGAGACCGATAACGTCAACTTGCTCTTTTATGGCGGCTTCAATGATTTTATCAGGTGGCACCATCACGCCCATGTCAATTACTTCGTAATTATTGCAACCAAGAACGACGCCTACAATGTTCTTTCCGATATCATGCACATCGCCTTTTACCGTTGCCATCAATACCTTTCCGGCGGCAGATCTTCCTTCCCCCTTCTCTTCCTCGATAAACGGCAGCAAATACGCTACGGCCTTCTTCATTACCCGAGCAGATTTCACCACTTGAGGTAAGAACATCTTTCCGCTCCCGAACAAATCACCTACTACGTTCATTCCATCCATCAACGGCCCTTCGATTACCTCAATAGGTCGTTCAAATTGATGTCGGCACTCTTCTACATCTTCCACAATAAAATCCGTGATTCCTTTCACCAAAGAGTGCGTGAGTCTTTTACGGACGTCCGTTTCGCGCCAAGACATATCCTTTTCGCGTTTCTTCCCGCCTTCACCTTTCACGGTTTCCGCGTATTCCAATAAGCGTTCGGTGGCGTCCTCTCTTCGGTTCAAAAGTACATCCTCTACAAACTCGAGTAATTCTTTATTAATATCGTCGTAAACTTCTAACATTGTGGGGTTCACGATACCCATATCCATTCCATTTTGAATAGCATGGTAAAGGAATGCCGCATGCATGGCTTCTCGAACAACGTTGTTCCCTCGGAAGGAAAATGAAACGTTGGAAACACCACCACTTACATGTGCTCCGGGTAAATTCTCACGAATCCATTTGGTAGCGTTGAAGAAATCAAGTGCGTTGTTGTTGTGTTCCTCCATTCCTGTTGCTACAGGAAATATATTGGGATCGAAGATGATATCTTCTTTCGAAAACCCGACTTCATCTACTAAAATTCGATACGATCGCTCACAAATCTCGATCCGTCTTTCGTAACTATCCGCCTGACCTTTTTCGTCAAATGCCATGACAATTACCGCGGCCCCGTATCGCTTGACTTTTGTTGCTTGTTCTACGAAAAGTTCCTTCCCTTCCTTCAAAGAAATGGAATTCACCACTCCTTTTCCTTGCACGCATTGCAAACCTGCTTCAATGATTTCCCATTTGGAACTATCTATCATTACAGGGATTCGTGCAATATCGGGTTCAGCGGCCATCAGATTTAAGAAACGAACCATAGCTTCTTTGCCATCGATCATTCCTTCGTCCATATTGACATCAATGATTTGCGCTCCTCCTTCTACTTGATCGCGGGCTACACTCAATGCTTCATCGAATTGCTCCTCTTTGATCAATCGCAAAAACTTACGTGAGCCGGTTACGTTGGTACGTTCTCCGATATTGACAAAATTGCTTTCCGGTGTTACGATTAGCGGCTCCAATCCACTCAATCGCAAGGTCACTTTAGATTCAGACATCTACGGCTATTTTACGCGGTTCGTACTGTGCTGCCAAATCGGCAATGGCCTTGATGTGATCTGGGTTGGTACCACAACATCCACCAATAATATTTACTAGGTTCTCATCCAGAAATTCTTTGATTTGAGCTGCCATCATTTCCGGGGTCTCGTCATATTCTCCAAATTCATTCGGCAATCCTGCATTGGGATGAGCGCTGACCCCGAAGGGTGCATTTTTATCTAACACCTGAAGATATGGACGCATCATACTTGCTCCTAATGCGCAATTTAACCCGACAGTGAGTAAATCCATGTGAGAGACAGAGATCAGAAATGCTTCGGTAGTTTGTCCGGTTAGTGTACGTCCTGATTGATCTGTAATTGTACCGGAAACCATAATCGGAACTTTAATCCCTCGTTGATTACATACTTCATCGATGGCAAAAAGTGCTGCTTTCGCATTCAATGTATCGAATACGGTTTCTACTAGCAAAATATCCACGCCGCCATCTAGTAAAGCTTCGGCTTGTTGTATATATGCTACCACTAATTGTTCAAATGTGATCCCTCTAAATCCTGGGTCGTTTACATCCGGGGAAATAGAAGCCGTTCTATTCGTTGGCCCCATGGAACCCGCTACAAATCGAGGTTTGTTTGGTTCCTTTGCCGTGAATTCATCCGCTACTGCTCTTGCGATTTTCGCACTATGATAATTGATTTCGTAGACGGCGTTTTCCAATCCGTAATCCGCTTGTGCGATTGTTGTACCTGAAAACGTATTCGTTTCTGCAATATCTGCTCCGGCTTCAAAATAAGCAGCGTGAATCTCCTTGATAATCTCCGGACGTGTTAAGGAAAGCAAGTCGTTGTTTCCTTTGAGGGATTGATCATGATCTTCAAACCATCCTTTGCGGAAATCTTCTTCTTCTAGTCTGTGTCGCTGGATCATGGTTCCCATGGCACCATCCAAAACCAAAATTCGTTGTTGTAATATTTCGTATATATCCTTCTTCATCTTAAAGATTCAATGTGTGACTTACAAAGCTGAAGGATCTCGAGCGTACTTATCTTCTCCGCCAATTGACGAAAAGGAATTGGCACCTTTTCTAAACTGAATTAAATAGGTTGCCAAGGTTTCGTAGGGCCTATCCCTCCACCTTTCTTTATAAGTTTATTTGAATGAACTGCCGCAAAGGTATATCGAAATAAATTGCTTTCAAAGCATGCGAATCGTTTTTCGTAACTTAGCAGTATGCGAAAACTGCTGCTTATTACTGTTCTCACGGCCTTTGTCGTGCCCTCTTCAATGTCCCAAACGCTTACGACTACAAATCTCCCCATATTTGTCGTTACTACTCCGCAAGGTGTTTCCATTGGAGATGAACCAAGAATTACGTGTCATTTGGGTGTGATTTACAACGGTACCAATGCGAATCATAACATCAACGATCCGTTTAACAATTATGATGGCAATATCGCTATTGAAATTCGCGGTTCTACCTCACAACAATACCCAAAAAAGGGATATGGATTTGAAACGCAAGATGCATTGGGAAATAACGCGCAGATTGGACTGTGTGGACTTCCACCGGAAAACGATTGGATTCTTTACGGACCTTATCCTGATAAAACATTGATTCGAAACGTGCTGACCTTTCATCTTTCAAGAGAGATGGGGAATTACGCACCGCGCACGCACTATTGTGAATTGATCATTGATGGAGATTATCGCGGCCTTTACGTTCTGATGGAGCGCATTAAGATTGACGATTTTCGCTTGACCCTCCAGGACGTAAATTCACCGAATATTTTTAACGACACGCTTACTGGAGCCTATGTTTTGAAGGTGGATAAACTTACAGGAGAAGTTGGAACAACCTGGGAGTCTCTTTATGACAACGAGGTATTATTTCAGTTCCATGATCCGGAATTCGACGAGCTCAACAGCATGCAAACGAGCTATATGGAGAACTATATTGGTGAGTTTGAGCAAGCCATTCAAGGCCCTGGCATGGATCTTCCGGCAGGACAAGGTGGCTGGCGCGATTATATTGATTACCAGTCGTTTCAAGACTTTTTCATTCTTCAGGAATTGGGAAGAACCGTTGATGGGTATCGCTCAAGTTCATTCTTGCACAAAGACAAAGACTTCTCATGGAACGCTAAAATCAAGGCGGGGCCGATGTGGGATTTTAACTTGTCGTATGGCAACGCCGATTATTGCTTGGCTGAGACAACAACGGGTTGGCAATATAATTTTGATCAGGTCTGCGATTTCTCGACTTCCATTCCGTTTTGGTGGGAGCGCTTGTTGGATTCTCCAGCATATCGAAATGCATTGCGCTGTCGTTGGGACGAATTGAGACAAGGCATTATGAGTACCTCGTACATCAACAATTTCATTGATTCCGTTGCCTTGGATTTGGAGGAAGCGCGTATTCGAAACTTCCAACGTTGGCCTATCATCGGGCAGTATATCAACTGGAATGGATTTGTTGGACAAACCTATCAAGAAGATGTGGATTTTATGAAGACCTGGATTCAACAGCGATCTGAGTGGATCGATTTGAATTTGGCAGGACAATGTAATTTATCGACCGCCGAGAACGAACATACGCCAGAATATCACAAGGCATGGCCCAACCCGTTCAACGATCAGTTTACCATTGGATTCTCTCTGTTTGAGACGAAGTCTGTCTCTATACGCGTTGTAGACTTGACTGGAAGGGAGATTGCTTTTGCCGATTTAGGAACGAAGTTCGACGGAACACATGCGCATTCTTTCTCCTCGATGGAATGGAATTCAGGAAGTTACCTATACTTTGTACTTGTTGACGGCGAGGAATTATACACCGGAAAACTGGTAAAACAATGAACGATTCGTTTCGAAATGCATTTCGCGGAATATTTCTTCTCTTAAGAACAGAGCGTAATTTTCAGATTCATTTCGCCGCACTAGCCGTTGTTATTGCCGCTGGATTGTACTTTGACATTACCCGGGGCGAATGGGCCATGGTGTTGGTAATGTCTGCTGTAATTTTCGGCTTGGAAGGCTTGAATTCTGCTGTGGAAAAATTATGTGATGAGGTAACGATGGAGCGAAAGGAAAGTATCCGAAACATTAAGGATGTGGCAGCCGGAGCCGTTTTAGTAGCAGCACTGATTGCTGTGATTGTTGGGGTGATCGTGTTTTATCCTTACTTCAAATCGCACTTCTAGTGGGAAAATGGAATATCGGAATATTCCGATTAAAAAGTATTCCGATATTTAGGATTTACCGTAAATAATTCCGAACTTCTCGACTACCACAACCACTTACTAACTATCCCTTCCCAAATACTAAAAATCCCAAGTCAACACCTCTTCCAAACCCTACATTTGAGCGTCAGGAGCAGCTGTCGTTCAGTTTAAGAGAGAGCGGCAGTTGGTGCCTGATACGTGCACATCATAAAATTTCTAGAATTGAAAAAGATTACCCTACTCTTATTAGGTCTTGTTCTTGGGACCTCAAGCTTTGCACAAACCAGCCTATTTTCTGATGATTTTGAATCAGGAGTTGTCGCTTGGACCTTAAGTGTTACAGGAACAAATGGATGGGTCGTTAATGACATCTATGCAGGATTTCAACCCCTAATCTCAGACACGCCAGACCAACCATCTCAGATTTCAACGAATCCGCAATCGAATTATTTGCACGTAATGAACTCCGATGTTTGTAGCCAACTGAGCGTTTGTAACGCCAACTACGATGCCGGAACAGCATCAACTTCGTACGCAGAAATGGCCAATGCGTTGAATACCACGAACTATTTGAATACTACAATTAGTTTCTGGTGGTTGTGCGTTGGAGCTGCTGGAAATTCCTATGGCGAATTGGAATATTCTACAGACAATGGAACTTCTTGGACATCAACTGGAACCGAATACAGCGCTACAGGAACATGGACACAGGAAAGCGTGAATCTTCCAGCATTCAAAAACGCCGTAGAATTCCCCAGCGAGTAACGTTCACTACAAAAATGCGGCGACTGCCTGCAAAACCGAGTTGATGCTTCACAATCATTGCTACCATTGTTTGAATTCAATGGTAATACCTCTGATATGAAAACAATTGTATGTTCACTAATTCTAAGCTGCATGGCTTTCACCGTATGTAGCCAAAATGACTCTTTATACAGATACGATGCAACGACAGAGAATCCTTACGGATTGCCAAATCCAGACGCTCCGGATCGGATAAAAGATTTTGACCCTTTAATTGGGAAATGTAACTGTCGTTCTGTATCTAGGAGTGCCGGTCAGCCATGGAGTGACACAATAGTAATGACTTGGCGATTTAAATACATAATGAATGGTTATGCTGTTCAAGATGAAACCTTTAAAGCAGACGATGGATACTCTGGAAGCATTCGAGTGTTCAATACTGATAGCGCCTATTGGCAAGTGCATTACTTCGACACAGGAAGCACTCCCGATGTTTTGCCCGTTTGGACAGGATCAAAAACTGAAGATGGATCTATTATTCTCTACCGTCCAAGTCCGCGACCTGATGGAATGGAGGGATTCTATCGAATTACATTTTTCAATATCTCAGAATCCGGATTTGATTGGATCGGAGAATGGGTCGACGAAGAGGAAACAATGCGCTACCCGTTATGGAAAATATTCTGTGAAAAGTCGAACTAACGGACCAGACTACATAATTATTCCACTCGAATCACCTTCTCTGTAGTTCCGTCGCTGTATACATTAATCAAAACCGCATTGGATTGCCCCTTCACCTCTCTACCGGTAAGATCGACCGTTTTCACCAACTCTTTCGGTTGTAATTGAATTTCCGAAATGGAACTCGTTGCTTGGGAAGCATCAAAAACAAACAATCCATGTCGGGTATCTGAAACTAATACGATTCCGGATGGAAGCAAAGGATAAACACCCCATGCACCATGCCAAGTGTAGGGTTGCGTTGGCGCAGGCTCCGTGTCATAAAACCCTCTCAACCAAGGATTCGCTGGATCAGAAATATCGAAAATGTACATACCATCGTGATAGTAACTCACGTAGAGCAAATCATCTTTGATAATCAAATTGTGCGGAATGGATGCAGACCCAAACCCAGAATTAACGTAAGAAACTATGTTGATGTTAGACAAATCGCTTACATCACAAATTTGAATATCTCTTCCAAAATCCTCCTCTGCAAAAACATAAATATCACCTGCTTCATTCAACCATCCAGAGTGATTGTATTCACCCAAGGAAAAATCTCCTAACAAAATTGGATTATTCGGTGTAACGCTGTAATCGTATACATGCATACCAGTTGGGCCTCCGTGCCAGTATACCGTATCATCGCGAACATATAAATCGTGTCCATGATCCATCATTCCACCCAAATTCAAAC
>JADFAL010000101.1 GCA_015665275.1 Flavobacteriales bacterium | reverse complement strand
CGAATAGAATTTACCCGAAGAGGCATCCGACATCAAACGTAGCAAGTTATGATCTGCATTCGTTGCTAGTGATTCCAAGGAAACGTCCTCCACAATGAATACACCTTCTTTCGTGTATGATTTACCATCAAACTTCGTGCTTGCTTTCCATGAGTATCGGCCAGCAGCCAATTTGCCCAATCCTAAAGAGTAATCCTTCGAATTTTTGGCGAATGTATACGGAATTACGCGATTGTTCTCATTCTTCAATTCCAACTGAATGTCTGGAGTTACTATCGGTTCAAACGCTTCGTTGTAGAATTCAGCCTGAATATACACGGCGTCGTTAATGGTAAATCGTTTGGGAAGATTGACACGGAAAGGGTCTGTATTCTTCTTCACAACGAGGTATTGCGCCGTCTTTTGAATCAACTCCTCGAATCCTTCGTGTTTCTTCGTACGCGCATATTCCGACAATCGCCATCTCCACAGACCTTCACCAAGGAAAGCAGCGTATTTGGACTTACTCGTATTTCCGAACAAGAAGATTGGATCTTTCTTTTTTACAGGGCCTATGCGTTGAGATAGCAATGACGATCCACCTTCAGCATTTATTGTTCCATACTTTACGGCAACAGGAGGTGCCTTTTCAAGCATTTGATCCACCTTCTCAGAAACCTCAAACAATTGGAATCCGGAATTCACATATCCCTGAACATTGTCAGTTCTTCTATCCGCTGGAATCTTTAAACCAATACCCAATGCCGCAACTTGATTGCTACTTGCATTCACTGGAGCGATATACCACACCGGAACGTTGGTTTTCTTGATGGCGTCTGTCAATCCTGGATTGGACTTTACTCCTGCCCCATGCCACACTAATAATTCGACATCTTTCAAAGACCCGTCCCAATCTTCAATTAGCTGAGAAGTCACTTCGGCATTGGCATCTTGATCTAATACTTGTTTGATAGCTGCAACATCTGGATGCGGTGATTGTGAGAGCATCAAAATCTTACTTCTTGAATCAATTACTTCTACATAGATACTGCGACTGTTGTTCTCCCAAGTAGACTCATACGCTACGTTTTCAAGCTGAATGGTATAGTTGACGAATCCAATGCGATTCGCTTCTACGATAAAAGAGACATGTTTAAATTCAATCGGTTCACCAGAATACTCGACAGTTTCCGTTGCAATTACCTCACCTTCCTGCAACAAGTTCACGCGAACATCGATATCCGCCATTTTACTGGCTTCAATATCTACTTCAATTGGAAATTGATTCTTGTAGAATGCAATATCATTTGCCGCTACGTTGCTTATCAATTGATCCTGTTTTCGAACGGTATCGCCTACTCCAACGCTAAATATAGGAGTCAAAGCTATTTTCTCCGCAGTATATTGAGGTGAATTACCTTTGTTGAAATTGCCATCACTGATGAAACAAATTCCACCAATATTTCGGTTGTAGTATTGATTGTAAATATGTTGAAACCCTGCATCCAAATTGGATACCGATCCGTTAAAATTAAAACCATCTGTATTTACGGCTTCATCCACATTATACGTTGCCACGTCGAATTTATCGCTGTACTGTGCACTTAGTCTTTTCTCGAAATCTTTAATCTTGCTTTGAACCTGAGAACTGTCTTTATAATTCAACATCGAGGAAGAATTATCAACCAGAACAATCATTACAGGCTTCTCCAATTTCGAAACATTGGATTCTATTAAAATGCTGAACAAGAGGAGTCCAAGAAGAAATAAAGCTGTTGCTCTCAAGCCTGTCAACAAGGAGCGTAACCAAGAAGAAATCCCTTGAACTTGACGTTGTTTTCGGTAATAAAAATACGCCAACACAACGCACACAATTGCCCAAGGAATGAGCCAGTACAAAGAAATATCAGCAAAAAACGTCATAAGGAATCAAAAATAACATTCTATCCACAATACGATCAAAAAAAAGCCCCGCACTGATGGCGGAGCTTCATATTTTAAGAAAGTTTATCAGTATTACTCTTTCTTTTCCTTCTTTTTCTCTTGGAAGTTCTTCATTGTGTACGAAACACCAACTCCCAGTACAGATTTAAATTGTGTTCTAGGCCCCGTATTTCCATTTGAATCGGTAATCAAGATGTCGTGATCATAAATTAGATTAAAGTTGGCAGAGGCGCTGAACCAATTGTTTACTTTAAAATTGAACAAGACTTCGGCGTTCACATCAATATTCTCTGGACGATCTAAATAATTGCTAAAGAGTTCTAATCGCGATTTCATCTCAATGTTCTTGGCAATCTCCTTGTTATAAATCACACGAACAGAGGCTCCAAACTCCGGTCTGAATTGACGTCCTGGTGTAATCACGTTTCCACTTGTATCGAAAACAGCAGGTTCTACACCAAATGCACCAACATTGGCAAGTGCCTGATCTCGAACAAAGGTCATTTTAACGGCAGCTGGTGAAGCGAACACAGAAAAGTTATCATTTGGCTTGTACCTCATACCCGCCGCAAGATTTAAATATCCCGGAGCCATAAATTTCGATTGACGCACT
Source organism: Flavobacteriales bacterium (assembly GCA_015665275.1). GTDB lineage: Bacteria > Bacteroidota > Bacteroidia > Flavobacteriales_D > Crocinitomicaceae > UBA4466. The sequence goes on along the minus strand of JADFAL010000101.1, from coordinate 23,362 downwards.
GAATCATTTGGAAAGTTGAAACCTTCTAAAAACTGGGTTCTAAAACCTGTTACGAAGGTGAAGTAAAGTTTCGGTCGGCGTTTCAAGCGATAACCAACTTTCGAAGTGAATTCAATACGGTCATCTGTTTTTTGAAGTCCTTCTCCACTTCCGTCAAGATATTGTAAGCCTCCCAAAGCAAGGTCTAAGGAGTTGTCCCAGTCAAAAATAGGGTTGTCGTAAACTGCCGTTGCACTGATGAATCCTAGTAAAGAGATGTTGTTTCGTCCACCGGCATTCCAGTTTACAAAAGACGAGTTGGTTCCGTTCAAACCATAAATTGATTTCAGCAACCATCGAGGTTCATCATCTTGAACGGTTGTATCTGCTGCTTCTTGGGAAAAAGAAACGATGCTTGTAAACATCAATAGAGTTAAGAGAAAATATCGCATATTCTTCAAATTTGCCGCAAATATAAGGCTTCCTTATCGGCACGCATAATATATCTCGAGGAAGTTCATAACAGCCCCCTGTCAGAACCGCATTGTATACTGGATAAAATGCTTTGAATTTGTTAAATTCGCTGGACTTTTATAAAACTAGAAATATGAGTAAAGAAGTATATATCGTATCTGCAGTGCGTACGCCAATGGGAAGCTTCGGTGGAGCTTTATCTTCAGTGCCTGCACCAACTTTGGGAAGCGTTGCCATTTCAGGAGCACTTAGCAAAGCTGGAATCGCAGCGGATCAAGTAGAAGAAGTTTTCATGGGAAATGTATTGCAAGCGAATTTGGGACAGGCTCCTGCGCGTCAGGCAGCTATGAAAGCTGGAATTCCAGATGCTGTTCCTTGTACTACTATAAATAAGGTATGTGCGTCAGGGATGAAATCCATTTCACTGGCAGCGCAATCCATCTTAACTGGTGATAACGATATCGTTATTGCTGGAGGTATGGAAAACATGAGCAGTGTTCCTCACTACATGATGGCGCGTAACGCTGTAAAGTTGGGAGATGTAACAATGACCGACGGAATGGTGAAAGATGGACTCACAGATGTGTACAACCAAGTTCACATGGGAGTTTGTGCTGACAAATGTGCGGATGAATACAACATCACACGTGAGGATCAGGATAACTTTGCTATTGAATCATACAATCGTGCGGCTGCTGCATGGGATGCTGGAAAATTTAACGATGAAGTTGTTCCAGTTGAAGTGCCTCAACGTCGTGGAGAACCTGTTGTAGTTTCCAAAGACGAAGAATACTCAAACGTAAGAATGGAGAAGATTCCTCAATTGCGTGCTGTTTTTACAAAAGAAGGAACTGTTACTGCTGCAAATGCGTCAACGTTGAATGATGGTGCTTCTGCATTGGTACTTGCAAGCAAAGAGAAAGTCGAAGAATTGGGATTGAAGCCGATTGCTAAGATCGTTTCATACGCAGATGCTGCACACGAGCCAGAATGGTTCACGACAGCGCCATCCAAAGCAATTTCCAAGGCATTGAAGAAGGCCGGAATGGAAGCTTCGAACATTGATTATTGGGAACTTAATGAAGCATTTTCAGTAGTTGGAATTGTGAACACCAAGAAATTAGAGTTGGATCCAGCGAAAGTTGACGTGAATGGTGGTGCAGTTGCTTTAGGGCACCCACTTGGAAGCAGCGGATCGCGAATCATCGTTACGTTGATCAACGTTTTGAAGCAAAACGGAGGTAAATTCGGTGGTGCTGGAATCTGTAACGGAGGCGGTGGTGCTTCTGCAATGATTATTGAGAATATCTAAGATTACGACGAATAACATATTGAAAGCCCCGGTCATCGAGTTTAGTTGAGATGCGGGGCTTTTTTCTTGTTCTAAATTCCATATCTTAGAAAGTAAATACGCTAAAAACCAATCACATGAAAATGCACACATTATTTGTAGCGATCTTATTCGTTAGCACACTTACCCCCTCTCTTGCCCAAGAAAAAGAACCAACGCCCCATATTGAGGTAACCGGAACCGCGCGTTTGGATATAATGCCAGATGAAATCTTCGTGTCCATTACTTTGCGTGAGCGCGAGGAAGGCAAAAAGAAGATATCAGTAGAACAACAAGAGATGGAACTGAAAAGCGGATTAAAAGGCATCGGTATTGAACTAGACAACTTGTCTCTCTCCGATTCGGAGTCCGATTACGTAAAGATTCGATTTCGTAAGAAGGAGGTTATTACCACAAAACAATACACTTTGAAACTTTCTACGGCAGAGGAAGTGAGTAAAACCTTTGAAAAACTGGATGAGTTGAATATCCTAGATGCTTTCATTTCGAAAACCGAGCGTTCCGATATTGTAGAGTTACGAAAGCAATTGCGCATCGATGCAATTAAAGCAGCAAAAGACAAGGCAGACTACCTTCTTAACTCCATTGGCGAAGAAACGGGACATGCTTTAGAGGTTAGAGAAAACAATCCAGATTTTGGCTATCGTTTTAACAGTTACGCGAATAACATTCAAAGCTACGCTGTTTACGAAGATTCTGATGCTGAAGAAAGTCTACCTGAAATTGGGTTCGAAAAAATTCGATTGGAAGCTTCCATATATGTGAAGTTCGAGATTAAACAATAAAGTTGAAGAAGGTAGAAAGTGGAAAGGACTAACTTTCTGCCTTCCACTTTAAACTATTTATAATCATGCTTTTTCTCCTACCTTTATCACCATGACAAAACGCTATGCGGTAGTTGCATTTCTAGTGGTTGCATTGGCCTTGTTTTTCGGCCTGCATTGCAGCGTTCTTGGAGTCAATCAAGGCGGAACAGCGCACGGTCAGCAAGGAGCGAATTTGGCCTTGGCTGAGGGCTTTGTAGATAACGGATTGGATTTCTTTACCCCTGAAACGAAAGCACTTAATTATCGGAATGGAGATTATAGCGTAAATAAAACTAGTGCCACTGGAATTACGGCGGCGCACTTCCCTATTCATGCATATATTCCTGCGGTTGTTCATTCCATAACCAATTGGAGGCTATCGAAGGTTGTTCAGTGGTATAACTTGCTTTGGGGATTTTTAGGATTGTTTTTTGTATACCTCTTAGCCCTTCGAATTACAAATCATATTGGAAAAGCTTTATTCGTAATAGTGTTTGTTGGAACGGCTCCCGTTTTTGCATTTTATCAAAGTAATTTTCTGCCTGAAATCCCGGCTATCTCGTTGGTAATTATCGGGGCCTACCTCATGTATCGCTGGATGCAAGAGAAAACCGAGAGGTTCGCCTGGCTTGGTATGGTAGCGTTTCTTTTTGCTTGTTTGCCTTCGCCTGACCTTGTTTGGTATTTGGTTGGGGCTGGATATCTCATTTATTTAAACATGCCACGTAAAAAGAACTTCTATGGACAGCCTGTTGTGTATGCGCTGTTGTTCTTTGTCGTTTTAATGATCAGTGAACGTCGATTTGACTCATTGCGAAGAAATTACGGAAGTCAGTTTGCAGGCTGGCTTCAAGATTGGACTTACGACCAAAGCATGACAAATTCCTTGATAGGCAATTGGAAGTTGCACTATTTTACTGTTTTCCAAACGGTTACTATAGCTGTGGTTGTAATTTTCGTACTTGTATTATTCGTTCAAGCAAAGCATTGGAAAATCGTTGATCGAAGTAAATATCGCTTCGGATTTATTATTGTTTTTCCTGTCTGGGCTGTGATCTCAAGTCCTTATCAGAGCTTGTATTCCGACGTCTTCTTCTTGAAATACTTGTTAATCCCTGCAATATTCGCTCTCATCGTCATCGTTGACCAAATGAATTTGAAAGTGGTGGAAAAATATCCAAGGTTCAGCACCGCAGGATTTATTCTCATTTTATTCATTCTCATCAGCGAAGGAAACTGGACGCAAAACGTACGCAAAGAACTCAACAGAACAAGTCCCGGAAGTAATCTAGCATTTACCTTCCAAGGAGGAGACGAACTTCTATTGAAACATGGTGTAAAGGCTTCCGATCCTCTGAGTGTTGTAGTTCCTAACAACTTGGGAATCGGTCAGGAAGTTCTCGGGTACTTAGATCACAAAGGAATCATTCGAGAAACACCGAACGGCGAGGAATTGGTTCCAGCTTTTTCTAAAGATCATTACGTTGTTTGTCACGTCGATGCAAAAGAAACGTTATACGATCAGTTCAAAACCAACTTTGAAGAATTGGGGGACAACGGAAGTATTGTGCTGTTTAAGGTGATTGATTAAGTCGTCACAAGCAAACTATTGTACACCTCTTCGTATTGTGCTACAACTTTCTCTAAGTTGAATTTTTCAGAGTGTTTTTGCGCGTTTGTCTTAAATTGATGTAAGCGATCTTTGTCGCTAAGAATATAGTGGGCGTTTTTGACCATGTCATCTACATCTCCTACGTCTGAAAGAAATCCGGTGACACCGTGTACGTTCACTTCTGGAATCCCACCTGTATTCGAGGAAATTACAGGTACGCCTACGGCCATCGCCTCTAGTGCAGCCAATCCAAAGCTCTCTGTTTCAGAAGGCAAGAGGAATAAATCTGAGATCTCCAAAACCGCTTGAGTGTCACGTACCTTACCAATAAACTTCACACGAGAACACAAGCCTAGCTTTGTGCACATTTCTTCGAGTTTGTAGCGCTCTGGACCGTCCCCTACCATTAATATTTTAGAAGGAATCCGTTTGTTTACACGAGCGAAGATTTTCAATACATCCTCTACTCTTTTTACTTTGCGGAAATTGGAGACATGACATAAAAGTGGCTCTCCAGGATTGGCATATCTGGCCCGAATATCATCGATATCTTCAATCGCCATTCGCTTTGTATGAATGAAGTTCGGGATTACTTGAATCTCACGATTCGTATTGAAATGTTCGTAGGTATCTTTCTTCAAGCTCTCGGAAACAGCCGTTACAGCATCCGATTCGTTCAAGCAGAAGGTAATAACAGGTTCGAATGAAGGGTCTTTTCCTACTAACGTGATATCGGTTCCGTGCAATGTCGTTACGTAAGGAATTTCATATCCTTGCTGGCGTAAAATCATTTTGGCCATGTATGCTGCCGAAGCATGGGGAATAGCGTAATGAACATGGAGTATTTCCAGTTGCTCTCGTTTCACGACATCCACCATTTTACTGGCCAATACCGTTTCGTAGGGCGTGTATTCAAACAAAGGATAATCGGAAACTGCTACTTCATGATAGTAAACATTCTTGCGAAATCCGCTCAATCGAACCGGTTGCGAATACGTAATGAAATGAACTTCATGCCCTTTTTTCGCTAAGGATTTTCCTAATTCTGTCGCTACTACTCCACTTCCTCCATAGGTTGGATACAATACAATTCCTATTTTCATCAATCTCACGTTAATTTCGCCTCGTTGACAGTAAAAGTATGTATAATTCTAGGATACAGGATGGGTTACTCACATGGAGTTTTAGGACATTCTTTAATTCTTATGCTTCAATAAGGACAGCTTGTAGTGCACTTCGACAAGCTCAGCGTACTTTTTGTGATTGTTAATCCGCGCTTGCCAACGCATCGTAAATAACATCTTGAATCTTAGTCCGAATGTCCATTTTTACCAATTTCCAGTTCTCAGCGTCTTGATACACACGATTCGATAAGAAAACGTAATTAATTTGGTTCTCTGGATCGGCCCAAGCCATAGTGCCCGTAAATCCCGTATGACCGAAGCTCTTCAAAGAAACCTTGTTAGAACTTGGCCCGCCCTTTCCACTGCGAATGGGCTTATCAAATCCAGCACCACGGCGGTTTGTGCTACAGAACTGGCAATCCGTGTACTCCTCAATTACCTGCTCTTTAACGTACTGCTGACCGTAATATCCATTATTCAGAAATAATTGCATCAGGCTAGCTAGATCTGTTGCATTAGAAAATAATCCTGCATGACCACCAACTCCGCCTACCATGGCTGCGCCTTGATCATGCACATATCCATGAATTTGCTGCTTTCTGAAAATCTGATCGTTTTCCGTTGGGGTAATCTGTGATTTCTCAAAATAGTTCAATGGATTGTATCGCATATATTGTAACCCCATCGGCTCGTAGAATTCATTCGTTACAAATTCATCCAAGGACTGCTGCGATTGCTTTTCTACGATCTTCTTGATGAAATAATAGCCTACATCAGAGTATTTATAGCGTTTCGGCCCCAAAGCACTACTTAGCATCGTTTGATACATCACGTCTTCGTAATCGCCTCGAATCCAGAGGTCATCTGCTACTTTCACATTAAAAGTGTCAGAGGGCGATGTTGCGTAAAACTCGGAAGAAAGCTGCTTCTCTACCAATGTTTTTGTGTAGAATGGAATCCATGGAGTTAATCCTGCTTGATGCGATAACATCTGACGCAACACAATATTCTTAAACGGACTTTCTCCTGTAATTTCGGGAATATATTCCCCTAAAGTCCCAGATAGATTGAAAGTTTCCTCTGAATTAAGATGCATGATCGATAAGGTAGATGCAGCAACTTTGGTTATCGAAGCGATGTCGTAGAGATCGGTGTTTTGAACTTCTTGCGTCTTGCTGTAAGTATGATGTCCGTATGATTTTTGATAAATGAGTTTGCCTTCAATAGCAACCGCTACTTGGCATCCAGGATACGCACCATTTCTCACTCCAGCCATGGCGATAGAATCAATTTGTTGCAGTTTTTCAGGATTAATACCCAATTCTTCTGGTTGAGAATCTTTCAATCGACCACTCCACTTCACCTTTACGCCATGTCCTACTTTGAAGCGATCGTCAATAGTAACTGGGAGCTTACCGCTAGAAGCAAACGTCCCCATCAGGAATTGTCCCATACGATCCTGCATCAATGCATTGTTCTCGTAACCGACGGCAACGGCATCGATAGCATCAATTTCCTTTACGTTGGCAAGCGCCAAAGGACTTCCGAACAAAGCGAGTACACTCTGGTTGGCCGTTCCTAACTTCGCCAACCATGATTTCCAACCGCTCGGTAGCTTGTAATTGCCAGAAGGACGCATAGAACCCGCATGAAGTGTTGATATCACCATGTCATACTCGCCTATCTTTGGACCAAACTTTGACAAGGCTTCTGAGCCTGTTTTATATGAGAAATGATCCGCTTTTGTAACTTTATCCATGGCTGGCCGAACGCCTCCCGTATACTTTCCTACAGTTACCACGGCAACTTTCTTATCAAATCGATTGATAGGAAGAACCTCGTTTTCATTCTTCAATACCGTAACCGCTTTTTCGAATACCAATTTTCTGTACAGGTCTCTTTCCGATTCGGTATATTTCTTCATTGCTTTCGGAGCTACAATCGACTTGTGCTTTGCAGCTAAAACACGTTTGCAACGAATGTTTACTTCCTCTTCCGAAATTTTTCCAGCGTTTACCTTTGCCTCAATGGCATCAATGGCTTTCACCACACTTCCCGGCATTAAAAGAATGTCACATCCGGCCTCAAAAGCCTTAACAACGACCTCTGTTTTGCCATACTTGTTCGATACTCCTTTCATTCCAAGGGCATCACTAACAATTAGCCCTTCATGCCCCAACTCCCCCTTTAGATATCCATGTATTACTGGCTTTGACAAACTGGATGGAGTTCCAGTGGAATCCAACGAAGGCACATTCAAATGCGCAATCATCACAGTGCTAGCTCCTGCATCAATCCCATCTTGAAATGGAACAAAGTCGATAGCTTTGATTTGGAGATAGCTGTTATTAACCAACGGTAATTCCTTGTGAGAGTCTGTATCTGTATCGCCGTGTCCAGGGAAATGCTTAATACTTGTCAAAACACTTTGGCCTTCCATACCTTTTACAGTCGCAGCAACGTGTCTTCCAACATTTCTAGGGTTTTCTCCAAACGATCGGTATCCAATCACCGGGTTCTTAGGATTGCTGTTTACATCGGCAACAGGAGCAAAATTCAAATGAACTCCCAACTCACGGCATTCTTGTCCCATCAATGCTCCTATATGTCTAGACAACTCTGGATCGTCTGCCGCACCAATAGTAATCGCATACGGGAACCTGGGTTCGTTTGAGAGTCGCATACTTGGTCCCCACTCTGCATCCATTGCTGTAAGCAACGGGATGTTGGACTTACCTTGATATCGTTCAATTGCCTTTTTCGCTTGAGCGCGATCTCCTTGAAAGACAATGATTCCACCAATTCCATGTTTCGTTACCAAGGAATCAATGTGTTTGAAATGCACCTCATTTTGCTTCGGATAAACCGCTACCATAAAAAACTGACCGATTTTCTCTCTAAGGGTCATCTTACTTATAGTCTCGTCAACCCAATTATTCGACACATTGTCAGTATAAGGATTATCGCTCGCAACTACGTGCTCTTCTGGCTTCAAGTCAGGCTCAATGTGTCTTGAAGGAGTACTGCTTTCAGCTAATGAAGCCCACAAAATAAAGGAAACTGAGGTCAATGCGCCTACTAGAATAAGAATGGAGATCTTGGATTTCATACGCTAAATTTAGAAAACAGCAGAATGAAGATTCGCACTGTTAACATTAGTTATAAACATGGTAGAAGCAAAAACTTTTCCAAACTTTGCTATGACAGAGTGGCAGTTAATTGCGTGAGGCATGAATATTGGAGAATTATTCAACGAAAAAAGCACCGTTTTTATTGCTATTTTTGTTTAGACAGCACTTAGTATGAAATTAAAGTTTCTTAATAACACCCTTCAGAATCGACAGTTTGACTATCAGCCTCGTTACTACGATGAACGCAAAGAGCGTATGGAGAAAAGAAAGGAGCAACTAAGACGGGCAGAATCTGGTGAAATGACTCCAGAAGAACGCAAACAAATGCTCCGTGAGGCAATGCGCGCTGAATCAGACCGTGCAGGATACAGACAGGGTCAACGTCAATCATCCAATATTCGCATTTTCACCTTGGTTTTGGTGCTTTTGGCATTGTTTTACTTTTTGTTTTTTGGAATCGATAAAGTAGAGACCATCGTAGAGCGAATGTGGTAGGATGAGTGACTTAATAAAATTATTACCAGACAATATTGCGAATCAAATTGCTGCCGGAGAGGTTATACAAAGACCTGCTTCAGTAGTAAAGGAATTGCTTGAAAACAGCATCGATGCAGGAGCAACCCGCATTGAAGTAAACATCAAGGACTCCGGTAAAACCTTGATTCAAGTGGTGGATAACGGCAAAGGAATGAGTTCTGCCGATGCCCTACTCTGCTTTGAACGTCATGCAACGAGTAAGGTGCGAACGGCGGAAGATCTTTTCTCATTGGCAACTAAAGGTTTCCGTGGAGAAGCCTTGGCGTCCATTGCAGCCATTGCCCATGTCCAAATGAATACACGACTGGAAGATGGTGAACTGGGAAGAACTATTGAAATTGAAGGGAGCGTTATCAAATCAAATGAAGATGCTGCCGTGCCGCACGGAACTAGTTTCGAAATCAAGAATTTGTTTTTCAATGTTCCGGCACGTCGAAATTTCCTGAAATCAGATAAAGTTGAGTTCGGACGTATTTCTGACGAATTCATGCGTGTTGTCTTGGCGCATCCAGACATTGAATTCTCATTACATCACAATGGTAACGAATTATACAATTTGCCTGCAACAACTCTTAGAAAGCGAATTGTAGACCTTCTTGGGAAGAAATCAAATGATCGATTGGTTCCCATTGAGGAATCTACGGAAATCGTATCGCTGAAGGGATTTGTGCTCAAGCCTGAGTTTGCTCGTAAAACACGCGGTGAGCAATTCTTATTTGTGAACGATCGATTTTTCAAGAGTTCTTACTTCAATCATGCTATTTCTAAGGCATTCGAAGGACTCATCGCCGAAAAAGGGTTTCCAGGATATTTCTTGTACATGGACGTTGATCCCTCTAAAATTGATGTGAACGTTCACCCAACCAAAACTGAGATTAAGTTTGAGGAAGAGAAGTTTATCTACTCTATACTCTTGAGTAGTGTCCGCTTGGCACTCGGTAAATATAATATCGCTCCTACCTTGGATTTCGAGCAGGAAACGAGTTTCGAAATTCCGCACGCAATGCGGTCACAGCCAGCTGTAGAACCTCAAATTCAAGTCAATACTGAATATAATCCGTTCGTTACGCCCTCTCGATCATCAGGAGGTGGTACAGGGAAATCAAAAGACAATTTCTCTCAAGCGATTAAGCAGGAGGGTTTTGGCACACAGCATGCCAAACATGAAGATTGGGAGAACTTCTATGAAATTAAGGAAGAGAAAACCCACGAAGTAACTCCCGTTTTTGAAGAGGAAGAGATGCTACCGAATTATGGAAGCTTTCTGGTGAAAGACTCATACATTCTGGCTCCCGGAAAAAGTGGTTTTCTGGTATTTCATGCGAGAAGAGCCATTGAACGAATAGTTTATAACGAAGTGATTAATTCTTTCATTATAAGCCCGATAGAATCGCAGCATTTATTGTTTCCAATTGAGAAAGAACTATCAAAACAAGAGGGTATTAACTGGACAGAGAATACTTCTGTTCTGAAACAGCTAGGCTTCACCGGTTCGGTAAATGATGAAATATTAACGGTACATGCAGTGCCGAGTGTTCTAGAGGAAGAAACGCTTTCTAAGTCCATAGATCGGATTTTGGAAACTCTGGCACATAAAGACATAGAGAAAGGCGAAGTAGCCCATGAATTGGTGCGATCTATTGCTCGTTCAGCCGCTATGAAGCGATTGAATCTTTCAAACAAGGAACAAATTCAATCATTGATTGATCGATTGTTTCAGTGTGAGGATCACGCGTACTCTCCGTCTAATAAGAAGATAATGGAAACGCTGGATTTGGCGTTCATTGACAAAAAATTTGAATAATGTTTAGACAGATATTTGGAAACATGCCCGATGTGGTTAAGAACTTATTGATTCTTAACGTGTTGTTCTTTTTGGCAACCTTTGTTCTTCAAGGCCAAGGGATTTACCTGAAGAATGAGTTCAGTATGTACTTTCCTACGTCGGAAAGCTTCCGCCCGTACCAGATTATAACGCATTTCTTTATGCATGCGGACCTTTTCCATATTCTATTTAATATGGTAGGATTGGTTGTTTTTGGTTCGCATTTGGAACGAACATGGGGTAAGAAGCGATTCTTTACGTATTATTTGGTTACCGCTTTAGGTGCTATGGTTTTGCACACTGGGGTTGAGGCGTATGAAATTTATTCACACACCGGGGTCTGGTTCCCAACTGTAGACGGATTAAATGAAATGTATCACGCGAGTGAAATAACGCTTTACGATGGCCAGTTTGCCGTGAGTACAATCGAAATCCCAACTTTGGGTGCTTCTGGAGCGGTTTATGGACTTCTAATGGCATTTGCATTGCTTTTCCCGAACACACAATTCCAGCTACTCTTTCCACCTATTCCAATCAAAGCTAAGTGGTTGGCATTGATTCTGGGAGGAATTGCAGTTTACAATGGATTTATGCAATCTGGAGGTGGAGTTGCGCATTTCGCCCATCTTGGAGGGATGCTCTTCGGGTTCATTATGATTAAGGTTTGGCAACGAAACAAAAACACATTTTACTAATTCGATATGCAAACACAGCGTAGTTTTCTAGACGAATTAAAAGTCTTATTCAAGCAGAGCACATTTATGAAATTAATTTTCATGAATGTAGCCGTATTTTTGGTTATTAGTATTGCTTTGGTCTTTGCGCGGCTTGGGGGATTTGAAGCCCCAGTTGCTCAATTCCTTTCCGATGCATTTGCCATGCCTACCGGACTTTGGGACTATTTGTACCACCCTTGGACGATAATTACTTCCATGTTCGCGCATTTCGGTTTCATGCACATTTTCCTGAACATGTTGATGCTCTACTTTATAGGGCGAATGTTCGAGCAAATTTATGATGGCAAAAAATTGCTCTATACCTATCTTCTAGGAGGATTGGCTGGTGGTGCTTTGGAAATAGTCGCACATTTGTTATTCCCTGGTATGTACGGACAGTACACTTCAGTTGTAGGGGCCTCAGGAGCTGTTATGGCACTTTTCATTTTAATTGGATTCAGTCAGCCCCAATTGAGGGTGAATCTCTTCGGAATTCTTCCTATTCGAATCATGTGGTTGGCACTTTTATATTTCGTGCTTGATTTTGTTCGATTGGGAACCAATGATGGTGTAGCACACTTTGCGCATATTGGAGGAGCACTGGTCGGATTAATTGGATCTCAAAACGTTCATAGTTCCAACAATATCATTGCCAGGTTTCAGCGTTTTTGTGAACGCGTTATTGGTCTTTTTAAGCGGAAAGAACGTAAGCACTTAAGGGTAAAGCGCGGTCCTGAAGTGCGCAAAATGTCTGACGAGGAGTACAATGCTGATGCAAAATTACGTCAAAAAGAAATTGATCGTATTTTGGACAAGATTTCCAAATCGGGTTACGAATCCTTGAGCAAGCGAGAAAAAGATTTCTTGTTCAACCAAAGCAAGAATGGCTAAAAGGAAAGCTCGGCGCTGGATACGATTGCTGCTTGACATACTTTGTGTGATAGCAACCTTGTCCCTCCTGCTCTCTTATCTCTCGCCCTACACGCATCCAGAAAGTTTTTCCATCATTCCAATTTTTGGATTGGCATACCCAGTAATTGTACTGGCGTTTATTGCAGCAATGATTACGCAATTCTTCTTTAGAAGGTGGTTTGCGATCGCGATGCTGGCACTGCTATTGTCTGGAGCCGGGTTACATTTCAGAACCTTCACACTCGGTGGTGGCGATACCCCTCCAAAAAATGCGAAATCGTTGAAAATAATGAGTTACAACGTACATCTGTTTGATTTGTACAACGACGATCCGAAAGAAGCTCAAAAGTCCCGACGAAAGATTCTTCAGTTTCTCAAGAATGAATCGCCCGACATTGTATGTTTCCAGGAGTTCTACCAGCAAGACAAGCCCACCAACTTTGTCACCAAGGATACAATTATTCCTCTTTTGGGAATCAAGGATTATCAGGAGCGTTATACGTATGTGGAAAGCAGTCGCCGGAATTATGGGATCTCCTTATTTTCAAAGTATCCGATTATTGAGAAAGGTGAAGTTCGGTTCGATTCGGATTTAAAATCCTTCAATTATTCGATTTATTCTGATATCGTTTTTAATAAGGACACGATTCGCGTATACAATGTACACCTCCAATCCATCAGTTTGGATTCCGAAGAACGTGCTGCGTTGATCAATGAAGATTCTGAAACTGGTTTTTTCGATGCTATGGGAAAGGTAATTGAAGCCTTCCCAGAACGTGCGAAACAAGCCAACAGGATAATGAAACACATCAAGAACTCTCCTTACCCCGTTGTGGTTTGCGGCGATTTTAACGATACGCCTCTCTCCTACACGTATCAACGTTTTCACAACCACCTTACTGATGCGCACAGGAATTGTAATTCAGGTATCGGAAAGACATATGCAGGTAAAATTCCTGCAGGCAGAATAGACTATATTTTCCATTCCGAATCCTTAGGGTCGCACAATTTTGAAATTCAAAAGGAAGCGCTCAGCGATCATTATGCCATTTCTTGTAAGATCTTCGTTAAGTAGAAATTACGCCTTATCTTTGCCGGAATGTTAATCGAAATCAATCCGGACAATATAGATCAGCGCTCCATCGAAAGAGTGCTGGAATCACTGCGCAAAGGAGGAATCATAATTTTCCCCACAGATACGGTCTACTCTATGGGATGTGATCTCTACAACAAGAAAGCATTGAATAAGCTGGCTGCGTTGAAGGGTATCCGATTGAAAAAGGCCAAATTCTCCATTATTTGCAATGGAATGAGCGACCTATCGGATTACGTTAAGAATATCGATCGCCCGACTTTTAAATTGATGAATCGATCCTTGCCCGGCCCCTTCACATTCGTATTAACGGCCACCAATGAGATCCCTAGATTGTTCGATACCAATAGAAAGGAAATTGGGATTCGAATTCCTGACAATCCAATCCTTAAGGAGATTACAAGGCAGCTTGGAAATCCCTTGGCAACAACGTCTTTGCATGATGACGAAGATGAAATCCTAGAATATTTTATTGATCCTTACGAGATTTACGAGCGTTATGATAGCAAAGTAGATTTGATTATCGATGGCGGATACGGAAATTTGCTAGCATCAACTGTTGTCGAATGCGTAGATGGTAACGTAGAAATTTTGCGTCAGGGAGCCGGAATACTAGAGATATGATACTTGTTCTGAATGCAGGCTCACCTCAGGCACAAGCCATAGCAGACATCGTTGACAATGAGATGGATGCGCGCATTATTGCGATTCTAGAGGCTACCAAGGAAGATTTTGAAGGAATAAAGGGGATAATTATTTCCAATGGATATTTATCTGTTAGTTCCATGGACACCTCAGATTACCTTGAAAAGATAAAATTGGCCGTTGAATGCAATGTCCCGATTTTAGGAATATCCCTTGGGCATCAATTGCTAGGATTGCATTTTGAAGCACAAGCATCAATGATGAAGCACGATTCCGGTTGGCAAGTAGTAGAAGCTTTTGAAGAATCCATTCTTTTTGATCGATTGCCCAGTGAAGTAGAAATGATGAAGAATCACTACGAAACCATTTCTGTACCTTCTGGGTTTAATTTGGTCGCCGCATCAGATGCCTGTGTAAATGAGGCGATGCAGCACGAATCGAAGCCGTATTTCGGAGTTCAGTTCCAGCCTGAAATCTCTGGAAATCATGGTGCTATTTTGATAGAAAATTTCGTGTTTTTCTGCTTGCGATACGCCCCAAACGGCGCCCACTAACCACAAGTCACGCAAAGGACTCAGAAGTCATACTTGATGGAACAATGCGGATTATTACGAATTCGTTGTTGATAGATTCGTTTCTTCTGCGCCAATCAGCATTCTATTTATTGACATCTTTGGTTTATGGTACTGAATCGTATTTGGATTGGCATGTTTTTCATTGCTATGTTGGTTGCTTTGTCAAAATTGATCTTTTGGCAGGACTGGCATGTTATCAAAGAAATGATTGATGCTCTATCCGATTCGGCTAAAACCGGTTTCGAAGTTTCACTGTATTTGACAGGAGCCATGTGTTTTTGGCTTGGTGTTATGAAGATTGGAGAAAAAGGTGGAGCCTTGAAAGTTGTTACACGATTGGTTACACCTCTGTTTTCGAAGCTTTTTCCTGAAGTTCCTAGAAATCATCCTTCACTAGGATCTATGATGATGAACTTCAGCGCGAACATGTTGGGACTTGATAATGCCGCAACGCCTCTTGGTTTGAAGGCTATGGGGGAACTCCAAGAAATAAATCCGGAAAAGGATAAAGCGTCCAATGCGCAGATCATGTTTCTGGTATTGAATACGTCAGGGCTAACAATTATCCCTGTATCAATCTTCGCTTTGCGTGCGAATGCTGACTCACCTACTGAGATATTTCTTCCCATCCTAGTATCTACGTATTTGGCAACGCTAGCTGGTTTGGTATTCGTATGTATTCGACAAAAAATCAATCTATTTCAGAAAACCGTTCTTCTGTACCTAGGGACCTTGTCCACTTTTATTGCTGTTTTGCTTTTTTATGTTGTTTACAATCCTGAGCATGGTGAAGCTGTATCTGTTATTGTCGGAGGAGTATTGATGTTTGGTATTATTGGAAGTTTTATTGGAATGGCCATGCGTCAAAAGGTGAACGTATATGAGTCCTTCATTGACGGTGCGAAAGAAGGATTCAATGTTGCCATCAGCGTTATTCCTTATTTGATAGCAATGTTGGTAGCAATAGCGTTATTAAGAGCCTCAGGAAGTCTGGAAGCAGCAACTGACGCTATTCGTTGGGCGGTATTATCTATTGGGATAACCATGACTGAATGGGTTGATGCACTTCCGGTAGCGTTCATGAAGCCTTTAAGCGGAAGCGGAGCGCGTGGTGCATTCGTAGAAGTAATGGATACTTTCGGCACTGGATCGATGCAAGAGCGAATTGCTGCAGCGATGCAAGGAAGCACAGAAACTACTCTATATGTGGTAGCCGTATACTTTGGAGCCGTTAAAATTAAGAATACTAGATATGCCGTAACAGCTGGTTTATTTGCTGATTTAATTGGCATCATCGCAGCAATTATTGTATCTTATATTTTCTTCGGGTAATGAGAAATTGGTTTAAAAGAAAGAAACGGGAGATTATCGCTAAGGACTTGTCCAAAACGGAGCTCCATCATTTGGATTATCATCCAAAGATCATTATTGCCTGGGCAAAAGCAATTGACGGTGAAGATCATTTCATGCTTTGGTTGAAGGAGAATGGATACGAAGAACTTACCATGGCTACTTTCGCAATTTACCTGAGAGACGATGCCCGTAACTGGCTGCAGGATAATGGATACGCACATTTATTGGCGATGATAAATGCAGCAGAAGGAAACGAAAGCGCACAGCAATGGCTCTTAACGCACAACTTCGATGTCTTATATCATATCGCTATGGCAGTGGAAGCCGAAGAATCTAGTTGGGAATGGTTGGCAAAGAATGCGCCAGCAGATATCTTTATTCTAGCTCAAGCCATTAAAATCGTTAAGGATAAGATCGAGGAAAATCACAACGATATTCATACGTTCAGAAAGGATATTTAATTCATTTGAACTCCGTAACGCGCCCTTTCTTCAATTCTCCCTTCATTCCGGACCAACCAACAACGTTTATTGATATTTTATTCGATGTGCGTTTCGCAGGAATTTCAACGTAAAAAGCATAGTCATTAGGTCTACCGCGCTGAATTAATGGCCGTTTCAGGCGAATCTTTGAAAGTTCTTTTCCTTCAAGACCCACGTTGATATAGTTCGCATCTCCTCCACCGTGATCAGAAATCAGCAACCCTATTTTTATATACTTCGTTCTTGGCCGAATTTCTAATTCCGTGAGATTTTGGAAATTATTATGCGTAGCAATGTATTGTTGATTTAGAGGATGCAATTTCACCGCCTTAAATTCAGATTCATCAATACAAACATCTGTATCCAATAAACTGAAATCCAGTGCCGTTGGATTCGAATTCAAATAAACACGTCCGTAGTACTGCCAGTTCATGTCGTGATAATGCAAGACCGATGAATTGTACTGAACAATTTGGAAGAAATTCACATAGATGAAAAACGCACTGAGATTTAAGACGGCCAAGCGTAAAAACTTTCGATTTAAGATATACGTAACGGCGGCACACATCGCAAAGGCGAAAACCGGATAACTTTGCACCATCGCTCGTGTAGAGAATGTTGCTCCGTAACGCCAATCGGACCACGCCATGATGATCCAAATATTTAAGAGACAAAATGTAAGTACGGATCGCTGAAATGGATATTTCTTCATTACGAAGAAGCCTACAACAAACAAGATGACTATTGGCGTGTAGACAAAGAAACCATTCGTCACTCCGAATAATACCCGGAACCAAGGATTGAAAAAGAACCATTTGCTTCCAACATTGTGAATCAAACTTCCCGTGGTATATTGCCAATACAAAAGCTGCGGAAGAATACCAATGATTCCAAATCCGATTACATAGCCCAAATGGGGTAAGTATTTCTTCACCAATCGCCATTTCTCCTTGCGCAGCGACTTTTCATGCGTATTCCACAACAAGGGAATGAATAACATGATCAATTCGGTAGGTCGACAAATAGTTGCCAAGCCAATTGTTAAGCCAATCAGTGCTGCCCATTTCCAATTCGGACTTTCGTGCCATTTGACTGTGCCCCATATTAGCAACGCATATAACGGAAAGATATAGATATGGCTTTGCCCACCGTCAATGGCTGTATATTGAATCAAATTCGTTCCTAACCCCAACAAAAGAAGCGTGATCGCTATTGGGCCATCGTCGAAAAATCGTGATAACACTCGACGCAGCAATAGAAGTCCAAGGAGACAGTACACTATCGCTCCGAACGCAATAGAATATTGATACGGTGCCGAAAATCCATCGGCTGGATAGTCTGTCATTGAGGCAATTGCATGTCCAGTAAAGAAAAAAGGCAACTGCATAATTGCTACACCTCCTAGGTACTTGTTGGTGTACTTTCCATTTTCCAAAGGAGTGACCTGATAGAGTTGTCCTCCAGTTACAGAATACTTTTCTTCGATATCCGGCACCCACTTTAGTTCACTTACATCTCCATAAATAAAAATGGATGGATTGTACATGTAATACCCAAAAGCATCCCAAGTGGTGACTTTCAAATCTTCTTGACGATCTCTAGGATACGAAAAGCGGAAAATCAGCATCACGATACCGATAATCAGAATGGCAATATTGGACCAACGATTTTTCACTGATCAAAAATAAGAACTTCAACCAATGCACAGCTTTTTTCGTTGAGAACAGACGTTGTGCAATTCTTTGTTAATTTTGCACCGTAATTTGAGCCTTCTCATGATTAAAGGAAAGAAACTTGTTGTCATATTGCCCGCATACAATGCGGCGAAAACGCTAAAGCAAACTTACGATGAAATCCCGTTTGACATTGTAGACGACGTGGTTTTAGTAGACGATAAAAGTAGTGACAACACTGCCGAGGTAGCACGCGAAATTGGGATTGATCATGTGATTGTTCACGAGGAGAACAAGGGTTACGGAGGAAATCAAAAATCGTGTTATAACAAAGCACTTGAATTGGGTGCCGATATTATTGTAATGCTTCACCCAGATTATCAGTACACACCGAAATTGCTGGAAAGCATGGCGCATTTGATTGCGAACGACGTGTATCACGTAGTTATTGGATCTCGAATTCTAGGAAAGGGAGCTTTAAAAGGGGGAATGCCGATTTACAAATATATTGCGAACCGTTTCCTGACTCTATCTCAGAACATCTTAATGAATCAGAAGCTTTCTGAGTATCATACAGGATATCGCATGTTCTCTGCTGAAGTTTTGAAAAGCATCAATTATAATATCAACTCAGACGATTTTATTTTCGATAACCAAATGCTTGCACAGATTTGCTACGAAGGATACGAAATTGCTGAAATCACTTGTCCTACGAAGTATTTCGACGAGGCTTCTTCCATTAACTTTCAACGAAGTGCAAAGTATGGAATGGGCGTTTTGGGCGTGAGTTGGTTGTATTTTTTCAATAAGATTAAGTTCGCGAAGTCAGATCTCTTTCACAAAAAGGCGTAATCTTCTGAATACATTTTTAGAATTGTACAATTCGGTAATTCGATAAATGTCGAAATTGAGCAACATTTTGCGCAATTAACACACACCATTAGCATCCTTCTAATTCAATGCTAAGTAAATCGCATCGATTACATCAGCCATTCTAGACAAATCTAGCTTTTCCATCGTATCGCTCTTTTCATGATAGTGCTTGTTTCTGAAAAAAGCTGTATCCGTTATCATCAGAGCGCTGAAGCCAAACTTCCAGTAACTTCTATGGTCTGAGAAATCGATTCCGGTTACAGATTTTGGCGCTGCAATCTCCTTTGTTTCAATACGTTTTGTCTTCTTAAATGCTTTGTTGAAGTCATTGACAAACTCTCCTGGCCCAACTTGACTCACAAGAGCAATATAATCTCCTTTCGAACCATAAACCGCTTTCATTCCTCCGACTGGATACTCCTGTGAGTTCTTGTCATCATCGAAATATCCGATCATTTCGAGACAAACCATTCCATTTACAATGACATTGTCATCCACCAACGATTTTGCATGAACATAACTCCCCATTTGCTCCGATCTGAAAAATGGTGGTTCTTCAAGTGTGTACGCCACCAAATCAATACGCTCATTTAAAGTGTCTCCTTCTAGCAGTCGTGCCAATTCTAGTAAACCTACTACTCCGCTGGCATTATCATCTGCACCTTCCTGATCGCCGCAAACATCGTAATGAGCACCAACAATAGTTCTAGATTCATACGTGCTTCCAAAGGAACAAATCACGTTGCGATAAATGCTCCCGTTCACTTCATACTCTTGATAGAAGGTTGTATCAGCGTATTGATCAAATTCGCGAAATATATACGCAGCAACAGAATCCAGGCGTTCCACATTTTCAAAGTTTCGAAACTGATCTGCTTTTGTTAAGTATTTCAAGTGATTATATATTCTCAACGTATCCGAAATATCTTCATATTCAGCAGAGGCTTTAGAATTGGGAGCGTTGGTGTTTGAATAATCTGAATTCTTGCATTTGAAAGCCGATAAGACAAAAAAGAATACAATTGTATATGCTAGGTATTTCATGCTTAAAATTTAAATGGAAGTTCAGCGCCAACAAATTCAGGATAGACCAAATCGATCACCTCACGTCTCATTAACTCCCCAAATAATGGATTTTTTCGAGTGACAATCTCATAACTGCCATCTTCTTTCAAAAATGAAATGGCATTTTCGGTGATTTCCATTTTTCGCTTATTGTTAGGAACGGCATCATAATACATAAAACTCACTTTGCCTTCACTTTGAAACGTTTGAATCGATTGATTCTCATTAAAGTAATACGCTCTAGACTCTAGAGGAACGCCGCGCATATCAAACATAACGACCGTATTTTTTAGCGTGTCTCGATGAAATGTTCGAATGCATTTTAAGGTGCCATAATTATCGTAGAATTTCCAATCTCCATCCTTTTTACCTCCAACAAAACTTCCTTCTATTGCCACCGTTCCGTCAAGATAACGTAATGACCATTTACCATCTTTAACCAGTTTCGGCTTCATCTTCATATCAACTTGAAATGGTGGCATACCTATCATGTTCCATGGTCCTGAAATGTTAATTATCCAATCCCCTACAGGCTTCCCCTTCTTTAATTTTCCAGAAACCAAAGTTGCAGATTTGTCTGCTTCCATGTGAAATTGATCAAGTTCTCCAACCTTAATCAGTAGTTGGCCTTTGTCCTCCCATTTATCAGGATAGGTCGATCTATATTCTTCCAATATTTGATTGAGAATACCATGATTGGAGACTAAATTGTAATAATTCTCTGCGAATAAATAGTTGAAACGATTGTAATAACTGCTTTGCAAGGTGTTAACGTCCGTATCTTCTGAGATCATTCCAATGTAATGACAAAACCCATCCAGTGCCTTGGGAAGAACTAATACCTTCAAATGTGGAAAGCATAGGAGTTCCACTCCTGGGGTTAAGGGCAACTCAAGATATTCTATTGGAAGCCCAATCAGTTGACTTAAGTTGAAATGCGGCGAATACGCCCCAAGCAACCGGAATTTAGACAATTTTGAAGCGCTTTTCATGTTTTGAAAAGGGTGCCAGTCATTAAGGTTCATAATGATTTCGTATCCAAATGAATTATAGTCAATGGTCAAAGAGCGAATTGAATCAAACGAACAAAAAGCAAGCGAAAATACATCTGTTAATCTAGCTGTGTCGCCATACCAAGTCTCTTTATCATTGGCAACCAATCGTACTTCTAATTCTTTTATGTCGCCCCAATTAGCAGCAACAGTACTTCCACCAATTTCTATTAAACCGCAGGGAGTCAATAATTCACTATCTCGTTGGATTATCACGTTTTGTCCGCTTAGCGCAGCGTCAAAAACTTGCGTTGTAGACAAATAAATATTCTCGTCCCAGCTAGTCCCGTTCCATTCAGCAAATACGGTCAATCGATACTCCTCTTGCTCTTGAGCAAAAACCAAAACATTGGATAAGCAACAAATGCACAATAGGATCGTGGTAACTACGTTTCTCAAATTCATAAAACATTCTAAAAATCGTAATTTAGCGGCGCAATTCAAATCCCTTTGAAGATTTCATTCAACGACATAGCCGAAAACAAACGATGGAGCCTACTCTTCCTAACGGTACTTGGTGGACTTTTCTTTTTGGGAATTGGTCAAACACACTTATTTGATTGGGATGAAATCAATTTTGCTGAGTCCGCCAGAGAGATGATGCAAACCGGAGATTACCTCAGAGTTCAAGTGAATTACGAGCCTTTCTGGGAGAAGCCACCCTTCTTTATTTGGATGCAAGTCGCTTCGATGAAACTGTTTGGTGTGAATGCATTTGCGGCACGTTTTCCCAATGCCATCTTCGGTATTTTGTATCTAATTACTATATACTTAATTGGCAGAAAGCATTTTAGCCCAAAGTTAGGCTTGATATGGGCACTTGTTTTCTGTGGAAGTTTACTCCCAAATGCCTATTTCAAGTCAGGAATAATCGATCCCTCTTTCAATTTCTTCATTTTCTTGTCTGTTTATTTCATGATCCGTGTGATTTCTGGCTTGGATGAAGAAAAACGCGGACGCCTCGCCTTGCTCTCTGGAGTTTTTAGTGGGATGAGTGTTATCACCAAAGGTCCAGTAGGGTTCTTATTGCTCGGTCTCACTTTGTTTGTTTATCTGGTTATCAAGCGATTCAAGCCATTCCCAAAAATCAAGTACATTTTTATTTTTCTTGGAGGATTAATTGGGATAATACTGGTCTGGTTAACCATGGAGTTCTCACAGAATGGTTTTGAAATCATTCGTCAGTTTATCGCCTATCAAGCTGAATTATTTAGCTCGGACGTTGCAGGACATCAGCAGCCGTTCTATTATCACTTTGTGGTAGTGTTTTTCGGGTGTTTCCCAATCTCAATTATTGCCATACCGCATTTACTCAAGAAGCGTTCGGATACAAATCTCGATTTCCATATGTGGATGTTGTGCCTTTTTTGGGGTGTTTTGATTCTCTTCAGCATTGTAACAACTAAGATTATCCATTACTCCTCCATGACTTGGGTTCCGCTGAGTTTTGTAGCCGCCTATTCGTTATATCTAATAGACTTGAAGAAGATTGCCTTGAGTCGATTTGTAAAGTGGGGATATTTAGTTCTAGGAGTCCTTCTTTCGGTTGCTTTCCTTGCTATCGCCTACTTTATTGCCAACAACTATGAATTTGCAGAGAAGATTACCGATCCTTTCGTTGCGGATTCCTTGCGGCAGGACATCAACTTAAACCCATTGGGATTTGCTGTTGGAGGAATATTACTCGTTGGCACCGTTACTGGGTTCATACTCTTACGGAAATCAAAAATCGGCGCCTTTGCTCTAACCACTGCAGGTTCTGTAATGATTGCGTTATTGATTGCATGTTATACCTTACTTCCGGCTATCGAGCAATTTGCCCAAGGTCCGGCTATTGAGTTTTATGAAAGAAGCGAAAGAGAAGGAATAAAGATTGTTACATTTCAATACAAAAGCTACGGACAATACTTCTATGCTAAAACGGAAGAACGTCGAGAAGAGATGGATTGGTTCTTAATTTCTGATACGGATGAGTCTCTATATCTGGTTGCCAAGCAAGGAAACGAATGGTTAAGCGAGAAGTTTAAATTCGAATTGGTAGAATGTAAAGGAGGATTCTGTTTGTATAAGCGATATGCGCCAAA
>JADFAL010000016.1 GCA_015665275.1 Flavobacteriales bacterium | reverse complement strand
CGATTTCTTGGATTTGGTAGCACACGAGTACTTTCACCTGTGGAACGTAAAGCGCATCCGTCCGGTGGAATTAGGCCCTTTCAATTACGATTCTGAGAATTACACTTCATTGCTTTGGGTGATGGAAGGGTTTACGTCCTACTACGAAAAAATGATCTTGTTGAGAGCAGGGTATTATTCCGAAGAGCAATTTCTAAAGAAGATGTTTAGCAGTTTGAATTACGTTGAAGGATCTACCGGAGCGCGCGTTCAGCCGGTTGCGCATGCAAGTTTCGATGCTTGGATCAAGGCATATCGTCCTAATGAAAACAGTCGAAATACCACGGCTTCGTATTACTCCAGAGGATCGGTTGTAGCCATGATGATTGATGCGATGATCATTAAATCAAGCGATGGAACCAAGTGCTTAGACAATTTCATGCAGCACATTTATAAAGTGTATTACGAAGGAAAAGACCGCGGTTTTACCGAAGCAGAGTTCAAGGCGGAGTTGGAAGCATTCATCGGGAAAGATTTGACAGAATTCTACGAGAAATACATCGATGGAACAGAGATTCCGGATTACAATTCATTCTTGGAGCCATTGGGAGTTGCCGTAACGTTTGCAGGAGAAAATAAACCCAACTCTGGACTAACGACTCGAGGAGGAGAAAACGTGTATGTACGAGGAATTCGTTCCGGTTCGGCCGCTGAAGATGCTGGATTGAGCGTAAATGATGAAATCATCGCGGTGAACAATTACCGCGTCAACAAGCCGATGTTGGATGCTTTTCTTAATAGTTTGGATGTAGGTGATCAAGCGGAGATTTTGTTCTCTCGTGAAGAAGAATTGCATACAACAACGTTCATAATGACGGCATACGAAAAACCGCGTTTCGAATGGAAGAAGGCCGTGGACGATCCAGACGCGAAGCGATTGTACGATTTTTGGCTTGGTAAGAAATGAAAAAGGCGCTAGTATTTTTCGGAGTTGTATTATTGTTTGGTTGTTCGCCGGCATCGATTATCAAGTTAGATAGACCGCCAGAGGCGAAGTATGAATCTTCTCAGATTGAACCGTCTATTGCGATCAATCCTAACAATGTAGATCAAATCATTGCAGGATCGGTGCTCAACGATTTTTACTACACGAACGATGGCGGAAAATCGTGGTCAAGTGAATCCATGCGCAGCAAATTTGGCGTTTGGGGAGATCCCGTTTTAATGTTTGATACCGCCAATACCGCGTATTATTTCCATTTGGCGAGTTACAAGAAGACGTCGCATTTGGATCGAATCGTTTGTCAGAAAGCAACGATTAACGAGGAAGGTGAGCTTCGCGCTGAAATGTTCGATGAAGGAACGTTTACGGAGCCCAACGGAACGAAAGTTCAAGACAAGCATTGGACGGTATTGAATGAAAAAACGAACGAAATTTACATGACGTGGACACAGTTCGATGAATACAATTCGAAGGAAGCAGCGGATAGTACCATTATCGTTTTCTCGAAATCGTCAGACCAAGGAGCGACGTGGAGCCCGCCCAAACGTATTTCTTTCTACGCTGGAGATTGTCTGGATGGTGATGATACGGTGGAGGGAGCAGTTCCTGCAGTTGGACCAAACGGCGAAATTTATGTGACATGGACGGGCCCCAAAGGATTGGTTTTTCAGAAATCATTGGACGGAGGTGAAACATGGATGCCGAAAGAAGATATCATTGGTAAACAATACGGTGGTTGGACCTTGGATATCCCCGGGATTTATCGTGCGAATGGTCTGCCGATCCTCAAATGTGATTTGAGTGACGGTCCAGACAGAGGTGCATTGTACTTGAATTGGTGCGATCAGCGCAATGGCGAGAACGATACCGATGTTTGGGTTATGAAATCAACTAATGGAGGAGAGTCATGGGGGAAACGTGTTCGCGTGAATCAAGACGATTCCAAGAGACACCAGTTCTTCACTTGGATGACGCTAGATCAATCAACCGGATATCTTTATTTCGTTTATTACGACCGTCGCAGAACCTTCGAAAACGAAACGGAAACATATATTTCATATTCTCTAGATGGCGGTGCAACGTTCACAGATGTTCCGGTTTCTAAAGCGCCGTTCACTCCAGATCCTGAGCTGTTCTTTGGTGATTACTTGAATATCGACGCAGTGGAAGGGCATGTTGTGGCTATCTGGCCGGAATTGCGCAAAGGAGAAATTGAATTGTACGTTGCTAAAACGAATGAAGCGCGACTGGTTAAACGGAAAGATTAAGAGGCTTCAACCTTCTACTTTCAATTTCTGCATTGTCAACCAACGTTGCGATCAAGGGCTAATTTTTCGTTAGCTGAAAGAAATAAAACACGCGTTCTCCATCAATGGTCGTTTCCTCTTCCGCTCTCATCTCGGAATTGGAAATGCGCACCTCTTCCCAAAGGAATTGTCTCCAAACTTCAGGGTTTTGCGGATCGTAGGCATAGAACGATAAGAACGTGTTCCATTCTGTATCACCATCCGAGTCGGTGGACCAATCTTCAAATACTTCCCAGTCACCCACTAGATTAAGGTTTTCATCTGGAACATAGATTTCCAAAGTGCGATCGGCATTGAAAGAGATTTCCCAATTGCGGTAATTGCCCGTTACATCGTTACGTCCCCATTTTCCATCGCCGCGAACATTGTTCTTTACCTGCGTTATGGTCCATTTACCAATTAGACGCGATTCGGCCTCATTGATAGAAAGCGAGTCTAAATTACGCTTACATGAAGTGGCAAGCAATACAATCAAACCAACGAAAAGAAAACGGTACATCTGTTTCATAACGAGTAATTTGCTTAATTCAGTGCAAAAACTATTCCGAAAAATTTAGTGTTCGAATAGCATTATATTATTAATTCCCTCTTGCGCTAATTTACTAGCTTTTCCCCAATGGACGATTTTCTGGATAACTTGCCTGTCAGCCGCAGGAACGTACGTATTCCAGTGTTTATGAGCAACCGCAAAGGCGCGAAGGACGCAAAAAGTTGCATTGGATGTGTCAATTAAAAAGGACGCTAGGCATTATAACAAGGTTATAATCCTTTGCTTTAATCAGTAATATTTGCAAATAGAATCTTTGCGTCCTTGCGGTCGAAAGTAATCAAGCGATTACTCAATTGGGCCCTCATTGAATTGAGGCCCTTTGTTGCGAACATTCGGAAAGAAGTATTTCAAATCAAGGGACAGATAGGAACCATCCATTTCACCGAACGTTCTTCTAGAAGTTCCTTCCCATTCGTATGAAGCAATGATATCAAACAAGGGAGAAAATGGAACACGTGCCGATCCTCCGATATAGAAGAACCCTTTCTTTTCCGTTCGGTATTCAAAACCAAAATTGGCCATGGCATCAAATCCAAGCTTACGGCGCAGAAGTCCGGTATAAACGAATCGATGAGGGCCGGTAGGCTGCGCAAACGTCTGTACATTTGTCGGCTTAAAGGTTAATGCAAACCCTAAGGAAGCGCTGGAATACCATTTATCCGACAATCGGATATAAATCAAGGCATTGATCGGAATGTCATATTCAATGAAGCTCAAATCAGTGCTACCGAAAACGTTTGAATCCGGGACGCTGAAGTCGATATTGTAATAGCGTTGGTTGAAGTTAATTCCAGTTTCTAAGAAGATCAAATCAGTCAATCCGGCGCGGACAGTTCCTCCAAAAGAATAGCCAACACGCTGACTGATTGTTGTGAAAAATCCTGCTTCCTCCAAATCCAAGGTATTCGTTCCAATAAATTGTGTTGGAAATAATGTACGAACATGCAATCCAAAATAGGAGGGAGGTCCCACCTTCTGAACTTGGGCAAAAGTCGGAAGTGTCATAAGACACAAAACAATCACAAGCAGTTTTTTCATGTTCATATTAACGTAAAGAAGCGAATTTTATTCCGATTTTGTTTGCTCATTGATTAAACGCCCGTCTTCATCATATAAAGAGAGCTTTTCCTGTTGTTTGCAGTAACCCACAATTGCCAAAGTAATCGCTGTCATACCAAACAAAACAATAAACCAACGCAGCCCCGCAATAGGAATGATTGGCTTTTTGTGTTTGCCTTCTACCTTCATGTTCAGGCGTTCTGCACGCTTGAAATCTGTTTTGTGCAGTCCAAACAAGAAATACGTACGTTGTTTGTGCGCCTCCGAACTTCGCTCGAACCAGATTTTCTCTGAAGTTAAAAACGCTTCAAATGTATCTGCACGATCAACATCCGGGAAACGAAATACAACGTAATCCGGATCAGACGGGTGTTTGGTATAATTGACCAATCCCAGGTCAATCGGGTGGTCTATTGGGTTATCCATTCCGTAGTGTATTCCAATGGTTTTCGGTGTGCTTTCGGCCATTCAATGGAAGGGTAGCCTATGTAGAACAATCCCAAACATTTGTCTTTTTCACCCAATCCAAGGAAATCATTCATTTCTTTGGTATAGATCAATTTAGGAGTAGACCAGAATCCGCCTAGTCCATATGCCGTGCAGGAAAGATGCATGTTTTGAATGGCACACGCCACCGCCTCAATTTCTTCGATTTCTAAAATCTTCTCTTCCGGTTGGCGTGCCATAGAAACGGCAACGATTACAGAGCTGCGCATCGGTCGAGCTACCAACTTAGCCAATTTCGCGTCGTTCTGCATTTCTTTCGGAATTAGATCCAAATACGCCTTGCCTAGAAAATCACTCAATTGCTGGCGTCCGTCATCCATGAACACTTTGAAGCGCCATGGTTGTGTATTTCCATGGGTAGGAGCCCATTGTCCATTATTCAGAATAACCTCTACCTGCTCACGATGTACCTTCCGCTCTGTAAATTGTTCCGGGTAGATGGTTCTACGTGCACGGAACAATTCATTTATTTCTGATAAATTGAATCGCATGTCCTTTCTTTCCTGCAAAAATAATACAAAATGCGGGCGTACGAAGGACAAAGAAGGATTGAGATGCTTAGACTCCTATTCCGGGTCCATTTGTTTCTTCAGATAGTAAAATGTGCGGTCGATGGTATCGTACTTTCCATCCGGTGTTGGTTTTGGAGCAGGGCTTGCCACAATATTTCCGGCAGCATCAATTAGCACGAATTGAGCAAAATTGACCACTTGATAGCGATCTAGAATACTATGGTCTCTGTCAACCTCAAATGCGTCCCAAGGCAATGCTTCAAGTTCTTCCTTGTTAGATTCGGGAGAATCATCATACTTAGGGTAAATGGTAAGAAATTGAACATAATCCTTATAACGATCGTGCATATCCTTCATAATTTCCAATTCTCGCATGTTACTCTCAATACGAGGATCAAGAAACTGGATATAGAGATGCTTGTCCTTGTAATCCATCAAAGTCTTCGGTGATGACTCGTCTTGATGAATAACAAAGTTGGGTGCTTTTCCTCCCGGAACTAAGTCCGTTAAGCGATCCATTACATTTTTTGCAATATCCTCATGTGCTTGGAATAAGCAGTTTTGAGACAAACTATCCAAAATGGTTTCAATATTTGTTTTTGGATATTCGTCACTATAATAAGCCTCCGCAAGTGACTGAATCATTACCAATTCGCGAATTTTTGGATTGGTTAGTGTGTATTCGTTTCCAAGCGCATTGAAGATCATGGACGGACTGCTCTGGATTACGCCGTTATAGAACTTCTCGTTGGTAGATTTGGTCAACTGCGGAATTGTTTTTTCGTAAAACGCGGTCATGTAATCCATGTAGATATCGTTGGTATACGCTACCGGATAATTCTTCAGGTAGAAATCAAATTTCTCATACCTGCCGCGTTCTGCGAGCGTATTGATATTGTCCAATCCCGCAATCGAATAGCGGATATACGTCTTCAGGTAAAAGCTGTTCTCGCTTGTATCAGGCAAGTAATAATTATAAACGTTCGTTTTGAAGGTATCTAGGTAAGCTGCGAATTCAACGGCTTCTTTGTCATTTCTAAGGTGATAGGTTCCTCCTACGAAGTAATCATACCAACGCTGGAACCGCAGAATTTTGTAGTTGATATCTGTGCTATCCATGTCGTAAAAAGTCATTTCAACTGAATTTCCGGACGGTAGCTTTGGCTCGTATTTATTGCGTTCTGGGTAGAAAACGTTGTATTTCGCTCCCGGTTCTATATACATGTGCGAACGATTGTTCTCGCATCGAACGATTATTTTTTCAATCTCTTCTAAGAAAAAACTTAGTTCGAAAGTACTGTCTTCTGAAACTGTGGAACTAGAAATAAGTGCAGTTTGATCGCTCAAATAATCTTTGATACGATACACTTTTACTTCTTTTCCAACATAGTCTGGAGCAAATCCGGTGAGTACTACTTTTTGAGCAGATAGTGTAAATCCGCTAAGTACAAGAAAAAGGAGAAAGAAATATCTCATACGCGTTTGTTTGATAATGTAAATAGCACGAATTGTACCACTAATTATGAAACGAGTAATTCTGGGTTGGTTACAAAGGCTTCGATTGGTCCGCCATTTTTATGAATTTCACGAATAATGGATGCGTTAATCGCAGAGTATTCTTGATCTGTAAGAAAGAAAACAGTTTCAATTCCAGAGATGGATTTGTTCATGTGCGCAATCGATTTTTCGTATTGGAAGTCCTTAGAATCACGCAAACCTCGAATAATGTGAGAGGCGTTGATGTCTTTACAGAAATCAACCGTTAGTTTCTGAAATTGCTCAACACGTACCTTTTCAATATCCTTGAACAAGGTATTAATATGTGCGACGCGGCTTTCTAGATCAAAGAGATACGTTTTGTTGCTATTAACACCAATCCCAATGACTACTTCATCGAATAAGGGAAGACTCTTGTGAACAACAATTTCATGCCCTTTGGTAAATGGGTCAAACGAGCCGGGGAACAATCCAATTTTCTTCATGCTGCCGAATTTTGGAAAAAGCTGAAATGCACATTTCCATATTTACGTGAAAATAGAAAATGTGGAAGACTTTCCATCGAAGTTTCTCTACCATGTTCAATGACCAAGATGCCACCATATAGCAATAATTCTCGTTCAAAGACCTTTTCCGCAATGGAATTATGATGTTCGTATACGTAAGGTGGGTCTGCAAAAATGATGTTGAATCGCTCTCCACTTTGGTCTAAAAATTTAAGAATATCCGCCTTGATTACTCTAATTTCCGATTCGCATCCCAACTCGCGAGATACGTTTTTGATGTGTTTGTAGCAATTATAGTTCTTGTCTACAGCTACCACAGTTCCCGCTTCACGCGACAAGAATTCAACGGATATGTTTCCGGTTCCTGCACATAGGTCTAAAATGTGGAGGTCTTCCAAAATCATTTGATTTTCCAATACGTTGAACAGGCCTTCCTTTGCGAAATCTGTCGTAGGGCGTGATGGAAATTGTTTGGAAACTTTATATCGGCGTGTTTTGAACCGCCCTCTGATTATACGCAAAGTAGTTGGGAGTTTGTGAGGTATGCTTCTGAATAGGCCGTTTTCATCTTCTCGAGATGTTGAATTTTACCAAGTCCTTCAATCGCTGTATCGATAATTTCACGATCAACCGAACCGTTGGAGCCTATTTCAATCATGCCTTTTTCGTCTAGCAATTCTTTCTGCTGCAAAACGAAGTTAAGGTGGTAGATTATGTCTTCAGCAGTTTGATATTCAAACGAGGAATAGAATTCCAGCTTGTTGTGCTTTACTAGAGTTATTCGGAAATATTCTTTATTCAGAACGATGGTTGCTTTTGTATAGAAAGCATCTGCGTGCAACGTTTTTCTGATTTGATGTGTTCCAGCGTGTTGTATGATTATTTGTGGATACTTGATCACAAAGAGCGATTTCACCCAATCAGGGATGGAATACACGTTGACCACGCTTAATTCAAAAATTCGATTGTGATCTACGTTAGAGGCATCAATTGTACTTCCGAAGCAAAGTTTAAAGATATCTTTTGGAGTTGTTTCTGAGAACACTGCAGCAGGCACAAGAGAAGATTTCTCATGAGACCACGCAAGCGTAACATTCTCGAAATCGCTGGATAATTGGGAATTATTTTCAACCAATTTACGGACTGCTTCTTTGCGATCCTGGTCTGTTTTTCCCTGATATACTTGAGACGTACGGAAAACGGTTACTGATCCCGATAGAATGGTGAATTCTACATGAGACTCGGATAAGTTGATACCGAGATGTTTGCCACTCATAGGATTAGTCTTCTTGCTCCCAGCTTCCTTCTAAGTCGAAAGTGCTGAGGCTTCCAAAGAAAAAGTGAATCTTTTTCTCAGAACCTTCCATCTTAGCGAATGGCAAGTATCCCTCTATCAGAATTGCCGGTCCTACTTCCTCTCCAATTTTGATGGAGTCAACAGTTTGAATCGACCACATTTCTTTTCCTCCTGTGAAAGGAATGTACGGAAGAGAATCTGCGCTGAAAGCGTAAATTTCCAATTTTCTTCGGTTATCTCGATAAGACGGATTTTTAAATTTCGTTTGCATGACGCTTACTTGCTGCGTATCACGCACAAAACCTGAAAACAAGGAGTCGTAACGAGGGCCTTCTGGCCATTTAGAAAGGCGGTACGCCTCATCTTCCGTCATTTTATTATCAATCGGACGATCATCTCCGTAAAGAAAATCGCGCTCTTCTGCAGTAATTTTTTCTGGTGGAACTGTTCCTCTTGAGTAAACGTAAGGCATTGTTCCATTCTTTGCGAATTCAATTAAATCGTCCCAGTTATCAATGTATACTCCGTATTTCTCTTTGTGCACCTTCTGCAAGAAACGAATGTCGATCATGTTTTGCTTCGCGATCTCCATGCTTTTATCTCGGTCGTTCTGATATTTCAATGAATCACTAACCGTATCGTACGTGAACCAGAATAAAATCAATGCAACAACACCAAAAACACCTCCAACAAGCATCACCGTTATTGGACGAAGTTTACCAAGGCTGAACAACGCACTTAATATACCTGCCATAAGAATCATTGCGGCAGCAAGTAAAAAACTTGTTCCCTGTCCCTCCATAAGTCCAAAGATCAGAACAACGAGTCCAATCACTGTAAACAAAAACGGTACGGAATACTTTCTTACTATAAGTCCAATATTGTTCATACGTCTCTTTCTAAAAAATTCTATTTATACGCTAACAAAACTACAATTTTTTGAATTCTATGAAAGACCAGTGAATATATTTTTTCAACCGTTCAATCAATGAAAACTTTTTCCCAGTTGTTCAAGCATTCTTCCTTTTCTTGATACCTTTAGTAGTTCACGGTTTCCCATGGAAAAATCTCCTTTTCAAAAGTTGTTGATTGAGAAGTTTGGATTAGCTCCCACAGAGCATCAATCTGAACTGTTTCTCTCTTTGGAGTCCTTTGTTCGATACAGGGAAACAAAAAGCTTGTTCGTTTTAACCGGATATGCGGGTACTGGGAAGACTTCTGTACTCGGTGCATTTGTGAAAGCGTTGAAAAGTTTAAAGGTCCCGGTGAAGCTATTGGCGCCTACAGGTCGTGCAGCGAAAGTTATTGGAGGGAAATCAAGTGCGGATGCATTTACGATTCACAAACAAATCTACCGTAGAAAGTCGAAAACGGATTTTGGTTCGCCCTTAAGCTTGCAACCAAATCTTTCTAAAAATATGGTATTCATTGTGGATGAAGCGTCCATGATTGGTGACTATTCGCTTCAAAACGATGGATCTATCAATGTGCGCAATTTATTAGAAGACCTTTTTGAATACGTGTATTCCGGTGTTGGATGTAAATTAATTCTCATGGGCGATGAAGGTCAATTGCCTCCTGTAGGAAGTGATCATTCTCCAGCGCTTAGTTTGAAATATCTGGAGCATAATTTTCCTGAACTGCGCATTTTTAATTTTCGATTAACGCAGGTGTTGCGCCAAGCAGAGGATTCCGAAGTGCTGAAAAATGCCACGTTACTTCGAAATACGGAATGGGTCGATTACCCAAAGTTTGATTTGGTTCCAGGTGGTGATTTAATCCGACTTAATGGGATGGAATTGCAAGACGCTCTCGATAGTGCCATGCATTCGGATGGGGCAGAGGAGTGCATCGTTATAACGCGCTCTAACAAGCGGGCAAACAATTACAATTTGCAGATTCGTGGAAGAATCCTTTGGTATGAGGAGCAACTTAGCGGTGGCGATTATCTGATGGTGGTAAAAAACAATTACTATTGGATGGGAGAAGATTCTCGCATGGGATTCATCGCAAATGGAGAAATATTTCGCATTCGAAGAATTCTGGGATACGAAGATATGTACGGTTTCAATTTCGTACGTGTCATGGCTAATTTCATCGATTACGGGCAAGAAGGAGATGTTGAATTGATTCTTCATACCGAAACCTTGCTGACTGAAGGCCCATCACTGCCACGCGATCGTATGAAGGAATTATTTTTTGCTGTAGAGCAGGACTACGTGCATATTAGTTTGAAGAAAGATCGCTATGAGGCGATTATGAAAGATCCGTATTTCAATGCTTTGCAAGTGAAATATGCCTATGCAGTTACCTGTCACAAATCGCAAGGAGGACAGTGGAAACACGTTTTTATCGATCAAGGGTTCTTGAACGACGACCTCCTTGGTCCAGATTATTATCGATGGTTGTATACAGCACTAACCCGCACTACTGATAAGGCGTATTTGGTGAATTTCAATGATGCTTTTTTTGAATAACGCGCTACTTATTGAAGATATAGGTTGGCGCACGTTTTGATCGGGATATTTAATTTAATTAAGCTTTACTCAAAATCCGATAACTTAAAAGAAGTACGCCCAACACTGATGCGTGTTTTGCGCCAGACTTTATTGAAACGATCAATCACCTTTGTAGCATCTTCACGCGACAAATACGTCCCTGCCAGCGTATTGATTTCTTTTTGCAATGCAATCATGATAGTTGCTGTTCGGTGGGCTGATAGAATATCATTTTTTGAAAGTTGATACTTGCTCATTGCAGAAAGAATGGTCTCGTTAGAAACAGAGATGCTGGAACGAACTGGATCGGTAAATGAATTGACTTCCAGTACGATATCTCGATCAATGCGAACCATAACTTCCGATTTCCTGAGGCGCACGAACGTAGAATCCATTTTGCTATTAGAAGGCGTACCCGGATAGCGATCCAATGTTTCAGGCTTGTTATTTTTAATCGTTTTAACACCATTCCATTTCCCAATACCTTGGCCGCGCGAAATGATGTTGAAGTCTATTTTTTTATCCAAAAGGCTTTCGAAGAAGACGTGCAAAGCAACTGAGTCCTGATCTCTGAATAATGATTGCGGTAAATCCCATTGATCTGAAGCGAAAACATCGTTCAATTCTAGATTAATTCGCGCGTCATAATTCGGTTCCGCATCCATTACACTTGCGTGCATCATAACTTCATCGGCATTTTTTGAAAGGCTGGATTCCGGGATCGCTAACAATCGGATTTCAAAATCTTCGGAAAGCTCTTTCGGTGAAAATTGAAATTCTTGTGTGAAGAAATCGAAGGTACTAGAATCTTCGAAGGTATAGAGGCCATCTTTTTCGATGTACGACATCCAGTTTTGGCCCAGCATCACTTTGAATTGATCCAGTCTCAATTCTAATATCGCACGCTTATCAATAGCTTCCTGTTTCTCAATTTTCAATTGCTTGATCTTAGAGATATAGCCATCATATGCACCTTGTAACGCTACAATTTGGTCTTGCAATTTCTTGCGTTCCGAACGTTGAGAACTTGTTGTCGGCACTCCGCTAAATGTTCCGGAATTCGCCTTGACGGCCTTTCTTTTGGATCGTTTTACCCTTCTAGAGGCTTTACCGCTTGTCGTAATTGGCGTGTATCCTAGGTCTGAGTATTCTTTTTCCTTTTTTTGGAGTTTGATTTCCGTACTGTTTTTCTTTTTGGTGTTATAGTCGATCCAATAATCAAACCCACGTCGTCCGGAGATTTTTTCTTCTAAATCTGCAATATGCTTGAATTCCAATTCGTTGATAACGGCTTGCATGGTGCTTCCTTCAGAAAACGAAGAATCCGGTGAAAGGAAACGTGTATCCTTCGATCCAAACAAAAGGTATTGTCGACCATTTTTTTCGATAACAACCGTCGTCTGCTTTTCGGAGTTGTATCCCCAAACGTCCACATGCACATTGGTCAATCGATTGTTCCCCGCAGTTTTAAAGTCATGCACTGCATAGCGCGCAGGTTCAATCTTTTGAGTGGTTTTTCTTTTGGATTCAATAGTTTCAAGCTTCAAATCGTAAGGGAAAAGTCCAACTGCTTTAGGCAATCCACGATTCCAGATCCCGCGTTCGTTTTTTTCGCGTTCTTCCAACAATCCAGATGTCCCGCTACCATCTCCGGCAGCCATCAGAACATTATCAAATTCTTCCGCTTCTCCTCCCAAATGCAAATAGATGATTTCTGCTCGCTCCTTCACATAGGTGTTCAAAGCATGATTCATGGCTTCGAGCAATTCCATTTTTTCCTGCATATCCAGAAAGCGCATTGTTTCTACCATGGCCACCTTATCGTCTAAAGAGAGGCTAGGATTCAGAACATTGTAAATCTTGGGGTGCGGTCGTTGTTCACCGTCTTTGGGGCGATAGGCTTCTGCGGGTAATTTCTCCTCCAAGAACGATTCAAACGCGTCAAATTCATTCTGATACTGTTTCAGATTGTTCGGATTCTTTCGTTTCGCTA
The DNA here is from genome assembly GCA_015665275.1 of Flavobacteriales bacterium. GTDB lineage: Bacteria > Bacteroidota > Bacteroidia > Flavobacteriales_D > Crocinitomicaceae > UBA4466. The sequence continues at coordinate 13,654 of JADFAL010000016.1, read as the reverse complement.
ATAAAACCTTATTCAATTCCCAAACCGCCATTTTGTTGGACGCTTCAGCCAAAAGCCCTTTTGTTGATTTACTAATTTCTTCCTTTCGGATTATTAGATGTTCCGGATTGTTAATGATGAGAAGCTCAATGGAATCGTAGTTCGTTTTTCCATTGGGGAAGGTGACTTCCGGTCCTTGATAGTCGAAATATCGACCTAAATTATTGTTGAGAATTGGACTTTTCTTAACTACGTGGAATAAGTAAGCGCGCTCTTCGGGAGTTAAGCCCTCATTAAGTTGAGCATTAGCAGAGAAGGAAAGGAACAGGACAATTAACAGGTAGAATTTTTTCATATGTAATCGGATGTACGAATATAACAAAGAAACGCTGCCTTGGTAACAGGTTAAAACAAAAAAAAGCCCCCGATCATCGAGCGTAGTCGAGATGCGGGGGCGAAAGTATTATTTAGAAGTAAACTACTTCTTCACAACTGTTTTTGTTGTTGTTTGACCGGCGTTGTTGATCGTCAACAAGTACATTCCGCTGTTCAAGTTTGTAACATCAATTGTTTGTCCATTAGTAACTGCAAAAGTGTTGATCACACGTCCGCTAGCGTCCAATAGTTGTGCTGTAGCAGAAGCTTCGAACTCACCGAAAACAGTAATTGCGTCGCTTGCAGGGTTCGGTGCAACTGTGAAGTCAAATGCATTCAATTCTTCAACTCCAACAAAGATTCCGTCTTCTTGAGACAATACCAATGAAGTTTCAGTAATTGGAATTCCACCACCGCTTGGCAAAATTGAGATTGTCAAGTGAACAAAAACTGGCAGGTTAGAGTTCGCGTAATCATAATACTCGTACTGCGTTTTGATAACATCAACTGCTCCAACCAAAGGAAGTGTAGTAGATGCATTTTCTTCGCTGTAGTAACGAATTACGTTTGACAATGAAACGCTGTTAGGAAGCAATAACGTTCCTTCTCCATCGATAGAAGCAGTAATTGTTCCAGTCAATGCTTCGTTAATCGGAATTGAATTAAATGTCATAGACAAACTTCCGTCATAGGCATCATTCACTGTAGCTCCTCCTTGTGCAAACGGATATGTACACAAGATTGAAGGGTCGTTTTCGTACGTTACGATGATGTCTCCGAACGTTGCTTCTGTGTAATAGAAACCTTGCGAAGTTCTATCAGACAATGAAGATGTGAAGAACTGCTTGATATCTCCTACAGAAAGCACTTTTGTGGCTCCCGGGAAATTCGTTCCGTTCGGATCGGCAGAAGGATCTAAGCATTCTACATCTTGCGTTAAACCATTGTAACCCGCAATACTTGAGTAATCCCAAGTAACACCAGCTCCGGTTGTTCCACTGTAATTTGTTGCGAATGAATCAACTACGAATAGTGTGGAAGATTCTCCGATAGTTGGCTCGTTAGATGATGTCATCTGAGCTTGCGTAAAAGACGCGGCTAGCAGAAAAGTGAAGAGTAAAGGTTTTCTCATAATTTTTGATTTTATCCAAAGGTATAAAAATGCGACATTTCTTCAATGTCCCCTATCATTGTATGCCGCCGTTTAAACAAAGGGGTTATCTTTGTGCCTCAAACGAAACAGAATTGAAGAAGGTTGGCGAAAAGTGGTTTAAAAGGTACTCAGTAATAGCCGTTTGCGCTTTATTTGTCTCACTTCTGTTTTTCGTCTACTTCGCTCTTAAGATCGAGTTTGACTACGATTTCGAGAAGTTTTACCCCACAGATGACTCCGAAACTGAGTTTTTTCTGGACTACAGAGAAAAGTTTGAATCCGACAACGATTTCCTGCTGATTGCGATAGAAAATGAAGATGGAATCTATGATTTAGATTTCCTAAACAGAGTAGATCGCCTTACCAAAGATTTGCAAAAAGCGAAATACGTCAAGAATGTAATTTCGATCACCGAGCAAAAGGAATATCTTATCATTGGCGGTGTAACGGATGAACGACCTTACATTAATTTTGAAGATGTCGATTTAAAGCGGGACTCAGCTACTATAAGCACGAAGAATGAATTGGTAAACAATCTTGTAGCAAAAGATGGGAAATCACTCTGTCTTTTCATTCGACATAAAGACTTCCTTTCTAAAAAAGGAAGCGACGTTCTAATTACCAATATTGAACGGAAGGCAAAAAAGCATGGCTTTGATAATCTTCGGATTGGTGGACGGGCAATCGGGCAGAAGTACTATATCGATAAGATGGCGTTTGAGATGTTACTTTTCTTGAGCTTAAGTGCTGTCCTTGTGGTTGTTTTCCTTTTCATAGCATTTAAGTCAATTTGGGGAATCATGATTCCTCAGGCCGTAATTGTTGCCGGTATGATTTGGCTTATAGGTGGCATGTCCATCGCAGGTCAGCCAATGAATATTATTTTAACTGTGTTGCCTTCGGTAATGTTTGTGGTTTCGATGTCCGATGTTATTCATCTTGTTTCGCGCTATTTGGATGCGCTCCGCGAATTGGAAAATTCCTTTGAAGCTACAAAGCTTGCGGTTCGTGAAGTAGGACTGGCAACGTTACTTACCTCTATAACAACAGCGATAGGATTCTTTTCGTTGGTATTCGTTCGAGTAGAGCCGATTCAGGTGTTCGGAACTGTAATGGGAGTAGGGGTAATTATAGCATTCGTACTGACCTTTACTGTGCTCCCTGCTTTATTCTATTTAACTGGCGGTCCAAAATATATAACCGCAAAGAAGAAAGATCACTTTTGGAAAAAGCGATTGGAGAAGTGGTTCCTAGTTGTCGGTAGAAATAAGAAAATGATTCTTGTTTCTGGGGGCGTAACTCTCGTATTAAGCATCGTGGGAATTATGCAGCTGGAAAGCGATAACATGCTCATGGATGATATCTCTGAGAAAGAGCCATTAAAACAAGACTTCAACTATTTAGACGATCATTACGGAGGTGCGAGACCATTCGAAATGGCTGTTACCATTACTGATACAAATGTTCGTGTTTGGGATGAAGACGTTTTGCGCACAATTGACTCTGTTGAGAATTACCTGACGAAAGATTATGGTGTCAACATAAAATTGTCGGTAGTTACTGCAATGAAAGTGTTGAACCGTGGAATGAATCTCGGTAAAGATGAATTTTATAGTCTTCCAAAAAAGAAAAGTAAGCGTCGCAGTATTAGGCGGTCTTTGAGAGTTGCCAATAAGGGGAAGTTTCTCCGAGCCATGGTCGATACAACCGAAACCGTGATTCGAATCAGTGGAACCATTCCAGATTTAGGGAACAAGAAAGTGACGGCTCTGAATGAGAAGCTCGATTTGTATCTGAAGGGAAAAACAATGGACGGTAAGTTGAAATATCAAGTGACCGGAACCGCTCATTTGGTTGATAAGAACTTGCGCTATATGTCGACCAGTCTGGTGAAGGGATTGGCCGTTTCCATTTTAATTGTAGCATTGATAATGGGATTAATCTATCGTTCCTTTAGCATGATGCTGATAAGTCTTGTGCCGAACATCTTCCCTTTGGTATTTATTGGCGGGGCAATGGGCTTCCTTGGCGTAGATTTGAAAATTTCGACTGCTATTATATTTACAATCGCCTTCGGTATTGCTGTAGACGATACGATACACCTGCTCGGTAAGTTCAAATATGAATTAATGAAAGGCAAAGGAGTTGTTTATGCATTGCGCAGAAGTTATTTGACTACCGGAAAAGCGATGATCCTGACTTCTTTAATTCTTTGTTCAGGATTCTTATTGTTGGTGTTCTCAAGCTTCTTAGGAACCTTCTATTTGGGGATAATGTTGTGTTTGGCGCTTATTGTTGCCCTCATTGCGGATCTCACTATTTTACCTGTAATGATCCTACTTTTCTACAAGCCAAAGAAGAAAGAGTCCTAAATCACTATTTTTGAACTACTTCAAATCACGCATTCATGACTAAAGACGCAAAGAAAAAGTTAGACACTACCCAAATGTTCTTACTTGCTTTAATTCCAGTTCTGATTCTCATTGGACTTTTGGGATTGAGTGTATACCTCTACGAAGACGATTCCTTGAGTGGAGCCAACCAAATGGCTTTGATCATCGGCGCCGTAATTGCTGGATTGGTAGGATGGCGTCTTGGGTTTACTTGGAAAGATATTGAAAAAGGAATGGTAAGGAGCATCAAGTCGGCATTGCCTGCCATTTTGATTCTCTTGATGATTGGAGCACTTTCTGGAGCTTGGTTGATTTCCGGGATTGTTCCTACGATGATCTATTACGGCCTGGAGATTTTGAACCCAACTATTTTTCTATTTGCGGCCTGCGTAATTAGCGCAATTGTTGCTGTAGCTACGGGAAGTTCTTGGAGTACGGTTGCGACCGTGGGGGTGGCGTTGATTGGTATTGGTAGTGCACTTGGTATCGATTCAGCAATGTCTGCTGGAGCGATTATTTCCGGAGCGTACTTTGGAGATAAGATGTCTCCCTTGTCCGATACAACCAACCTAGCTCCGGCAATGGCAGGTACAGATTTGTTTACACACATTCGCTACATGGCGCTTACAACGGTGCCTTCCATCGCAATCACATTAATTCTTTTCTTGATTATTGGATTCTCCATTTCAACCAACGATTCCGAAATGGGGGCTTTAGGGATGAGCAATCTGATCAAAGAGAATTTCGTTATTTCCCCATGGTTCCTTTTGGTTCCGGCTTTGGTGGTATTCTTGATTGTTAAGAAAGTGGCTGCGTTACCAGCCTTGTTCATTGGAACGATCGCCGGATGTTTGGTGGCCGTATTCTTCCAACCAGATGTGGTTCAGAATCTTGGTGCCAATCATATCAAGATGGACGGAGAAAGCGTAAAATGGGCACCGAATTATGTTCAGTCTTCTTATATGGCTTCCATTGATGCAATGACGGGAGGTGTAAACATTGATACAGGAAATGCAGCTGTAACAAAACTACTGACGTCAAAAGGAATGTTTGGAATGCTAAATACCATTTGGTTAATCGTGTGCGCCATGTGTTTTGGTGGAATAATGGAAGCTTGTGGTTTGTTGCAAGCTATTACCAAAGTTTTGATGCGCATGGTACGCTCTACTGGTTCATTAATTGCTACGACCACAGGAACGTGTTTGTTCTTTAATACCACTGCTTCGGATCAGTATTTATCGATTGTAGTACCGGGTAGAATGTATGCAGAAGCTTATAAAGATAGAGGGCTGGCGCCTGAAAACCTTTCGAGAACGCTGGAGGATTCGGGGACTGTAACTTCTGTTCTCGTACCTTGGAATACCTGTGGTGCTACACAATCGGGTGTGTTAGGAGTGGCTACCGGCGAGTACTTTATTTATTGCTTCTTCAACCTCATTAGCCCGATCATGACCGTCGTTTTTGGTTACGTAGGAATTAAGATTGCGAAGTTGAACCCGAAAAAGAAAGATTAGACTACTTCTATTTGGCCTAATTCCACTGTCTTTTTGTTAATTTTGTAGTCCTGAATATTGAAAAAATATGTTTGAAAATTTAACGGATAAGTTCGATAGAGCCTTTAAAGTTCTAAAAGGGCAAGGGCAAATCACAGAAATCAACGTTGCTGAAACACTAAAAGAAGTGCGCCGCGCCTTGTTGGATGCCGATGTGAACTTTAAAACAGCGAAGGAATTTACCACAACCGTTAAAGAAAAGGCCTTAGGTCAAAATGTATTAACGGCTATTTCCCCGGGACAACTCTTGATTAAGATTTGTCATGAAGAGTTGCAAGAGCTCATGGGTGGTAATGAGGTAGACATTGATGTAAAGGGGAATCCCGGAATCATTCTTATGTCTGGTCTTCAAGGATCGGGTAAAACGACATTTTCAGGAAAACTTGCCAACTATCTAAAAAACAAAAAAGGGAAGAAGCCACTTTTGGTTGCTTGTGATGTATACCGTCCGGCAGCGATCGATCAGTTGCACGTATTAGGTGAGCAATTGGACGTTGAGGTATTCTCAAACAAAGAAGAAAAGAATCCGGTAAAGATTGCTCAGGCGGCTGTTCAGCATGCAAAAAGCAAAGGATTCAATGTGGTGATCATCGATACCGCGGGTCGTTTGGCTGTGGATGAGCAGATGATGGCCGAAATTGCGGAGGTTAAAAATACAATCCAGCCCACTGAGACTTTATTCGTTGTGGATTCCATGACAGGACAAGATGCGGTGAATACGGCGAAAACCTTTAATGAGCGCATCAATTTTGATGGAGTAGTGCTTACCAAACTCGATGGTGATACACGAGGTGGAGCAGCGTTATCCATTAAGACTATTGTAAATAAGCCAATCAAATTTGTTGGAACGGGTGAAAAGATGGACGCGTTGGACGTGTTCTATCCTGCTCGTATGGCCGATCGAATTTTAGGGAAGGGAGATGTTGTTTCCCTTGTTGAGCGTGCACAAGAGCAATTCAACGAAGAAGAAGCACGCAAGCTTCAAAAGAAAATTCAGAAGAATCAGTTCGATTTCAACGACTTCCTAAGTCAGCTTCAGCAAGTGAAGAAGATGGGGAACGTGAAAGACTTGATGGGAATGCTTCCAGGTATGGGGAAGGCCTTGAAAGATGTAGAAATCGAAGACGATGCATTCAAACATATTGAGGCTATCATTTATTCAATGACGCCGCAAGAGAGAGCCAATCCTCAAATGATCAATGGTGCACGCAAATCACGTATCGCAAAAGGAAGTGGTACGAATATGCAAGAAGTGAATAAGCTGATGAAGCAATTTGGTGACACCAAGAAAATGATGAAGATGATGTCAAATCCTAAGAATATGCGTCAGATGATGAAGCAAATGAAAGGAGGTGGCGCTGGAATGCCAGGAATGTAAAGGCGATTGAGTCTTTTGAATTGAAATAGAGTCCGAATCTTGGTTGCATTTATCTCTCGAAACTTGCTCAAATTCGACATTTATCGAATTACCTTTTTATAGAATTCGCGAATTGCTACATTCTATAAACGAGCATGTTACTCCCATTTTTTCATCTTAACGGAAGAAGCGTCAACCTCAAGATAGGTGCAGTAATTAATCCACTCTCCAAGATTGTAGTACGTAGACTTTTCTCCAACTTCCTTCTCAATTGGTAAGTGTCGATGCCCAAAAACGAAACAATCGAAATGTTCCTTTTCAAGCATCTCTTTGCAGAAGATCACCAACCATTCCTTATCGTCTCCATGGTATTTTTCATCGGAACTCCCCGTGTGCGCACGACTCGTTTTCGAAGATCTATCTGCCAGCCAGATTCCAAAGTTTGGGTGCAAACGAGCGAAACACCATTGACAGAATTTATTAGCGAATACCTTTTTTAGAAACTTGTAGCCACGATCCCCCGGACCAAGCCCATCTCCATGACCTATAAAGAAACGTTTTCCGAAGAATTCTTTTGTAATTGGTTCGCGGTGCAATTGAACACCAAGTTCCTTTGGGATGTAATCGAAAATCCACATGTCGTGGTTTCCAGTAAAAATGTGGATGGGAATTCCGCTATCCGTGATTTCTGCAATCTTTCCTTGCAACCGAACAAATCCTTTCGGAATAGCACGTTTGTATTCGAACCAGAAATCAAAAATATCGCCTACGAGATAGATTTCCTGAGCATCTCCCTTGATATGGTCAAGCCAGGCTACAATTTTTCTCTCTCGTTCCAAACTAGACTCATAGTTGGGAGCACCGAGATGAAAGTCAGAAGCAAAATAAATTTTACGCTGCGTATCGGTCATGAATCGCCAAATATACGAGACAATTCTTCCTCCAATTGAGGTCCTCGCAATTTTGTTCTGATAATTTTCCCTTCCTGATCGATTAAAACGGTGAATGGAATTCCAGAGACTCCGTACAATTTGGCCGCTTTACTTTGCCAGAATTTAAGATCACTAACATGGTTGGGCCATGTAAGATTGTCGTTCTCAATAGCTTTCAGCCACTTGTCTTTATCTTTGTCCAATGATACGCTCATCACTGTGAACCCTTTGTCTTTGTACTTCTCGTACAAGGCTACAACATTCGGGTTTTCACGACGACATGGTCCACACCACGAAGCCCAGAAATCCAGCAAGACTACTTTTCCTTGAAGATCAGAAAGGGATAACATTTCACCGTCTGGTAATGCTTCCGTAAAGTCAGGAGCCATTTTACCTGGCGCTAATGGATCATTTGCCGTGAGATCAGCTTTCATTTTCTCCATATTGCTGTATTCAGCTTGAACTGTTGGAGATTCACTGAATCCAGCCATCAATTGCTTCGTGATGTTTTCGTATCCTTCAAAATCCACATTGGGATCGATAATCGACTGAATGGCGTACAATGCCGCAGAATTTTGATTGGCTTGAACAAAGGCACGAACAACGGCTTGATAGTCCTGCTGTTTCTTTTGAAATTGTCCGCGTAATGCCATTTGCTGACTCGGATCTGCAGCAATTACCGCATTGACAGAATCAACATACACTACCCACGCATTCTTTTCACGTGTAAATGCGTTCATTTGAGTTGATTCATCGCAACCAACGATGTTGCAGAATTGGCCAATATTTGCTCCATCTCCATAAATTTTGATATTAGATCCTTCTCTTAGAATCAAATCAATATTCGAAGCACCTATACGCAAGACATAGAAATCTGCACTTGCTACTTTCGTTTTGATCTCAAAATCGCCGTTCTTTTTGAGTTTTGATCCATCAATATTGATGAATTGATCCCCTGATTTTTGAGAAAGGTAAACGGAGTCAGATTCGGCATTAAAAATGTTTCCTGAAACCGCTACTTCTATTTCCTGAGCATTAGATACGGAAACAAGTCCCACAAATAACACTAGTGATATCCACTTCATAATTCGTTAATTTTCGAATAGTTCTTTCAATTTCTGTTCCAAAGCTTCACCACGAAGGTTCACGGCGATGAAATTTCCTTCTTTGTTCAATAATACCGTAAACGGAATCCCTGTAAATCCATATTGTTGAATCACGGGTGAATCCCATCGTTTTAAATCACTCACATGATTTGGCCAGCTTAGCTTGTCTCTGGAAATGGCTGTTTTCCATGCTTCAGGATCCTCATCCAATGAAACGGAGAAAATAGTAAATCCTTTGTTCTTGTATTTGTTGTAGAGTCGAACAACGTTCGGGTTTTCACGACGGCACGGACCACACCATGATGCCCAAAAGTCCACAAGTACGTATTGACCTCTCAAGTCTGAAAGTCGCATCAACTCACCGTTCGGGTTTGCCATTTCGATGTCTGGAGCCGCCAATGTCCCAGAGTTATACGTTTGATGTTTATTGTACTCTTGCTCGATTTGATAAATCTGATAACCAAGATTTTCCACATATTTCGATCCTGGGAATTGATCTAAAAGTGATTGTTCCACACGCTTTAATCGCATGAGGTTATCGATAGGCCAATCATTAAATCCTTGTTTCGGTAATGCAGATGGAACCAAAATTACATTGAACGGATTGGACGGGTCTGCATCTATTCTACTGTAGACAAACTCATCTACCGTACCGCTTAGTTCTTTATATTTTGCATTTACTTCTTCTTTCGAAAGATTCTCTGGATTCAATTTGAGTAATGTGTTTTGCTCGTCGAATTCATGATAGATTTTCATGTATTCCGTCATTAACTCTGACCAATTCGTTCCAGATACAGTGGGTGTTTTGAAGGTTGCTGAGGAAGCTTCAATATTTACATTATCATTTGGAACAAGAGTTAACGGGATCACCTTTTCGGTCGTTTCTCCCATGCGAAGACTGTAAATTCCGTACCCTGGGATATTTCCTTTGATTTGAAATTTTCCGGTTCCATCAGAAGTCGCTTTGGCAACCTCGATCATTCCATTCTTTGCCTGTCCTTCCAAGTAGAATGTCATGTTCTGGCCGTTCTTGATCTTCCCCGTGATGGTGAAGTTGTCTTTAAGATTTTCTTTTGGGCTCTCAGAAGTGTCTACTTCCTCCATGTTATCACATGAAATAAGCATCAATCCAATAAAAAAGGCAAATACGTATTTCATTACTGTTCTTCTAGTCTTTTTCGCATCAATCCATTTGCGACTTTCGGGTCGGCTTGTCCTTTTGAAGCTCTCATTAATTGTCCCATGAAGAATCCAACCAGTTGTTTTTCTCCACCTTTATAACGAGCGGCTTCATCTGGGTGTTGCTTGATGACATCGTCAATAAACGTTAAAATAGCATCCTCGTTGGAATCCTGCAAAACGTTCAATTCTTCGGCGATTTTCAATGGATCCTTTTCAGGGGTTTCCAACATTGCCGGGAACACTTTCTGAGACGCAACAGTGGATGAAATCTTACTATCATCAATAATTTGAATCAATGCAGCAATATTCTTCGCGGGAATTGGGAATTCGGAAATTTCCAATCCACGGTTGTTTAGGAAGGATTTGATATCTCCCATGACCCAATTGGCTGCACCTTTGTAATTCTTTGTATGTTCAATGATATCCTCGTAGAATAAAGCAATGTCTTTGTTATCCGTGAGGTTAAGCGCGTCGTATTCCGACAATCCAAATTCGTTCGTGTATTTCAAAAATAACTCACGGGGAAGTGGAGGCATGTTTCCTCGAACCGCTTCAATTTGCTCCTGACTTACTGTAATTGGCAGTAAATCTGGCTCAGGGAAGTAGCGGTAATCGTTTGCAGCTTCTTTGGAACGCATAGAAATGGTAATTCCTTTCAATGCATCAAACGAACGCGTTTCCTGCGCTATATGTTCTCCTGCTTCAACTGCTTCAATCTGGCGTTCAATTTCGAATTCGATTGCCTTTTGTACGTTTCTGATGGAGTTCATGTTTTTCACTTCGACTTTCGTGCCGAATTCTTTGGCATCCTTGAGCATTACAGAAATGTTGGCATCACAACGAAGTGATCCTTCCTCCATATTTCCGTCACAAATGTCTAGGTATCGAACGAGTTTACGTACTTCTGAAACGTAGTTATAGGCTTCTTGAGAAGAACGAAGATCCGGCTCGGAAACAATTTCTAATAGCGGAACACCCGCACGATTCAAATCCACAAGGGTGTCGTATAAATCCACGTCGTGCATGCTTTTTCCAGCATCTTCCTCCATATGGATCCGTGTAATTCCGATACGCTTTTCTTCTCCGTTTTCATCTTTTACGATCACGCGTCCTTCCGTACAAATGGGCGTGGTGTCTTGAGTGATTTGATATCCTTTCGGGAGATCGGGATAGAAGTAATTCTTACGTGCAAAATGCTGTTCGGGGGCAATGGTTGATTCGCAGGCCAATCCAAGTCGGATCGCGTATTGAATCGTTTGCTTGTTCATGCGAGGCAATGTTCCCGGGTGACCGAGAGTGATTGCGCTTACATTGGAATTTGGCGTAGCACCGAATTCATTCACGTCGTTAGAGTATGCTTTTGTTTTGGTGAGCATTTGTGCGTGGACCTCTAACCCAATGACCGCTTGATATTTTGAACGTATTTCCGGATTCATCTAAACTCTTGAAATTAATTCTCTCATAATAATTGTCATGGAAGGCTCCTTGGCATTTGCCACAGCAATAACGTCTTCCACACTTACTTCTTGAATGTGTCCTGGTACCCCTAAATCTGTAATGATAGAGATTGCGAAACAAGGAATCCCCATGTGACGGGCAACAATTACCTCGGGTACTGTCGACATTCCAACTGTATCTGCACCAATTACGCGAACGTACTTATATTCGGCTGGCGTTTCCAGTGTTGGTCCGGTAAGGCCTGCGTATACTCCAGTGCTTACTTTAATATTGTTCTCACCAGCAATTGTCTCAGCAAGTGCAATCATGGAATGATCGTACGGTTGACTCATGTCAGGGAATCGTGGTCCTAATTCGTCGATATTTTTTCCAATTAATGGATGTGCCGGAAAGAGGTTGATATGATCGTTAAGGATCATGATTTCTCCAATCTCGTAATCGGGATTTACTCCTCCTGATGCGTTACTCACGAACAAGCGCTCGATTCCCAGAAACTTCATTACACGTACCGGGAAAGTACATTCTTGCATTGTGTATCCTTCATAGAAGTGGAATCGGCCCTGCATGGCAACTACAGATTTTCCTCCTAAGTTTCCAAATATCAATTTTCCACTGTGACTTTGCACCGTTGAAAGTGGGAAATGCGGTATGTCCTTGTATTCGATTTCGTCTACAATTTCAATTTCCTTTACCAATCCTCCTAATCCTGTTCCAAGGATGATTCCTACGGTCGGTTTCACCGAAGTTTGTGATTGAATGTATTCGTGCGCTTCTTTAATTTTTTCTAACATAAGTATTGAGTAGGTTCTTAAGTTTCAATTCTTCGCTGATATTAATCTCTATAGGCTGATAAAACCAAGGAATAGAACCGTTGACAACTGCGTCAAATTTTCGCAAACGCATGTAATCTTTTTCGGTTGTAACAATGATCATATCACGACTAGCAAAAGTATTAAATTTTTGATGAATGGTATCGATGTCAACACTAGTAAACGCGTGGTGATCGGGAAATTTCAGATGTATAACGTTATAGTGTGATTCTAGGTGCCCCAAAAGCGGGGTCGGATTGCCGATTCCAGTAACCAGAAGGACTTCCTTAATTTCATTTGGTTGCTCACCCGATATCAATTCTAATTCTCCGTATTGAATGGAAGAGAAGAACACGGGTTGTCCTGTTTTTGCCAAATCCTTGGTTAAATCCTCTTTGCTTTCATTTGACACCTTTTCTGGGCATTTGGAAACAATAATAATATCAGCGCGATTGGCTCCAGATTTAGATTCGCGAAGTCTCCCGACGGGGAGCAAGAAGTCTTTGGAATAAGGCCGTTGATATTCTGTGATGAGGATGTTCAATCCTGCTCTAACCTTTCGATGTTGGAATGCGTCGTCCAATAAAAGGACGGTTTCATCGCTTTGGGAATTTCGGATATGATCGACTCCAACTTTTCGCTCCTCAGCAACATGCACGCTAATTTGGTCTTGGAAGCGATGAAAATATTGTAGTGGTTCGTCGCCAATACTTTCCGCAGAAGATTCTTCATTTGCTGTAGCAAGTCCTTTTGTTTTTCTGCCGTAACCACGACTCAAGGTTGCAACAGGTAGCTCTTCCTTTAGGAAATGTTGAATGAGATAGGCTACAAAAGGTGATTTCCCTGTTCCTCCGACAGATAGGTTTCCTACGGTAATTGATTTCCCGGGAATCGTGTACGATTTCTTCCAACCTAGATTAAACAACCAATTTCGCGCGCCCGTAGCGATACCGTACAGAAAAGCGAAAGGAAGAAGCGCCCAGCGAAAGGACTTCATGTTTGATGATTAATTGGAACTGTAATCAGAAAAGGCCTGATCGTCAGCAAAGTAATAAATTCTTACCTGAGCCGTGTCGTCTAGGAAGTTAATTTTTCCAACTTCAACTCTGTTGATTGAAAGCCCAGTGCGTTCTTCAATGTCCGCCTTCATTTCCTCATACGTCTCCGGTCGAATTAAATCGATACGCTCGTACGTAATTGTTTTTCGGGTTTCGTGCTTTACCAACCAAAGTCGTTCTAGTCCGAAAGTGATGGCCACCACGGAAGTATTAATAACCGCCATTTCCGCGATACTAATTTTATTAGAAGCTAATGAGTTGACAACACTGACACCAATCACGAGGAAGAGATAGGTCAT
>JADFAL010000097.1 GCA_015665275.1 Flavobacteriales bacterium | reverse complement strand
GATTTGTTTCAAACAGATAAATCTCTAATTCGGGATAAACAGTATCAATTCTTAACGCAATTTCTGGGTGGACCACATTCATATTCAGCAAGTTATGGTCATCCAAGAATGCGCATGCGGCATATCCCTCATAAAATTGATCAACAGGCGATGGAGGAGTGGTTGCGGTGCATGAAAATTGCCATCAATCAAAACGTTCAAGATCCCAATTTGGCGGATGCTTTATATGCTTGTTTTCCGAAAGTGGCTGCGCACATGGTGAATAGTTAGGGGTAACGAATAAAAAATATTGAATCATGAATAAGGAGTTGACATCTCTCTTTAAAAAGTGATTTATGATTCCTTATTTCAAATCACATTTGTATCCCCAATGTTCCTATGGAGGAAATGCGCATAAATAAAGCGTCTTCGCGTGGGTAGATGAAATCAATTTTAATGTCTTCCACAGCACCATTCATAAGTACTCCCTTGTCTACTTCACCGTTCAGACTTTCATCAACTGTGACTTTAAATTCGTCCAAATATTCAGACAATTCCATGTTTGCGGCGTCGCGTAACATGTTGGTAATCTTCTTATCAAACAGCCACTTTGCACTTTTGATAAGCGCACTTTTGGTTTTTACATCGAACTCTAGGTCGGGAAAGGAAATGCGTTGTTTCTCTGCATCGAAGGACGGTGTTCCAGTGAGGTAGATTGTCCCTTTCTTTTTTCCACTGAAATCAACTTTGATATGCAGGCGATGATCCGCAGCCCCGTGAATTTCGACATCTCCGAAAATGACTTTCTTTCCTTTCACATCTGTTTCCATTCCACTGATATCTCGCGTCAAAATATTGCTCAGCGAATCGTATTGTGCCGTGATATCCATTTTAACGTCGAAACCATTTTCTACTTTGATATCAGATAAGTTGGGGAGTGGCGTGGGTTTGAATCCAAGGGTATCCAGTCGAATTTCAGGAAATGCTTGCAAATAGGCATCCAGATATGCTGTGTCTCCTTTATAGCGAATGCTACTCATTCCAACGTTTTTTGGATTCAAGAACATGTAGCCGTAGCCTTCAAGGTCAATCGGAGCTTCGATGGCTTCCCAGGTAAGTTCCATGTCCGGACGCAAATTGATGTCTTCAATGGCTTTGTCAATATCTTGCTCAACGGATTTTAGTGCTTTCTTAACCTCTTTTTCCAGTGTTCCTGTTGCATTGTAATTGAACAATGTGACCTTGCATGGCGAGATCGCTTTAACCTCTTTTAGTTTTGTAGTTGACATTAACCGGTACTGTTCGTTGACTCCAATTTTAGAGTGAAAGGCTACACGCATTTTTCGCATCGGTTCTCCGATACCGCAGGAAACTTTTACCACAGGGCTGATACATGAAGTGCCTGCACCAAGTAAACTGAGACATTCGGGACAATAGGAAAGCTTCATCCAATATGATCCATTCACAGTATATTCCAGATAAGACCCTTTGCCTTTGAATTCAATGGGGTTTCTTTTGAAATAGTATTTATAACTGACCCCTTCGCATTTCTTTTCATTTCCTCGAAACTCCTTCGGTACTCCCTTATTGGTTTCTTCAAAATAGGGAGCCAAATCAATCTTAATCGGAACTTTTACAATGGATACTGGTTGTTCTGGTATTTCAAGAGTTTCCTTTACCTCGATTTCCGGAGCTTCTGGTTTGATGCTGCCGCAAGAGTTTAAAATTGCCAGGGAGAATCCTGCTAGAATTAGTTTTTTCATGGTGTTCGGATAAACAGGGCAGTTTGATGCAATGATGGTGCGTAGCTTTTGGCTTCGATCGATTCTTCTCCTTCAGTTGCTGTAATCATTGGGTCGGCCGTAGGTGCAGCGAACAAATCGTAATAAATGTTTCCATCCGTATACTTCATTGTGGTGATGAACATCATGTCCATTACATCATACATGCCATAGAATGTTCCGTCCATGAGAGAGATTTCCATCACAATGCCATTGTTCTCATCGAGGAGGTAATTGTTTTTGTCGTCTTTGGCGGTTGCCACAATTTTGTAATCTTTCACGATTGTTCCGTACTTCTCTGAGAAAAAGGTCATTTTATAAGACCAAACTGAGTCTTCTTCCAACGTGACCATTTCGTATGATACTGGAATTGTATCTGTAGGGCGTCCCATATTCGCAATGAGCATATCACCTTTGTAAGATCCTAGCCAATCCTTAGGGAACTCTTGGGAGATCCCTGAAAATGAGATCAAACAGAACAACAGAAAAAATCCTCTCACCGCTTAAGTTTGCTTAAAAATAAGAAAGGTTTCCGCAAGATAGACTCACAGAAACCTTCAAAATGTATGATATTAAATGGCGCTTAAAGCGACGCAATCAATTGATTCAGTGTTTCACTTGGACGCATTGCTTCTGAAGCCTTGTCAACATCCGGGAAATAGTAACCGTTAATGTCAATAGAATCGCCTTGAACTTCATTCAGTTCTTGAATAATTTTAGCTTCGTTTGCAGCCATGTTTTTGTGGAAATCTGCAAATTTTTCTTTCAACTCAGCGTCTTCCGTCTGACTTGACAACGCTTCTGCCCAGTACATGGCCAGATAGTAGTGTGAACCACGATTGTCCAATTCTCCTGCCTTTCTTGACGGAGACTTGTCTTGCATTAAGAACTTCGTAGTGGCGTCATTTAAGGTTTTAGAAAGAACCAATGCTTTTTTGTTATCGTTCTGAAGTCCGAGGTGCTCCAAGGAAACAGCCAATGCTAAGAATTCTCCTAACGAATCCCAACGCAAGTGATTTTCTTCGATGAATTGTTGCACGTGTTTTGGAGCAGATCCTCCGGCACCCGTTTCAAACAATCCGCCGCCATTCATCAATGGAACGATAGAAAGCATTTTCGCAGACGTTCCAACTTCCAAGATGGGGAAGAGGTCAGTCAGGTAATCGCGAAGTACATTACCGGTAACCGAAATCGTGTTTTCTCCTTTCTTCAAACGCTCCAATGTAAATGTGGTAGCATCTTTCAACGAAAGAATTTGAATGTCCAATCCGGCAGTATCGTGATCTTGCAAGTAGGTATTTACTTTCTTAATCAATTCAGCATCGTGTGCGCGGTCTTCGCTCAACCAGAAAATGGCCGGCCAATTGGTCGCTTTGGCACGATTCACGGCTAGCTTTACCCAGTCACGAATAGGGGCATCTTTCACCTGACACATGCGCCAGATATCTCCTTCCTCAACATTGTGCTGCAAAAGTACTGTTCCGTCGCTCGCAACAACTTGTACCATTCCATTGGAGGGAAGAACGAATGTTTTATCGTGTGATCCGTATTCCTCGGCTTTCTGTGCCATCAAACCAACATTAGGGACAGTTCCCATCTTCGTTGGATCAAATGCACCATTTTTCTTACAGAATTCGATAGTTGCGTCATACAACGGAGCATAACTACTATCTGGAATTACCGCTTTCGTATCCTGAGAATTTCCTTCGATGTTCCACATTTGACCAGAAGTTCGAATCATTGCTGGCATTGATGCATCAATAATGACATCGCTGGGTACATGAAGGTTGGTAATTCCCTTATCGGAGTTTACCATGGCCAAATCAGGACGCTGGGCATAGCAGTTGATAATTGCTTCTTCAATTGCTGCTTTTTGATCGGATGGGAGTTGTTCGATTTTGTTCAATAGATCGCCGAATCCATTGTTTACATCAACACCAAGTGCGTCGAACGTTTCGCTAAACTCATTAAATACGTCAGCGAAGAAAACACGAACTGCGTGCCCGAAGATTACCGGATCGGAAACCTTCATCATGGTTGCTTTCATGTGTAATGAGAACAATACGCCTTGTGCTTTCGCTTCTTCAATCTGAATGTTTAAGAAATCTAAAAGCGCTTTTTTGGACATGTACGTCCCATCGATAATTTCGCCTTCTTGAAGCGCAATTCCTTCTTTTAAGTTGGTACGATCCCCGTTTGCATCTGTAAATACAATATTAGCTGAAGTGGCTGCCGCAATTGTGGTAGACTTCTCGTTTGAACGGAAATCCCCAGAAGTCATATGTGATACATGCGATTTGGAATCTGACTTCCATGCTCCCATAGAATGCGGGTTCTTCTTCACATATTCTTTCACGGCTTGAGGCGCGCGTCGATCCGAATTTCCTTCACGAAGAACTGGATTTACAGCCGACCCTTTGATTTTATCGTAACGACTTTTAATTTCTTTTTCGCTGTCATTCGCGGGCTCTTCTGGATAATCTGGCAATGAGTACCCCGCCTCTTGCAATTCCTTGATGGCAGCTTTTAATTGAGGAACTGAGGCACTAATATTCGGAAGCTTGATGATGTTCGCTTCCGGCGTTTTGGCCAAATCACCCAGTTCTGCTAGGGCGTCACCCATTTGCTGTTCCGGTTTTAGAAAGTCGGAGAAATTGGCAATCATGCGTCCTGCGAGGGAGATGTCGCGCGTTTCAACAGTAATTCCAGCTGGAGATGTAAACGACTGAACGATTGGCAAAAATGAATACGTTGCCAAAGCTGGTGCTTCGTCCGTCTTAGTGTAGATAATCTTAGACATAGCGTAAGATTCGAGTTAAAAAAATGAAGTTTCGTTGGTGCAAAAGTACCTAACCAATAAAGAAGAATCAAACTGAATTATAAACAATCTTCGATGATTGCTTTATATATTGAATTGATTGAGGTGCTTTCTTGCATGGTGTAGGTAACCACAGCGGTGCAAAGAGCACTTCACAACAGTTTTTAATATTGATGTGGATAAGTGCATAATGGGATTATGACGAGTCATTATCTTGGATCCACAATAAAGGTTTTCGAGGATCGTAAATGATTATACCTCTTGTGCTGAAATTTGCACTGAAGTAAATCTAACAGGATATCTTTTTCAGGTGGTCAACTAATTTCTTTACGGCTCTTCCGCGATGACTGATGGCATTTTTTTCATCCATACTCATTTCAGCGAATGATCTTTGCTCACCTTCTGGGGAGAAAATTGGATCGTATCCAAAACCTTCTACTCCCTGTTTCTCGTGAAGTATTTCACCGTCGACGATTCCTTCAAATTCAAGTTTTTCGTTGGGCAAGTGCAGTGCGACTACCGTGCGGAATCGTGCCGATCTGTCGGAATGACCCTCTAATTCGGAAAGCACTTTTTTCATGTTGTCTTCATCGCTTCGATGCTCTCCAGCGTATCGAGCAGAGCGAACTCCAGGACGATGCTCAAGCGAAGTTATTTCCAAGCCAGTATCATCTGCAAAACATGGAAGTCCAAATTTTTCAGTGACGTACTGCGCTTTCAAATGGGCATTTCCTTCTAACGTTTCAGCAGTTTCCGGAATGTCTTCGTTCACCTCCAAATCTTTCAGTGTAACAATTTCAAAAGTGTTAGGCAGTAAGCGTGCGATTTCAGCAGCTTTGTTGGCATTGGCCGTGGCGAATACTAATTTCATTGGAACAGAGATAAATAGTTGGGTGTATTGGCTGCAACGGAGTATCGTTCTTTCACCGTTTGATGCCCTGTTTTTCCAATCGTTTTTCGGAGTTCGAGATCTTGAATTAACTGAAGTAAAATGCGTTTCCAATCATCCTCTTTTTCGCAGAGGAAACCATTCACTCCGTCTTCCACTATCTCCGGATTTACTCCAACGGCTGACATTACTGATGGAATCTCCAAGGACATGTATTGCAATCCTTTGAATCCACATTTTCCTTTGGCCCAAATGGAATCTATCAAAGGCATAACGCCAATGTGAATCGCGGCCAAATCTTCAATTTCGGTTTCCTTGTTCCATTTTACATATTCCAAACAAGCGAGATCAATGTTCGGCGGATGATTTGAAATTACCCGAAACTTGATGGGATACTCTTTCTCTAATTCTTTTAAAGTCGGAACGAGGAGCGGTAAATATTCCATTGTAGTGTGCGATCCAGTCCAGCCAATTCGGATGAGGTCTTTCTCGTGTTTGGTGACTTGATTGTGGACCTTATCGAGATCGATTGTAGTAGGAATAATTTGAACGTTTTCGTTGAATTGTCTTGCGTACTCCGCCAGAAAAGCATTTCCAACCACTACAGTATCTGCCCAGCGAATAATCTTCTTCACTTTGCCATATGCTTTCAGTCGATGAAACTTAGCGTTGCTTTGACTATAGTTAGGTAGCCAGATAGCGTCATCGAAATCGTAGATGTACTTTTTACGCAGAACTTTTGCAATAATGAATTCAAATATCGGTGGGCCAATCATGGAGGCTTCCCTATGGATGAATACGTAATCAAAACGACGGATTTTAGTCATGAGCGCCCATCGTTTCATAAAACTTCGGAACATGCTCCAACCTTTTCGTATAAACGATCCTTGCTTGTACAGCGGAGCCCAATCTTTTTCGCTTAGGAAAGGTTTTACTTCAACTTCATATCCGGCCTCTTTTAATGCAGGGATGTACTGCTCAAAACGAAACCTTTGAGACGGAGCTTGCGCATGTGGGTATGGAGCTATGAACAGAATCCGCTTACTCATAAATCTTTGAATAAACATCTAAGAATCGTTCCACACCGTTTTCCAGTGCGAAATAGTCTTTGGCTCCTGCCGCGATTGCTTGTGAGTCAAAAGCCTCAGGGTTGATGATATTGTTTTTATAGGTCGCTTCGTTGAATTCATCAATGACCGTTCCTGCTTTATATCTAGCGACAATCAAATCGGTATCTCCTACATTCGAATTGCAAATAAGTGGAACGCCCATCGCCATAATTTCCCCTTGTTTGGTGGGGGAGGAAGCTTTTTTCGAATAAGAGGGTTTAATGAAGAAAATGGATGCATCCATCAATGAAATGTAGTGCGGAACTTCATGGTGTAAAACTGAAATTACAGAAATGGACTTAGGATCAATGTCTTTTTCTTCTGCCGCTTTTTTCAATCGCTCTGGGGATTCGCCCGTTACAAAGAGGAATTGCGCATTTGGCTTGTCAACTTTTACTTCTTTGAAGTAGTCCATCATTTCCGGTAGCATGTACCAGGTTCCAATCGAACCGATATAACCTAAAACGAACTGATCTTTGGCAATGTTCACCTTTTCACGACAGGCGTCTTTTATTTCATCCGTACTTTTTGATGGATCAAATAATGCCAAATTGGTGCAACATGGAATCACTTTAATCCGGATGTCGGAAGCCGTTGAGGGCCATGAAAGCATTTCATTTTTGCCGTTTTCCGTGAGGGAAATCACGTAATCTGCTTCCTTCAAAAAAGCGCGTTCTTTCCTTTTGAAATAGTTGTAAATCCGTTTGTATAGAAAATTGTTGAGGTTCCACAATCCGCCATCTACGCGTTCATCGGCCCAAAAACCACGCATGTCGAAGATGAACTTTGTTCCAAACTTACTTTTCATTCGCATTCCTGCCAGTGCTGAAATATAACTGCGGCAATGCGTGATATCGAAGTTGTGTTTGTCGTGGAGATAGAACGCTACTTTGTTCAAACGACGCACTTGTTTTAAGGTACTTTTAAGACCTTTTCCTTGCGCGTAATACTGCGGATGCCAAACGATTGCGTCTTCATCGCACATTTTCTGAATTACCTTCTTGTGTTTCGCAAACCGATCCGGCTTTTCATAACTAATCAAATGAAACTTATATCCATGTCTTGATAGCGACTTGATGTACGGTAGCACTTGAGACTGCCCGAGTGGGTCGGTCATTCCGTCGTATGAAATGTAGAGTACTTTTTTGATGTGTTTAATGTTTAGCTCCGGACAAATTTACAAGAACAAGAGCACTTTGTTTTGATTTCGTCTCCTCAGAGTTGATATTCGAACGATTTTTTTTGAGATTACGTATCAGATTGATCTTTGACCTAAGATTCCATTGGCGAGTATAATAAGTTGTTCCCATAGCGATGTCAGATTGTTTTACGTTGGGAACATTTCCAATTCTGATGGCATCAATAGATCGAATGTACAAATCGTGTGCATGTTCCATTACTTTCAAATGGATATCATTCAGACTATCCTTTTGATCGAGTTTGGTCAATTCCGTAGCTATTATGTTGCCGGTATCAATTCCCTCATCAATCCACATGATGGTATTGCCAATAAGATGAAATTGATTTGTGGAGATGCACCAGTTGGTGCAGTTTGGTCCACCCTTGATGTAGGGAGAAAGACCGGTGTGAAGATTGATTATACCTTTTGGAGGTCGTACTGATAAGGTTTTGTTTTTAATCAATCTGGTTCCTGACACAACGATCAGATCTGGATTCATTGCTTCCGTAAAACCAATAACTCCATCACTATTTATATTCTCAATTTCCAACGTGTTTATATCAGGGAAACCGGAATACTTCTGGCGGTAATGGGCATGTTGGTAGCTCCACGCATTGTTGATTTTACTAAGAAAAACCTTACCTATGGCCTTTTCCAGAAATTGCCTAGGTGTTAGTTTTTGCTTCGATATACGAGTTTCTACAACTAATCCAACCACGTCATGGTGTTTAGCAATTTTGTGCGCTAATGCCTTTTGATTGGGTTCGTTACCCATCCATAAAACTATCCTCATCTGTATCGTATTATGGATTTTACCTTTTCCAGCGAGTGACTAATGCGCATTTTGGTTTTCCACCATGGTTCATTGTAAAGCTCAATACGCCTTATCTCAAATTTGTCCTGCTTTTTAGGATCGTACAAGTCTTGGTGTACTGCCAGCCCGGAAGCATATCCGACCTTCTTGCTCAATCGTTTTACGCGATCATCATAACTTCCGATAGGGTACGAAATGGTTTTGGGAAAATGTCCCAGGTGCAATTCAATCTCTTTCGCACTTTCGGAAAGTTCATATTGAATCTCCTCTTCATTAGACATTGTTCCAAGCATGTTGTGTGAAACAGTATGACTTCCGATATAATGACCTTGTTCCTTTAATGCCTTTAAATCTTCCCAATTCATCATGATTTTTGGAGTAGAACAATCCACGTACGTTTCCGCAATTCTATTCAAAACTAATGAGCGTTGATTGGAAGGCAATTTTTTTAGGAACGGCTTAAGCTTCTTCGCATAGTTTACTCTTGCTTCCTGAGTTGGTAGATTCTTGACGTGATACTCAGACGGTAAAAAGTCAAAATCAATACTTAAATTGGCTATTTCAGTCTTTTGAAATGAGTGCTCCAGCGTATGCGTCCAGGTCGGTACATTTTTGTTGATACAGTCGGTGACGACATAGAATGAAGCTTTAATGTCATACTTTTTCAGGATGGGCGCGGCGAATTCAATGTTGTCTTTATATCCATCGTCAAACATAATTGTAGCGTAAGACTTTCCCGAATGCAACTTAGTTTCGTCCCTGATCAGGTCTTCGAAAAGTACTACCTCATATTTTGAGGAGATATGTCGGATGCATTTTTCAAACAATGAGACGTCCATGGGATCCCATAATTCATCTCTTTCGGGAGATACTCTATGAAATAAAAAGTTTCGAATCATTGCCATGATATTAATTCATCCATCTGTCATACCACATCTGGAACATTAGTACGTACCAAACTTTGAGGTCATATTCTTTTTTACCGCCATAAAAATTATCCAAAATATATTTAATCTCTGACCATTCAAACAATCCTTGTTCCCTGATTTTTTGCTCGTTAATGTGGTCGTGAACAAGATCTCGTAAATCTTTTTGAAGCCAGGTTGCAAGCGGAATTGCAAATCCCATTTTGGGCCTGTCCATGAGTGATTCCGGGATGTAGTCATATACAATATCACGTAGCAGACGTTTCTTGATTCCGTTGTGATATTTGTAAGAATCGGGAAGAGGTGCAACGTACTCCACAATGCGATGGTCGAGCAGGGGTTCGCGTCCTTCCAGGCTAACCGTCATTGTAGCGCGATCCACCTTCTGCATGATATCATCCAGCAAATAGGTTTCGAAATCGATGGCTTGCATGTATCCGAGGGAACTGTTGATGTCAAGGTTCAGTTCATCCGACAAATACATGGTTTCCAATTGCTGAGGATCATGCTCCATAATCTTCCGCATTTGCTTGTTGGTGAACTGCTGACTCAAACTCAACATGATTTCCCGATTGGATGGATTCTTCAGGACTTGCTTGAGTTTCTCGTAACGGTTGTGAAAGTTATACTTTCCTCGAAGTACAGGAATGCGATTCGATGGAATTACGTTCATTGCTCCAACCATTGAATGACGAATAAACCCTGGGATTCGGTTCAGTTTCTTTCCGTATCGATGCAGGTAGTCGTAGCGATTGTATCCTGCAAATATTTCATCTCCGCCATCAGCGCTCAATGCAACTGTCACATGTTCACGAGCCATTTTGGAAACCAATGTCGTCGGGATGGCGCTGGAATCAGCAAAGGGCTCATCATAGTAAAATGGAAGATCATGGATGTGTTCGAAAACTTCCTTCTCGGTACACTCGAATTCATGATGATCTGTTCCTAAATGTGCCGCAATATCTTTTGCGTAAGGAGCTTCGTTTAATCCAATGTCAGGAACGCCGATGGTAAAGGTTTTCAACTTTTCCGTACGATCACTTTGCAAAAGTGCGGTAACACATGTACTATCGAATCCTCCACTTAGGAAAACCCCGACGGGTACATCTGCAACCATGCGATAATTGAACGCCGAGTGTAGCAAGGATTTTACGTCCGACTTGGCGGTATCGTAATCCACAGTGGATTTTGGAGCGTTGTAAGAATCGTATACATTCCAATATTGTGTTTCAGCCATGCTCTTGTTCTCCAAGTTCAAGACATGATAGTGTCCAGGCTTTACTTTGAAACAGTTTTTGAAAATACAGTGTGGCGAAGGAACGTTTCCGTATTGTAAAAACGCACTAACTGAGTCCTTATTGATTTCCTTTTCGAATGCCGGGTGCTCGTGAAAAGCCTTCAATTCAGATGTGTACAAGAGTACTCCTTTGTTCCAATAAACAAACAAGGGTTTTACACCCGGACGATCACGAAGCAAATACACTTCTTTTTTGGAGAGATCCACCAATACGATGGCGAACATTCCAATGAACCGATGCACGCATTCTATTCCCCATTGCTTGTAGGCATGAAGAATCATCTCGGTATCAGAACCACCTGTGAATGTATGTCCCAATCCAATCAGTTCGTCTTTGATCTCTTGAAAATTATAGATTTCACCATTGAAGGTGATCCAAAGATTATCAAATTGCATGGGTTGCGCTCCGTGCTCACTCAAATCAATGATAGAAAGTCGGCGATGTCCCAAGCCAATTTGTGCATTGGAATGCTCTAGAAATTGATAATCTGATCCATCCGGTCCACGATGACGCATTGTATCCGTCATTGAGACGATATGCTTCCGTTCCGAACGTTTGTTGAAGTCAATAAAACCAGCGATTCCGCACATGCTACAAATCTACTTTATTTTTTCTCGTAACGAATCTTCAAACTGTCTCCTGTTCCCAAAACCGTGAGTCCTAAGTTAACGGTGTTTTTAGCCAGTTGAAGTACGCTACTTTTCTCAATCTTATTGCGTATTTGCTCGTCATCTGACTTTTCAGAAATAAACGCCTGATCGGATTTGTTTTGACTCGTTTTAAGTCGTGTTCGACTGTATCCTGTCGTTTGAATTTTTTTCTTCTTGAATCCAGAGTTCTTGAACAAACGATGAATGGTTTTCGGAGTGTAGTAACTTAGGTGTTCAGGATAGCAAATCACATTGTACTCAGATTTCAATCGATACCGCAACATGGAGTTAAAGTTAGGCGTGGTAAGATATACCAATCCTCCCTGGCGCAAAATGGAATGGAAGTTTTGAATTTCCTCTTGCGGGTTATTGATGTGTTCAAGAACCTCGAAAGACGTAATAACGTCAAAGTATCCCTCTTCGTAATTGTTTGGATCTAATTTGCCCTTTTGGATGGAGTGTCCCTTTTCAGTACAAATTTCTACTGCCTCATCCGTATACTCAGTACCGTATACTTCCCATCCGCGTTTTTTGGCTTCATCTAGAAAATAGCCAATACCGCATCCGACATCTAAAATCCGATTGGTAGACCGATATTTTTCAAATTCATCTAGGAGTTCGTTATAGCGCTTGATGGTAATGGGAGATAAGTAATCGTTTCTTCCGTAGCCCTTGTAGTGCTCTTCTAACTCTTGAATCGTTGGAATTCTTTTGCAGAAAACGAATCCACAATTGTTGCATTTGCTTAAGTGTGCTGATTCATATCCTTGAAGATCAACCAAGTTTTGGCTGTCGCAAATAAGGCAATTGGAATGATTGTCTACTTGTTCGGAGTGTAGGTTTTGCATTAAGTAATTAGTTCACGTACAATTGAATTGTAAAAATAGTGTTTTTAACTAGGAAAAGACGTATCAATGCATCTGGGTTTAAGCTCGAAGAAAGCTATTAACTTTTGATAAAGTGCGCTTTCAAACTATCGCCTACATTCAGAATGTTCAACATTCCGTTCGTGGAATACTTGAGCGCGCGCAAAGCTGGATTTCGTTCTATTTTAAAACGAAGCATTTCGTCATCGGAAGTTTCACAAACGAACTCTCCAGAATCTTTTTCCTTGTCCTTGCTGGTGCGCAATCGCGTAAGGCTGAGCCCCGTAGTTTTCATGTTCATTGGCTGGAACCCGTTCTCGGTAAAGAGTTTTGTCAAGGTTCGACTCGTGTAGTAGCACAAGTGATTTGGATACTCAATTACGTTGTATTGTTCTTTCAAACGGTAACGCAGAATAGAATTGAAATTGGGAGTGGTAAGATAAAATAGCCCTCCTTTTCGAAGTACTTTTTGAGCAGTGTTCAAATACTCAATTGGGGTGTTGATATGCTCAATTACTTCAATCGAAACAATAACATCGTAGGAGTTTGGA
Source organism: Flavobacteriales bacterium (assembly GCA_015665275.1). Lineage (GTDB taxonomy): Bacteria > Bacteroidota > Bacteroidia > Flavobacteriales_D > Crocinitomicaceae > UBA4466. The sequence goes on along the minus strand of JADFAL010000097.1, from coordinate 14,115 downwards.
TCCAAATCAAGATCATGAAATTCTCCCTGAAACATTTTAATTCCTTTGCCTCTGCAATGCTCCACCGCTTCTTCGGTCAGTTCTGTACCGTGAACCTCCCAACCACGTTCTCTCGCAATTTCAAGAAAGAAACCGTAGCCCGCACCAACATCCAGTAATTTTCCAGTTTTACGAAACGGTTCAAATCCATCTAGCAATTCGTTGTATCGCTTTACAGTGATAGGTGATAAATAACTAGTTCTTTGGTAGTTATTCGAGTAGTAATCGATTAAATCTCCAAGAGTGGGAATGCGTTCAGAAAATAAAAAATTGCAAGACTTACACTTTACTAATCCAACCTCTTGATAGTGTTCAAGCTTTTCCAGGTCAGAAGAAGTGCATAGTAAGCAGGTATTATGTTTAGTAGTCGGCATGTTCGAGCCTCAAAAATATGGTTTCTTTTCTATAATTCGAGGAGCTTTTGTAAGAATTTCAAATGTACGGATGAAAAATGCGCACTTGTACGTATGGGTAATTCAATTGATTCCGTGATGGTTATCTCATTCGCTCAGCGAATCGAGTGTTTTTGCAAGAAGTTCATTTTGATAAAGGCGATGATATTTTTTACCAAGATTATAATCTCTATCGTGATCCTTTTTTCCTGAGTTGATGAGGTCTAGCTGATCCTTCAGGTACTTTACGAGGCCCTCTTGGGATGCGACGACTTCCCCTGATTTTGTATCATAAATAAATTTCGCCATCAGATCATTGTCGGAAGGACAAAGTAACAAGTCTAAGCCATGTGCGTAATAGTCGAAGATCTTCACCGGCAGACAACCATCAAGATTTTGATAGGGGAGTAGGACGCCAATATCCATTTCACCAATCAACTGCTCGAACTCACTTTTGGGCATTTTATCAATGATATGAATTCGCTCCGGATCATCCTGTTCGAGCTGTTTTAAATATTGATTTGTTTCAGTGGAAACACAACTTCCAATGAAATAGAATTTCAAATTTGGGTTGTCTATACTTCGGATCCCTTCGGTTACCTGCTCGATATTCTGGTAAGGATATAAAGTTCCAGCATAGAGAATTTTTAGTTTAGTTGCACTCGTTTTTCGATCGCTATAAATAGCATCGAATCCATTCTGTACAACAAATCCACGTTTCCCTGTGAAGGCTTCAATTCGTTTTAATCCAGCCTCCGAGACCGTAGTGAAACAATCGGCATTTGAGAGCCATTTCTTCTCACTTTTCCGTTCTAAAGAGGCAATAGCTTTACGCATAAAACCCGCTGGTTGAATTCGGTAATGACTGTTCCATTCATCTCTAAAATCTGGAATCCAATGAATGGAATGTTTCTTTTTGAGCTTATATCCGATATGGAACGTTTGAAAAGGTCTTCCTGAAGCTATAAAGGTACTGTAATTACCGTCCTTAAGAAGTTGATCGCAATAAGGGTGCAGGTTGCTATAGGGCAGTGCTTTTGTGCTAAAGTTGGACATGATAAGTTCCCAAAATGTGAGTGCTTTCTGGATCACTTTCATTCTTGGGTTATCCGCTAGTTTGTCTCGAAGCGTTTGTTTGTAAGGAACGCGATGAACTTCGTAAGTATCGTGCTTTTCAATTTTAAGTTCATTTTCCTCAACTGCCTCTGTTAGCGTGGTTTGTCCATCATTCCAATTTCGTGTTACTATCACTGGATAATATCCAAATTGATGTAAATGTTTTGCCCAATAATCGATACGCTGCCCACCGACAAAGATTGAAGGCGGGTAGAAGTATGCAAGGATTAGGACTTTCTTCATTTGCGTTTACTAAGATAACCAATCAGAAGGCGCGGAGATATCTTTTGAAACTTAAAGTAGGTTACAATCAACAACAATCCCGCGACTATCCCAGCCAAAATCATCGGCAGGAAGTTCCTTTGAAGAATGCTTTCAATGTTCAGGTAAATGAAGGTCACATATCCGCATACAATGGCCAACATTACAAAGGTCATGAGAAGTTTCATGTTCAATTTAGCTACGCGTACACCCAAGAAATACAAGATGACTGCCATGATCACGTATGAAGCAATTTGTGAGATTCCAGCGACTATGAATCCATGTTCGGTCATAAACATAAAGTTGACGAGGAAGCCAATAACTCCACCAATTACGGTAGCAACCAATATGTAAACGTTCTTTTTATTTAGGCTAAAAGAGATAGCAAACTGATTCGCAATCAACGAGATTACGCTACCCAATCCGATAAGTGGAAGCACTTCTAAAACAATGAGATAGGAAGAGCTCGTGGAAAGTAGGTCAATCAAAATTGGACTAAATACAATCAGCATTACCAAGGTCCCGAAACCGACAAAGACGGATAAATCAAATACCTGCTGATAGCTTTTGTTTGCATCTTCTTCTTTTCGAATTGACATTACGAAAGGACCAATTGCCATTCGAATCATGTCCGCTAAAATCGCAATAGGAATGCTAAGTTGCATAGCGAAGGCAAGGATAGCGACATCGTATTTGTTCGTTAGCAAATCGACTCCAATAAATTTATCAAGGCTTATTATCGTCCATGAGAATGCACTGATAATAAAGAATGGCCACGAGAATGCAAAAAGCTTTCTTAGCATTACCTTGGAGAAATTTTTGATGTTGAGGTATAGCCTCGCTGAATTCAAAAAGAGTATTGCTACGAACGATCGGGCGGCTATCTGTGAGGCAACAATTTCTATCAATCCGAAATCAAAGTAAGTGGTACCTGTCCCAACAATTCCTAAGGTTAAAGCAGCTTCCGAAAGTGCTATGAGCATTACACCTTTAGGTCTTCTTTGAATTCGAAAAAGGTTAATGTTGGTAATATTGAAAATGTAAGGAAAGTACTGGAAACCAATCAAGACAAAAGCCCATTCAAGTTCTCCTCGGTTACTGTCTGTTACAAAGAGTAGGTTGGCTAATTGTTCTCGGAATAGGAATAATGATCCTAAGAGTAAGAAGGCAAGTCCAATTTGATAATAGAACCATGTCGTGAATACCAATTTCCGATATCGTTGACGTTCGTACTCGTAGTAATAATAGAATACACCCGAGTTTAGCGCTAAAAGAAAGGCTAAAACGGAAAAAACCGATTGCAACATAATGATGTTGGAATAGGCATCCATCCCTAAATCTTGGTACAATGGAATGAGAATAAAAGCGAATACCTTCGTAAACACGTTCGCAAATCCGTAGATCAACGTTTCGCCGATAAAAGCCTTTATTTTGCTCATGCTATTCTTTTACCAAATGGTAGCTGATCGTCGCTTCTCTGCGTCCAACGTATCGAATTCCGCGATACAGGTCCCACCCAAGATAAATAAACCAAAGAGCAGGTTTGAAAATTGGTTTCTTTAGAATCGGCATGCGTCGTTTTGCAGCACGATAAATCTGAACTCGTTTGATATCAATTATTTTGAATCCTGCCTCACGACAATAGCGTCTTGTTTTGTATGGATTTACAGGGTGAAATGTGTCCAACCCTCCAAAAGGTCTACCTCGCATTTTAAGATACATTCTTGCAAACTTTCCTTTTCCCATGAGTGGGAACCAGAACATGCGGTAGTGTCCTTCATAGAAACAGATGTAATCAGGACCTCTGAGGATTCCCGATCCGCCTTTTTTCAAAACACGGTACAATTCATGTATACAATCACGTTCATCCCCTACATGCTCAATTGTTTGCCAACTGTCAAAATGATCAAATGATTCATCCTCAAATGGAAGTTTTTCACCTACACCTTTCACAATGTGATCGCGCCAATCTTCCGGGTAATCATTCTCTTCGAATTTTGCATCTATTACATCATGCTTCCATTCCTCTGGTTCAACTCCCCACGTGTTGTATCCCTTTCGCAACCCTTGAAGGACAAAACTTCCGCATCCAGCAGCCATGTCTAGGAACCTCTTTTCTTTAGGATTGTCGATGAATTGATCAATCATCTCAAATCGCTGATTCTCTGAAAAAACACTGTCGTCGCTCCAACGAACGAGTAAACGTTCATAAAACTCTTCGGAATACATGGAAATGTCGGGATAGTACAGCAAGATTTCCTCGTCGATTCTTTTCTTTAGAATTTCTCTGGCTTTACTCATTTTCGTAGGCGTTTTAATCGCGGTTGAACGCGATACATTAGTTGTACAATCAATCTATTCAATGGACGCTGCAATTGCCGGGCCCATTTAGAATGATACGTTGCAAATATCGGCTTTTTAGTGAGCTTCGAAAGAATTTCCAGTAACGGAATGTGAACATTCTTTTGGTAATAATAGGAAACCAATTGCTCCTTTTTCTGATCGTATACAGACCAATACCAACGATGGTATTTGTGCAAGTTGTTTTCAAGCGTATCAATACAGGCATCGTACATTTCTTTTGCCTCTTTAGAGCCAGTAACCCGGTAGAGGTCCAGAACCCCGAAGAAAGTATACGCAAATCCATTTAACACATACGATGCCGGGTCCGTTGGGTACTCCTCAAGCCATAAATTTCCATTTTCATCAATGCGCTTTACCCCTCCTTCAGAATAGTCGTACTTGAAGAATTTGAATGCTTTTTCAGCCGTTTCTAAATATGCTTTATTTCCAAAAAGTTGGTAAGCTCTAAGGTACAATGAGATCGCTTGTCCCATGTACATCGAAGAAATCCAGCCTTTAGGAAGATTGTATTGTATGTTGGCTTCGCTTCGCCAAACGACAGCATTTTTAAATGTTTCAGATTGTTCATCTAGCCAATCAAGGCAGTTTTGGAAGATTTTTAATCGTTCTTTACTTGTACCCTCATGCATCATGAATTCGTGCTGAATCAATGCGTACTGAATGGTATAAACAATACTGTAAACCTCTCTATCTTTTTCTACTAGATATGGAATTCCTTTGTCATCAAAACGACCCAATGAATTGTTATCGAAATGATAGATTGCTTCTCTAAAATCCTGATAATATCCACCCAGTTCTTTATCGTGGGAGATGTGGCCGCAGCCTAGGTTGATGTCGTTATTTACCTTCATTGTAAAGTTGCTGGTAGTCATTGATCCAAGTATCGATTAATACGTTCCAGGAAGCAAATTTACGAATGATATCAGCGTTTTTTGCGGATTGTTCTTGTAGCTTATCAACATCTTCCAGAACATAACGAAAGTTGTCCTCCATGGATTCGAAATTTGAGGTATGATAGAATACCCCCATTTCTTCGTAAATATCATAGGGAAGCCAATCTCCTACGAGTAAGACATCTCCGGATATCATGGCCTCTTTTATAGAACTCGCTAGTGCATCAGTTGTCTGAGTATTCACGGTAATGTCAGAAATAATGCGCAATTCGGTAATTTCTTCATTGGACAGCCGTTCCAATAAAATTCGGTGTTTTAATCCAGCTGTTTCGGCTTTTTGAGTTACCGAAGAATGATAGGTAGCGTCACCGCCATAGGTCATCGGGAAGACACAAAAAAGCATCGATTTTTCCTGCTCGCTGAGTCTTTCCAGTGAATCCAGAACGTTCAAATGCTGTTGTTCGGGCTTACCATTGTATCCAATTGTAACAACAGTGCTGCCTTCTGGAATGGACCATTTCTCTTGCATTTTTTGTTTGTCCAAAACGTTAATGGCATCATAAACACTATCAATTCGATCAGATCCGTACTGGTTGAAGAGGTATTTGTCTGGCTTATCCCCGAAATGCTTCTCAAAGTAGGGAACCATGTTTTTCGATAATAAAATGCGATCGCAGGAATCAAACAAAACCCGTTGGTTGTTTTTCGCTTCTTCATTGGTGCGAAATAGGTCCGATCCGAACATTGTACAAATGAACTTCTTCCCTAAAGTAGGAATGTATTTACCGTATGCCGCTTCCACAAAATGCAGGTCAAGAATATCCGCTGATTTCGTATGTTTTTTTACAAAGGATTTACGAAAAAGCTTCAAATAGATTCTTGCCGCAATTCCAGTAAGGTTGAGTGGCAACAAGTTGACAATGTTGTTGTTATGATCAATAAGTTTGCCATGGAAAATATCCAAAACTGTAACATCGATGTCCCGCTCTCGAAGTCGATCCATCAACTCGCTTGTGCCTGGATGCCACAGTGGAATGGGTGTTAGGATGACAATCCTCATAGTTTTAGATCGATGAATTTGAAGTATTCTTTCCATTCTCCGATGTCTTTCCAACTCTTCTCACTCACTGGGAAGACTCCTACCCGCCGATTTTCTTTCATCAGTTTCCCGATCAGATGCGTAATGTGGTAGAATTCATCTTCAGGAACCTCGTCGATCAGATGCGGCTCCAAAATGTACAATCCAGAATTGATGAGGTACGTCATTGACGGTTTCTCCGTAATATCTTTAAGGATACCGTTTTCTCCAGCTTCTAAAGTTCCGTAGGGAATGTCAAAGTGTTTTAAGGCTCCAACTACCGTTAATTCGTTGTTGTTTTCCTTGTGGTATTTGTAAATTTCGGTGTAGTCTTGTTCAACCAGTATGTCGCAGTTCGTCACAAAAAACGTGTCCTTAATCTGATCTTTCAATAAGCTCAAGCTTCCCGCTGTTCCCAAGGGTTTTGGTTCTTGAAAATAAGAGAATGTCGCACCTTCTACGGGGTTATTTTCTAGATAGTAACGAATCATATCAGCTTTAAAGTTGACACTCACATGAAAAGTAGAACATCCATACTGAGTAAAGCTTTCTACGATAGTTTCCAGCATCGTTTTTTCACCTACTGGAATCAATGGTTTGGGGATTACATTTGTCAAGGGACGAAGGCGTGTACCTTTGCCTCCAGCCATTACAACAACTGGCAGGTCCATGTGTTCCGAAGCCGCCTTTTGGTTGGATCCAAATACATCTTCCCAATGAATAATTTCAACCAATTCTTTGGCGTCATTGACTACGGGCATGGCTTCCGATCGCAATTCCATCATCATCTCCTTGATTTTTTCCATGCTATCGTTCGGATGTGCAACGGTGATAATGGTTCTCAAAATCTCTGAAACTTCAGATTCGAGAGGGGTTTGCTTCAAAATCGCACGCTGCAAATCGCCAATACTCAATACTCCTTGAAACTTTTTGTTTTCCAGAACTACAAGTAATTTTCTTCTCTGAGTATCCATTTGTTTCAACGCGTCCATTAGCGTCGCACTGGATTTGATGATGATATCCGGCTTCATATTAGGCGTTGATTTGGTTGAATTGATCCTTCAAAATCCCGTATTGCAGGGCATCGTGATATGCGTTGTCCCAATAGTAATGCTGTTTCAGTGTTCCTTCCAGAGTGCACCCCAAACGCTCGTGCAGTTTAATCGAAGCGGGGTTTGCGCTATGAACGTGCGTCCAAATTTTGTGAAGATTCAATTTATTAAAGCCATAATCGAACAGAGCACGAAAACTCTCTGTGGAAAGTCCTTTTCCGCGGTAATCAGGATGCATAATTGCTATTCCACCCGCGCCATTTCTTGAAATCCAATCCACATTTGTTAGTGCTGTAAATCCGATGGCTTCATCAGAATCTTTGGCTTCAATGATAAAATAGATATGTCTGTTTGAAATATCAGTCATGGCATTATCTAGCCATGTTTCCTCTAGCAATTCGTGCTTTGGAAGTCGCATGCTTAGCGCCATTTCGATAAAAGTGAGATCGTTGCGCCAATTAAAAAAGAGGTCTTTGTCGCTTTTCTTTAGCGGGCGTAACCGGATGTTTTCTCCAATGATCATCGTTGTTTCGGATTTAATTGTAGCAGCATTTTATGAAGCTAAAAATACGCAGTATTGGAATACACAAAATCAAAAATGTGATCTCGATCCTGAATTAATTGTTTGCGACTCTCAGCTTGAAGTACGAAATATCCATATCGATCCAAACTGCTGTGAACGGAAGTAATAGTCTCATTTTTACTAGCCGTAATCGCAATTTTTTTCAATGTGCGCAATGCATCCAACGGTGCTAATTTAGGCAATTTTTTAATACGCTTTCCTTCTTCGAATTGGAAGAAAAATGCTCCAGAATATTGCGACTTCGGTGTAGGAATCTGCATCGGATAACCTAGAGACATTCCAATCAATTGACCTTCCATGTTAATCCCGGTAGAAAGTGGTGCCATATCCGAGGAAATGAAGTCACCGCCTAGCCTTGGACTGGTCTCAATTACTGTGATTTTTCCGTTGTTAATCTTGAGTTCGGTATGTGCCGCACAAAAATTGAATTCGAATGCCTTATGAATAGATTGAATCACCACGTTGATAGCCGCTTTCTCTTCATCTGAAATTGCTGCCGGTGCCATATGTCCAATCTCTACATTTGTAGGGAATGCGGTTGTAATTTTTTCAGTAATCTGAATCACTTCAGCCCGATCTTTGTAATGTAGCGATTCGATGCTGTATTCCTTGCCTTCTAAGAATGATTCCGCTAATAAATGCGTCGATTTGGTGTGCTTAAAAGCAGCGTCAATGAATGCCTCAGCCTCATTCTTATTCGAGCAAAAATAAACACCACGACTTCCTGAATTATCAATAGGCTTGATGATAAGCGGGTAGGATTGGACATCTTTTACTGTCTCTATCAAATAACCTTCCGCACACGGGATTCCATTCGCAAGAAAAACCTCCTTCATTCGAAATTTATCGGTACAATTCACTGCAGTCCGAACCGAATAAAAGGGAAGATTGAATTCTTGGGCGATTCGGGCCATCATGATCAGGGGTTTGTCAGTGGCGCTCGTTATAATTCCATCGACATTGTATTTTTCAATTGCCTCAAATGTGCCTTCAAAATCCTGTCCGCCAATTACTTCAAAATGATCTGCTGTTTCCTTGCCAGGTGCGCCATCAAATGGGTCAATCACAACGCTGGTGACGCCCAATTTTCGACATTGGTCAATGATGGATTGTTGTAAAAATCCACCTCCGAATATGAGTAAAGTTTTACCCGAAAACATGCTGAATTCCTTTCTTGAGGGTGTCGCAAATAAATGATACTTCCTCCTTGGAGAGATTTCCGTACATCGGAAGTGTCAGCGTGTTATCACAAACGTATTCAGTTATTGGGAGATCGGCAGGAAGATTCTGATAAATGGAGAAGCGATGAATTGCTGGATAATGGACACTGGTTTGAATGCCATTTTCGTGCATGAAATTGCGCAGTGCATCTCGTTTTTCGTAATCCGAATCCACCAAATTGATGGTGAATACGTAGTTGGAAGAAAAATCGGTGTTGTTTGCGAATGGAACAACGATACTTGACATGTTTTCAAGTTCCTTCAAGTACCATTCCCGAACAAATTTTCTTTTGGCCAAATCGGAGGGCAATTTTTCTAGCTGCACAAGTCCAATGGAAGCCCGAATATCGTCCAAGCGATAATTATAGCCTAGTTCTACGATGTCATATGCCGTTGCGTGACCTTTCGATCGCTCAAAAGACATAGTTGTCATGCCGTGAGAGCGTAATAATTTTACCTTTTCGTAAATCTTTGCATCGTCTGTAATCAGCATGCCTCCTTCACCGGTGGATATGTTTTTATTGGAGAAAAAGCTATAGCAGCCAATAGCGCCAATAGTCCCAAGTTTTTTGCCGTTCCATTCTGATAATGGCGCATGGCAAGCGTCTTCAATTACTGGGATATTCTTTTCATTTGCAAATCTCATGATGGCATCCATATTACACGGATGACCAGCATAATGCATTACGATGATTGCTTTCGTTTTTTCAGAAAAATTCGCCTTTATCTGATCGATGGAAATGGTTGGTTTTTCAAGGCTTTCGACGTCGCAAAAACGAGGAGTGGCGCCAACATATTTGATGCAATTCACAGTCGCCGCAAAACTCAAGGATGGACACAAAACTTCATCTCCTTCTTTTACATCCAATGCTAATAAGGCAAGATGAAGCGCAGCGGTACAATTCGCCATCGCGGCAGCATGGTTACTCCCCAACATTTTGGCAAATTTCTCCTCCAGCGCTTGGGATTGAGGTCCCATTGAAATCCACTTGCTACGAAGTATTTCAACAACGGCTTTTTCTTCCGCCTCGTCGAAATTTAATTGAAATAGTGGGATCTTATACGCCATGATTATACGTTGTAGATCGTTGTTTTGTAACGTGCCAAATTCTCTGATTTCGTAAACCAATCAACTGTTTTACTCAATCCAGCTTCCAACGAAACCACAGAGTTGAAATCCGTCAATGACTTGATCAAAGTATCGTCGCCATACAATCGGAAAACCTCAGATTTGGCTGGACGAATACGTTGTTCGTCTTGAATGAATTGAACGTCACTTTTCATGATTTCCGCAATCAAATTTAAGGTCGCTTCCATGGAAATTTCAGAATTGCTGGCAATGTTTACCTCTTTCCCTATTACCTGATCCGATTCTGCTAATGCAATGAATCCTGCGCATGTATCCGAAACGTAGTTAAAATCACGAGTTGGTGTAAGATCGCCCAATTTGATTTCCTGCACACCGCTTGCAATTTGAGAGATAATTGTTGGGATTATCGCTCTGGCAGATTGACGGGGTCCGTAGGTATTAAACGGACGTGCAATTACCACGGGTAAATCAAATGAATTGAAGAAACTCATAGCCATCATGTCTGCTCCAATTTTCGAGGCGGAATAAGGCGATTGCGGTTGTTTCGGGTGTTTCTCATCAATAGGAACGTATTGTGCGGTACCATACACTTCGGATGTTGAAGTAACGATGACTTTTTTCGTATTGTGATCCTTCGCAGCTTGACAAATGTTGAGTGTCCCGTTTACATTGGTATCAACATAACTTCCGGGAGCAACGTATGAGTAAGGAATGGCAATCAAAGCGGCCAAATGAAACACAACGTCCATATCCTTTACGATTTCGCGGCAAAAATTAGCGTCGCGTACATCCCCAGAAACAATCTCCAGATTTTCATGTTGCAGATCATCAATCCATCCCCAGTAATTAAACGAGTTGTATTGCGCCAAAGCTCTGACCTGATAGCCACGCTTCAACAGCATTTCCGTAAGGTGAGAGCCAATAAATCCATCGGCTCCGGTAACGAGTGCTCTCATTGCAAATTAGGTTTGAAGCGAAATTAAGCAATTCGAACTGCTTTTGGGTCGCGTCAGTCGTTATTTTTTCGTAACGACTCGTGAACAATAATGCGTGTGCCATCAGAGGATAATCCTTGCTTGCTTTTCTTCTTGTTTTCTAGCAAGCCAAAGGATTTAAAGTCGACATTGAGAAGTATGAATAAGAAGGGGAGTAGTGGAGCGCGTAGTCTCACCAATACGCCATAAAGTCCTGATGTCAGCCCAGTAATAAAACTTAAAAGGAAGACAATAATCAGGCAGAAGTACAAGAATTCATGCGTTCGAATAAAGCGAAATTTTGCCAGGGGACGCTTGAAGATAAAACGAGCGAGTCCGAATAATAAGAGCAGGCTTTCCAATCCGTTCAGAAATAGATTGGGTTTCAATGCCTCCCAAAAAAGAGGTCGGAACGCTCCGGTAAATACGGCCAATGGGGTTACACGAAGCAATCCGCCGAGGGTGAATTCTACCTGCCCAAGATCGTACCTGTCCTCACCGTAGGTTTCGTTTTTCGAGAAGTCATTTTGAGTAACGGCAGCCTCTTGTAGGAAGGCGTTCGATTGCAATAATTCTTGCTCGGATTTCGACGCCTGACTTAGAATGGTGAGTATGAAGCCTGAGAACAAAACCAACGATCGAATTCCCATTACCGCAAAGTTCTGGAGTCCCCATCTTTTCAATATTCTTGTCAAAAGTGCCAAAGCGAACGGTATAGCAATAACCACAAGGAATACAGATCGAATGTGATATGTGATCCAAATAACAAATAACAGACTGATGAATTCACGGACGCTCAACTTCCCATGGTGGAAATACTTGAAGCCATAATAAACCGTGTAACACAAGCTGATATAGACAAACGAATCTTTTGAGATGCCGGTACACCAGAAGTTTACAGAAGGAAGTAAAAGGACTGCTAGCGCAATGTAGAGCGGCTTGGCTAAATTGAATTCAAGAATGAGTGTAAACAGTTTCCAGCTGGCATGGGCCGCCATGAATGCGATTATCAGCGTTGAGGCCAGGTAGCTTTTAAAAGTCAGGAAGGAAAAAAGGCTAATAATCTTTGAAATAAAGAAGCTTTCGGGCTCTCGATAAATCCAGCCGGGTGGATATCCGGTGTCAACATCGTAAACATTCCAATACTTGACCATATCACCAGTGGTCAGCATTTCGTCTACATAGGCTCCGGGTGATTGGACAAAGAGATTGTTCAGAACACTGGCCCCATCAAAATATGCCATGGTATCTCCACCCTGTACTATAAACAAGTAAAAACCAGAAAAGGCCATCGCGAAGAAAAACTTGGCGTAAACGTTGAAAAGATAGAATTTGTAATGCTCTTTGTGCTTGTTTTGTTGGTAGTGGAAATGAGCAAAGAACAGCAAGATCCCTGCCCAGAATAGGGTGGCAATAAGATCAAATAGGCTAAGATATTGACTTGCTATTGTGTTCATTTCAAAATTGCAACGCGCAGCATTTCAAACTTTACGATGTAAGGGTATACGAAAAATGCAGGATTGGTTTCAAAAATCAGACAGAATCTACAAATGGATCGTGGCTCGCCCGTAACTCCGGCCTCAAAAGCCTAAGCCATCGAGACCTCCCAATTCAATATTTCCTACTTACCCTCTTATGAATGATGATAGGGTTCTCCCTTTTGTATCGTCATTGCTCGATAAAGTTGCTCGAAGAATATCATACGAATCATTTGATGCGAAAATGTCATCGAGGAAAGACTTAATTTTCCCTGAGCACGATGGTATAATTCTTCCGAAAACCCATAAGCGCCGCCAATTACGAAAACCACACATTTCCCACCTTGATTGAACCGTTTTTGAAGAAATTCTGCAAAATGCTCAGAGCTGTAATTTTTGCCTTTTTCATCCAACAAAATCACCTGATCACCAGCGTCTATTAATTTTAAAAGGGCTTTCCCTTCCTCCGTTTTAACTTGATCCTGACTTAATTTTCGAGCGTTTTTAATGTCTGGCAATTCTACCTTTTCCACCTTGGTATAGTGCTTTAGCCTATTCAGATACTCTTTTTCGCCATCTACAAGAAAATTTTTCCCCGTTTTACCGATGCAAATCACTTTGATTTTCATGTAGCGAATTTACACAAAACCTGAGTTGCGATTAATATTCCTGGTGCGCTGGATTTTAGGCATTAAATTTGTAGGTTTAAGGACGGAAACAATACAAATGAATTATGATCGCTTTACTATTATCCCTGTTATTACTGACGGGGCCTTCGGTGCCCGCTGATGCTCCGTATGGATCGGTGCAATCGGCTTTTAAGTCCGGTAACGCGTCGTCTCTGGCTTCAATGTGCAAAGACAAATGTTTGATAAATATTTTGGACGACGAACGCGTTTATTCAAAATCACAAGCGACTCAGGTGTTGAAAAGCTTCTTCACCAAGAATCCTCCAAGTTCATTCAGTTTCATTCACAAGGGATCGGATTCTAGCGAAGGTGCTTTTGGTATAGGAACATATAAGAGTAAAAGCACGGAGTTCCGCGTCACCATCCATTTCAAAAAGATCAGCGGAAGCTTTAAAATCGAAAGCATTTCCATCGAAAATTAGTGCCTACCGTATTTTCCTTTGCTCTAGAGTCAGTACCTTTGGATTATGATTGATTCGATTATTGATAATGCCTTAAGAGAGGATGTAGGAGATGGAGATCACTCTTCGCTTTCTTGTGTCCCGAAAGATGCAATTGGTCAAGCCAAGCTATTGGTGAAAGAGGAGGGAGTTATTGCTGGAATTGAACTGGCAGAGCGAATTTTTAAGCGGTATGATGATTCCATCGAAATGGAAGTTTTCCTCAAAGATGGAGATCGTGTAAAACCAGGAGATCTTGCATTTATTGTTCGAGGCCCATCAATATCAATTTTAAGTACCGAAAGACTCGTACTCAATTTCATGCAGCGTATGAGTGGCGTTGCAACACAAACAAGGGCTATTGTGGATTTGATTGACGGCACTAACGCAAAGCTTCTTGATACGCGCAAAACAACTCCGGGAATTCGATATATGAAGAAATGGGC